>CAYLXB010000015.1:0-32330 GCA_964387495.1 uncultured Anaerolineaceae bacterium
GTGGAAGGAGAGCCTGCCCTTCCCGCGGGGGCACCCGCAGCAGACAGCGGCTTACCTGACTGGCTGGGAACCCTGAGAACTGGATCCTCCCCGCCCTCTCCTGACGAGGAGACGCAAGGTTCGCCCAAAGCACCAGTTCCCTTTGCGCCTGACAGCAGCGTGCCTGATTGGCTCGGAGCAGCAGTACAACCGGAAGAGAAGGCACGCCCGTATTCTTCCGATGGTTCCGAACTGCCTGATTGGCTGGCATCAACGATGGAGGAGGCTCCCCGGCCTGAGGCACAGGAGCCGGTACAGCCAGCTGAATTCCCCGACTGGCTCTCCGGGATGGCTACCGGGGCCGCTGGGGGAGAGCTGGCCCAGACTGTGATGCCGTCAGAGCCGCAGGAAACCACTGCGGCTGAAACGCCCGATTGGCTTGCGTCCCTGGGGGGAGCAGAATCGTTGGCGCCTTCCACCGCCGCTTCCCCATTCAAGGATGAGTTCCCTGGTGAAGCGGGGACGAGTGCTTTCGTACCAGATGAAGGCAGCAGCTCTCCGGGTTCGGAGGATGAGTCTGCTTTTTCGATGGACATGCCAGACTGGCTTTCAGCCATCAGACCGGCGGAAATCCAGGCTGAGGCTGCGCCTGCAGCGGAGGCAGCGGGTGATGAAATTTCTCCAGCCGCGCTGCCGTCCTGGGTGCAGGCCATGCGCCCGGTTGAGGCTGCCGTCCCGGATGTTCCAACCAGCCCTGAAGGCGAGACAGAAGCGGAAGCGACCGGGCCGTTGGCCGGGCTGCGCGGTGTGTTACCGGCTGGGCCGGCGATTGTGCCGGGACGCAAACCACAAGCCTATACGGTCAAACTTCAGGCTGACGACGAACAACAGGCCAATGCAGCTTTGCTGGAAAAGATGCTTTCCAGTGAGTCGGAGCCAAAGCCGTTGACTTCACCCTCTCTCGTGTTTTCGGCGCGTGTATTGCGGTGGGTCATCTTCGGATTGCTGTTACTGGCGGTCATCCTGCCGGTTCTTGCCAGGTCCACGTTCGTGCCAGATGCCAGCCTCTTCCCCAATGAGACTCTGGATGCGGTGGGGGCTGTCAACCAACTCTCTCCGAACGCTCCTGTATTACTGGTCTTTGACTATGAGCCTGCCCTGTCCGGCGAGATGGAGGCGGCCGCGGCGCCACTGGTGGATCACCTGATGGTACGGGGTGCCCGGCTGGCAATCGTGTCCACCTCACCCAATGGCCCGATGCTTGCCGAGCGGTTCCTGGCTCGTACCCAGACCGATCATAATTACCAGGCCGGGATCCAATACCTGAATATGGGGTATCTTCCCGGAGGCTCAACGGGCATCTTGGGATTTGCCCAGCGGCCTGCCCGTTCCATTCCCAGGCCTCCGGCGGTGAACGGCACGCCGGCATGGGAGACGCCTGCCCTGCAGGGCATCGAAAATATCCAAAGTTTTGATCTGGTTGTTGTCCTGGCAGACAGTGTCGAGGCAGCACAGGCCTGGGTGGAACAGGCTGAACCTTTGATGGGAGACGCCCCGCTGCTCATGGTTGCCAGTGCACAGGTTGAGCTGGTACTCCGCCCTTACGTGGATTCCGGCCAGATCGATGGGCTGGTCAGCGGACTCTCGGGCGGCGCTGCTTATGAGACGATCAATGGCCGCCCCGGCCTGGGGCGCCGTTACTGGGATAGTTTCAGCCTCGGCCTGTTTGTGGCTGAGATTTTAATCCTTGTCGGTGCCTTGTGGAGCCTGATTACCGCCTGGCTCTTCCGTCGTTCCCGGGCCGCGGGTGAGGTGTGATTATGAACATCCCGGCAGACTTCATCAGTGCTCTGGTTGGCCTGGTACTTACCCTGCTGATTTTCAGTTACCTGCTGGGTGATTCGCCTTTGTTCAAGTTGGCGATCTATCTCTTTGTAGGGGTCTCCTCCGGGTATGCCGCGGCGGTGGTCTGGCACCAGGTGCTTGTTCAGTCTCTCTTCCAGCCTTTGTTGTCCGGGCCTGTGACAGCCCAAGACCTTCTGCTACTGATCCCGCTTGTTTTGAGCGTGCTCCTGTTGATGAAAATCTCTCCCCATCTTTCCCGCCTGGGTACGGTCTCAGTGGCATTTCTGGTTGGGGTTGGGGCTGCCGTGGCGATTGGCGGGGCGGTGCTCGGTACCATCCTGCCGCAGATTGGTGCAGGGATTGCTCCTTTTGCACTCCATACTGCTGCAGGGGAAGGCTATCATTGGGCGGAACGCCTGTCCACGGGGATTGTTGCCATCATCGGAACCATCAGTACCCTGGTATATTTCCACTTTGGGGCCAAAGCTGGGCCGGGGGGCGGTGTTCAGCGCAGCCGCCTCGTCGAGTGGATTGCCTGGCTGGGGCGCATTTTCATTGCCATCAGCCTGGGTGTGCTCTTTGCGGGCGTCTTTGCTGCTGCGCTGACTGCCATGATTGAACGTTGGGATTCCATATTTTCTATCTTCAGATAAATTACCATGCCTGTCTCATTGATCGAAGGTGACTCTCTGCTTGCTCTGGATGTGGGTGCGATCAATACCCGCGCCCTGCTCTTCGATGTTGTCGAAGGGCAGTACCGCTTCCTGGCTTCCGGCCAGGCTTTGTCTACTGCTGAAGCACCGCTTGCAGATATCACTGAAGGTGTACAACGGGCCATTGAAAACCTGCAATCTGTCACCGGACGCGTTTTCCTGAATTCCGAGCGGCAGATCATCACCCCCGTCCAGGCTGATGGTTCGGGTGTGGATACGTTGGCGGCGGTCCTGTCTGCAGGATCGCCGCTCCGAACAGCCATCGTCGGCCTGCTGGATGATGTCTCGCTGGAGAGCGCCCGCCGCCTGGCAGAGACCACCTATGTGCGTGTGATCGAAGCCATCAGTTTAAGCGACAGCCGCAAGGCGCACGATCAGATCGACAGCCTGATTCGTTCGAAGCCGGACCTGGTCCTGGTGGCCGGTGGAACTGATGGTGGTGCCTCCCGTTCGATCCGGAAAGTCATCGAGGTCATTGGCCTGGCGTGCTACTTGCTTCCGGAAGAGCGCCGCCCCGCCATCCTTTTCGCCGGGAATCAGAGTCTGACGAATGATGTGCGTACTTCGCTCGAGAAGCTGGTGCCCCTCCTGCGCTTTGGCCCAAACATACGCCCTGGCCTGGAGACTGAAGACCTCGACCCGGCGAGCAAAGAACTGGCCGAACTTTATCGGATCGTGCGCCAGTCCCAACTGCATGGCGTGGATGAGTTGAATTTGAAATGCGGTGGATTGTTCCCAGCAGCTTATGCCCAGGGAAGGATCATCCGTTTTCTCAGCCAGGTGTACGGTGGTGAAAAAGGGCTGCTGGGTGTCAATGTCGATGCGTCTGCCATATCCATTGCGGCCGGTTTTCGCGGGAACCTGCGTTTGAATGTTTATCCCCAGTTTGGGCTGGGTGAAAACCTGTCAGGGATCCTGAAGCATACGGATCTGGCCGACATCGCCCGCTGGCTGCCCCTGGATATCTCCAGCGGGCATATCCTGGATTATATCCAGCAAAAGGCTGTTTATCCGGCTTCTATCTCCGCCACAAAAGAGGACCTGGCGATCGAGCAGGCTCTGACGCGCCAGGCGCTCCACCTGGCCGTACAAAGTGCGGTGCGCAACTTTCCTGTCAAAGCACGCGGTCCGTTTTTACCTGCCTTCGAACCAATTCTGGCAGGAGGTGATGGGATCACAGGAACCCCCACATTGGGGCAAAGTTTGCTCATCTTGCTGGATGCCGTTCAGCCGGTTGGCGTGACGACGATCATCCTGGATCAGAATAACCTGCTGCCGTCGCTGGGGGCAGCAGCAGTCCGTAACACGCTTCTTCCGGTCCAGGTGTTGGAGTCGGGGGCCTTTGTCAACCTGGCTGCGGTTGTCGCACCCATCTGTACCGCGGATCATGGGACGGTGGTATTGCGTGCCCGCCTGGTTCAGGATGATGGGAATGAGACGCGCGTCGATGTCAAATATGGCTCCCTCGAGATTCTGCCGCTGGCAGGCGGAAAAACAGCAAAACTACAGTTACAACCGTTGCGCCGTGCTGATGTGGGTTTTGGCCCGGGTCGAGGCGGCACCATCCGTGTGGTTGGCGGTGCGCTGGGCCTGATCATCGATGCACGCGGGCGGCCGCTTGTCCTGCCGGCCGATGCAGTCCGCAGGCGTGAATTGATCAAAAAATGGTATTGGACGGTGGGAGGTTGATATGCTGGCACCCGTTACCCATATTCTCCCCCTCACCACAATCGTTCGCCGCCGGGTTTTGCCTGTCCCGGGGAACGTCGTTGCACGCCTCAACCAGAAGGTCAGCACAGCTGAAGTGGTGGCGGAGGCACAGTACGCGCGTGAGCATGTTTTATTGGATGTGGCACGTACTTTCGGCATCCCCCCGGAGGCCGCTGAGCGCCTCATCCGGTGCAAGGTTGGTGATCGCCTGGCTCAAGAGACCGTCATTGCTGAAAAAAGAGGCTTGTTCCAGCAGCCTATTCGTGTGCCGCGCGAAGGGCGCGTGGTGGCAGTCGGTGGGGGACAGGTTTTACTCGAGGTGGGCGAGACGACCCTGGAATTACGTGCCGGCATGCCGGGAGTGGTGACAGAAGTCATCGCCGGGCGCGGGGTGGTACTGCAGACCTCTGGCGCTCTTCTCCAGGGAATTTGGGGGAATGGACGGGCAGATACCGGCCTGCTTCTCTCATTGATGGAAAATTCAGCACATGTGCTGGATGCCTCCCAGTTGGATGTCAGCCTGCGCGGTTCGGTACTGCTGGCGGGTCATTGCCAGGATGGAGAGTCACTACGTGCTGCAGCCGAATTGCCTGTGCGCGGCTTGATCCTGGCCAGCCTGATGCCTTCCCTGCTGCCTTTGGCAGCCCAAATGCGCTACCCCATCGTGGTGATCGATGGCTTCGGGAACCTGCCCATGAACTCCGCAGCCTTCAGGATCCTGAGCACCAATGCCAAGCGTGAGACCACAGTCAATGCCGAGCCTTATGACCGCTACACGGGCACCCGGCCTGAAGTGATCATACCTCTGCCGGTCAGCCAAGCTCCCCCTGCACCCCGCGAGATCGAGACGTTTGCTCCCGGACAGCAAGTGCGGCTGCGCCGTGCTCCCCATGCTGGCGAGATTGCCTCAATTCTCAGCCTGCCGCCAGGGCTGAACAGCCTCCCGAGCGGCCTGCGCGCACCTGTGGCGGAAATTCATTTGCAAGATGGGGAACAAATCCTTGTTCCTCTGGTAAACTTGGAAGTTGTGGGATAATTGCGTATCAACCATTTGTGAGGAGAGTCACCTATGTACGAAGGCGATGATATGAATCTGGATAGCATCGAAACTCCACCTGAAGAGTCCGGTAACAACAAGGCCTTTTGGATTGGGATTGGCATCCTTGGCTTCTTGATTTTTGCGGCTCTGGTTTGTGGAGGGGTATACCTGCTGGTGCTGAAGCCTCGGCTGGACAGCAACAAGGCCGCCATTGAGGCAACCACCGTTGCTCAAAGTGCGGAGGTCTCCCAGGCATTGACTGCCACGGCCGTATCCCTGTCATTCACGCAAGCGCCTCCCCCCCTGCCGGAAGTCAGCCCGACGGCTTCCCCGACATTGGTGGTGGCAAATGTTTCAGCGACACCGGGTACACCGCAGGCTGCACTGACGCAGCCAACCGCTTTGCCTGCCACCGCGACTGTGGCAGCCGGCTTCACCCAGGCTGCAGGCGTACAGTTGACGATCGTGCCCACGACGACCGCCCTGCCTGGTACCGGGTTCGCAGACGAAGTCGGTGCCCCTGTGCTGCTGGTGATGGCTTTGGTGCTGGTGGCAGTTATCCTTCTCGCCCGCCGTCTGCGCACCACTCCTCTGGCACCCCGCTAAGAAAGAGCCGCCGGGGCGCGGCCGGGCTGGACCGGATTTAGTTGCCTCTAAATCCGGGAGCGTTTGCGCCGCTTTCCTTGCGGCCCGGCATCGATTGGCATCGCTCTTCGTCGTTACACCTTTTCCTCTAATATGAATGAGGCTCCATCGCGCGACGCGATGGAGCCTGTTGTTTTTTGTGCTTTGGCCGTATCTTTATCGGTCTTTGCCCCCGGCTTGTTCCTGCAGGACGAGTAGGTTGGCACGCTCCCAAAAACCGGTCAGTTTGCTCCATTGAACGATCAATGCCCGGCCGGCGGGGGTATTCCAGTCTTTTTCAATGTCTGCATGGCAGCGTTTTCCTGAGCTGGGATTCTCATGATGGCAGTGGCGGCACTCCAGCGGCATAAAAGGCGTGCCATGTAATTCGCAGCGCCTGTCATGGAGAAAGGTGCAACCTTCTGCCGCGCCGCGTTCTCTCGCAAAATCCGCCTCACAACCCTTAAAGGCCGGAGAGAGCACACCAAAAGACCGATCCGGGGCCATCTCCAGCATCATGCGCTGTGCATATCCACCCTGAATGGCCATGGCCGCTTCGCTTACAGTCCACCAGCCCGGGCGCATGCAATAGCCCACGCACACCTCGCACGTACAAGGCCTGGAAGGCGGGTATTTCCCGGCCAGGGTCTTGCCACGTTTCTGTTCCATGAGCGCTACACCACCCTCTGGGCTACCTCTTCCCCATAATCCAACAAGGCTCTTACCATCTCCTGGCTGCGGCCTTCGGCATAGACGCGCAAGACCGGTTCGGTGCCCGAAGGACGGATGAGCAGCCACGAGTCATCTGCCAGGATGTATTTAATGCCGTCCATGCAACTGATTTCCGCCATCTTCTGTCCACCAATCCCGGAGGGTGCCTGGCGGGTCAAAAAGTCAGCCATCTCGGCTTTGGCTACCGGGCGGCTCAGGCGCATGTCCGTGCGTTCATAAAAGGCCGGGCCGACATCGGTCAGCAGGTCCTGCACGAGGTCGTACAACGATTTTTTTGCCTCGGCGATGATTTCGACCAGCAGCAGCCCCATCAAAGGGCCGTCGCCTTCCGGGATGTGACCTTTGAAGGAAATGCCGCCCGATTCCTCGCCGCCGATGAGCACATCTTCCTGCATCATATAGTCGGCAATGTGGTTGAAGCCGACCGGGGTCTCATACAACTTCAAACCATAGCGTTTTGCCAGCCGATCGATCATACGGGTGGTCGAAACAGTACGCACGACCGTCCCGCTTAGGCCGCGTTTTTCGACAAGGTAGCGAAGGGAAAGCGCCATGATTTTGTGCGGATCCACGAAATTGCCGCGCTCATCCATTGCGCCAATACGGTCGGCGTCGCCATCCGTGGCCAGTCCAAAGTTACCCATGCCGGTGCTGATGGCACTGGCCAGCGTACCCAGATACCTGGCAATCGGTTCGGGATGAACGCCTCCAAAACCGGGGTTCATCTCGTTGCGCACCTCGGCGACTTCGCAGCCTGTGCCCTGCAAAAAGCCCTTGATCACACCACGCCCGGAGCCATACATCGAATCGACTACGAAGCGCTGGGGGTTTTCGGCAACGACATTTGTATCGATCAGTTTGCGCAGGTGCTCGTAGTATGGCGGAATTGGGTTGAAGCGCTGGATCAGGCCTGCCTGGCGCGCCTGCTCAAAGTCCATCAGGTTGGGGCCACGGGCGCGCTCTTCGTTCGTCGTGATGTACACTTCCACGCGGCGGCATTGTTCGGGCAGGGCCGAACAGCCTGCAGAGGCCTTGAGTTTGAGGCCATTGTAACGGGGTGCATTGTGCGAGGCGGTAATCATCACCCCCGCGATTGCGTTGAGGTGGCGGACCGAGTACGAAATGGCAGGCGTTGGCGCATCAGACTGGGCCAGGTAGACGGTGAAACCATTGGCTGCCAGCACGCGGCCCACTTCCCCCGCGAAACGGTCCGAGAGGAAGCGCGTATCAAAGCCGACCACGATCTTTTTTAGGTCAGGAACGGGGCCGCCATTTCTGCGACTGTCCCAGTGCTCAGAAGCAACTGCATCGGCAATTGCCTGGGTGACCATGCGCAGATTGCCGAATGTGAAAGTATCCGAGATGACGGCACGCCAGCCGTCGGTTCCAAAATGAATGGGCATATTCTCTCCACGAGCCTTCCCCCAACCTCCTGTATCTTTGAGGAAAGGGAAGAAAATTTTTACCAGTCGGGCACTGGCGTAGCAGTGACCAGAACCGATTGGATGATCCAACCTTCGTAACTGACTTCACCACGGACTGCAATTACGTGTACGTAGGGGGTGCCCTCGTAATCTTGAATTTCGGGCAATACGCGGACGACATCCCCGTTGTCAAGCGTCAGCAGAACGTCCCCCCCCGGTTCTTTGCGCAGGAAAGCTCCCCCAAAGCCGCGTGCGTCGATCCGGGCATACACCGGCGTTGGTTGGGGGGTAATGGTTGGTGTGGGCGTTCTGGATGGCGGCAGGGCCGACAGGATGCCGGGGTCAAAGGTCGGACTTGGCAGCACAGTCACACGGAAAGGCAGGGTGGGAATGGGTGAGGGGGTACCCAGCAGGATGCCCAGCGGTTTGGCCGTCGGAACCGGGCTTGATTCCGGGGCCTGGGGCGTTGTCTCCGACTGCCTCAGCCCGGATTGCACGAGCAGGCCTGCACCCAGGCCGGTCAACCCGACCAGCGCCACCAGGACGGCCAGGAAAATGAGCAGGCTGACAACCGTTGCGATCAGGGTTCGCGGCCAAAAGCGCAGGATGGCCAGCGTCACCCCACCGAAGAAGGTTGCCCAGGCCAGGTGTGTGAGAAAGACCAGCAGGCCAGCCGGCCAAAAAGAGTCTGCGCCAGCGCCCAGGCCAAAGCCGGCGGCACCCAAAGGCAGGAAGAGTTGGTAGGCCAGCATCGCACTGGGCAGGTAGGGCTTTTCTTCGGAGCGCAGGAAGGAAATTGTAAGCAAGATCGCGCCCAATGCCAGCACGACCAGGTCGGCAGGCCACAGACGGCTGTGGTAATATCCCAGGTTGAGGGTAAGCGGCATGAAAGCACGCGCTGCCACGCCGCCCAGGAGGGCACCGATAAAGGCCAATGCTGCAGCCACCAGGATGGCGACCAGGGTTTGCAGGAAAAAGCGCGCCGACCCGGTGACGGCTGCCAATGTCATCCCCACCCAGGGGGTCATCAGGGGAGCAAGTAACGCACCCAGCACCAGAACGGTGGGTGAATCGAGCAGGTAGCCCACTCCAAGCACAAATCCGCAGATGGTCGAAAAGAGGAAGAACTCGATCGATGGATAGGAACGCCGGGCAAGGCTGACCAGCACCGCCGAGCGTCCGGCCGGATCGCGCGGCAGCAGCGTGCGCCGCTGGCGCCGCCTGCGTGCTGCCGATTCTGGCGGCGGTTCGGCGGGCGGCTCTTCCAGGGGGGGAAGTGGATCGGGGGTCGGGTAAGTCATGTGCGTAAACTGGCAACAATGCGCAGCGGCTTTTCTAAGAGGTCGAGCGCAGCGAAAATATCAGGCACGAGCAGATCGGCAGCCAACAGCGCCTCCACCGCGACCCCCTCGGCGGACATGACACAAATGCCCAGCGCGGCTTGCTTGAGCATGGCCGCATCATTGGCGCCCTGGCCGATGGCTACCACGTTCTCTGCGCCCAAGCTGCAAACATAGGCGGCTTTTTGGGCGGATTCCCCGCCGCCGCGCACGCGCACAGCCGTCAGGCCGAGCTGTTTGTCAATCAATTCCTGCCTGCCATGGGTGTCAGCGGTCAGCAGGTGGATCGTCAGGCGGTCGCGCAGGGAGGCGATTCGTTTGGCCAGGCCGTCAAGCAGCTGGCCGTCCACAGCCAGGGTGCCGTTGACATCGGTCACCAGGTGCTGGAGGTGCAGTTCGCCGCGGCCGGGGATGGTTATTTCGATCATACGGCTATTATAATGCCTGTGGTGGGCGGTTATTACCGAAAACTACCTGGCCGCGTTGATGAGATCTGCCATCAGGCCGTAAGCGGTGGTTTCCGGGCCGGGATTGCCTTCCACAATCGAAAGGCTGGAAAGGGTATCTGTCTCGAATTCGACGATCGAACTGGTTCCGTCAATGCTGAACATCGGCGAATCAGAAGCAACCATTTCCGGCGCGACACGCGCGATAACCGAATCACCCTTTCGCCGGGCGGTGCAGACGAGTTTCCAACGCTTGTGTTGGGCTTTGGCTTCCGCAATGTGGGCGGGTGTCAGGCTGCGGATGCCTTCGCGTTCGACCTGCTGGGGCTTGAAGGGTACAGCCATCAACACGGTGACCAGTGCGGCGACCTTGATCGAGGCATCCCATCCGTCCACGTCGGCAGACGGATCGGTCTCTGCAATGCCGATGGATTGGGCATATTTGACTGCCTCGGCGAACGACTGGCCGGTTTCCATGCAATTCAGGATCAGATTCGTGGTGGAGTTCAGGATGCCGCGAAAACCGATCAATTGGGCGCCCGGCAGGGCAGCCCGGAAAAGCGAAAAGATGGGGGCACCGTCCATCACGGTGGATTCAAAATAGAACCTTCGCCCCACCTTGTTTGCCAGGTCGGTCAGTTCCTGATGGGCGTGTACAACCGGGCCTTTGTTGGCGGTGATGGCGTGCATGCTGCGTTCAAGGGCCATTCGCAGGTGGGTGACTGCCGGCTCCCCGGTATGGTGGTTGACCGGACTGTTTTCGAAGAGGACATCCGCGGGGACGGCATTAATAAAATCGAGAGTGTCAAGGATGGGAAGGCGGGAGATCGTTTCCACGGATTTGCCACTTTCGAGCAGGTCCAGGGCTGTGTTCAAGTCAAGCCCATCCGCATCAATGGCAAAGCCATGGTGCCCGGTGGCTATGCCGGTCACGCGAAACGTGATGCCGTATCTTTCCTTCAGTTCGGTTTCCTTACGGATCAGTAAATGGGCCAGGGCGCGGCCGACGTTGCCAAAGCCAAGCAGGGCAAGTTTATATTGCATGGGAACTCCTGTTCGATGAGTTACAGATCGAAAGATATGCCGGATCGATCGGATCCTTTGATGTGCAGATATTATACCGGCGGGTAAGGGTAGGAACGACGGTCTTCAGGCGGGGATGGGAAATTGCCGGAAGAAATCAATGCACCGGCGCGGGAGGCCAGCGCATTGATTTCGCGAGGGGTAAGGTAATGTAAAAGCCCGGTTTGCAGATCCGGGCTCCCGGTGAGATCAGCCCGAAAGCGCTCGATGTCTTTGATCAGTTCCCCGGGAATGGGTTCCCCGGCAAAATCCCAGATGACAGTTCTTAGCTTTTCTTCTGCGTGGAAACACAGACCGTGGTCAATCAACCAGAGAATATGTGTGTCCTCTTCGATAATGAGATGACTCCCTTTGCGGTCAGCATTGTTGATCAACAGGTCGAAGACGGCCACCGGGCGGAGGCGCGCTTTGATTTCAGGTGAGAAATTGAAGTAATGATCATTGGGGTTATAGCGGATAAAGCGCTGCAGCGAACCGGGGCCGAAAGGACCGTCCTCACGCAGAACAGTTACCGGAACGAAACACCAGCCCAGTGCCTGGCTGACGAGGTAGGCAGCAACTTCGCGCTTTGCGAGCGTGGCTTCGGGAAAATCCCACAGGGGTTGTTCCCCCCTGGATGGTTTATAGACGGCCTGAACCTCCCGGCCTTCGTAATGGATTTTGACGAGGAATGTATAATTCGATCCCAGGAGAAACTGGCCCTTTAGTTCGATTTTTCCTGCCTTGAGAGCGGCCAGGAGAGACCAGGTTTCCTGTTCCTTGATCATACTAATCCTCCATAGCCGGGAGACTGCTTCTCATCTCGATCGAGTGTTTGTGCTAGTGTTTGTGCCCATTTTTCTTGGGGCAGAAGTGTCCTTCAGGTTCCATTGGCTGGCCGCATTGGGTGCAGATGGGCCGCCCGCGATTGGCGACTTCAACGCCCCAGCGTCCGAGGGCGCGAAATTGGGCGCGTGTTCCCCAAAAGCGCACCACGGCGGCGGATTCGGGATCTTCCCCCTCCGCCAGTATCTCGCGTACGATGAGTACGATCCGGTCTCCGCCCTGGTCATATCCCAGCCCAATTTCGCCGACGCGGAAGAGCGGCTCCAGCGGCGGATGGAGGTGCATTTTCTCTTCAACGTAGTCCCCGGAGGCTTCCGGCAGGTCGGGATTCTGGTGGGATAATTCTGCCAGGAATTGTTCGATGCCAATGGAAAGTGACTGGAGTTGGAATTTTTCCAGGATGAGTGTGACGGTTTGTTCGGTTTGCCAGCCTTGCAGATAAAAGATGCGCTGGCCGGGCTGCCCGAGGGCGTCAGTTGTGATATGGTCGATGGGGTCCAGGTCAATTTCAAAGCGAGGCATAAGTTTCCAACCGGATAGAATATGGAGAAAGTATACCAGATATCCTTGTAAAGAAATCGTAAACTCCAATGGGGGTAAAATCAGTGATAATGAAGAAAAAGGGAAACGTCTCCTTATGAAACACGCGGATATGCCTGTGCCTTACCTCCTTAAGGACGTACGGCGAATTAACGCAATTCGCTGGGCCATGATCGGGGCTGGTACAATCATTGTCTTGATTTTTGGCCCCCAGAGCCAGGTAATGGGTGTGTCTGCGTTGCTTTTATTCGTGGCTGTGCTTCTGGGGGGAACGTTCGAGGTGCTTTATCGGTCTCTCCAAAGGAACTATGCCCGCGAACCACAAAAAGTGGGCCGGCGCCTGCGCCAATATTTCTATTTGCAGGTATGTATCGAGGTTATTCTTATCGCGGTTGGAATCCATGTTACGGGGGGGCCATTCAGCCCGCTGTCTCTGGTCTATCTCCTCTATGTTGGTATGTTGGCAGTCATGTTCCCAACCCGGCAGATTATCCTGTTTGCCGGCTTTATTATTGCGATTTATGCTGCCCTGATGGAGTTATACGTCCAGGGCTGGCTGGCCGTCCAGCCCCCTGATATCTTCCTGCAGGTGCCCGTAAAACCTTTTGTCCGTGTGGTCGAAGCCGCCTTGATTGGCGCAATTATCCTGGATGGGATCATGGTTGCGGGACGGGCCCGGCAGCTGCAACAGGTCTGGGTGGAAGCGGCCAGTAAGAATGATTTCCTGGATCAAATGAATCAATTCACCCGCCAGAGCCTGACGGTCACGGATCTGCCGGCTTTATGCCAGATCCTGGCCGATCAGCTGGGCGGGGTATTGGGGTCAGACAGTGCGTATATTGATGCGTGGGACGAAAACAGCCAGGCCACGATTTTTATGGCCGCCCACGGGCCATTGCATGCCATTTACCCGCAAATGAGCCTGCCGCCGGGGGCAAAGACAGTAACCGAAGCAATGCGCCGGCTTGGTGGACCGCTGGTCATAGAGAATTTAAGCGCTTCCCCTCATATTGATCCGGAAATTGCCGCGCGCTTCCCGGAAAAGTCCATGCTGGCTTTACCGATTTATGGTTACCCTGACAAGCTCTATTGGGGTGCTGTGCTGGTAGCCTATCACACCTTGCACAAATTCAGTCCCGATGAAGTACAACGCGCCCAGCAGCTGGCCGATCTTGTCGCCTTGTTAATCTCGCGGGCGCGCCTGTACCAGGAAACACACAGCAGGGCGGAGTTGTTGGGTGAGTTCAGCCTGCAGGTGACTAAACTGACTTCCGACCTGCGCCATACCACTTTGCTGCCGGGGATTGTCGAGTCGGCCCGGGGGCTGTTGAAAGCCCAACGCGCGGCTTTGTTCCTGCGGGATGCGGCCTCAGAGCACCTGCAGTGCAGCCATGCGATCGGCCTTTCGGAAGAATATATTCAAGGGATTCATGCCCGTACCCGCCCGGCGCTGGAAGAGGCTGCCCTGCAAGAAAACCTGGTGCTGGTGCCGGATGTGACGCGTGACCAGCGCTCCCGGCCCGCCTGGGCGGTTATTTCCGGGGAAGGTTTTCGCGCTTACGGTGTTTTTGCTTTGACATCTCCCGAAGGCCCCCGCGGCGTCCTGGCAGTGTACTGGGATCAGGTTCATGCCATATCTGCAGAAGAAGTCGCCATGGCGCGTCTGTTTGCGGAGCGGGCGAGTGAAGTGTTACATAATGCCGACTTATATGCCCAGGTTACCGAACAGTCGCTCACAGATGAACTGACCGGGCTTCCCAACCGGCGCGCCCTTGACAAGCAGATGGTGCAGGAAAGCGCGCGTTCGTTCCGCTTTGGACGGCCTTTTACCCTGGTGATGATGGACCTGGATGGTTTCAAAAGTATCAACGATAATTTCGGCCATCCCATGGGCGACAGCGTGCTCCAGCAGGTTGCTGCGGCCTTGCGCCGTTCTGTGCGCACGACCGACTTTGTGGCTCGTTATGGCGGCGATGAGTTTGCCGTTATTCTTCCGGAAACCGACCTGAGTTCGGCGCAGACGGTTGTGGACAAGCTGCGAATGGCGCTGGCCTCCTGTGATCTGCGCCTGCCCAACTCCACCCAGCGGTATATCTCTGCCTGCATGGGCTTGGCCATATTCCCGGCCGATACGAGCGTGCCGGATAAATTGCTCGAGATTGCCGACCAGCGCCTGTATGATGCCAAGCATACCCGTTATGGGACGGTGGTCAGTAAAAATTGAACCTGTTCCGAAAAAAAACAGGCCCTCTGATTGGAGAGCCTGCTTTCATTAACCTACAGCCATACTGCTACAGGGCAAGGACTTTGGCCATTTCGATATAGTCTTTGTTGGCAGGCCGTTTCTTTCCGGTTACTTCGGTCAGCGAGATGAGTTCCATGTCGCGGCCCTGGAGTGCAACCATGACATCTGTTTCTCCGGCAAGCAACGCCTGCACGGCTTTGAGACCCATCCGCCCTGCCAGCATCCGGTCGAACGCGGTCGGAGAGCCGCCGCGCTGAATATGTCCCAGGATGGTGACGCGCGTCGTAAAGCCGACATCGAGGTCATCAATGGCCTGGGCCAGTTCCGTCGTGTGGATGTTGGCGCCTTCCGCAATGATAACGATGGCATGGGTTTTGCCGCGGCGGTAGGCATCTTCGATGGCTTTGGCAACCTGTTCGACGGTGACCGGTTCTTCTGGAATAAGCACCATCTCGGCTCCGCAGACAATCCCGGCCATGACTGCCAGGTAGCCAGAACCGCGCCCCATGGTTTCGATGAGGAAAGCCCGGCTGTGGGATGAGGCGGTATCGCGCAATTTATCCACGGCGTCCATGATCGTGTTCATGGCCGTGTCCACGCCAATCGCCATGTTTGTTCCCCAAACGTCATTGTCAATGCTGGCCGGGATTCCGACCACCCGGATGTCTTGTTTTGCGAGGGCATGCGCCCCGTTCAGGGAACCTTCGCCGCCAACTACGACCAGGCTATCCATGCCGGCCGCGTTCATGTTTCGAATGGCTTCGCGCTGGTATTTGGGGTCCAAGAAACGTTCACTGCGGCGCGTCTGCAGAACTGTGCCGCCGCGTTGTAAAATGCCGCCGACTTCTCGTGCCCCCAGCTGGCGAAAGTCACCATTGATCAGCCCCTCGAAGCCGCCATAGATACCCAGCACACGGCCATGATTGGATAATGTGGTACGGACGACGGCGCGGATGCAGGCATTCATCCCCGGGGCATCGCCCCCGGAGGTCAATACACCCAGTGTAAAAGGCTTTTCATTCAACATCGTTACTCGCCTTGACTCGTAAAGATTCATTCATGGCTTATGAGCCGAACGTTATTAATAATTTTACTCCAAAAGAGGTAAAATTATCGGAATACGCCAAGCTGGCGAGCGTATTGAAATCTTTTTGGCTTCTTCTGGAGGTGTGTCATGTTAAATAAAAAACCAGGTGTGATCGGTATTCTGACCGGCGGTGGTGATGTCCCCGGCTTGAACCCGGCCATCCGGGCGGTTACCATCCGGGCTTTGCGGGAGGGTTACCAGGTGATCGGCCTGCGGCGCGGCTGGGCCGGCATCATGGAAATCATCCGCGATAAAGATGCCGACAACAGCAACAATTTCCAACACCTGACCGAGGATGCCGTCAACCGGGCGGCTCGAACCGGCGGCACCTTCCTGCACACCTCGCGCACCAATCCGTCGAAAGTTAGAAAAGATAGTGTGCCAACCCATTTACAGGATAAATATAAACACGAAATCAATGACCTGACTCCGGAGGTGCTGAAGAACTTGGATTTCCTGGGCATTGATTACCTCATCCCGGTTGGCGGTGACGATACCCTCAGTTATGGTGTCCGTCTATATCAAGAGGGTGTAAAGGTCGTTGCGATCCCCAAGACGATGGACAATGATGTCTATGGTACAGACTATTGCATTGGTTTCAGCACCTGTGTGACCCGCACCATCCAGATGGCTAACAGCCTGCGCACGGTGGCCGGCTCGCACGAGCGGCTGCTGGTGTTGGAAGTCTTCGGCCGGTATGCAGGGTTTACGTCCATGCTGCCGACCATGGCCGGCGCGGCCAATCGCTGTGTCATCCCGGAGCACAAATTCGATATCGAACGACTGGTCGAGTTGCTGGTCTATGACCGCAACCATAATCCAAGCAAGTACGCGGTTGTACTGGTTTCCGAGGGTGCCATGCTGGCGGGCGAGCAGATGGTTTTTCAGGACCACACCACGGATGCTTTTGGGCACGCCAAGCTGGGCGGGATTGGGGATGTGGTGTCAATGCGCCTGCAGGAGTTGACACCCAAATATAATAATGGCAAAGCCCTTAACGTCCTGAACCAGAAATTGGGTTATATGGTGCGCTGCGGCGACCCCGACGCGATCGATTCGATCGTTCCCATGGCATACGGCAACCTGGCCCTGGACCTGATCCTGAAACGCACCCATGGACGCTTGGTGGTGCTGAAGAACGGCCGTTATGACAATGTGCCAGTGGACGTGGTTACCAGCGCCAAGAAACTGGTCAATGTCAAGCGTTTCTATAACACAGACCGCCTGCGGCCGCAGTATGAGAGTTTCGAAATGAACCCGTTGTTTATCATGACCAGCGAGTAACAACCAGAAGACAGACGCTGCCTGAATCAAAAAACGGCTCTGGAATATTGCGGGTTTCCAGAGCCGTTTTGGCTGCGTGGCAGCAAACACCGCGGCTCACCCCTGACGGTGGGTGTTGATGAATTGCCGGATAGCAGGGAGGATGGGCGGGCTGATCTGTTCGGGGATATCCGGGATGGAAAACCAATGCCATTCTGTATGTTCTTCGTTCAAACGTATGCTGTTTTTCCAGTCATTTGACAGGTACATGATCGTAATGTTATAAACTTCGTCGCCGTTGGGGTATTTATAGTAAAGTTCCGGGCCAGAGAAGACGCCGAATAATGTCATCCTGCCGACCACCAACCCCGTTTCTTCAAATGTTTCACGGCGGGCAGCGGCTTCGACAGTTTCCCCCAATTCCACGGCACCTCCCGGCGGTCCCCAACAGCCGCTGTCTGAACGTTTCATCAGCAGTAAACGGTCCTGATCGTCCAGGATCAATAATGCTGCTCCGACCATCAGGAGCGGACGGTGACCGACTATTGTGCGAAGGTCTCGTAAATATTCCATCTTTACAATCTCTTGACCAGCACTAAACAGGGGTTCTTCTCATCCCAGATCTGCTTGAATTCCTCCAGTGGGCGGAATCCTACGGCTTCGTAAAAGGCACGTGTACGGGTATAGCCGGGGTCGGGGTTCGATGGCCCGAGTGTTTTGACCTGCAGGTATTCAACTCCGTGGCTTTTCAACCAGGCTTCGGCATCTTTCACCAACTGCCTGCCAGCACCCTTGCCATGTGCTTCTGGCAGGACTCCCATCACAAGTATCTCAGCTGCGTGCGGGTAATGTTGTTTGAGACTCAGAAAACCAATGATACGGCTGTGTGCTTTTGCCAGGAAAGTTGGCAGGCGGTCGATCTCGCGTTCATATTCCAGGATGGCAGCTTCGATACCAAACCAATCAGGTAATGCTCGCAAGATGGGGGTACAGAGCGATGATTGGTTCAGCAAGGGGCCTGTGGTAATGAAGTCCATCTAAATCTCAATCCGCCGGCCGGAGCGGAGTGACTCTACTGCTGCAAATGTGGCACCGGTCACTCCAATCAATTGCTCATAAGGGATCGGCGGGGGGCCGCCGGCGCGGATGGCACCGGCAAACGCGGCCCATTCATGATACCAACCTTTGTCCTGGGAATGTTTTACCAGTTTACGCCGGCCGTCTTTCACTGTCTCCAGCGTGCGAAAATCGTCCAGAACAGCAATCCGCCCGCCGCAGAAGACTTCAACGCGTTCCTTGGGATAGGATTTATCCCCGTTGGCCAGATAGTCTACAACGCCCACCGACCCATCCCGGAACGTGAAGGTCATTGAGACGTTGTCTTCCCGGTATTTCCCATTCCCGGGCAGGGCATGGGCGCTGACGGAGAGGGGAGCGGCGCCGACCAGGAAGGTCAGGAAATCCACAAAATGGCAGACCTCGCCGATGATGCGCCCTCCGCCAATGGCCGGTTCGTGCAGCCAGTGAGAAAGCGGGAGATAGCCGGCGTTGACCCGGTAGTGCATGAAGAGTGCTTCGGAGCGCCGGGTGAAGTGCGCTTTAAGCTGCTGCGCGAGGGGGGCAAAACGGCGGTTGAATCCGACCGTGAGGAATATGCCGGGGGCAGCGTGTAACGCCTCTTCGATGTCTGCAAGCTGCTCCCTGTTGATGGCCAGCGGCTTTTCGACGAAGGTGTGTTTGCCGGCCTGCAAGGCTTTCAGAACCAGTTCTGCATGGCAATCGTGCCGGGTAAGGATCGCCACCGTGTTGATGGCGGGGTCATTAAGAATTTCTTCGGCGCTGGATGTGGCGTAGGCAAAGCCAAACTTTTTTCCGGAATGTTGTGCGTGCAGCCCACCCGCCGAGGCAATGCCGACCATCTGGATGTCTTTGTTCTTATGAATGGCCGGCAGGAGGGTGGCATTGGCGAAGAGGCCTGCTCCCAGGATGCCGAGTTTTAACGAGCCGCGTTTCTCCGGGCCGGGCTTGATGGCTGAAGGAAAATCGACGCGTGAACCTGGCGCGCTGGTTCCCGTTTCCGGATAGGTAAGAAGGACGCCCAGGAACGGTTCTTCCTTTTTGCCTGTGATCACCTCATATGCTTCGGCGGCCTGCTCGATTGGAAAGCGATGGGTGATGAGCGGCCGGACATTCAGCCTGCCAGATGCGAGCATGCCCACGACTGTTTCAAAGTTGCGGCCCTCTGTCCAGCGCACGTAGCCAATGGGGTAGTCGCGGCCGCTCTCTTCATATGATGGATCATAACGCCCCGGACCGTAGGAGCGTGAGTTGATGAAACTGATTTCCTTCTCATAATAGATTTTGCGGGGGAAGGTCAGGCCGACAGCGCCTGTTGCCACCACGCGTGCCCGGTCGCGGGCTATGGAGCCGGCCAGTTCCACCGGATCGTTCGAAGGCGTATCGGCACAGATGAGGACTGCGTCAAAGCCACAATTGGCTGTAAATGCCTGGGCGGTCTCCTCGGCCTGTTCGCGGGAACATGTGGACAGCCCGAAAGATGCACCGGTCGATACGCGCCGGGGGTCGGTATCCACACCCAGAACGCGGCAGCCGGCTGCGGCTGCGATTTGTCCGGCCAACAGCCCCAAAAGCCCGAGGCCGATGACTGCGACATGCTCGCCAACCTGTGGTTCGGCCAGGCGGAAGCCATGCAGGGCAATTGCCCCCAGGGTGGTAAAGGCTGCTGATTCGAAGTCGACTCCAGCGGGCAGGGGTGTCAGCAGGTTGCGTGGAACGACATTGTATTCGGCATGGACAGCGTACCCGCCGCCGGCACAGGCCACACGCTGGCCGACTTGGAAGCCGTCCAAGCCCTCCCCCAGTGCAACGATCGTGCCGGCCGACGAATAACCGAGCGCCATCGGCTGGTCGAGTCGGTTGAATGCCGCCTGGATGGTGGGAACAAGACCCTCGCGGCGGGCTTTTTCGAGAACCTGGCGGACGAGGTCGGGGCGTGAGCGGGCCTTGCCGACCAGGGATTTTTCGGCGAATTCGACGACCATGCGTTCGGTGCCCGCAGAAACGAGGCTGGCTGCCGTTTTGACGAGCGCCTGCCCGGCCTGCGGTGCGGGCACAGGCACGTCTGCAACTGAAGTCTGGCCATTCTTTAGGTTTTGAAGGAGTTGTTTCATTATGCGGTTCCGTCAAGACATGGTTTGGGGATGATTCCGGGTGAGAGTATACCCCGAAAAGTGATTGTGAAGTGTGGCACAGAAGCAGTAAAATATATCCAGATGACTGTCGAAATTCCCGTCAACCGTACCAAAATCATAATTCCAGCTTTGCGTCCGGAAGTCTTGCACCGCGGCCGTTTCCTGCGTTTTTTTGATGAACTGCTGGAGAAGAAACTTCTTATCATTACTGCGCCAGCCGGTTACGGCAAGACCACCCTGCTGGCTGACATGGCCCGCCGTAGCGGAATGCCATTTTGCTGGCTGGCATTGGATGACCTGGACCGGGACCCGCAGCGGTTTATTGCCTATTTGATCGCGGCTTTGCGGCAGCGTTTTCCGCGCTTTGGAAATCAGTCCATGGCAGCGTTGAAACGCATGGTTTCCTATGAACAGGATGCGGAGCAGGTGCTCTCCACCCTGGTCAATGAAATATACGATCAGATCGACGAGAATTTTGTCCTGGTGATCGATGATTTCCAGTTCGTGGACTCGCAGGCGGAATTGGGCCAGTTCGTCAGCCGTTTCATTATACTCTCAGCTGATCACTGTCACATTGTCATCTCCTCCCGGCGGCTTCCGGCCCTGCCGGATATTGCCCTGCTGGTCGCCCGCCAGCAGGTGATCGGCTTTGACCTGGAAGAACTGGCTTTCCGGCCGGATGAAGTCCAGACCTTGTATGAGAAGAACTATGCTGTCCGGTTGGATGATGGAATTGTCAGCCAACTTATGCGCCAGACTGAAGGCTGGATTACCGGCCTGCATCTTTCAGCGCATAAGATTACCGGCTTCGCGCCGGATGTGGAGCGGACAGCGCGTGTGACGCAGGTCAACCTGGCGGAATATTTCGATGGGCAGGTTCTGGCGGTGCAGCCGCCGACCCTGCGCAGTTTTCTGCTGCAAACATCTTTGTTCGAAACATTCGATGCGGCGCTGTGCGGCGCAGTGCTGGGGGCCGGAAACTGGAAGCAATGTATCCGGGATGTTCAAAAGGGGAATCTGTTCGTCTTGCCGGTGGATGCCCAGTCGCAGTCCATCCGGTATCATCCGCTCTTCCAGGAGTTCCTGCAGGAGCGTTTCCAGGCTGAAGACCCGGCCGGGGTACTGTTGATCCACCAGAAAATGGCCCAGGTTTATGAGGCGCAGGGAGATTGGGAGAAAGCCTATCAGGTATATTGCCAGAATAGTGATGCGAACGCCCTGGCGGCGTTGATCGAACGCGCCGGGACTCCCCTGCTGGTCAATGAACGTTTGTTGACTTTGAAAAGCTGGCTGGATGCATTACCGACCGCTCATTTGCAGGTGCGCCCTGCCTTGCTGTCGCTCCAGGGTTCCCTCCTGTGTGCAACTGGGGATGGGAAGTCGGCACTGGAGATCCTTGAACGGTCTGTGGCACAATTCAGGGGGCAGAAGGATGCGGCAGCGCTTGCCCTGGCACTTGTACGGCGGGCAGCGGCAAAACGCCTGGTCGGAGATTATGAGGGGGTTCTGGCAGACACGACCGAGGCGTTGAGTTTGAGCCGGGAGATTGCCGAAATTGAGCCTGTCAGGGCAGAGGCGCTGCGCTATGCCGGCCTGGGGTCCTATCACCTGGGTCACATCAGCGAGGCGATCCGCTCCTTGAAGGAGTCCCTTCAGTGCTATGAGCGCTTGGGCGAACAACAGAGTATTGCCAGGGTGCAGTTGGAACTGGGGATGACTTACCGTGCCAACCGGGACTATGCGGCCGCGCGCAGCGCATATGAAATGTCCATGCATACATGGCGCAACGAGAACAACCTGCATTCCCTTGCAATCGTGCTCAATAACCTGGGCGTCCTGCATCATGCGCAGGGTGAATACGAGGCGGCGGTTCAGTCCCTGGAGGACGGTTTGGAGTGTGCCCGCCGGGCCGGTTCACTTTGGCCCCAGGCCTTGCTCCTGACCAGCCTGGGCGATATATATATAGACCTGGATGAACTTACCCCTGCCGGCAAGGCTTACCGGCAGGCCAGTGGGATCGCTTATCAAATCAGTTATCAGTATCTGATCAACTACATCTGCCTGGCTCAAGCCCGGCTGGCGCGTCTCATGGGTCAATACCAGGATGCACGCACGCGGCTGGAGGCCGTCAGTACGTTTTTTCGCTCCAACCAATCGGACTCAGAGTACGGCCTGTATTACCTCGAAAGCGGATGCCTCCACCTGGCTACCGGTGACCCTGCGCATGCGGTTGCCGACTTGCAACAGGCGCTTGATCATTATCAGCGCGGGGAACTGGCATCCGATACTGCCCTGAGCCGGATCTGGCTGGCTGCCGCACACATGCAATCTGGAGACCAGATCTCAGCGCGCCTGCAGATCCAGGAAGTATTTGGCGCTGTCCAGGCCGACCAGGAGTTGAACTACCTCGTTCAGGCTGTACGAAATACACGGCCCTGGTTGACGGGTCTTGCCCAAGATCCCGATACGGCCGTTTTGTTTTCTCCCTGGGTGGAGAAGGCAGAACGGGCGGAAGCGCGCCTGCCTTTGCTGCATAAGCGCATCCGCCAGCTGCGGACCACCATCTCCATGTCGGCGCCGGTGCTGGACATTCGGGCTTTAGGAAAGGCACAGGTGAAGGTCAACGGCCAGCCGGTCACTTCGTCGCGTTGGCCAACTGTTTCGGTGCGCGACCTGTTCTTCTATTTCCTGTCACTCTCGCGGCCGGCTAGCAAAGAAGAGATCGGGGAAGTGCTCTGGCCCGATAGTGACGTGGATCAATTGAAACTGCGGTTCAAGAATGAATTGTACCGATTGCGCCACGCCCTTGGACCTGATGTTATCCTCCACGAAAACGAATTCTATCGTTTCAACACAGACCTGGATTACACGTACGATCTTGAGACCTTCGAAATGAATATCAAGCGCGCCAGGTCTGCGGTGGATGAAGAGAACAGGATTGCGCTTCTTGCCGGCGCGGTGGAACTTTGGGACGGTCCTTATCTTCAGGGTGTGGATGCCCTGTGGGTATTGCCGGAGCGGGAGCGCTTATCCCAGGTTTACCTGCAGGCGCAGAAGGAACTGGCCATGCTGTACCGGAAGGCTGGGGCGGATGAAAAAGCTTTGCAGGCTTGCCAGGATGCTTTGCGGGTCGACCCATGCCGGGAAGATTTTCACTGTGTTTTGATGGAACTCCATGCCGGCCGCGGCGATCGGGCTGCGGTTGCCCGCCAGTTCCAGACCTGCCAGGAAATTCTATCCTCTGAATTGGGGGTTGAGCCTGCTCCGGAAACCGAAGCGGTGTACAGGCGGCTTATTCACTAACCAATCGCTTATTTTAAACGGGGGTGTCTGGACAAGCATGAAGCCACTTTTAGAGCCTTCTCTGCAATACACTGCTCTCATATCTTTGCAGAAGAAGGTGAATCATGAAAACCAAATTGGCTCAAATCCTGTTCGGCTTCCAGAAGAACTACCAGCTCTACATCCAGATCGTTCTTGTAGCGGTTACCCTGGCTCTCTTTGCTTTGGGCGCTGGTGCACCCGATAGCGGCGGAACAGGCACCCGTTAGCATTGGTCCTCATTCCTGCCGTCCTTGCCGGCATTGCGGCAGGGTTCGCCCTGTCGAGATGGCAGAAACGCTCCTGGAAACCGCCTGATTTGCGTTTCCTTTGGCTTGTTGTCATTTCTTTCTTACCGCAGCTGTTAGCGTTTTACCTTCCGGCTACCCGCGATCGGGTGACGGACGAACTTGCATCCGCCGGCCTGATCCTTTCGCAGACGATGCTGCTGGGGTTCTGCTGGTTGAACCGCAAACTGCCGGGAATGTGGCTGCTGGCAAGCGGGACTGCGTGTAACCTGTTGGCCATTGTGGCCAATGGCGGTTTCATGCCCATCAGTCCGCAGACGGCGGAAGTCCTTGTCCGCGCTAATGTGCTGGATGGAATTGGATTGGGCAACCGCTTTGGCATCAAGGATATCCTGCTTTTGCCTGAACAGACCCGGTTCTTTTTTCTTTCTGATTGTTTCCTGTCTCCAGAAGTGATCCCTTACCGATTTGCTTTCAGCCTGGGAGATATCTTTATTGGATCTGGAATTTTTTGGCTTTTGATGGTTGGAGGCACAAGCCCGCGATCAAATCATGTGCCACGAGAGGAAAACAAATGCTAAGCACCCAGACTGAGAAATCACCGGTCCAATGTTCTTTTCAGGGTTCGCTAAACAACCACCTCGAAATTTGCCGCTTACTTGCCGCTGCAGTCGTCAGCCCATCTTTCTGCCGTTTGTTACTCGAACAGCCTGAAGCAGCATTATGCAGTGGTTATCAAGGAGAAAAGTTCTTCCTGAGCGAATTGGAGAGCTCCCTGTTCTTATCCATCAGGGCCGACTCTTTGGCGGCTCTGTCAACACAATTGGTCCAGGTCTTTGGCGAGCAATCCGTATCCTTTATCCCTCAACCTGCTCAAACTGACATTTTTTCGTTGCTTGAGCAGTGAGCCTGGACGACGCGGTGGATAGGGGGCGCAACATGAAGGGGTTTGTTGCGCCCCGCGTCCCCCATCGGTGGACATATTCGTGCAACCCTGGGTGAGAATATCTTTTGAGCGAGGTACACAGAAACCGATCTGGTGCTGATATGCAGGTATCTGACATCCAACTGGACGCGATCTTTCGGGCATTTCCTGACCTCCTTTTTTGCGTTAACAGCGAGGGAATAATACAATTCCACCATATAGGGGATCCGAAACTGCTTTATGTCCCTCCTGAAGAGTTTCTTCAAAAGAAAATGCAGGATGTCCTCCCCGCAGATGCCGGGCGGCAGTTTGGAGAAATCCTGGGGAGGGTTCAAAAGACCCAGCAAGTCGGTTCCATCCAATACCAGTTACCCACCCCAAGAGGGGAGCGGTGGTTCGAGGCCCGCTTGGTGCCATCCACGGAGGCACAGGTCATTGTCATTGTGCGGGATATTACCGAATCGGTGCAAATGAAGGGGCAGGTCAGCCTGCAACTACGCCAACTGGCGGCCCTTTACCGGGTGGATGCGGCCATTACATCGAGTTTTAATTTGAAAGTGACCTTATCCGTTGTACTGGGAGAAGTTGTCAATCATCTGGCTGTGGATGCTGCTGATATTCTCTTATTTAACCCCAATACGAAGTTGTTAGAATTTGCGGCAGGCAAGGGTTTCAACATGCCAGAAACTGCCAAGGCTCCTGTCCGGGTGGGAGAAGGGTATGCGGGCATGGCCGTCCTGGAGCGCCGCGCGGTCAGCATCGCAAACCTGCCCGGCGGCATACAAGGCCAAACCGATTTACACGAACGAAGCAAAGAAGTATTTGCCAGTTATTACGCCGTACCGATGATCTCAAAAGGACAGGTGAAGGGTGTACTGGAGGTTTACCATCGCGCACCTCTGACACCAGGCGAAGACTGGTTGGAATTCCTTGGCACGCTTGCCAACCGGGTTGCCGTGGCGATTGACAATGCCACCATGTTCGATAACCTGCAAAAAGTGAACACCGAACTGAGCATGGCCTATGATGCGGTAATCGAGAGCTGGTCTCAAGCGCTGGAGATCAGCGGACGCGAAAGCCAGGCACATATCCAGAACGTTGTCCGGCTTACGATGAGGCTGGCGCGTTATATGGATATGCGCGAGGATGAGTTGGGGCATATCCGGCACGGCGCGTTGCTGCATGATATTGGGAGCATGGGGGTGCCGGAATATATATTGAACAGCCCCAGGGTACTTAGTGAGGATGAATGGGACGCCATCCGGAAACACCCGAAACTCGCCCGCCAGATGCTTGCGTCGGCCTCACACCTTGCTCCTGCATTATCCATTCCCCTGTATCACCACGAACGCTGGGATGGGAGCGGTTATCCTGATGGCTTAAAGGGTGAGCAAATCCCACTGGCGGCGCGTATTTTTGCAGTCGTGGATGTGTTCGATGCGCTTATTTCACCGCGGCCATATCGTCCTGCCTGGACCCGCCAGCAGGCGCTGAACTATATTCGCGAGCAGGCGGACAAGCTGTTTGACCCCTCCGTAGTAAAGGCATTCCTTTCCATGATGAACCGGGCGGAAGCAACCGGTCCGGTGTGAATGGACTTTGGCTGAATCCATTTGCATCACTGGCGGATCTGACCATGCAGGTCCGCCAGTTGGTATTTGTGCAGGCTGTTTTTGGGGTGATATAATTCATTTATTCCAATCAGGAGAACTCTTGTGGCAGATTTACGCGTTCAGAAATTTGCAAAAATCCTGGTCGAACATTCCGCCCGTGTCCAACCGGGCGACCGGGTGCTGATCGAGGCTACCACGGCGGCTGAACCATTGGTCCGTGAACTTTACATCCAGATCCTTCAAAAAGGCGGGCACCCGGTACCGTTGGTAGCCCTGCCCGATATGTTTTTTCCGGGCGGCGAGGAACTCCTGCTTACTTACGGCAGCGAAGCGCAGCTGGACCTGGTACCTGTATTTCAGAAACTGGCTTACGACCAATTCGAGTCACGCATTCGTATCCATTCGTCAGCAAACACGCGTGCCCTGACCGGCGCAGAACCAAGCCGGCAGCAGCGGCGCAGCAAAGTGGTGGGCCAGATCACCGAGGCGCAGATGCGCCGCGGGGCGGAGGGCGTTTTCAAATGGGTCACCACGCTTTACCCCACCCAGGCTTATGCCCAGGAGGCAGAACTGAGCTTGCGTGAATTCGAAGATTTCGTTTTCCGAGCCTGCCACGCGGATGATGCCAATCCAGTCGTATTCTGGAAAAAAGTGGAGCAGGAACAGCGCACTTTCATCCAGCAAATCGAAGGCCATAACCAGGTTGTATTACGCGGTCCAAACGTGGACCTTACCTTATCGATCAAAGGCCGTAAATTCATGAATTCATTCGGCACGCACAATATGCCGGATGGAGAGATCTACACCGGCCCGGTGGAGGATTCTGTCAACGGCTGGGTCCGGTTTAACTATCCTGCAGTATATAGCGGTGTGGTAGTGGAGGGTGTCGAGCTGACTTTCAGTAATGGTAAAGTGACGCGGGCCAGCGCCGAGAAAAATGAAGCCTTCCTGATGCAGATGCTGGAGATTGACGCCGGCGCGCGCTACCTGGGCGAATTTGCCATTGGCACCAACTATGAGATCAACAAGTTCACCAAGAACATCCTCTTCGATGAGAAAATCGGCGGTTCTTTCCACCTGGCACTTGGAGCGGGATATCCTGAGACTGGCGCGCACAACCAGAGTTTGATCCACTGGGATATGATCTGTGATATGCAGAAAGATGCTGAAATCCTGGTGGATGGCGAAGTGTTTTACAAGAACGGAAAGTTTGTCACCGGATAAAAGGGGCGAAGGTCGTTCCGTGGAATAACAGGCGGCAGGCATACCTGCCGCCTAAAATTTCTTGCAAAATTAGAACATTTGCGCTATCATATGTCTTCCCCGGCCGGCGGGGAAGACCGTTTTTTGTGTGTGAGGAGGTGACCCCATGACCACCCTGATTGCCCCGTGTGGGTTGGACTGTGCCCAGTGTGAGGCCTACAAATATACCCAAACCAGTGACCTGAATGCCCTTGAAGCCCTGGTTGCCAGATGGCGGGTGGAATTCAATGCGCCCGAGATGACCATCAAGGATGTAACCTGCGATGGATGCTTGGCTGCCAGCGGACGGGTTGGCGGTTACTGCTCGATGTGCGAGATTCGCAAATGTGCTGCCGGACGCAGCCTGCAGACCTGTGCTGAATGCCAGGATTTCGCCTGTGAAATTCTGGCGGGTTTCTGGAAAAATGCCCCGCATGCGCAGGCTAACCTGGAGGCGCTGCGTCTGGATTGAGAAATCGACTGACGGGGGATGGATGTTTCACCATACGCGAAAGCGAGACCTGCCCGTCACGAGGGTGACGGCAGGCCTCGCCTGTTCTTGCGCAGCAAGTCTCGTCCATGTTGCAGGGGCCTGAAGACCTGGCGGTCAGCGATACGCTGCGTCTGCCGTGGCTGACGCAGCTTTTAATTCCTCCAGCATTGCCTTGCCGATCTTTTTTTGTTCCGGATAGAGGTTGTGCAATTCTTCGGGGTCTTCTCTGAGGTTGTAGAGTTCGATACGCTCTTTCTTTCGCTTCAACTCCTTGTATCCGAAGTAATATACCAGTTTGTATTCCCCTTTCACCAGCATGGTTGTTGCTTCTGAAAGAGGGGAGAGGGGTTCGTTGTACCTGGCCTGGACAGCATGGATGTTGCGGTCGGGCTTTGCGTTTGCAAAGGGGGGTAAAACCGTCCCTTCACACCAGTCTGCGGACGGAAACCCTGTCAAGTGCAGCAGGGTGGGCAGGACATCCACCGCACTGGTGGGGGTGTCAATGTCGGCCCGGTTCTTTCGTCCGGGTTCAAAAATTACCAGCGGGATGTGGATGATCGGCTGGAAAAGCACCGGCGTCAGGTGACCGCGAATGCCGCGCTCGAACATTTCCCCATGGTCGGTAGTAAGGATGACCCAGGTGTCATCCGCCAAACCAGAAGCCTGGAGAAAGTCGAACAGCCGGCCAATTTCCCGGTCCACGTAGAGCAGAAACTCGTCGTATTGCCGGCGCAGGTCGAGCAAAGAATTGCCTTCCCGGTTTTCGAAGATATCGAGGGGTTTATCAACCGGTTTCCAGGCATCCTTTTCGAAGCGCCCATGGAAATCCCGGTGGGTGTTATAGGGGGCATGCGGAGGATAGAAGTGGAAATAGCCGCAAAAAGGCCGGGGGAGGGTGGGCAGATTCTCCTGGAGCCAGTCAATGCCATGCTCCAGCAGGAAATAATTGTCACTGTAATGGGGTACACCGCGCGGGAAGTCTGCTTTGAGGGTCTCGACTTTGCTTTCCTTGAGATGCCTGTAGAAATGCGAGAGAAAAAGGGAATAGGCAAATTCATCTTCCCGCTTGATCGTCCGTGCCCAACTCAATGTGGCGATATCTTCGTCTTTTCCAAAAATGGACTGAATCGTACGGTCATTGGTCAGCATCAGCCGGGACTGTGGAATGAATTGATCCAGGGCGCCGGAGAACTGCTCCAGAAGTGTGACCACCAGCGGGTTATGGGAGTAGGCAAACCGGTGGTACCCCTGAAACGCATGGAAAATGCTTTTGGAGGTCAGCCCTTCGATCACTTTTCCAAAAAAGCGGAATGCCCGGTGGCTCCAGGGATAGGTACCTGTCAACAGGGAGGCTGTGCCCGGCGTGGTGAAGTTTCCACCGGCGAAGTGGTTATGATACACGATCGCCCGCTCTGACAGCCGCTCCAGGTTGGGGGTTGTTTTACGCGGGTATCCGTACAATGAAATGTTTTGTGCGGAGAATGCATCGAATGCGATAATGAGGACATTCTTTTTCTTCTCTGCTGAAGACGAGAGCAATCGGCCCGATTCCCCCGGGAATCGAGCAGGCAGGAAGCTCAATGGGAGGATGGAAGCAAGTTTTAGAAACTCACGCCGGCTGAGAGAGGGTTTCACGATTGTTTTGTCCGTTGCAGGTCAGATTTCAAACCAAGCAGAGAGATGAAACAGGGAGCTCTCGCGTTGTTATTAGAGATAGGGTGCGTTTGCTTCTGCGAGTTTGGCCTTCAGTTCAGCCAGCATCTGTTTACCAAGTTCTGTTTTCTTTGGATATAAATCGTCGAGTTCATCCGGATCGGCCTGGATATCGAACAGCTGGATGCGCTCGCTTCCATTCAGCTTTTCATAGCCGAAGTAATAGATCAATTTATAGGGGTGTTTTACCAGCATGGCGGTGGAGACTGTGAATGCACCGGCGGGCTGGTCCATGCTGGTTCTCAATGCAAAAATGCTTTCAGCGGCAGGCCCGTATGGGGGAAGTAATGTACCCTCGCCCCAGCCGGCCTTTTCCCGGCCGGTGCCATGCAGCAGGGTCGGCAGGACATCCACTGCACTGGTCGAGTCGTATACATCCAGCCGGGATCTGCGGCCAGGTTCAAAGATCACCAGTGGAATATGGATGACGGGCTGGTACAGCACCTCCGAGTCATGGCCATGAATGCCCCGTTCAAACATTTCACCATGATCGGCGGTCAATACAACCCAGGTCGTGTCCAATATGCCGGAGGCCTCCAGGCTGTCGAGCAGCCTGCTGAATTCCCGGTCCACATACAGGATAAATTCATCATAGGCCTGGCGCCGCTTTAAGATGTATTCGGCGGATTTGCCTTCTGTGAACAGATCGACCGGTTTGGCAACGGGTTTCCACTGGTCTTTTGCAAAACGGCCATAGAAGTCGATGTGCGTGTTGTAAGGGGAATGGGGTGGGTGATAGTGGAAATAACCACAGAATGGCTGATGAATTTTGGTAAGCCTGGAGAGAGTCTCGTCAATTGCGGGTTCCAAGATGTAATAATTATCCCCATTGACAGACGGTAACCCGCGTGGAAAAGACTGCCTGATGTTTTCCACCTTCTTATCCTGGTACCACTCATAGAGGTGGGACAGGAATAACGAATAGGCGTACCCATCGTCCTTTCGCTTCATCTCGCGAATCCAGCCCACAGTGGCTGTATCTTCATCATTTCTAAAGAAAGTGTTTACCGTATTGTCACTGGTCAGGAATAACTTGATGCGCGGAATGACTTCATCCATGTCTCCCGAAAACTGGTTCAGCAGGGCGGCAGCCAGGGGGTTATGAGAGTATGCCAGCCGGTAACTGTCATGGAATGCATGGAAAATATTGTTGCGGGCAAGTGCGTCTGTTACCTTCTTGGCGCCGATGCTGGTGGCTCGGTGTGTCCAGGGGTGTGTACCGGTCAAGAGAGAGGCTGTGCCAGGCAGGGTCCAGTTGGCACTGGCAAAGTGATTGTGATACACCACGGCCCGGTCTGCCCACCTGCGCAGGTGGGGCGTTGTATCCCGCGGGTACCCATAAAGAGAGACATCATGCGCAGAGAGTGTATCGAACAGGATGATCAAAACATTTTGCTTCTTTTCGACGGGCGCCTGGCCCTCCCCCGGCGCCGCCGGCTCCAACCGGGGAGCCAGAAGGCCAAGCGGGACGAGGGATGCCAACTTTAAAAACTCACGTCTGCTCAGGGATCGTTTCATAGTCGCTTCTTTATCAGATATTTCGAATGATAACAATAACCAGTCCAAGTGCGTCAAGGACCAGATAGAATTGTGTCAACAGGCCCAACCTGCCAATCGCTTCCGAGAGTGACCGGGATACTTTATCAGACTTCAGAATCAGGTATACAGGCACAACAAACGAGACGATCACAAGTGCCAATAGGACGGCATACAGATAGCGCAGAGGGTGGCCGGATTGAACGAGGAAGTGGATGAATGAGGGCGGTAGCGTTACACTGAACATAAAGTATAGTGAGACGGCCATTGCCCAGAGCGAAGCGACAAAGACGACGGTGCTCAACAGAACAATTCGCCGGGTTTCGTCCCAGCGCGGGGATACCAGGAAGCCCAGCAGAAAAGCAACAAAGAATACGGCCACACTCTCGACAAGTGCATAGACCAGACCGTACGATACCACGCCCACGGCATCCCACATGTCAGTGCGATCGGCCACCCAGGAGATGTCGCTGAATGCCAGGATGATCGTCCAAATGTGGAGCGGGAAAGCACACATCAGGAAGAGAGACCAGAGACCCCGGGGAGTGAACCATCGTTTCATGTAACGGATACCTTTATGTGGATGAAAGAAACAATTCGGGCGTTGTGCATCGCAGATTATATCAAAGCGGGCTTGTGAAGCTCTCCCGGTTTGCCTGGACCCACTCCACTAGGCGGCCAACGCCTTCTCGTACGCCAACCATCGGTTTCCAACCCAATTGCCGCGCCGCCTTGCGAATATCTGCCACAAAGACCTTCTGGTCGCCGGGACGCCAATTCCCTTGGGCGACGGGGATCTGCCTGCCGAGTATGCTTTCCAGCATCGAGCCAAATTCGGTCCAGATGGACATGGTATTTTCTGGCCCGCCTCCGATATTGAAGACCTGACCGGCACAGGTATCTATGTTTTCGACAGCGGCATCGTAAACATCCAATAAATCTTCCACGTACAGGACATCCCGGATCTGTTTACCATCCCCATAGATGGTGATCTGGCGGCCGGTCACAGCCGCGATGACCATCCAAGCGACCCAGCCCTGGTCTTCGATGCCGAACTGGCGCGGGCCGTAGATGCAGCTCTGCCGAAAAACCACCGACCGCAGGCCGTAAATGCGGGCATAATCGTGCATGT
>CAYLXB010000015.1:32340-55713 GCA_964387495.1 uncultured Anaerolineaceae bacterium
GGTCGCCGGTGCCCTTGCTGCAGCCATAGGGTGAGTGAAAATCCAATGGCTGGGACTCCGGGCAGCCGTGCGGCAGGGAGGCGTATTCCCAACGGGTGGGGCGTTCCACGACGGGCACATTTTCCATTTCCCCGTAGACTTTGTTGGTTGATGCATACAGCACGATGGGGTGATTGTCCGAGTATCGGGCGGCCTCGAGGACGTTGAAGGTGCCCAATGCGTTGGCCTCAAAATCCTCCCGGGGGTGGATGACGGAGGTGGTGACAGCCACCTGCCCGGCCAGATGCACAATGATATCGGCTGCGCGAGCCGCCTCTTCGAGGCGCGGGGCGTCCTGCAGGTCAGCCACGATCAGATCGAAGGCCCCTTTCCCAAAAGTCCCCTCAAGCCACTTCAGATTAAGCGGTGCGCCGGCGCGTGAGAGATTATCGAAAATGGTAACCCTTTCGCCGCGTTGGAGCAGGCGGTGGGCGTAGTTGGAACCGATGAAACCGGCTCCGCCGGTGATCAAGTAATTTGTGGGCATAGAATCTCCTCAGGCCGGAACCGGCTTACCCGTCATTCATTTCGCTTTTCGAGCGCAGTTCCACCAGCTGCCTGTAGACGCCTGCCAGGGTCTGGCCTTCACGGGAAAGCGCATACCCGCCGAAGATGCTGGTGAACAGGTAGTTATACAGGCGCGCGGTGAGGGCGACTGCCAGCGCGGTGGACTGGTCTCCGGACAGGAGGGTCAGCGCGCCGCCAAAAGCGCCCTCGAATGTGCCAACAGCGCCCGGCAGGGATGGGATCGCTCCGCCGAAGGCGGCAGCTCCCAAGCCGAACATGCCCCAGACCGGTTGCGCCTGCGGAAAGAAAGCCAGGATGAGCAGGTAATATTCGATGACAGCGAGCAACCAGTCGGACGCCATCCAGAACAGGAAGAGGGAAAAACGCCGCCCATCGGTGAGCACGGCCAGCCCGGTAAAGAAGGATTCCAGGAAGCTGCCCCCAAAACGCTGGAGTTTCGGCCAGCGGGCACTCAGGCGGTGGAAGAGATTCAAGGCCCAGCCGTGCTTGCGGGCCAGGACGTAGAGCAGCGCCAGCCCGACAAGGACGATGCCGCCGACGATCATGCCGATGCGTTCGGCACCGGCAGCGCCAACGATAAACGGTACCGCCGCAACCAGAACGCCGGCCGAGAAGGCCAGGTCGACCACGCGTTCGATGACGATGGTGGGCAGGATTTCCATAAAGCCCATCCCGGTCTTGCGGCTGAGCAGGAAGGCGCGCCCGAACTCTCCCAACCGGAAGGGCAGGAAGTTGTTCAGAATGTAGCCTTCGCTCAAAGTGAGGAATGTATCCTTGTAGGAGGGCCGGTTTTGAAGCAGGGTGCGCCAGACCAGGCCGCGCACCAGCAGCCAGGCGAAGCCGACGCCCAGGGCCAGCCCCAGCAGGGCATAATCGGCCGTGCGGATTGCCTGCAGGACGGCAGGCAGGTCCACGAAATAGAGAATGGCTGCCACCAATGCGATGCTGATGAGCGCTCCGGGCAGCCAGCGGGGGATTTTCTTAGCCATGGAAGACATGTCGTACGAAGGATGGATCACGAACCGTAATCCGCCACTTCACTCCTCTTCCAGTTTCAGGACAGCCATGAAGGCATCCTGTGGGATTTCCACGTTGCCGATCATCTTCAGACGCTTCTTGCCGCGCTTCTGCTTTTCGAGCAGTTTCTTTTTTCGGGTAATATCGCCGCCGTAGCACTTGGCCAACACGTCTTTGCGCGTGGCTTTGACGTTTGCCCTGGATATGACGCGCCCGCCCGAGGATGCCTGTATGGCCACATCGAACAACTGGCGCGGGATAAGTTCCTTGAGTTTGGTGATCATCCGCTGGCCTTTATGGTAGGCATCCTTGGTATGGACGATGGCCGCCAACGCATCCACCGGTTCGTTATTGACCAGGATTTCCAACTTTTGGAGTTTGTCGACCCGGTACTCGAGGAATTGGTAATCCAGCGAGGCATACCCGCGCGTGCGGGATTTCAATTCGTCGAAGAAATCCACGATGATCTCGGAGAGCGGAATCTCATAATCGAGTTGAACGCGATGAGGGGCAGGATATTCCTGTTGTTTGAAGACGCCGCGCCGCTTGGTGACCAGTTCCATGATCGGACCGTAGTAATCGGTGGGGGTAATGATTTCGATCTTCATCCACGGCTCGCGGATCTCAGCGATCAGACTCTCGTCAGGCAGTTCGGCGGGTGAGGAAACAATAACCGTCGAGCCGTCCTGCATCAGAACTTCGTAGGCGACGGTCGGGGCCGTGAAGACCACGTCCAGGTCGTATTCCCGTTCGATGCGTTCCTGGATGATCTCCATATGGAACAGGCCCAGGAAGCCTGCCCGAAATCCAAAGCCGAGCGCCTGGGATGTCTCCGGCACAAAGAACAGCGAGGCGTCATTGAGCTGCAGTTTTTCCAGTGCCTCGCGCAGGTCCTGGTAGTCATCGGCTTCCGCAGGATAGATGCCGGCAAAGACCATCGGCTTGGGCGTGCGGTAGCCAGGCAATGGGTCCCCTGCCGGCGCGGCTGTCTTTGTCACCGTATCGCCAACGCGCGCTTCGCGAACGGTCTTCAAGCCGGTGGCGATGTAGCCCACCTCGCCTGCGCTCAACCCCGGAACCGGCTTGAGCGTGGGGGCGAAAATGCCCACTTCGATGGGCTTGACATCCACATTGGTGGACATCAGGTGAATGCTCTCTGTGGCATTCAGGCTGCCTTCGACCACGCGCACGTACATGATGACGCCCTTGTAGGAGTCGTAGTGCGAGTCGAAAACCAGGGCGCGCAGGGACAAATCCAGGTTGGCCGTGGGCGGCGGCACCTGCCGGACGATGGCTTCCAGCACGGCTTCGACGTTCTGACCGTCCTTGGCAGAGACGCGAATGACCGTTTCCGGCAGGACTCCCAGCAGGCTGCTGATATCCTCTGCCACCTCATCCGGCCGGGCTGAGATAAGGTCGATCTTGTTGATCACGGGGACGATCACCAGGTCTGCTTCAAGCGCCGCGTAGAGGTTGGCCAGGGTCTGGGCTTCGATGCCCTGGGTGGCATCCACCACGAGCACCGCGCCTTCGCAGGCGTTGAGGGCGCGCGAGACTTCATAGCCAAAGTCCACATGGCCGGGGGTGTCGATCAGGTTCAATTCGTACGTGTTTCCATCCCGGGCGGTATAGCTCATGCGGACTGCCGAGGCTTTGATCGTGACCCCCTTCTCACGTTCAAGGTCCATCGAGTCGAGGATCTGCTCGGTGGTGTCGCGGTCGGGAACGGTGCCGGTTAAATGCAAAAGCCGGTCGGCCAGGGTGGATTTTCCGTGGTCAACGTGGGCAATAATGCAAAAGTTGCGAATATGGGTCGTCATACTGACCTGTCAATCGAATGATAACTTTGGCAATACGAATGAATGGGTGAAAACGGTCTTCGCACCGTGGTTTCGCATTTCTTCGTAATAGCGCCGAAAGTATAACCGATAAAGAAATAATCACGAAGGGCATGAAAGAAGGTAAAGGTCCCTGCGGCCTGCCCCTTTCAGCCTTCGTTCTTCCCTTTTCTGGACTTCCGGCTTCCCCCGCCTAAAAACACCTGCACTTGTTTTAGAACCATCCTCCATTCCTTATCGGGGTCGAATGCCCGTCTCATCTGAGCAGCACGCTGGCGCATGATCGAAAGGACACGCTCATCCTCCCCTGAATCCAACCAGAAACCGTGCCTCTCCGGGCACAAATCCAGGCGCAATTCGTACATCCGGTATTCGAATTCCTGCATGGCCTGGCCGCAGTGCGGGCAGCAGCAGCGGACCGCATGGGCATTGTGAACCAGGGAGCCTTTATGGGCATCGTCGTCGAAGGCTACATCCTCGAGCCGGTCGAGTTCATCCAGGTCCAGCCACATCCCGCGGCATTCCGGGCAGGAGTCGACTTCGATCATGCCCTTGTAATAGTGCTTGACCAGTTCAATTTTACACTTGGGACAGTTCAACGTGTTCATGCGAAATATCTTTCCCTGACTCTTTGTACGGTCTGTGAGGGCAGAAAGGAGGCTTCCAGGGCGTAATGATTGCAAGTATTGATCTCATCCAGGCTCATGCCCAGCACCTCATGCGCAATACGGTACTCATTGTTCAAGTTGGTTTCCAGCACTTCCGGGTCGTCAGAGTTGATGGTCACCCGGACGCCCAAGTCGAACAATCTTTTCAGAGGGTGCTCCTCGATGCGGCGGACCGAGTTCGTCAGGTAGTTGCTCCACGGGTTGACTTCCAGCGTGATGCCGCGTTCCCTGACAAATTCCACGGCAGCCATATCTTCGATGATATGGATGCCATGGCCGATCCGGTCGGGTTTGACGGTTTGGATCGTCTCGATCACTGCCGAAGCAGGGGTATCTTCTCCGGAATGCACCGTCACCTTCAGGCCGGCTTCCTTGGCTCTCAACACCGGGCCGGCAAACTCATGGATGGGATGGATGTTTTCACCGTCGGCCAGGTCAATGCCTTGGATCTGTTCCTGATGGCGGATGGCCCAATTGACGGTCTTTTCACAGGAGGCGCTGCCCATGCCGCGTGAGGTGATGGCAATCAGCCCGATGGCCATGTCGAATTCTGTTTCGGCCATTGCCTTTGCGCGCAAGATGCCATCTAAGGCTGCATCCCAATCCAGGCGGTGACCGCTGAAGGCCCAGTCCGGTGAGAAGCGCACCTCAAGCAGGCGAATGTTCTGGCGGTGGGCATCCTCGAACAGTTCCCAGGCGATGCGCTCCACCGCCTGCGGCGAAACGATGCTGTTCTGGAAAATGGCAAAGGCATTCAGGACGGCCTGAAGATCGCGCATCTGTTCGTAGACCTTGACATGCCGGTCGAGGTCCTGTGGGGTGCGGGCCGGCAGTTCCAGTTTGTATTCGCGGGCAATATCCAGAATGGTTGCAGTGCGAATGGCACCTTCCAGGTGGCAATGCAGTTCCACTTTGGGAATGTTGTTATACTTGGGGTCAAAGTTTTTCATAGGCGTTCCCGGTTCGGTTTCGACTTTACTAATCATACTGTTTTTAGCGCCAAAGTGCAATGTGAATGCTCTCCAGCACTGGCGCAGTTTGCATCTCACGCATACAATTGGCCTGTTCGAACACCGCACCCCATTCATTTTATCCCGGGAGATATCGATGTCCAAACGCAAACATGTCCACGCGAAACGTAAGTCCAACACCCGCCCGTTTGTCATACTTGGTGGTATTGTTTTGGCCCTGATCATTGGCATCCTCATCTACACTCAGGCCGGTTCTTCACAAAAGGGCATTGTTGAGATCAGCCCCGAGGAGGCCTTTGCCAGGTACCAGGCCGGAGCATTCCTGCTGGATGTGCGTGACCAGGAGGAGTGGGACGAGTACCACGTACCGGATACCACGCTCATCCCCCTTGACCAGCTGCAGGACCGACTGAACGAAGTACCGCGCGATCAGGAGGTCGTAATCATTTGCCGTTCAGGCAACCGCAGCAAAGAGGCGGCGAGGATCCTGCTCAAAGCCAGTTTCACCAATGTGACCAGCATGAGAGGCGGCTTGAAAGCGTGGAGTGCGCTTGGGTACGCGCTTGAAGGTACCGGACCGTAAATTTGCATGCGAGACCAACCAGACTTCATCAAGCCTGCCTACAACCTGCGTTGTTTCAGTGACCTGCCCGGACTGGTTCTCCGGCTTTTGACCGGGGATGGTCATTCACCGCTCAGCCAACTGGCTGCGCCGCTGTCTGAAAGATACGAGCGCGTGGTTTTCATCCTGATCGATGGCTTTGGCTGGAACTTCCACCAGCGGTTTGCAGCGCGATCCGAGCTTCTGCGGCGTGTTGCCAGCGATGGACATGTCCTGCAGTTGACTGCCCAGTTTCCCTCCACGACTGCGGCAGAGATTACCTGCATCCACACCGGGCAGACGGTGGGGCAGAGCGGGGTGTACGAGTGGCAGTATTACGAGCCTTTGGCGGATGCGGTCATCGCGCCGCTGTTATATTCATATGCCGGTACCCTGGCTCGGGATACGCTCAAGCCGACACATGTGGAACCGCACAAGCTCTACCCTGCCGAAAATATTTATCCGATCCTGGCGGAGCGCGGGTACCCGGCGCATATCTTTCAACCGCGTGCCTTCACACCCTCCACCTATTCGAACATTGTCCTGCAGGGCGCCCAACCCCATCCTTACCGCACCCTGCCTGAGGCGCTGGTCAACCTGGGTCAATTGCTGGAGAGCGATACGGTTCCCGGTTACTATTTTCTTTACTACGAAGAGTGTGACGGCCTCTCGCACGTCTACGGCCCGGATGCCAGCCCGACCGCTGCCCAGACCGAGACAGCGCTGTGGGCCATCGAGCGTTTTCTGGTGCAGGAGATGCCCAAGCCGCGGCGCACCCTGTTCCTGCTGACAGCCGATCACGGCCAGGTGGATGTGGATCCGCAGACGACCGTTTACCTGAACAAACTGCCCGAATTCGAGCGGGAACTGCGGCCGTTGCTGCGTACCAGCCAGGCGGGCAAACTCCTGCCACCCGGCGGTTCCTGCCGCGACGTGTTCCTGTATACCCGCCCGGGGGCGGCAGATGAGGTTCGGAGCTGGCTCACCCCCCGGCTGGCCGGACAGGCCGAAGTCCGTTCGAGCCAGGAACTGGTGGCAGGGGGATACTTTGGCCCCCGCATCTCGGAGGCTTTCCTCGGCCGGCTCGGTGACGTGGTGATCCTGCCTTATAAAGGGGAGTCCGTCTGGTGGTATGAGAAGGGCAAATTCGAACAGCGTTATTACGGCCATCACGGCGGCCTGACGCCGGATGAGATGGAAATCCCGCTCGCAATTTTGGAGATATGATGCAGACAGAATCGCAACGACCCTCTGGAATGTTCGGCTTTACCATCGTCTGGTTCGGCCAGATGGTCTCGGTCCTGGCCAGCATGATGAGTCAATTTGCGCTGACCATCTGGATGTACCAGCGGACCGAGAGTGCCACCGCCATGGGCCTGATGCAGGTTTTCTTCATCACGCCCTTCCTGCTGATCTCGCCGATCGCCGGGGTGATGGTCGACCGCCACAGCCGCAAATTGATGATGATGGTCAGCGACCTGACGGCTGTTCTAGCAACGGCCGGCATCCTGCTCTTGAACGCTGCGGGCGCACTTGAATTCTGGCATCTATATGTTGCGGCAGTGCTCAACGGCCTGGGGAACGCTTTCCAGTGGCCGGCCTATTCGGCAGCCATCAGCACCATGGTGTCCAAGGATCAACTGGGGCGTGCGAACGGCATGATGGGCTTGATCGAGGCCGGGCCGGGCGTGGTGGCGCCGCTCCTGGCGGGGGCGCTCCTGCCGGTCATCAAACTCACGGGTATTCTGCTGATCGATGTGGCCACCTTTTTCCTGGCCATTGGCGCCCTGCTGATCGTCCACATTCCCCAGCCGCGGCGCACCGAAGAGGGCGAGCAGGCCAGCGGCGGCATGTTGAAGGAAGCGGCGTATGGCTTCCGGTATATTTTTGCCCGGCCGAGCCTGCTGGGATTGCAGCTGGTTTTCTTCCTGGGAAACCTGTTCTCCGGGATTGGCGGGACAGTGTTTGCCCCGATGGTGCTGGCCCGCACCGGCAGCGACAGCCTGATCTTTGGCTCGGTCCAGACGGCCGGCGCGGTGGGCGGGATCATCGGCGGGGTGGTCATGAGCGCCTGGGGCGGTTTCAAACGCCGCGTGCATGGCGTGCTGGCCGGTTGGATTCTTTCCGGGTTATTCAGCGGTCTGTTAGGGGTGGGTACAGGTTTACCGGTTTGGATCCCTGTCATGGTGTTGAGTATGATGACCGTTCCACTGGTCAACGCCTCCAATCAGGCCATCTGGCAGGCCAAGGTTGCACCTGACCTTCAAGGGCGGGTCTTTGCCAGCCGGAGGCTGATTGCCTGGCTCACCACGCCCATTTCTCCGATCATTGCCGGGACGCTGGCCGACTTTGTGCTCGAACCGGCCATGCGTACCCAAAGCGGGCTGGCAACAGTTTTCGCTCCACTGGTCGGAACGGGGCCCGGCGCGGGCATGGGATTACTGACGGTCATCTGCGGGGCTGCGGCTATGCTGGTGGGGTTGGGAGGCTATTTCTTCCCGGCCGTTCGTGAGGCTGAAACCATCCTGCCGGACCACGATGCACTTGCCCCGGCGCAGGGGATGGAGTAATCCGAGGAGCGAAAATGAAGACTCAAGATGTCGTTCCGGTGGTCGTTTCTGTCCTGGTGATTATCTTGGTGGCAGTGCTGGAAAAGCAGAGCCGTTTGTTCGCGGCCCTGACAGCCTCCATGCCGCTGACCGCGCCCCTGGCGCTGTGGATCGTGTATTCCTCTTCCGGCGGAGACAAGGCTGCGGTTTCGCAGTTCAGCCTCAGTCTGGTATTCGGTTTGCTGGCGACATTCGTGTTCGCCGTGGCAGTCTGGCTGGCAGCCCGCGCCGGCATGAAACTGGTGCCGATCCTGTTGACGGGTTATGGGGTTTGGGGCGCGGCGGTTTTACTTTTGTTTGCGGTGCGCAACCTGCTGGGTTTGAAGTAACTTGCAGCTTTGAATGAAAAAGGAAAAACGTATGAAAGCAACCATTGACACACTTGTTTCGATGCGGGACATCGCCGGGCTGGAAGATGTCATGAACGACAGTGAAGACTGGCTGGACAGCCTGGATGCGGCTGAAGGCCTGGTCAAACTGGGCGAACGCAGCGGGTTGGAGTATTTACTGGCGGCCAGCCAGAGCGATGACGATGAAATTACGGCAATTGTGCGGGAAATCCTGGCCTCACCGGAAGTGAAACATATCCGCCAACAGTTGGAAGCGGAAGAAAAGCAGGTCCACCAGGCGCGGCTCGAGACGGCCCGGCTCCGCCTGCAAAAGGGGAAGAGGGTGTACCTGCACAAAGTCATTTACGTTACTGCGGATGAAATCCTGCAGGATGATTCCAGCGGTAAGGGCTTCATTGTACCCGGCCTGGAGGATGCAGGACTGGAAGGCTGGGAACTGGTTAATATCCTGCCGCGCCGGCGCCAGATGCTTGTCGGCAGTGTGGACGACCATTTCGTAGGCGCATATTTGTTTCTAAAGAAAGAATTGACACCCGATGAAAGCATGGATCTTCAGGCATAACGGCCGGCAGCTGGCCGCCTTTTTCGTGTTTGCCATCCTGCTGGCGGCCTGTGGGGAGGCTCCTGTCCAGAACACGGGCCGGTTACAGGTTGTGGCGACAACCAGCATCGTGGCGGATGTGGTTGCGCAGGTGGGGGGTGAGCAGATTGCGATCACCACGCTTCTGCCACTGGGCGCCGATCCGCACACCTTCGAGCCGCGCCCGCAGGATGCAGCCGCCCTTGCACAGGCAGACTTGGTCTTTGCCAACGGCGCAGGGTTGGAAGAGTTTCTGCACTCGCTGGTGGAAAGCACGGGAACAGAGGAAAAACTGGTGGAGGTTTCTGCCGGCATCCAACTGCTCGAAATGAAGGAACACGAGGCCGAAGGCGACGTGCACGAACATGAAGGCGGTGATCCGCATACCTGGATGGATCCGAACAACGTAATCATCTGGGCAGAGAATATTGCCGGGGCTCTGAGCCAGGCCGATCCGGAGCACGCTTCGACGTATGAGGCGAATGCATCTGCCTATATCGCCGCCCTGCGTGAGCTGGATGGCTGGATCCGCTCCGAAGTTCAAAAGGTGCCTCCTGACAGGCGGCAGGTGGTAACGGATCACGGCGTGTACGGTTATTTTGCCAAGGCATATGATTTCGAGCAGGTTGGGACGATCACCGGTTCGTTCAGCACCAATGCTGCGCCCTCTGCCAGGGAACTGGCCGCGCTGGAAGATGAGATCCGCCGCCTGGATGTGCAGGTGGTTTTCGTGGGAGAGAATGCCAACCAGTCGCTGGCCCGGCAGGTGGCGGCCGATACCGGCATCCGGGTCATTCCACTGTACCATGCTTCGCTGACCGGTCCGGACGGCCCTGCTCCCGATTACCTGACGTTCATGCGCTATAATGTCACTGCGATCGTGGAAGCTTTGAAATAGCTTGATTCCCTCCCCGGAGATCAGAATTTTGGGGAGGCGGCAGAGAGTATCATGTATCCTCACTCTTCCCACCAGCACGACCAGCCAGTTTTGGATGTGCGCAATCTTACTGTCCGCTATAACGGGCGCGAGGCACTGCAGGATGCTTCCTTCCACCTGCACGCCGGCGAACGCATTGCTGTCGTGGGGCCGAATGGCGCCGGCAAGAGTACGCTCTTCAAGGCCGTGGCCGGGGTGTTGATGCCCAGTGGAGGGCAGATTAACGTCTATGGGTCCGGACCAAAGGCGCATGTCTGCATTGGTTACGTCCCCCAGCGGAGCCAGGTGGACTGGAGTTTCCCGGTCAGCGTGGGGGATGTGGTGATGATGGGGCGGATTGCCAAGCTTGGCCTTTTCGGCTGGCCCAGGAAACGCGATTGGGAGCTTGTTCATGCCGCGCTGAAGATGGTGGACCTGGACGACCTGTCCCGGCGGCAGATTGGGCAGTTGTCCGGCGGGCAGCAGCAGCGCATGTTCATTGCCCGGGCTTTGGCCCAGGAAGCCGAACTGATGCTGATGGATGAGCCATTGACCGGCCTGGATACGCCCGCCCAGGAAAGTCTGCTGGATTTACTGGACCTGTTGAAAAGACGGAAAGTGACCGTGATGGTTGCCACACACGACCTCGAACAGGCAGCCAGGCACTTCGAACGCATCATGCTGCTCAATCGCCGGATTGTTGCGTTTGGGCCGCCGGCAGAGGTGCTGCAACCCGAGATATTGCTGCTTGCTTATGGAAGCAAGCTGAGGCTGGGGAATTCTGGAGAGCTTGCCTTGACAGATACCTGTTGTGGAGGGGATGAAAATGACCACGCTCACTAACTGGCTGATCCAGCCGCTCACCTATCCCTTCATGCAGCGGGGGCTGCTGGCAGTTGTTCTCGTTGGCGTTGTGTGTGCTGTCGTCGGCACTTACGTGGTGCTGCGCGGCATGGCTTTCTTTGGGGATGCACTGGCGCATACCATCCTGCCGGGTGTGGCGGTGGGCTACCTGGTCAGCGGCGGAGCGCGGAACTCCCTGTTCTGGTGGGCATTGGGGACGGCAGTGATCGCGGCGCTGGGCATTGCCGCCATCAGCAAAAGGAGTCACATCAAGGAAGATACTGCCATCGGCATCATCTTTGCTGGGATGTTTGCCCTGGGGATTGCGCTCATCTCGACCGTGCGCAGTTACGCGGTGGACCTCAGCCACTTCCTGTTTGGCGATGTGTTGGGGGTTTCTCCCTGGACACTGGGGCTGACCGCCATCTTTGGTGTGGTTGTGCTGCTGATCGTGCTCGGTTTTTACAAGGAATTCCTGACGCTGTCCTTCGATCCTGTGCTGGCTGCCACGCTGCGCCTGCCGGTGGGCCTGCTCAACAACCTGCTCCTGGCGTTGATCGCGGTGACGGTGGCCGTTTCCATCCAGACGGTGGGTGTGGCACTGGTGGTTGCCATGCTGGTCACCCCCGCTGCAACCGCCTCTTTCCTGACCCGGCGCCTGCCGTCCATGATGGTGTTGGCGGCGGTGATCGCTTCCTTCTCCGGGGCAGCAGGCCTTTACATTTCCTATTACTTGGGGATTGCTTCGGGGGCGGCCATCGTGCTGACCGCAACGGCGGTTTTCGCGGTGGTCTTTGCTTTCAAGCGCGCCAGGCGTTGATACCGGGAGGAAATGTGCTGCGGGATTATTTCAAGCATGGCGGGGCAGAATTCCGGCGCAGGCGGAAAATGACAAAAAACATCCGGTTTCACCTGTTTTTGGTGTTATTGATGGGATTGCTGTCTGCGTGTACTCCGGCGGTGCCATCACCGGCGCCAACCGCGAACCTGGCGACGGCAACACCTGTCCCCCTGCCCAGCGAGACTTCGACCGTTCTCCCACCCCCGGAGACTCCCGTAGCGTCCATTCCCCAACGCCCCCAGTACACGCTTTCCACAACCCTGGACTATGCTGCCAGGACTGTCACGGTCGGGCAGGGCATTCTTTACCCCAATCACAGCGGCGAGGCGCTCACGGAGCTGGTGCTGGCGGTCGTGCCCAACCTGTGGCCGGACTGTTTTCACCTGGCCTCCCTGAGTGTGGATGGGACGCCCATCACAAACCATACCCTGGCCGGGCAGCGTTTGGAAATCCCCCTTCCTGCGCCGCTTGCAGTGGCGGCGGTGACCAGGATCGAGCTCCGGTATTCGCTGGCCCTGCCTTTTGCCGCCCAGGCTGATCCCAGCCAGGAGCGCCCGCGCATCTTTGGTTACACCGAACGGCAGATCAACCTGACCAACTGGTATCCTTTTGTCGTGCCGTACATCCCCGGCCAGGGCTGGATTTTGCATGATCCCTGGTATTACGGCGAGCATCTGGTCTACGAGGCGGCCGATTATGCGGTGGATTTCAAGGCAGCAGATCCGGCCCAGGCATTGGTGGTTGCTTCCAGCGGCCGGGCCGAACCGGAAGGGGAGTGGACGCACTATACCCTGGAGGCGGGGCGCGCCTTTGTCTTCTCGATCAGCCCGGAATTCGAAGCCGCCAGCATGCAGGTGGGGGAGGTGATGGTCTACAGTTACTTCTTCCCGAACCAGGAAGCCCATAAAAAAGGCGGGCAGGATGTGCTGGTGACCAGCGCCCAGGCTCTTGACCTGTATGCCCAGCGGTACGGCCCTTATCCACACCGCACGCTCAGCGCGGTGATGGGGGATTTCAATGACGGGATGGAATACTCGGCTTTCTTCTTCATGCCGCGTGATTTTTACAATTCCAGCCCGGACAGCCCTCAAAACTATCTGACCTTCGTGGCTGCCCATGAGACCGCCCACCAGTGGTGGTTCGAGACGGTCGCGAACGACCAGGCGCTGGAACCCTGGCTGGATGAGTCATTATGCACTTACAGCGAGCGCCTTTATTACGAGGCCTATCATCCCGACCTGCTGGGCTGGTGGTGGCCGTACCGGATGTATTACCATGATGCCAGGGCAAAAATGGACATTCCGGTGTATGAGGGGAACGGTTTCCAACCCTACACGAATGCCACCTACTTCCGGGGTGCCCATTTCCTGGAGGACCTGCGTACCCGCATGGGCGACGAGGCTTTCTTTGCTTTCCTGCAGGATTACGGCGCGCAATACGCCGGCCGGATTGCCACCAGCCAGGATTTCTTCAGGGTCCTGCGCGAGCATACCAGCGCCGACCTTTCCGACCTGCTCCAGCAGTATTTCAAGAACCCGCAGCGATGACCACCCGGAAACTCTGCCTGGCGCTGTGCGCATTCATCCTGATCGCCTGTGACCTCTCCACGCCCGTTCCCATCTCTCCCACAGACGTGGTGCTGGTGACCGCGAATCCGAACGCGACCTTGACCCTGACGCCTTTCCAGCCGGCGGGCGGGTTGGCTTCCACATCTGTCCCCAGTGAGACGCCCCTGCCGTTTCCCTCAGCCACTGCGACATCCCTGCCGGGGCTGCCGCCTGTCACCGTCCTGCCTGCCAGCCCGGTGCCGGCCGGGACGCGCCAGCATTATACCTTTTACATCAACCTGGATTACCGCGCACACCAGGTTGCTGTGCAGCAGACCATCCAATACCCCAACCAGACAGGCATCGCCCTGGATACGCTCGTCCTGGCCGTCGAACCAAATATGTGGCCGGATTGTTTCATCCTGACCAGCCTGACGCAAAATGACACGCCGCTCACGGCCAACCTGGACGGCCAGCGGATGACCGTCACACTCCGGGAACCGCTCCAGCCGGGCCAGGAGGCCCTCCTGACGCTGGGCTACCAGTTGAACCTCCCGCCCAAGAAATTCGAAGGGACATTCGGGTACCTGGGCTACCAGCTCAACCTGACCCACTGGTACCCCTTTGTCGTCCCCCATATCCCCGGCCAGGGCTGGATCCTGCACGATCCCTGGGCCTTTGGCGAGCACCTGGTCTATGACGCGGCGGATTTCGACCTTTACCTGCAGCTGGCGCAGGGCAGTGAAGATGTGATCGTCGCCGCGAGCAGCCAGCCTGCGGCAGAGGGGGATTGGCAGCATTACTGGCTGGAGGGCGCGCGTACGTTCGTGCTCTCGGCCAGTGACCAGTTCCAGGTCGCGGAATCGGCCGTGGGGCCGGTGCTGATCCGCTCCTATTACTTTGCCGGATACCAGGGTGCCGGGGAGCGGATCGCCTCCTCGGTGACGCAGGCGGTTGCGATCTTCCAGGCGCGCTTCGCTCCCTACCCATACACCAGCCTGAGCATCGTCGCCACGGAAGTCCCGGACGGGCAGGAGTTCGACGGGCTGGTCTTTCTGGCCGAGGAGTTCTACGACCAGTACCAGGGCGGCGTCAAGAACAACCTGGTCAGCATCGGCGTACACGAGGTGGCCCACCAGTGGTGGTTCGGCCTGGTGGGCAGCGACCAGGCGCTGGAACCCTGGCTGGATGAGGCCATGGCGACCTACAGCGAGCGTGTCTTTTATGAGTTTTACGACCTGGTGCCATGGTGGTGGAACTTCCGGGTCAACTATTTCAACCCGGCCGGCTGGGTGGATACGAGCATTTACGACGGCATCGCCTTCCGGCCTTATACCAACGCGGTTTATCTGCGCGGGGCTTACTTCATGGAAGACCTGCGCGTGCGGATGGGGGACGAGGCTTTCTTTGCCTTCCTGCAGGATTACGCGGCACGCTACGGGCGCGGGCGGGCGACGGCCGCAGAATTCCTTGCCCTGGCGCGCCAGTATGCCGGAGGAGATATTTCGGACCTGCTGGGTGCCTATTTCCAACAGGCGCACTGAGGCAGGCGTCTGAAAATGGTGATGGTCCTCAGCAAAATTATTTAGATAATTCTTATAATAATAGGCTATGATTGGTTGTGGAAAAGGAACCTGACTATGACCACCAAAATGCCTGTCCTCTTCGTCGGGCATGGCAACCCGATGAATGCAATCGAGGATAATGAATTCAGCCAGGCCTGGACGGAAGCCAGAAAATCTCTGCCGCCTCCACAGGCCATCCTGTGCATCTCGGCCCACTGGCAGACCCGGGGGACAAAGGTCACGGCCATGGAAAAGCCGGGGACCATCCATGATTTCCATGGCTTTCCGCCCGAACTTTATGCAGCCGACTACCCCGCTCCGGGATCGCCCGGCTTGGCCAGGCGTGTGCGTAGTGTTCTCAAACAAAGCCCCGTCCTGCTGGACATGAACTGGGGACTGGACCACGGCACCTGGTCGGTTCTCAAGCGCCTGTTTCCCCGGGCGGATGTGCCGGTGGTGCAGCTATCCCTGGATGCGACCAGGGAGCCGCAGGCCCATTACGAACTGGCCCAACAATTAAGGGAACTGCGTGAAGAGGGTGTGCTCATCCTAGGCAGCGGCAACATCGTCCACAACCTGGGACTGATCCAGTGGGGCGGTGCGGCTTTCGATTGGGCAGCAGACTTCGATGGGCGCGTTCGGCAATGGGTGCTGGATGGCGACCATGAGCCGCTGGTGCACTACGAGAAGCAGGGCCGGGCGGCTGCGTTGTCCATCCCGACCCATGAGCACTATCTGCCGCTGCTCTACGCCCTGGCCCAGCAGGAGCAGGGGGAGCCGGTCTCATTCTTTGCTGAGAAAATCTGGGGCGGGGCGGTTTCGATGCGTTCCCTGCGGATCGGATCGTGAAAACGGGTTCGAAATCCATGCTCCAGTGCCTGTGAAATTGGGTATGATATGAATATGCAGCGACCTCATGTTCTCATCAATGTTGCCATGAGCGCAGACGGCAAGATCGATACGGCGGCGCGCAAAGGGGCAGCCATCTCCTCGCCTGCGGACAAGGCGCGCGTCGACCGGCTGCGGGCCGAAGCCGATGCGGTGCTGGTCGGCGGGCATACGCTCATCGACGAGGACCCCAAACTGACGGTCCGGTCGCCGGCGCTGCAGCAGGAGCGGCTGGGGCGAGGCCTGCCGGAAAACCCCATCAAGGTGGGCGTGGCCAGCGTCGCGGACCTGCGCCTGGACGGCGATTTCGTCAAGGCCGGCCCGGCGGAACGGCTGGTCTTCACCACCCGGCGCACCCCGCCGGAGCAGATCACCCGCCTGGAAAAGGCCGGCGTCCAGGTTTACGTGGCCGGCGAAGGGCGCGTGAACCTGCCGGAAATGCTGGGAATTCTCCACCAGATCGGCGTCCGCAAATTAATGGTGGAGGGCGGCGGCACCCTGCTGGCCGAATTCTTCCGCCTTGGGCTGGTGGACGAGGTGACCATGTACATCGCTCCCCGGATTTTCGGCGGCAGTTCGGCGCCCACCCTGGCGGACGGCCCCGGATTCGATGAAACGAATCTGCCGCATTTGCATCTAATGGCTGTGGAGAAATTCGACGCCGAAGGCGGCGTCCTGCTGCATTATCAGGTCCTCAACAACCCTGTCTGAATGGAGAAACCTATGGGACTCACGCACATGCAAATCAAGGAACTGCTGGATGAAAACCTGCACCATGAATGTGAAGGTATCGGGGCGGATCACGTCTGTGTCAGCATCGCGGCCATTGCCGAACTGCCCAGCCGCTTTGGCGATTTTCACATCGTGGCTTTTTACAACAACAAGGACAACAAGGAGCACGTGGCCATCGTACGCGGGGATGTGACCGACGCCGAAGACGTGCCGGTGCGGGTCCACTCCGAGTGCCTGACCGGGGATGTGATCGGCTCGCTGCGCTGCGACTGCCGCGACCAGCTGGAGAGCGCCCTGCGCATGATCGGCCAGATGGACAAGGGCATCCTGCTCTACCTGCGCCAGGAAGGGCGCGGCATCGGCCTGATCAACAAGATCCGCGCCTACGGCCTGCAGGAACACGGTTACGATACGGTCGAGGCCAACCTGGCGCTGGGCTTCCGCGATGACGAGCGCGAATACAGCGTGGCAGCCCACATGCTCATGTCGCTGCATGTAAAATCCATCCGCCTCATTACCAACAACCCGAAGAAGATCGAAGACCTGACCCAGCACGGCATCCGGGTCAACGGGCGCATCCCGCATATCATGCCGGCCAACGAGCACAACCGCTTCTACCTGGAGACCAAGGCCCTCAAATCCGGCCACATGATCGACCTGCACGGCAAGGAGCGCCTGCCTGAACAGGCGGACCCGCCCGTCATCGAGGGCATGGATGAAGAGGTGCTGGCAGTCATCCGCAAATATTACAAGTAATCGCTGCAGGCGTTTGTACCTGCAGGTATGCCAGCCAACTGGCAGAATCGAACAAGCCAAAGGATTGAAATGACTCTCGAAAATCGTACTGCTGTGATCACCGGCGCGACCGGCGGCCTGGGTTCGGTCCTGACGCGTGACCTGGCCGCCCTTAATTCAAATCTTGCCCTGCTGGATATCGACCCCGGCAGACTCGAGGCGCTGGCGCGTGAGTTGGCCCTGCCCGAATCCCGCCTGCTGACCCGGACGGTCGACCTGCTCGATCCCGGCGCGGCAAAATCTGCGGCCGAGGCAGCCGCCGCCAGGTTCGGCCATATCGATATCCTCCTGCATGTGGTCGGCGGCTGGACGGGCGGCAAGACGCTGCTCGAAGCCCCGCCTGATGACTTGGCTTTCATGCTCAACCAGCACATCTGGAGCTCGTTCAATGTTGTGCAGGCCTTTGTTTCCCACCTGGTCCAGAACGGCTGGGGGCGGATCGTGATGGTCACCTCGCCTTACGCCGCGCAGCCGAATGCCAAAGGCGGCCCGTATGCCATCGGCAAGGCCGGGCAGGAAGCCCTGATGCTGACCCTGGCGCAGGAACTCAAGGGCAGCGGCGTCACCGCCAACCTGCTGCAGGCCAAGACCATCGATGCCAAACGGGAGAAGGTGAACAACCCCACCCCCCAGAACGCGGCCTGGACCACGCCCGAAGAACTGTCCACCGCGGTGCAGTACCTGCTCAGCGATCCGGCCGGGACGGTCAACGGGGCGAAGATCCCGCTCTTTGGCGGATAAAAAGTGACGTGCCACGCACCTTCAAGGTGCGTGGCACGTTTGCTTACAGAAGCTGGCAGAATCAATCCATCTGCTCGATCAGGTACGTCTTGATGCTCATCATTTCGATCTGGGCAACCTGGGCTTCCAGCCAGTCGAGGTGCTCCTCTTCATCCTTGAGAATGGACTCGAGCAGTTCGCGCGTCCCATTATCCCCAACTTCAACAGCCAGTTTAATGGCTGTATTGTAAGCCTGGACGGCTTCGGTTTCGGACAGGATGTCGTTCTTGTGCTGGGTCTCGACATCCGGGCCGATGTGGATCTTCTTCAGGTTGCTGACGATCGGCGTGCCCTCCAGGAAGAGGATGCGCCCGATCAGGCTTTCGGCGTGCTTCATCTCTTCGATGGCTCGCTTCTCGGCGGCCTCATGCAGTTTGTCATAGCGCCAATCGGCGCACATCTCAGAGTGCACCATATACTGGTTGATGGCTGTCAGTTCATCGGACAGCAGGTCGTTCAGGGTATCAAGAATTTTTGGGTTCCCTTTCATTATCATCACCTTTCTATAAGATATGAATATCGGCTACACCAGGTTGTTCAGGATCGTTTCCAGGTGAACAGTTAAAGCCATACAATTCTGCTTCCTGCATTGATTATAACAACTTTTTCGAAAGTGTCCTGTGCTACAATCTGTCATCGTTTCCGGATCAACATGTGCAGGAGATGTGTATGCCAGATCAGCAATTTCCCGAGCCGACTGTCGGCGTCTTCATCTTCAATTCGCAGGGCGAACTGCTCCTGCTGCAGTCCCACAAGTGGCCGGGGGCCTATGTTGTGCCCGGCGGGCACGTGGAACTGGGTGAGCGTCTGGAGGAGGCAGCTGTGCGCGAGAGCCTGGAGGAGACCGGGCTGAAAATTCACAGCCTGGAATTCCTCAACTTCCAGCAATTCATCTACGACCCGGCCTTCTGGAAGCCGAAGCACTTTATCTTCTTCGATTACGCTGCCCAGACGGAGGGCACGCAGGTCGTCTTGAACGATGAGGCCGAAGGCCACATCTGGGTGGAACCGCGCAAGGCGTTGGAACTGCCGCTGGACCATTACACGCGTGTCTCCGTGGAGACCTATCTTGAAAAGCATTCACCCCAAAGCGAGGAAAAATGACCCGAGTTGCCGTCATCCAATCTGCGCCGGTCCTGTTCGAACGCGAGGCCTCGGTGGAAAAAGCCTGCCGCCTGATCCGGGAAGCCGGCGCGAACGGCGCCCGGCTGGCGCTGCTGCCCGAAGCCTACATCCCGGCTTACCCGCGCGGCTTGAGTTTTGGCATGCTGGTGGGCAGCCGCAGCCCGGAGGGGCGCGAGTTGTGGCAGCGCTGCTGGGAGAACAGCGTGGAGGTCCCCGGCCCGGCGACGGAAGCGCTGGGGGCGGCGGCCCGCGCGGCCGGCCTGTACGCTGCTGTGGGAGTCATCGAGCGTGACAGCACCTACAGCCGCGGCACGCTCTACTGCAGCCTGCTGTATTTCGGGCCGGACGGCAGCCTGCTGGGCAAGCACCGCAAGTTCAAGCCCACCGCCGCCGAGCGCCTGATCTGGGGGGAGGGGGATGGCAGCACCCTGCCGGTCTTGCAGACCGAATTCGGCCGGATCGGCGGATTGATCTGCTGGGAGAATTACATGCCGCTGGCCCGCATGGCGCTCTACGGCCAGGGCGTGGAAATCTACCTGGCCCCCACCGCCGACTCACGCGAGACCTGGCAGGCCACCCTGCGGCACATCGCCTGCGAGGGGCGCTGTTTTGTGCTCGGCTGCAACCAGTTCGTGCGCAAGGACATGGTTCCGGCCGACCTGCCGATGCGCGAGGAACTGGCCTCCCAGCCGGAAATCATGTGCCGCGGCGGCAGCGTGATCGTTTCGCCCTTCGGGGAGGTCCTGGCCGGACCGCTTTTCGACGCGGAAGGCAGCCTGTATGCCGACCTGGACATGGGCGAGGTGGTGAAGGGCAAACTGGATTTCGACGTGGTTGGCCACTATGCCCGCCCGGACGTCTTCCAACTGGTGTTCAATGACCGCCCCCGGCCGCCGGTGGTGAAGAAAGACTGAAAGAAAAAAACGGGCGGCAGGAATACTGCCGCCCGGACTTTTTTACAACTCACTCGACCGCTTTGCGATGCGTTCCTTGACGCGCCCCAGGAACTCGCCCAGCGGGATGTTGTTCTGCTGGGAACCGTCCCGCACGCGCAGGGAGACCGTGCCGGCGGCCATTTCGTTGTTGCCCACCACCAGCATGTAGGGCACTTTCATCAACTGCGCCTGGCGGATCTTGGCGTTCATGCGCTCGGCGCCCGTATCCACGCTGACGCGCACACCCTGCTTCCGCAGCTGTGCCGCCACCTGCGCGGCGTAGTCGTTCTGGGCGTCGGTGATCGGGATGACGCGCACCTGCTCGGGGCAGAGCCAGACCGGGAAGGCCCCGGCGTAATGCTCGATCAGGAAGCCGATCATGCGCTCGTGCGTGCTGAGCGGGGCGCGGTGGATGCACAGCGGCGTCTCTTCCAGGCCTTCCTTGTTGATGAATTTCAGGTCGAAGCGCTCAGGCACGGCGAAATCCACCTGGTTGGTGGCCAGGGTGAACTCCTTGCCGATGGCGCTCCAGATCTGCACATCGATCTTCGGGCCGTAGAAGGCGGCTTCATCCCTGGCTTCCACGAAGGGCACGCCGCCGTTGGTCATGGCACGCCGCACCATGTCTTCCGTCTTGATCCACAGGCGTTCATTATCCACGTACTTCTTACCCAGGCCCTGCTTGCCGTGCAGGCTGAGGCGCATGACGAATTTCTGGATCCCGAACAGGTCGAAATACTTCTTGTAGAGGTCGATCACACCCATGAACTCCTGCTCGAACTGTTCCTCGGAGCAATAGATGTGGGCATCGTTCATCTGCATCGAGCGGACGCGCATCAGGCCGAACAGTTCGCCCGATTTTTCGTAGCGGTAGCAGGTGCCGTATTCGGCCAGCCGGATGGGCATGTCGCGGTAGGAACGCGGCTTCGAGCCGAAGATCTTGTGGTGCATGGGGCAGTTCATCGGCTTCACGTAGTACTTGACGCCCTCCAGTTCCATGGGCGGGTACATACTTTCGGCGTAGTAGGGCAGGTGGCCGGAGCGGATGAACAGGTCTTCCTTCGTCAGGTGCGGCGTGCGCACGCGCAGGTAACCGGCATTTTCTTCCATCTCCTTGGCCAGGGCTTCCAATTCCTCGACCATCACGCCGCCGTTGGGCAGCCAGAGCGGCAGGCCGGGGCCGACCTCATCATCGTAGATGAAGATCTCCAGTTCCTTGCCCAGTTTGCGGTGGTCGCGTTTCTTCGCCTCTTCCAGCAGGTCCAGGTATTCTTCCAGTTCCCTGGCCGTCTGCCAGGCCGTGCCGTAGAGCCGGGTGAGCATCTTGTTCTTCTCGTCGCCGCGCCAGTAGGCCCCGGCGATGGACATCAGCTTGACCGCCGAGGGGTTGATCTGGCGCGTGCTCTCCACGTGCGGCCCGCGGCACAGGTCCGTGAAGGTGTCGCTCTGGTAGAGCGAGATCTCCGGCTTGACCTCCAGCGGGTTGCCGTACTCGTCGAAGCCGCCCTGCTCCAGCCCGTCGATCAATTCCAGTTTATAGGGCTGGTCCTTGAAGACCTGGCGGGCTTCCCCGGCCGAGACCACCTTCTTGACGAAGGGGTGGCCGCCGGCGATGATCTGGCGCATGCGCTTTTCGATCTTCTCCAGGTCCTCGTTGGTGATGGGCTGGGGCAGGTCGAAGTCATAGTAAAAGCCGTTCTCCACCGGCGGACCGATGGTGAATTTGGCCTCGGGATAGAAATCCAGCACGGCCTGCGCCATGACGTGCGCAGCTGAGTGGCGGATGCGGTAGAGGAGCGAGTCCTCGTAGCGTTCGTGTGGGTCAGACATTCTTTTCTCCTTTCATAGATCCTTCGACCTTGCCCAGGGCAGGGCCGCTGCCGCCTCGTGCTTCGTTCGACGCGGACCCGGATGAGGCGGTCAACAACCTCCGGGCCGCCGCAGAGTCCTGGTGCGTTCAGTCTGCATGACGACCTCCTGTCCGCCCCACCCGCCCGCGCTTTTGGCGGGGAAGCCTCTCCATTTTCGAAGAAAATGGAGAGGCAGGCAGGGGCTGGGAACAAAAAACTCCCGCCCGAACACGGGGCGGGAGTGAAACTCACGCGGTACCACCCGATTTATGCCCGGGAGACCCTAAAGGTCTCCAAGACCTTCAGGGTCTGGTGGGACATATCTCTTGGGGCCGGTAACGGGGCCTGGCCGTTTCCCTTACTTTGCCAGATGCAGTTCAGGGTCCTGCTCGCGGGGGGTTTTCGGTGCTTGCCGGCTGGGACAGGCTTTCAATCTGCGGCCTGTCTTCCCTGTCAGCGGCGGGAGCGCGTACTCGTCCCGGTCAAGGCGTTTTGGATATGAATTGATGTATTATATGCCGGTTCGGGCGGCTGTCAAGCGCGGCCGGGCACCAAAAGGCCGGAATGGGAGAGCCCCTGTCCAGCCTTTCGTTGTCCATGCCGGGATCACTTCCCGCCGCGCATCAGCAGGGGCGTCCATTCCTTGAAGGATTCCATGTGCGCCCAGAGCGAGCCGTAGAAGGTGACCGCCCACAGCAGGGCCGTGACCAGCAGCACGAGCGCGGCCAGGGTGCGGAAGGTCTTGTTCTTCAGCAGGCCGAGCGCCGGGAAGGCCAGCACGCCGCCCAGCCCGGCCAGCACGAATCCGACGCCGGACATGAGCGGTTCCTTGGTCAGCCCGAGCGAGATGATGCGCACGCCGACGATGACCGCATAGACCCCGGCAAAGAAGGCAAAGATGGCAACCGGTTTCAGTTCCCAGCGCTGGTGGAGGGCGAAGGCGGTCGCCAGGAAGACACCGCCGAAGAGAGTGGTGGCCTCGCCGTAGGCGATGTTGTAACTGCCGGGCAGGGGCCAGGTGAAGGTCAGCACCAGGCCGAGCACCACCCCCAGCAGGCCGACGATGCCGAAGCCGGCCGCGAACGGGCGCTGGTCTTCGGCTTCCACGCCGGTGTAGAGGTAGTAGGCCAGCAGGGCGGTGCCTGCAACCAGGTTGATCATGATGATCGTCAGGTAGTCAATGAACATGGGGTTTACTCCTTGGATCAGGAAAAACAAAGTGGATTAATTTATACTATTTTACTCTGATTTATCATAATTAGCAAGTGTTCCGGCCCCCGGTTTTTGTTGTATACTATTCTCAGACCGCATCCCCGGAGGGGACTCATGCCCAAAAAGACCTTCATCCTCGACGA
>CAYLXB010000016.1:0-55217 GCA_964387495.1 uncultured Anaerolineaceae bacterium
GCGCACGTATGATATTCCCGCCGCCTCGACGTTGAAATATCTGCTGGGTGACCATTTAGGCAGCACCTCCCTGACCACGGATGCCAGCGGCGTGGTAGAGGTGGAGACGCTTTACAAACCGTGTCCCTACGGGATGCTTCGCGAGGGCGAAGTGCGTTCGTCGACGCCTGGGGCCCTGCCGACCCGCTACACGTACACGGGGCAGTATAGTGACAGTTACATTAAGCCTTCGTAGTCTTTTCGCCGCATGTCGGCGGGGGGGATTTTTTCTCCGAGGACCCTGAGGAAGACGGCCAGGAGGCTTTCGCCAGTGCTAAATTTCCGGTTTATCAGGTAGGCGCTGAGCAGGTCAACCCGTTCTGAGAGGCTGGAGGCTTCGGGTAGGGCCGCCCTGAAGACGGAGAGCCGCGGGTCACTAAAGAAAGCCCGCAGCCGTTCGTTCGTCGCCAGTTCGTCGCAGTCGAGCAATACTTTTCTCAGTTGTGCGAGATCGGGGGAGGGGGGGGCCGAGGGCGGGGGCGCTTTTCCGGGTTCGGGACGCGGGCGCCTCGAGCCGGGTGATCCGGCGGTTTTTTTGCGCAGGGCCGAGAAGAGCCTTTTCCACTGTAGATCGAGGTTCGAGGCGCCGGTAAAGTCCAGGTAGGTCAAATAACTGATGCGCAGGGGGATGTCGCATTTCTCAAGCAGGATCGGCAGGATCCTTCTTTCCCGCCCGGCGGGATCCAGGGTGCCGGCCAGGTTCGCCTCAAACCCGGCCCAGCCGCTCTCGATGTAAGCGGGGGTCAAAACCAGGATGGTTTTCCGGCTTTCCCGGACGGCCTGTTCCATTTCGGTAATGGAAGGGGCTCCGGGTTCGAAGTCGAAGAAATCAACGATGACTTTGATGCCGTTTTCCTCGAGGGCCGGCAGCAATTCGTTCCGAACCCAATTTCCGTCCTTGTGGGCATACGAGATGAATACGTCGTACTTATACTTGCGGGGTTTGCTCATTGTAATGTCCGTGGGTTAATGAAACGGCCGGCAGGGGCGCCGGAAGTATGACGTCAGGAGCATGCCGAACATCCAGAGAGGCCTTCCGGGAGGAGGTCAGCGGCTGATTACGGACGGTTCAAGCGTCGAGCGTGTGCGGATCTGTTCCAGGCGCAATACTTCCGGAAGTAATGCCTTGTAGATGCGGCAGGAGGGTGACCTGCCATGATAGTGACCCTGGACAAGATGCGCCTGCAAGGGGCAGCCGCCGGCGCAATAAAACTGCCACGGGCAGTCCCGGCAGTCTTCCTTGTCCTGGACCGGGGGGTTGACCAATCCGAGGTTACTCGTGCGCACCCATTCGAGGGGGTCGGGGGCGCGATAATCTGTAACCGGGCAGTCCATGTCCATCTGACATTTGGCAACGTTTCCCCGGGTGTCGAACACCAGGTAGTCGTGCCCGGCGGCACAAGGGTAGGTATGCGGGTATGCCAGGTTCGTGCGATCCAGCAGGGAGGAAAGCAAATTGTATTTCGGCGGCCTTTTTTCGATGACCGCGAAGGCCTCCCGCAGCGAGGCGATGATCAGCGAATCGTCCAGTTCAAGGCCGGGCCGGTCGAGGGAGCACTTGTTGATCCGATAGAAGTTGAGGCTGAACGGCAAGCCCTGATCCAAGAGCCACGAAACCATTTCGGGCAAGCCGCGCGCATTCCGGCTGCTGAGGGTGATGCAAATATCCGGGAGGAGGCCGGCAGAGCAGGCCAGGCCAACCGCATTGGCTGCGGATGCGAACGTGCCGCGGCCATTGGGTTCGGAACGATGGCAGTCATGGTTCGGCCCAATCCCGTCGAGGGAGATCATCAACCGGAGGCCGGCTTCTTTTATTTTTGCGGCCATTTCCGGGGTCAGTAATGTGCCATTGCTCAGGATGACGGCGTCCAGCTGCAGGCCATGTTTCGAGGCCAGGCGGCGGGCGTGTTCGTGAAAACGAGCGAGCAGCGGAAACCGCAAGAGCGGCTCTCCGCCGGCATACTTGATCTTCAAGGCTTTGTAGTTGTGCGACACGGCGGAACGGAATGCGCTTTCGATACAGCCGCGCCCGACCTCAAGGGATAAATCCCTGGGTTCGTGGGGCAGATAACAATACGAACAGCGCAAGTTGCAGCGGTCTGTGACGTGCAGCCAGGTGGAGAGGACGGAGCCTGCTTCCTGGCAGGCGCAGTCACATTGGCCTTCCCTGGCAGGGAAATTCCCGGGGCTGCCGGCCGATACATTGGTCGGTTGGTGATCGATGTGAGTCATTTCCTGACCTCGCCAAACCTGGCCCACCCGGAAAAAATGGAGCGAATATCAGGGTAATGGATGCCCAGTCTTTCTGCCTGCCATAAATTCAGTAAGCGAGTGCCCAAGGTGCGTATCCTTTCGTCGGACAAGTGTAAGTTGTCGTGGAAAACTTCCGTTTCCAACCTTTCAAGGTATATTGTGGGGGTGTCGCCGCCGTAGTTGCCGGTTTCTGTAAGTATCTTCATCCCTTTGTGATAATGTCCGGCAGCGCGTTGATCCTGATTCAGCCCCAAGGCGAGGTTTCCCAGTTCCATCTCGAGCATGCCCCAGGCGCGGCGGTCGGGGCGGGGGTGCCGTTCGAGATGAGCGTTCATTTCCTTTTCCAGTTCGTCCAGGCGGGTGTATTCTTTCTTGAACCGAGCCAGGCGGGCCATATCACGGATGGATACCCACTGGTACCAATAGTCCGGCAGGTTTTGGGCGAGCCGCCGGCATTCCAGGATTGCCTCCTCTGCCTCTTTCAGCCTGCCGGTGAGCAGGTAAATCAGGCCCAGGCGGGATAAGACCATGGGCTGGTCCTTGGTGATATTTATTTCCCTGGCGCGCAACAGGTCTTTTTCCGCCAGCTGCAAGTCGTTGTATGGTTTGGAGATATAGGCGGCACCCCGCCAGGTGTAGACGATCCCCATCCACTCTTCGTCGTTCGTGGGTTCGAAGATATCGAGGGCCTCCTGGAAATACTCAAGCGCCTGGTCGGTGTCGCCGGCCATAAAGAATATGGAACCCAGGGCAGAACAGGCGCGCCCGATGCCGCGTTTTTCTCCCAGGGCCTGGGCCAATCGAAGCGACTCGGTGGAATAGCGTACCGCAGTGTCGTAAAACCCGGGGACATCCTTTTTGTAGGCGTACAAGAATCCGAGGTTGTTATACAGCATGGCCTGCTCGTGCTGCAGGTCCAGATCAATGGCCAGCCCGAGGGCGATTTCATAATGCTCAAGGGCCGAATCCAGGTCGGCGGTGAGACGGTAGGCCCAGCCCAGACCATTTTCCGCTTTTACCAGCCAGCGGGGGAGCTTGTTCTTTTTACTGGCCTTGACCGCTTTTTTGAATGACCGAATGCCGCCATCCAAATCTCCCTGCCGGACAAGAATGTTCGCCTGCTGGATGTGGGCATCCACCTGCTGTTCCGGATTTAAATTCGCGGCCGGGATGCCTTTCAATATTCTGCTGGCTTCCGTGAACCGGCCGTTATCCAACAAGGCTTTGGCTTTCCTGATCAGGACCTGGGAGATTTGTGCGGAGGACAATTTGCCTGCCTGGGCTTCCACCAGGCCGATCCATTCCAGCCTCGGCGTGTAACGATAGTTACTCGTGGCATCATCGAACATGCCGATGAAGAGCCGAAGGCCTTCGTCCTTGTCCACGAGCATCAGATGGCGGAGCAGGTGCTCTTTCAACATCCAGACTTTTTCCACATAATCGTGATAGTGACGCCACTGGTCAATATCAACGGGTGCGGCGGCTGCCCCGCCGGCGGCGACCTCCCTGATGGCCTGGATGCGCTGGCAGAACGAATCGATCTGTTTTTGGAGGTATCTGGCCGCGGATTTGCTGATCTTATAGCGCCATTCTTCATCGGGGTCGACTTCCGGCCAGGCATATTCATTGACCAGGCGGCGCATTTCATCGTGCAGGGATATCTGGCCATTGGGCAAGGTTTTGATGAACACATAGGATTTGCCCTCTTCGAGAAGGTCTTCCGCATCCGTGGAGGGTATGTTCAACAGCTCTTCGACCATGCTTTCGTCCAGGGGGTATACCTGCGATAACAACAGGATCAGCTTATCCATGTCGGTCCGGGTCTGTGCAATGTGCGAGACCAATTCGGATTCGAATTCTTTCCTAAGCCTGTTTTTTTCCTTCGGGGGGATCTTTTTCAAGCCGGTGAGGGACTTTTGGGTAAGCCACTCCAGGGTATCGTTACGAACACGCCACTCCACGGCCAGATCAATCAGGATGGGTTTGCCAGCGGCCATGTAGAGCAGTTTTTCCTCGATGGCGGGCTGCATGGTGACGTTCAAGATCTTCAATTTCTCTTCCAGGTAAAGTTTGCTGGCGGTATCCTCCAGGGGGGGCAGGTCAATCAATTGAAACTGTCCTTCAGAAGAATCCTTTTGAATTTGACTGCCCAAAGAATCCTGAAGGAAGCCAATCGTTTTTTTGTCCGGCCTGCCTGCGAGGATGAGCAGGACATTGTCGATTTTCGAGACGATATCCAGGATGAAGTGTAAATCCTCCCTGGCTTTTTCAGCGGTGTCCAGCAGGAGGATAATTCTCTGCTTCTCTGCAATCGACTTCAGGCATGCCAGGAAAGAATTTTGCAACCGGGTTTCCTGCCTGTGCACGACTTCTTCACTTACAGGGGCTTCTTTTACTTCATTGTAAGAGCGGAGTTCCTGATAGAAATCGTCGAACTGCCGCCGGCCAATTATGTCTGCCATCAGGACTTCGACACTGACCTGCTCGTTGGGGCGGAAAGCCAGTTCATCAAAGTCGACGATCTCGGGAACCAACAAATGGGGGATCGGCTCATGGCCAAAACGCTCCCAGGCTGAAAGGAATTCTTTCCTGCGGCTGCGCAAATCCGCCTGGGTGATGAATTCCATCGGCATGGCGTAGTGTTTGGCGACGGGCTTACCACTGGCAGCCGTCGAAGCGAGCTGGATGGCCATGCGGCCGATGCTGGCCGGATCGATCGCGACGGTTGCTTTCCAGGGGCTGCCTGCCTGGGCCATCAGTTCAATGTCTTCGGGGGATAAGAGGTCAAAACTATATACGCCGATATCGGTTCGATTGGAGGCCTGCAGCGCAGAAACGACGCCGCGGCTGAACTCATCCCAGGTAATCCAGATGGCTTTCGTATCGGGATGCTTCTGCAACAGGTCGATCGTTTTCTGGTATGCCTTTTGGCTCATATCCTTGCTGAGTTGAATTTGCCCGGCGATCAACTCGATGTTGTTGACATACTGGTTCAAGAGGCTCTTGAGCAGGCTCTTGCGCCGCTCCTGCATTGCCACGCCTTCCACAGAGAGAGCGACCACCTTGCCGCGATAGCCGATGTCCCTGACCAGCATCTCGCTGGAGAGGTAGGCACCGTGGTGTTCGTCTGTTGTGACACTGGCCGTGATGCTGCTCAAACGCGGCAGGTAGTTGTCTACGGTGATAACCGGGATTTTTGCGGCCAGGGCGCGGGCGATGCCGGGCCTGATCTTTTCGTCGGTCCCCAAGCGGATGACGATGGCATCCGGAGATTTTTGGATAACCTCATCCAAATCGGCGGTCATTTTCCCTATGTCGTAGTTTGCATCCGTCTGGAGCAGATCGATATCCTGTTCAGCGGCGATGGTCTGGATGCCCATCCGGAAACGATCGGCCCATTCCGTCTTCGTAAATTCGTTGACAACTGCAATGGTCAGTTTTTTACTGCCGGGTTTCCTGGCCCACAGGGCGGGATCCCAGCGGCGGCAGCGTTCACGCACTTCCTGTAACAGGCGCGATTTGCCGATGCCTCCATCCGCCTGGATATAGATGACCTGGCGTTTCCCCCGCTCCTTGATCGCATTTTCAATGAGGGTGAGTTGTTCTTCGCGGTCAATAAAAGGAACTTGTGTGCTCATCAAGACATCTCCTTTATGGCACATCTGCACTTTTGGCGCAATCCGCTGCCCGGTGATGCGGACCTAGTCTTCGATTTGGATGAGAATCTCAGCATATTCGTCAGCGTAAGCATCTTTTTTACTGAGGAAATAATTTGTCAGGAATTCCAATTCCCAGTCATCCCGCAGGGCCTGAATAAAATCAACATAAAGCGATTGACCTTCCCAGGTCTTAAGCAGCCGCCTGCATTCAGCAACGAGGCCGAGGAAGGCGGCCTTCAGGTCGGCGCCGCGTTGGTTCTCGACAAAATAAGCGCACTGGAGGCCGAGGCATAAATACTCGACCGCCCATTGAACGGGATGAATGGTTTTTGGATAAGAGAGCCGCGAATGGTAAAAATCCCTGCCCAGGGTGCACAACCGGTGGAATTTTGGCTTATCTGTGCAGCGCATCCGGATGTTTAGAAGGCGCTGGGTGATACTGTCCTCCAGGCAGCCGTTCTCCCGATGCAACAGATAGGTGCCGGTCAGCCTCGTGACCAGATCGTGCTCATCTACATTGGTGAAAATCTGCCCAGCCTTGATGAGATCCTTCAGCAGCCAGGGGCCAAAGCGGCGGAAGACGCTGAGGGTATCAAGGATGGGGCCGAGGTCCGGTTCGTCCACGGCGTAGTTCTCTATGATGGCGTTATAGGCGGCGCTTCGTTCCCTGTATTCGACATCCGGATCCCTGTTCAGCCAGGTGCGGGCAGTGGCGAAGTTGCTCCTGGTCAGTTCTCCCAGGATTTCAGCGATCAGGCCGGGGTGGCCGCCGCTGACGTACATTAACTTTGCGGCTATCTGGGCGATGGTCGTATCGGGAAGGGGCAATTTCGAATGGCGGGCATACCGCCTGACCGTTTCTTTTACGTGTTCGAACTTGAAAGGCGAGAGTGACAACCCCTTGTAGGCCAGGATTTTCCGGATGATATCGTTTCTTTTACGGCGCAAGTCCCGTCCGGAGAGGATAAACCTTGTCAGGTTGTTACGTGAATAGTAACCGGTCGTTATGAGGCTTTTATTGATATCGCCGATCAATCCGGAAACGCCGATAAAGGTTTTGTCGTCCAGGACTTCGGCGTTGTCGAGAATGATGGCAATCCCTTTGTGCTCTGCCTGCCCGGCGTGGACCTGCGGATCCCCCCCGACGGGTTGGTCCAGCAATTTTGCGGCGATCTCGTCCCCCAGATCTGCATCAGGCAGGGTGACGGCGGGGGCATGGAGCTGTTCAAGGATGAGGTTTGCCACCCCGAGGGTATTACGGGCGTTTTTCTTCGAAAGCTGGCAAAAAACGCAGACCCACCCCAGACCTTGATAAAACTTATGCAATTCCCAGACAAAGGCAGTCTTTCCATAGCCGGCCGGTGCATCGATCATCCAGAATGCCTGCATCAGGGTGGAGTTCAGCACAAGGTTCTTCTCGCTGTCGCGGTTGACGAAGTCAATATGCAGCGGTGCGGCTACAGGCCGGGGTGCAGAGGGCTGTGAAGCGGCCTGGGATTTTTTCCACTCGTCCGATACCTGTTCGGCCAACGAGTCCAGTTCGGCATAATTCGCGTCTTCCTCGGAGGTATGGTCCTTCAGCACCTCCAAAAGCAATACAAGGCCGTTCCGGCCGTTCCGGTTCTTTTTTTCGTAGAAGTAGGCAATCACGAGGCTGACCCGTTTTGCGATCGAGCTGCCTGCCGGGCAGGAATTTGCCCAGGTGCTGACGCGTTTATCCAGCATCAAGACAGCCTGCAAGCTTTTATCGTCCTTGAAGCAATCCAGTTGACCCAGGACTTTGATCAGGTTTTTTTGGAGTTGTGCAGAAAGACCGTCAGACATATGTCCCTTCCAACCAGCCGAATGGCTATTCTTCGATTTTTATTATACTTTGAATGTATCGAAATGGAGGCGGAGTCCGGGCGTGTTTTCGGGCGGCAGATTTTCTCCCGCAGGGCAGAGCCCCGGCCAGTTTGCCCGGGTACACATGGTATGATTATGGGTGAGAAGCCTGGAGCGGTCCAACAGCCAGGGATGTAGCATCACGGCCAGTTGCGGGCTGGCGATTCCAAGAAGCCGGAGGGTAAAATGCAGACGAAGAACCAGATCTTGGCGATGGGCAAGGTTTTGAGGGTGATTGTGTTGGCGGCGGTCTGCCTGGCGGCGGCGGGGGCGGGGAGCGTGCCGGGGGCGCGGGCGGAGGAGGCGGTGGGGGCCCTGACGCAGGCGGCGCATTATATCGTGTTCGAGAAGCATGCCGACGGTTCGGCGGCGCCGGTGTATTACCGGGCGGTGAGGCTGGCGGCGCCCCTGCGGTCCATGACGGGGAGCGAGGTGGCGGCGGCGCTGGCGGTGTCGCGGCGGAACACGGAGCAGATGGCGGTGAGCCTGCAGAGCAGCGATGGGAGGCTGGTCTACCAGAGCGTGATCCAGGTTTCACCATGGCTGCGCGGGGAGTTCGAGGGGGAGGGCGCGGGGGCGCCCATCGACGGCCATATGCTGGAGGCGGAGACGGTGTCGTTCGTGGTGCGGGTGCCGCAGGTGGAGGGGACGACCCTGTTCCTGGCGGACGAGGGGTCGAATGCAGTGGGGCAGTTCGACCTGGCGCAACTGGTCCGCACGACGCCGGCCATTGCGCTGGACCCGGCTTTGGAAGGGGTGGAGGTCTCGTCAGAGACCAGCGGCCCGGCGGGCAACCGGCAGGACCTGCTGATCCTGGGGGACGGCTATACCAGCACCCAGAAGACGAAGTTCAGCAACGACGCGGCAGATGTGCAGACGGCGTTTTTCTCCATTTCGCCTTATGCCGAGTATAAGAATTATTACAATTTTCATTCCCTGTTCCGGGCATCCACCCAAGCGGGCGCCGATCACCCGCCGTATGATGCGGGCTGCGGGGTGAACGACCCGACGTGCTGCAGCGACCCGGAGATGCAGTGGGATCCGCTGCGGGGCAGGATGGTCAATACCGTCTTCGACAGCCGGTTCTGTTACTATGGGATCCACCGCCTGCTGGTGCCCGACATCAGCAAGGTGTACGCGGCGGCCTCGGCCGTGCCGGACTGGGACACGATCCTGCTGATCGTGAATGACACGACCTATGGAGGTTCCGGCGGTTCCATCTCCACGGTTTCGATGCACTCGTCTGCGCCGTTGATCGCCCAGCACGAATACGGCCACACTTTTGTGGACCTGGCAGATGAGTATGAGGATGCCTACCCGGGTTTCCCGGCGTGCAGCGATTCTTCCGGCTCGACCCCCTGCGAGGCAAATGTGACCAACGTGGCCACGCGGGCCCAGATCAAGTGGGCACCGTGGATCGAGGCAAGCACACCCATCCCAACCCCAAATAATGTGGCCTATGACGGGCTGGTCGGGCTGTTCCAGGGCGCCCGTTACAAATCGACGGGCATGTACCGCCCCGGTTATAACTGCATCATGCGCAGTCTCGGCCAGCCTTACTGCCAGGTGCCGAGCCAGGCTTATGTGCTGAAGTTGTATGAAGGCATCAGCTTGATCGAGCCGGGCAGCGCTTTGCCGGCCAGCGCGACCCTTCACCTGGTGCCCTCTGCGGTGCAGACCTTCCACGCGGATACTCTCAGCCCGGTGGGGGGGCCGGATGCACAGATCAGCTGGCTGGTGAACGGGACGCCCGCCGCGGGGGAGAACACGAATACTTTCATCTTCTCCACGAACGGGAGCACGCCTGAGACGAATACCATCACCCTGAAGGTCAAGGACAAGACGACCCTTGTGAATGCGGACATGGCGGGGAGCGCGCTGCTGGATAAGCACACTTGGACGGTGGTGATGGATGCCAAGCGGCTTTCGCCGGGGTCCAAAGCGGCCCAGGACGGCTGGGTGCTCGAATCGAGCGAGACCAGCGGGGTGGGCAGCAGTATGAACGCGACCGCGACGACCCTGCGGGTGGGGGATGACGCGGCAAGGAAACAGTACCGGGCGATCCTGTCGTTCAATACGGGTGCGGGGCTGCCCGACAACGCGGTGGTCACGAAGGTGACGCTGCGGGTGAAGAAGCAGGGGATTGCGGGCGGCGGGGACCCGGTGGGCATCTTCCAGGGCTTCCTGGTGGATGTCAAGAAGGGGATTTTGGGAACTGCCTCCCTGCAGGCGGGGGATTTCCAGGCGGCGGCCAGCAGGACCTGCGGCCCGTTCAGCACGGCGGCGGGGAGCACCGGCTGGTACAGCATCAACCTGACCTGCGCGAAGGCTTATATCAACAAGCTGGGGAGCAGCGGGGGGCTGACGCAGGTGCGGCTGTATTTCAAGCTGGATGATAATAACAATACGACTGCGAATTACCTGGGCCTGTACAGCGGGAATGCGGTGAGTGCGGGGGACCGGCCGAGGCTGGTGATCGAGTATTATGTGCCGTAAGGGCAGGTGATATTTTGTGAGGAGAAACCGGACTTGGGAGCAGTCCGGTTTCCCATTCAAGGAGGGGTTCCCGAATGGTGGCGGAGGGGGCCCAACCCCCGTCCCCCTTCCCTGCCAGGGAAGGGGGACGTTCCAAGGATAAGGGTTTATTCCTTGATGGGGAGGTAGAGGTCGAAGATGTATTTCGTGTAATCGGGCTCGAGGGGGTTGAGGAGATGTTCCAGCCATTGGTGGCAGGCTTCCTTGTAGGGGCTGCCTTCCCGCCAGGCGGCCAGTTCCTGCCAGACGCGGCCGATGTGTTCCACGTTCTCGAAGCGGGTGACGGCGTACAGGCCGCCGGGGAAGTGCTTGATGGTCACTTCGCCTTCGCCTTCGACAGCCTCGTGTACGGGCACCCAGACTTCGTAGCCGTAGTTCGGACTGCCGGGGGAGGGGTTGGGGTTGTTGAAGCCGAAGGAATGGAACTGTGAGGGTTCCGCCGGCAGCAGGTCTTTGGCTTTCAGAAAGGCGATCATTTTAGCGAATGCCATGCCTTCCGGCTCTTTGCCGAAACCGAGGGCGGCGGCCACGCGCATGGGTTCCAGGTTGACAATGCGCACATCCAGTTTACTCATTTTTTCTCCTTCACGAACGAAGCGGATTCTGATCGCGCGATCTGAATCCATTTTACGATATGGATATGACATCTGGTGTCATATTTGTGGAGTACAATCAAGACCATGGCTGACTTGGAGGCGGATTTTCCCTGTATTGCCCTGCCGCGGTACCCGTTTCCCAGAGAAAGGAGAGCGCCATGCGGGCTGACCGGATGCTGGCGATCCTGATGCTGTTACAAAAGAAGAAAGCGGTGACGGCGCGTGAACTGGCGGCGGAACTGGAAGTTTCGGTGCGGACGATCTACCGCGATATGGATGCCCTGAGCGCGGCGGGGGTGCCGGTGTATGCGGAGCGCGGGGCGGGCGGGGGCTGCCGCCTGGTGGAAGATTACCGTACCGACCTGACCGGATTGACCAGCGCCGAACGGCAGGCCCTGCAGTTACTGACCATCCCCGAACCGCTGGCGGCACTGGAGACGGGGCAGACCCTGCGGAATGCCCTGTTGAAGCTCTTTGCCTCCCTGCCGGAGGGTGAAGCGGAGAGGGGAGTGACCCGCACGATCCACCTAGACTGGCGCGGCTGGGAGCAGGGAGGGGCGGAGCCGTACCTGCATGACCTGTACCGTGCGGTGCAGGAACGGCGTGTGGTCCAGATCCACTATCGTTTCCTGAACTGGATTGCGGTGGAGCAGGCGGTGCATCCCTATGGGCTGGCAGCCAAGGCCGGGGCGTGGTACCTGGTCTACGCGGCGGGGGGACGGGTGCGGGCGCGGCGCGTCTCGGAGTTAAGCGAGGTGCATGTGCGCGGAGAAGTGTTCCAGATGCCGGAGGGGTTCGAACTGGCGGCGGCGTGGGACAGGCTGTGCGCGGAGATGCGGACTGACTACGCGTTCCAGGCCCGGGTGCGGATTGCGGCAGCGGCAATCCCGCACCTGATGTACCCGGCCAGCGGCATTCCCTACCGGGCGGTTTCCATGCCGGATGAATCGGGCCAGCAGGTCTTCGAGGTGTCTTTCGTGGATTTCGAGTCGGCGCGGGCGCGCCTGCTGGGCTGGGGCGGGGCGGTGGAGGTGCTGGAGCCGGAAGCCTTGCGACTGAGCCTGCAGGATCATGCCAGGCAAATCCTCAGCCGTTATGGCAGCGGGGCGTGATATACTCTTGTAAATATCCCAACCTGGCCAGGCGGCTGAACGACCGTCGGCCGACAGGAAGAAATGGTCTTGGATCCAGAATACAGGGAAGAGGATGTGCTCAGATGCGCGTCGCAGGGCGACCGGGAGGCTTTTGGCCAGCTCTACGAGCATTATCTTGACCGCATCTTCAACTATGTGTATTACCGCACGGGAAATGTCCACGATGCCGAAGACTTGACGGCACGCGTCTTCCAGCGGGCGATGAACCATATCCAGAACTATACCGACCGGGGCGTACCCTTCTCGGCCTGGCTGTACCGGATTGCACATAACCTGGTGGCCAACTGGCACCGCGACCGCTCGCGGCGGCAGGAGATCCCACTCTCGGATGTGCCGATCCTGCCGGCGCGCGGGGACCACCCGGAATCGACCCTGGTGCGGACGCAGGAACAGGAGGCGCTGCTTCGCCATATCCGCCGCCTGCCGTCTGACCGGCAGCAGTTGTTGATCCTGAAATTCGTCGAGCACATGTCCAATGCGGAAGTCGGGCAGATCATGGGACGCAGTGAAGGGGCGGTGAAGAGCCTGTACCACCGCACGCTGCTGGCCCTGCGGGACGATGTGGATGAAAACATTACGCTAGAAGGAGATTGAGTTGCTACGCATCGTAACTGACGGAGCGGCCGATATGCCCCCCGAATGGCAGCAAGCCTATGACATCCAGGTGATCCCCATCAACATCCACTTTGGGGAGCAGACTTACCTGCAGGGGGTGGAACTGGACAACGAGGGTTTTTATCAATTGGTGGATGAGACGAAGAAGGTGCCGAAGACATCCCAGCCCACGCCCTTCCAGTTCAAGGAGTTCTATGAACGGGTTGCCGAGGCGGGGGATACGATCCTGTCCATCCATGTGACCGCCAAGTTATCCGGGACGTTCGAATCAGCGGTAGCCGCGGCGCGCGAACTGGCCGGGAAATTCCAGGTCATTCCGTTCGATTCGGCCTGCGGTTCGGCCGGGCTGGGGATGATGTGCCGGGAAGCGCGTCTGCTGGAACGTGCCGGCGAAAGCGTGGAAAAGGTGCTGGCACGCCTGGAGGAGATTCGGCAGAACGTTGCGATCTTCCTGACGCTGGACACGCTGGAGTATGCCCGGATGAGCGGGCGGGTGAAAGCCCTGCAGGCGGCGCTGGCCTCCATGCTCAACGTCAAGCCGATCGCGCTGCTGCAGGAAGGTGCCCTGCACATGGCTGGGAAGGTGCGCACCCGGCAGGCTGCGCTGGAGCGTGTGCTGGACATGGTGCACGAGCGGTTCGGTGAAAAAGTCTTGAACATTGCGGTCGTGCACGCACGCGATCCGCAAACGGGGCAGGTCCTGCTGGAGCGGGTGCGGAAGCGTTTCCGGATCCACGATCTGTTGATGACCGACCTTTCGATCTCGGTGGCTGCCAACCTGGGGCCGGGGACGGTGGGCGTGGTGGTGTATCCAGCCGACGAAAACAGTGTTAATACTGACAGAAAATAAGCGGCATTTCCATCCTTAGAAACTTTCTCTACCGTACGTTTTGGAAGCACGAGGTCCTTGTGAGCAGTTTTTGCGAAGTGGTCTTTCATAATTGAAGTAAATTCAGGCGAAGCCAGAAATGAGATTGCTTCGCCGGGAAGAACGCCCGCCTCGTAATGATAAAAACCGGGAGAGAAACCAAACCCAGGAAATACGCAAGGTACAGAACAACATGGAAGCAACCCACAATTCCTTCAGCCCCCTGGAGGCGCACCTGGCACGGACTCTGAAGCCGATTGCTGCACCCCAGGAAGTTTCCCGACGCATGTTTGGGCGGATCCGACTGCCGGAGCGACAGCAGATTGCCAGGCGGCTCAACGACTGGTATTTCATGCTGATCCTGGTCAGCGGGGTGGTGTCTGCCGCAGTGGCGCTGGTGATGTTGGCGCGGGCGATCCATTTCCTGGTGCGGCGCAAGGGGTGAGGCCGAGAGGCGGCAGAAGCGAACGGGTATCCCGCAGTATGACGGCGGGGTATCTTTTTTTATTGAGGTTCGGATGGAGCCTGTGCTAGAGAGCGCAGACTAATCGGGGGGCAGGCTGATCAGATGGCTGACTAATCGGCGTGCGAGATAATCGGAGTGTGAACGATTATTGGGAGTCATCCTTCCCAATCGGGGAGGAGGGAGCGGCAGAGGTGCCTGGCATCGGCGATGAGATCGGCCTGCACGGGCAGATCGTGTTCCCTGGTGACTCGCAGGCGCAGGCGGGCGGCTGCCTGGCGCAGGTCAGGGGGGAGTTCCGGGCGGGCTTGCAGCTGGTCGAGCAGTTCAATGACGCTGGCGGTGCGCACGGTCTGGCCGCTGCGGGTGATGTAGACACGGATGGCAATGCCGGCGGCGCGGCGGGCGCAAACGCGCGCCCGGCCCTGATTGCCGGCGGCGCGGGCGGTTTCGGCCTGGGTGAATTCGGTCTGTAGTTCGGTTGTCCAATCGTCAGTCATGGGGGTGATTATACCTGCCGGAAGGCATCCTTACGGGCACAGCGTGGGCGTGAAGCCGTAATGGATGGGATTCGAAATGCGGCCCGGGCGGGTTCGTTCAGGAACGCGCCCGGTTATTTGTATCAGAAATGGATGGCCGTCAATCCACGAAGCGGTACTTGAGCAGGGTCCAGACGGCCTCGAAGGCATCCTTGAGCTTGATCTTTTTGCCTTGGGAATAATCCCGCGGATTGAAAGAGATGGGCACTTCGTAGATGCGGTAGTGGCGTTTGAGCACCTTGGCGGTGAACTCCGGCTCGAAGTCGAAACGTTTGGCGTGAAGGGGCATGCCCGCGATGACCTCGCGGCGGAAGACCTTGTAGCCGGTCTCCATGTCGCTGAGGATGGTATCGTAGAGCAGGTTGGTCATGAAGGTCAGGAGTTTGTTGGCGACCATGTGCCAGAACATGGCCACCCGGCGCGGGCCGCCCAGGAAGCGCGAGCCGTAGACAACATCGGCGATGCCTTCTTCGATCGGCTTGAGCAGGGTGGGATAGTCGCGCGGATCGTATTCCAGGTCGGCGTCCTGGATGATGAGGATATCCCCGCGGGCTTCGGCCAGACCGGTGCGCACGGCAGCGCCCTTGCCCTGGTTCTTCTCATGCAGGATGACCCGTACGCCCTGTTTGCCATCCAATTCCTGGAGGATGGCGCGGGTCCCATCCTTGGAACCATCGTCCACGAGGACGATCTCCCAGGCCAGGTTGGCGGCCTGGACGCGCTGGACAATCTCGCGCAAACTGGAGGCTTCGTTGTAGACAGGCATTATGACAGAAATTTTCATGGGGCGAATTATAAACGGAAAAGCGGGCCTCATTGCAACTCTCTCACAATTCCTGAGAGCAGACGGCCATGTACCTGCCCGGCGTGCTATAATTCAATTTACACTTTGTCATTCATTTTCCTGTTTTTGGGATGGGAGGCTGCTGTGACCAACCCAGTGATTCAAACGGGTGCGACTTCAGGAGCGGGAGGTTTTACCCCCCCGCCGATCAATCGTCTGGAAGATACCGGCCTATCGGCACTGTGGCTGCAGGACTTGGCCCTCAAGATCCTGTATTTCCAGGGCTATCTGACCGGCTTCCGGATCGCGGAGGAACTGGCGTTGCCTTTTGCGGGAATCACCGACCAGATCCTGGAAAGCCTCAAGCGGGAGAAGCTGGTGGAAGTCAAATCGTCCCAGATGGGGCTGGGCGAAGGCTCCTACCAGTATGCCATCACAGGGGCGGGGATTGCCAGGGCGCATGAGGCCCTGGACCGCTCGCAATATGCCGGCGCGGCGCCCGTGCCGCTGGAGGTATACAACGATTCGGTCCGCCGCCAGAAGAGCACACGCGTCACGGTGACGACTCGGACCATGCGCCAACTGCTTTCGCAGCTGGTGATCTCCGAGGCGACCTTCCAGAGGCTCGGCCCGGCGCTGAACTCTGGCAATTCGATTTTCCTCTACGGCCCGCCAGGCAACGGCAAGACCAGCATCGCGCGTGCCTTCGGGAGCCTGATCTCACAGCAGGCGATGTTCGTGCCCTATGCGATCTACATCGACGGGCTGGTGGTCAAGCTGTATGATGCGGTCAGCCACCAGGCGGTGGCCGAAACGGACGGCACGCCGCCCGGCACCGGTTCGCTGCGGACGAGCACGCGACGCGATCCACGCTGGGTGCGCGTGCGCAGGCCGTTCATCGTCACCGGCGGTGAACTGACGCTGGAAGGCCTGGACCTGGTCTTCGACGACACCCACAAGTTTTATGAGGCGCCTTTCCAGGTGAAGGCCAACGGCGGCATCCTGCTGATCGACGACTTTGGCCGCCAGCTGGTGCGCCCGCGCGACCTGCTCAACCGCTGGATCGTCCCGCTGGAAAACCGGGTGGACTACCTGACCCTGCACACGGGACGCAAGGTGGAAATCCCCTTCGATGTGCTGGTGGTCTTTTCGACCAACCTGCCGCCGAAGGACCTGGTGGACGAGGCTTTCCTGCGCCGGCTGCGCCATAAAATCGAGATCGGCGATCCTTCTTACGAAGAATACCGGGAGATTTTCAAGCGCGTGGCCCTGGCGAAACATGTCGAATACAGCGACCCGGGGCTGGCTTACCTGCTGCAGGAGTGGTATATCAAGCGCAACCGCAAGCTGCGCGCTTCGCACCCGCGTGACCTGTGCGACCAGATCCTGGATATCGGCAGTTATCTCTCGATCGATCCGGTGATGAGCCGGGAATTGCTCGACCGGGCTGCGCAGTCCTACTTTGTCGAGTTGTAAATACGCATGTGGCCTGACCTGCCCCGACCTGTCATCTTCGCGCACCGCGGCGCTTCGGCCCATGCGCCTGAAAACACCCTGGCAGCCTTCAACCTGGCCATCAAGCAGGGCGCGCCGGCACTCGAGTTCGACGTGAAACTGAGCGCCGATGAGCAGGTGGTGGTGATCCACGATGTGACGGTAGACCGGACGACCAACGGCCGCGGACGGGTGTGCGACCTGCCCCTGGCCGCCCTGCACGAACTGGATGCGGGTGCCTGTTTTGGGGAGCAGTATCGAGGGGAGCGGATCCCCACCTTGAGCGAGGTGCTGGAAACCGTGGGCCGGAAGGCATTTCTCAACATTGAGCTGACCAATTACACCACGCCGTATGACAGGCTGGTGGAAAAAGCTGCGGCGCTGGTAAAGTCTTTCAGGATGCAAAAGCAGGTGCTGTTCTCATCGTTCCTCGCACGTAACCTGAAGCAAGCCGCCAGCCTGCTGCCCCCGGTCCCGCTGGGGCTGCTGGCCTGCTCCGGTCCGGCCGGGATGTGGGCGCGCTCCTTCGGATTTGCGTTCGGCGACTACGAGGCACTGCATCCCAACCTGGCGGATGTGAGCGCCCAACAGGCGGCGCGCGTCCACCGCCTCAAACGCCGCATCCACGTCTGGACCGTGAACGCCGAAGCGGATATCCGCCGCCTGGCCGGATGGGGGGTGGACGGCATTTTTACGGATGATCCGGCGCTAGCCCTGCATGTGCTGGAGATGGCGGCATGAGCCTCCCTGGAGAGCTTGAAATGCGCAGCGGTGAGGTACCGGCATGAAAAGCAAGGCCTTGTCCTGGTGCCTGACTGTCATGCTGACCCTGGCGCTGGCCCTGGGCGGGCCCGGGCCGCTGCCAGGCGTGCAGGCCCAGGATGATCCATCCGATGCGGCCGTTTTGGCCATGCTGCAAAGCATGAATGCCGAGGAGCGCGTCGGGCAGCTGTTCCTGGTGACGTTCAACGGGACGGACGCGGGGGCGGACTCGCAGATCAACAATCTGATCGTCAATCATCATATCGGTGGAGTGGTGCTTTCGGCGGCCAACGATAACTTTGCGGCTGCCCCGCAAACCGTGGCTGAAGCGCACCGGCTGATCGGCGACCTGCAGAAGGCCGAATGGAACGATTCCCTGATCGAACAGGTGGATGCCATCACAGGGGAGAAATCCCGCCACCGTTATATCCCACTGCTGGCAGGGATTGCACAGGAAGGCGGCGGACCGGGCTATGACCAGATCCTGGACGGACTGACGCCCATGCCGACCCAGATGTCCATTGGGGCCACGTGGGACGTGGCACTGGCCGAGCAGGCGGCGGAGGTGTTGGGGAAGGAACTGGCTGCGCTGGGAATCAACCTGTACTTCGGCCCATCGCTGGATGTGCTCGATACGGTGGATGTCTCCGGTATGCAGGATTCACAGGCGCACGTCTTTGGTGGGGATCCGTATTGGGTGGCTGAAATGGGCCGCGCTTATGTCTCCGGACTGCACACCGGCAGCAACGGCACGCTGGTGGTGGCGGCCAAACACTTCCCCGGGCGCGGCGGCGCGGACCGCTCGCCGGATGAGGAAGTGGCCACGGTGCGCAAATCGCTGGAACAACTGAAACAAATCGAACTAGCGCCCTTCTTCTCGGTCACCGGCGGTGTGCCTTCCACTCCCGAGAGCGTGGATGCCCTGCTGGTCTCGCACATCCGCTACCAGGGTTTCCAGGGCAACATCCGGGCCACCACCCGGCCGGTCAGTTTCGACCCGCAGGCGCTGGCCCAGATTTTGATGCTACAGCCTTTTTCCACCTGGCGCGAGGAAGGCGGACTGTTCATCAGCGACGACCTGGGCAGCCGTGCCGTGCGCCAGTTCTACGATCCGGCCGGGGATTCATTCCAGGCGCGCCTGGTGGCGCGGGATGCCCTGCTGGCCGGCAACGATTTGATCTATTTTGGCAACGTCGTTTCCAGCGACGCGGCGGACACTTACACGACCATTGTGCGCTGCCTGCGTTACTTCACCCAGAAGTACAGCGAAGACCAGGCTTTTGCCCAACGCGTGGACGATGCGGTGACGCGCATCCTGCGAGTCAAACTGCGCCTGTATCCCCAGTTCCTGTATTCCAACGTCACGCCGCCTGCCAGCGGCCTGGGCCAGGTGGGCAGTTCCCAGCAGGTGACCTTCGAGATCGCCAGCAAGGCTGCCACGCTGATCAGCCCCGACCCAATCGACCTGGATACCGTGCTGCCGGAGCCGCCCTCCTCCCGGGACCGGCTGGTGTTCATCACCGATTCCCGGCCTGTGCAGCAGTGCAGCACCTGCGCGCCCCAGACAACGATCGGCGTGGACGCCCTGCAACAGGCGGTGCTGCGCCTGTATGGACCGGATAGAGGCGGCCAGGTGTTCGAAAGCCATCTCAGTTCGCACTCGTTCCAGGACCTGGCGAACATGCTCGACCGCACCGGGGGGGAGATCCTGGAAACAGACCTGCGGCGCAGCACTTATGTGGTCATCTTGCTGGTCGATTCGGCCCAGGACCAGCCGCGCGCCCTGCGCCGGTTCCTCTCCGAACGGCAGGATTTGCTGCGAGATAAGCGGATTCTCCTTTTCTCTTTCGGCGCACCGTTTTACGTGGACGCCACCGACATCTCGAAACTGACGGCCTATTACGGCCTGTACAGCAAAACGGCGCCATTCATCGAGGTGGCTGCCCGCATACTGTACCAGGAATTGTCCCCGCACGGGGCGGCACCCATCTCCATCCCGGGTGTCGGCTATGACCTGATCGCGATCACCGCGCCGGACCCCCAGCAGGTGATCCCGCTCTTCCTGGACCTGCAGCCTGTTCCGGTCACCCCGACGGCACCGGTTACCCTGACGCCCGAGCCAACTTCCGTGCCGTTGTTCCAGGTGGGCGATACGATTGCGCTCCGCACCGGCACCATCCTCGACCACCGGGGGCACCCCGTCCCGGACGGCACGGTGGTTCGTTTCTCGTTGTCGGTGCTGGGCGAAGGGGGCGGGGTGATTGACCAGAAAGAATCGATCACCCTGAACGGGGCCGGGCGGGCCTCCTTCAAACTGGACCGGTCCGGGCTGGTGGAAATCCGGGCGGCCAGCGAACCTGCGACCACATCGGATGTATTGCAGCTGGATGTTTCCCAGGGTACACCGGCAGCGGTGACCATCATTGTCCCGGTCCTGCCCGGCACACTGGAGCCGACCCCGGTTTTCACACCCACCCCTGAACCGGCAGCGGGTAATGGACTGGTGGGTGACGGATACCCGCGGCTGGGCGGCTGGGCGGTTGTCATGCTGCTGCTGGGCCTGGGCGGCGGGCTGGCTTACTGGGCCGGGATGACCCTGCATTCCCGCCGCTGGGGGGTGCGCTGGCTGCTGTGCGTGCTGCTGGGCGGACTGGCGGGTTATAACTATCTGGCGCTTGGATTACCGGGCAGCAACGACTGGATCACGGCCGGCGGTGTGCTGCCGGTGCTGGGACTGACCATCGCGGGGCAGGCGGCGGGCTGGGCGGCGGCCTGGCTGTGGGCGCGCCGGAGCTGGCCTGAGCGCTGAACCCGTATTCCCGGCTGCTGCCTGGCGGGGGATAGGAAATATTGTCTATTTCCAGAAGGCATGCCCTGTGGTTAAATCAGTCCATGCGCTGGATCTACCTTTCCCCCCACCTGGACGACGCGGTACTTTCCTGCGGCGGCCTGATCCATGAACAGTCCTGCCAGAATACAGCGGTCGAAATCTGGACGCTGATGGCCGGGTATCCCTGGCGGCGGCAGGTTTCGGCATTTGCCGCGCATACGCACAACGAATGGGGCACCGGTTCGGCCTGGCGCACGGTGCGCATCCGCCGCAGGGAGGACCGCCAGGCGGCACGCGAAGTGGGGGGGCAGGTGCGGCATTTCCAGTTCCTGGACATGATCTACCGTTATTCCCGGAAAGACGGGTTTCTCTATCCCAAGGATGTCTTCGTCGAGCGGCACCCGGCCGATGAAGGACTGCCGGCCCGGCTGGCCGAGGCGCTGGAGCGCTCCCTGCGGATGGATGACGTGCTCATCTGCCCGCTGGCGATCGGGGGGCACCTGGACCACGTGCTGGTGCGCGAGGCGGCGGAGCGGCTGGAGCGACCCCTGTGGTATTATGCCGACATTCCCTACCTGCTCCAGCACCCTGATGCGTTGTCCCCGGCCACGCGCGGCATGACCTCCACGCTTTTCCCGGTGATGGAGGCGGGGCTGGAAGCCTGGCAGGCGGGGATCGCGGCATATGCTTCGCAGTTGTCCACGCTTTTCAGGGGGGAGGTGAAGATGCCGGAGGCGATACGGTCGTACTGGGGGGTGGAGGAGGGCGTGAGGTTATGGAGGGTGGAGTGATCGAGAAAAAAACAAAAGTCGGGCTTGATTTCGCCCTGAAAACATGTTATAGTTATCACACGGATAGGGAAACCTGTCACTTATATGCTTGCATCTCCATGAAGGAGATGCAAATTCTATTACAGGAAAGATGTAAGATGCCGACAACATTCCTGACTCAAGAAGGATTTGAAAGACTGCAGGAGGAACTGGATTACCTGCGTACGGTCAAGCGCCAGGAAGTTGCCAACCGTCTGCATGAAGCGATGGAGGGCGGCGAGCTGATCGAGAACGCAGAGTATGAGGCTGCGAAGAACGAGCAGGCCTTTGTGGAAGGCCGCATCCAGGAACTGGATATCATCCTGGCCTCTGCCCAGATCATCGATGAGACGCAATCTTCTCCGGACAAGGTCCAGATTGGGGATACGGTCACGATCCAGGAGGATGGCAGTGAACCTGAAGTCTACACCATCGTGGGGGCGGCTGAGGCGAACCCGCGTGAGGGAAAGATTTCCAACGAGTCGCCCATCGGGAAAGCCATCCTGGATCGCCGCCTCGGCGAAGAAGTGATCGTGGAAGCGCCAGCAGGTACTTACAAAATCACCATCAAGAAGATCGAATAAACGGGGCTGCGTAACTCCTGCCCCGCGCTTCCGTTTGGCTGGATTGCGCGGGGCTTTTTTTACAGAGCGAGGTAGCAAATGGCCGATTACACTTCCCTTGAGAAAATCCGTCTGCAAAAAATCGAGGCTCTGCGGGCTGCCGGTGTCGAGCCGTACCCCACGCGCGCCAAGCGGACGCACACCTCCGCCCAGGCTGTAAAGGCGCTGGAGGCGGCAGAGCAGGCAGCGGGCGGCGCGGAAGCGGGGCAGCTGCAGGTGACCCTGGCGGGGCGCATCCGGGCCACACGCCCGATGGGCAAGTTGACCTTTGCCCACATCGAGGACGGTGAGGGGCGCATCCAGTTGTTCCTGCGGGTGAACGAAATCGGCCAGGAGAAGGTGGATTTTTTCGACGACAAATTCGACCTGGGCGATTTCATCCAGGCGGAAGGGGTGATGATGCGAACGCGCACCGGCGAGGCCACCCTGCTGGTGCATGACTACAAGATGCTGGCCAAGGCGGTCTCACCGCTGCCGGCGGCCAAGGATGAGACCCTGGAAGATGGGACGGTGGTGCGCCACGCAGCCCTGGAGGACGCCGAACTGCGCGCCCGCCAACGGTATGCCGACCTGGCAGTCAACCCGCAGGTGCGTGAGGTCTTCCGCAAACGGGCGACCCTCATCAAAGCCCTGCGCACGTTCCTGGACGAGCATGGATTCCTGGAAGTGGAGACGCCCATCCTGCAGCCGATCTACGGCGGTGCGGCGGCCAAGCCGTTCGTGACCCATCACAACGAACTTGAGCAGGACATGTACCTGCGGATTTCCTTCGAGTTGTATCTCAAACGCCTGCTGGTGGGCAACCTGGAGCGGGTGTACGAGATCGGACGGGATTTCCGCAATGAGGGCGTCTCGTTCAAACACAACCCGGAGTTTACCCAGTTGGAGTTCTACTGGGCGTATGCGGATTACCTGCAGGTGATGGCGTTGACCGAACAGATGGTGTCCTACACGGCCAACGTGGTGACGGGTAGCAACAAGGTCACTTTCGACGAGCACGAGATCGATTTCACACCGCCGTGGCGGCGGGTGTCAATGCGGGACGGCATCCTGGAGACCAGCGGTATCGACATCGACGAGCACACCACCGCCCAGGCGCTGTTCAAGGCGATCACGGCGAAGCACCCGGCGTGCACGCCGGACCCGAACGCGACGCGCGGCAAGCTGATCGACTTCCTGCTCTCTGAGTTCCTGGAGCCGACCCTGATCCAACCGACCTTCCTGTATGACTACCCGCGCGATATTTCACCGCTGGCCAAGTCCAAACCGGGCGCCCCGATGACGGTGGAGCGTTTCGAGGGGTACGCGGCCGGTTTCGAGATTTGCAACGCGTTCACAGAGTTGAACGATCCACTGGACCAGGAACAGCGTTTCCTGGAGATGGGCCGGGATTACGATACCGACAACGAAGAGCGGCATCCGATGGATGAGGATTACCTGCGGGCCATGCGTTACGGCATGCCGCCCAATGGCGGCTTTGGGATGGGTGTGGACCGCCTGGCGATGCTGTTAACGAACAATCACAGCATCCGGGAGGTGCTGCTGTTCCCGGCGATGCGGAAGGAAGAGTAGAAGTTAAGGATGAAGGCGGAAAGCTGAAACCTTGGTTTCAAGCAACAAAAAAGGACGGCCAGCGGCCGTCCTTTTTTGTTGGGGGAGGAAATCATTCCCCTTTGGCCAGGGCCATGATCTCGTCGCGGCGGGTGTAGATTTTGACCAGTTTTCCATCGCGCATCTGCAGGACGCGGTCGACGTACTGGCACATGCGCAGGTCGTGGGTAACCATGATGCCGGCGCGGTTGTTCTCGTGAATGAGGGCGGCGAAGGTCTTGACTACCTGGAAGGCGCGCTCGGTGTCGAGGGATGCGGTGGGTTCATCGGCCAGGACGAGGGTGGGGTTGTGGATGAGTGCCCGGGCAATGGCGACGCGCTGCTGCTGGCCGCCGGACATCTGGGCGGGCAGGTTGCGCAGGCGGTCGGAAAGGCCGAGACGGGCAAGCAGTTCCTGAGAGCGAACCTTGCCGGCGCGGTCCAGGCGGCCATTCAGCCGAAGCATCAGTTCCACGTTCTCCTGGGCGTTCAGAAAGGGGATCAGGTTGTTGGACTGGAAGGTGAAGCCGATCTTCTCGCGGCGCAGGACAACGCGGCGGGTTTCGCTCATTTTGGCGAGGTCCTGGCCATCGATCAGCACCTGCCCGCTGGTGGGTTTGAGCAGAGCGGCCAGGATGGAGAGCATGGTGGTCTTGCCTGAACCGCTGGGTCCGACCAGGGCGACAAACTCACCGGCCTGGACCTCAAAGGAGACTCCGTCCACGGCATTGATCGGGCCGGAGTCGCTTTGGAAGGTCTTGACGACCTCTTTAATTTCAAGGGCTGCATTCATCGTATGCCTCCTTATGACAACCGCAGAGCTTTGAGCGGCTCGATGCGTACGGCATAGATGATGGAAACCAGCCCGCCGAGCGGACCGATGATCAGCAGGGCGGCCAAAGCAATGGCCGAGGCTGTGCCGTTGAAGATGATGGGTACGGTGGGGGGAAAGCCAAGCGACAGGCCGTAGGCCAGCCCGCCGCCGACGGCCACGCCCAGAACGGTGATAATCACGATCTGGATGACGGCTGCCAGCCCCACCACGCCGTTGGAAGCACCGATGGCCTTCATGACGCCGATCTGGGGCACTTTCTGCAGCACCTGGATCTGGAAGAAGCCGCCGATGACCAGGATGCCGATCAAGAGGGTGAAGACTGCCTGAGTCTGGATGGTGTTCTGCTGGGCAGAATATCCGGGCACGTTCTTAATGGCGGTCTGGATATCCGCCACGGCAATGCCATCAATGCGCCCCTGGAGATTGGCCCGGGCCTGATCGGTCTGAGCCGGGTCCTGGAGCCTAACGGCGATGACATTCACGGCGGTGCTCTCGGTGCCGACCTCGGCATCCGACTTGGTGCGTACATCATCCCAAACAGCATAGGTGACGAAGATGGATGGCTGGAAGGAATACAACTGGCCGCGGGTCACGCCGACCACTTTCAGTTCGTAGAACTCATCCTCGGTGCCCTGGGTGGAGCGAATCGTGATGCGGTCGCCCAGGCGGATGCCGGTACGGAAGACCACGTTCTGGTCAATGACCACCTCACGCGCCTGCTCGCTGGCCAGGCCCTCGCCCTCAATGAGCGGCTGTTCGCCGGGACGGCCTCTTTCGATGCCGAGCAGGGAGACCTTGAGGACGGTATCCTCCGGCAGGAGGATGGCGGTATTGGAGGTGGCGATGGCGCCGGCATCCAGCACACCCGGCACGCGCCGGATGACCTGTGAATTCGAGCGGTCGAGGCGGCTGGATGGGATAATAAAATCGGCTTTTTCGGAGAAGACCAGCAGATCGGCGTCCAGGTTGGACAGGTACTGGCGATTGGAGTTGGCAAGGCCTTCCCCAAGGGCGGCGATGAAGAGGACCAGGAGGGTAATCAGCGCAATCACCAAGGCGACGAGTGAGAAACGGCCGCGGTTGCGGAAGATCTCCTTGAAAGCTAGATAGATGGCTAAGAAAAATGCTTTGATGGCGTTCATTCGTTTAAAGCCCCCTCGTTGGGGTGGATGGGTCCTTCCAGCGGTTCATCCCAGCGCATGCCCATGATGCCGCGCAGGAGCAATTCAACCGGCGGGTGGTCGGCAATGTCTTCATAGTAAAATGGCATGCGGATGCGGCCGTCTGTGCCGATGATGAATGTGCCGGACATGACAAAGGCATCCTGGCCGGCGGGGGGCACCTCGGGAGACCAGCCTTTGGTTTCCTTCAGCCGTCGGTTCGATTTCCAGATATGCGGCGAGAGCAGGGTCTGGAAGAGGCTGCCACGTCCCAGGCCGTAGGCTTGATAGGCGAGGCGCTGGGGATCGGCCAGGCAGGTGACACCCGGCGCGCGTGCGGAGCAGAAAGCCTCTGTCTCCTGCGGCGTGCCCTGGGTGACAAGCGCCAGTTCCAGCCCCTGGCTTTCGATTTCCGCCCGGGCACCGGCCAGCGTGTCGAGCATTTCCTTGCACTGCGGACAGCCGAAGTGACGCGTGAAGGCCAGCACGAGGGGGCGCTTCTTCCATAACCTGGAAAGTTTCAGAGGCTTGCCTTCCCCGGTGAGCAGTTCCAAGTCGGGCGCGAGGTCGTTGAATTTAAGGTGAGCAATTTTTGGCATGGGAATATTTTAGCATGATATGAGGCGCATTCGGCATCGAATGCGGATGGGATTAAGACAATTCTTACAAAATTTATGGGATTTTAGGCAGTGAGGGAGGCAAACTTTCAAGGATCAGTAAACTTTCGTTACTGCCGCTTTTTTGCGGCGCCAGTAACGCCAGAAGGCCCCTGCCAGGACAATCAGACCGCCTACCAGCCAGGGCCAACCACTTCCAGGCGGTTCCGAAGGATGCTCAAGCGGTGCGGCAGGTGTGGAGACCGGCTTTGTTGCCAGGGTGGAGACGTGCGTGGCTGTGGGTACCAACCTCGAAGTTGTTGGAATAGCCGTGGGCAGGGCGGGTGTTGGCTGACGCTGATATTCCGAAGTCACATCAGCAATTTCCGGCTGGAGGACATCGCCGGGAGCATAGAGGTCCAACAGGCCGTTGGCAATGACATAACCATCGTTGGTGCCCAATGCCAGCCTGGCCTGGCGCAAATCGAGGATGAAGATACTGTTCGAGCCAAGCACGATGCCGCCCGCAGGTGAAAGTTCGATGGCGGTGTCCTGGTTCAAACCGACAGCCAGCAGGCCGGGATGTGCACAGGCAAGGGAGAACCAACGCCCAAAGCGATTATCGGAGAGCATCTGGGGTTCAAGCGTGATATTCACCAAGCCGATACCGGGCTGGATGTGGGTTCTGCCTAACCAGAAGGATTTTTGCGTGGCGAGTTCAGCCTCTTCGGCGTCAGCGGGGGTGGGCGGATGGGCTGCGTAGTAGGCTCCCATCAGCGGGGCCGCCGCGTTATCTGCCAGGACCGGAACGCCAGCGAGCCAGGCTTGCTGGATGGCAAGGAGGGTCTGGGGACTGATTCTGGATTGGTCTTTGCCGATGACCAGGATGCCGGTCACATCCGAGGGAAGGTGCAGCGGTTCAGCCCCCATATCCACGACTTTCGTCAGGCGGCCGGGCAGGTTGCCGGCGTACAGGTCGAGGTTGGTGTTGGCTGAACGTTCAGATGAATATCCTGTGGCGACCAGCACGAGGCTTGCTTTCTGTTCACCGGCCAGTTCAGCGAAGTGTTGGAGGATGGGATTGTCTTCCAAATTTGCGGACAGGTCACCGGCCAGGATGAGCGTCCCTGCCCCGGGAGGAGTGCGCAAACTTTCAAAATTACGTTCCACCCTGACCGAAGGTGTGTCCAGAGAGTGTTGACGGGTTTTGAGATCGTAGGTGAACTTTCCGGGTGAAAGCAGGCTGACCAATATGTTTCGGGCGGAGAGCAGTAAACGATCTGCTCCATCCGGAACATATTGCAGGCCATCAGCGGCGTGGTAGGTTTCGGCATCCAGCACCGTGACGGTGTACAAGCCGAAAACATCTCTCAGGACATCACCTTCGACGATGATGCCGGTGTAAGCATCCACACCCACACCAACATGCGGCACTCCGGGCAGGAGGATGGCGTTAAGAAGGCGGCCAAAGCGAGCGCGCTGGTAAAAGTGCTGGTCGAGAATGGCATTTTGCAGTCCGAAAGACAGGCCGCGCTTTTGAGGGTCGTTCCACACGTCCGCAGCACCAAAGGCAAGGGCATTCTCAGCGGCATAGTTCAGGTTGTAACCGCCCAGCATGGTGCGGGAGAGCATGCCGCCGCCAGCGCTGGTGCCTGCGAAGATTACTCCCCGTTTTTGGAGCTCTTCCAGGCGGGCTTCGAGCGGCGTTCCAGCAATGACCCGCATGGCGACAGTCTGGTCGCCGCCGAGGATGAAGACCGCGCTCAGGTCGTCCGGGATCAGGCTTAGGACAGCCTGGTCTGCAGCGTCCGCGCGCGTGAATACGGGAATCAGGATGGCGGAACAAACCAGCCCGGCGGGCGCGGCGCGTTTGCAGGCCTCTTCGATCTGGAAACGACGCTGTTCGGCATCGCGCAGGTTAATTTCACGTTCCGAGCCGCTGATGCTGGTTGGATCGGTCGAATAGGGTGCTGGCAAGACCAGGATCTTGACCCGCCCGTCCTTCGCATTTTCAACTGCGGCGGCCGAGAAGCCTGCATAGACATCCGAATAGCCGCCGCCCATGGGAATCAGCAGGGCAGGAGCGGCCCCCTGAGCGAAAACTGCCTGGCCAGAAGCGGCCAGGCACAGGAGGAGAATCAGTGAAAACAGGATGCGTTTCATAATTTACTCGCGGGTGAAGTGGCGCGGGTCAAGAGCGTCGCGCAGGCCATCGCCCATATAGTTGATGGCAATTACTACAATGAAGATCATCAGACCGGGAAAGATAACTGTCCAGGGGGCAATCATCATCTGGTTCTGGGTGTTGGAGAGCATGTTCCCCCAGGTGGGTGTAGGCAATTGGACGCCGAAACCCAGGTATGAGAGCCCGGATTCGCTGATAATGGCTCCTGCCAGGCCTAGGGTGGCAGAGACAATGATAGGGGAGAAGACATTGGGCAGGATGTGCTGGAACATGAGGCGCGTATCGGTGGCCCCAATCATGCGCGCTGCAACCACAAATTCGCGCTCGCGCAGTTCAAGGGTGGAACCGCGTACCAGGCGGGCCACGCTCATCCAGGAAAGCGCACCGATGACAAATGCAATGGGCGCAAAGGAACCGGCTTTGATGAAAGGCAGATTGAGGGTTCTCAGGAACATACCCAAGGCCAGGAGGACGAATAAGCGCGGAATGGAGAGGAATATCTCGGTGATGCGGCTGAGGACGCCGTCCACCCAGCCACCGTAAAAGCCGGAGAGCAAGCCCACCAGCGAACCAACCACCACTGCCACGGCCATCGAGAGCAGGCCTACGCTGAGTGAGATGCGACCACCATAGAGTGTGCGGGCCCACATATCGCGGCCCAGATCATCCGTACCCATCCAGTGGCTGACAGAAGGGGGCTGGAAGCGGTTGAGCAGGTCCTGCTCGAAGGGGTCGTGCCGGGCTACCAGCGGGGCTAAAATGATCAAGACAGAGATGGTCACGATGATGCCTGTACCGATAACTGCCATTCTGTGGCGCAGGAAGCGGCGGAAGGTGAGTTTCAGGAGGGTGTTGTTCATGAACGCGTTCCTGTGACTAACTGAAACGGATGCGCGGGTCGAGGGCAGCGTAGACCACGTCCACGAGCAGGTTGGAGATAATAATCAAGGCACTGTAAATGATCAGCACAGCCATGACCACCGGGTAGTCCGTTTTCAAGGCGGCGGTGAAGTACAGGCGACCAATCCCGGGCCAGGCAAAGATGGTTTCGGTGAAGAGTGCACCGCCAAACAGAGACGGCAGGTCCAGCCCAATGAGCGTGATGAGGGGAATGAGGGCATTGCGGAGTGCATGACGATATAGGACCATGCGCTCGCGCAGTCCTTTGGCGCGCGCTGTGCGGACGTAATCTTCATGGATCACATCCAGCATGGAGGAGCGCAGGTAGCGCATGTACCCGGCGGCCGAGACCAGCGCCAGCATAGTGACCGGCAGGATGAGGTGCTCGATACGATCCCAGAACGAGGGGGGCGCGCCAAGTGTCATCATGCCCGAACCAGGCAGGAGCGGTTTCCCATCGGCGCCTTTGAGAGTGACATGGAAAACGATGATAAGCATCAGACCAAACCAGAAGACCGGCAGGGACTGCCCGGCAAAGGCGATGGTCGTGGCAATATGGTCGAAAATGGTATATTGTTTGATTGCGGAAATAATTCCAAGTGGAATGGCAATCAAGAGCGTCACGACCAACATGGCACCCATCAGGGTGATGGTGTTGGGCAGGCGCTCCTTAACTTCCAAGATGGCCGGGCGCTTGGAAACGAACGAGTTGCCCCAATCGCCCTTGAAGATGTTGCCCAGCCATTTTGCATAACGAACCGGCACCGGATCATTCAGGCCGTATTTGGCTTCGATGCGGGCGATATCTTCAGCGCTGAAATCAGGGTTTTCCTCATAGGCAGACATGATGCCGCCCGGTACGGAACTGATCAGTCCGAATAATATGACGCTGATTGCCAGGAGGGTCAAGACTGCCTGGATGAGGCGGCGGATAAGGTATTGGGTCATGAGCCTTTCCTGCATGCAGAGGGCGTTCCCTATCCCTTATCAGATGAGATAGGGAACGCTTTTGGTTACGATTGTAGCAAATTACGGCTTCAGCCACCAGTTCTGGGAGTCGATGGTGAAGTCAGCATAGCCGGGGGAGACGCGGAAGTTCTGCAAGTTGGTGCGGTAGCCGCTCAGGACCAGACGCTCGTAGAGGAAGAGGCGCGGCAGATCTTTATTGATCTGCTCGGCGACTTTGCAGTAGGCCTCATGGCGGGCATCCATATCGGCTGAGAAAGCAGCATCATCAATCCACTTGTCCACGTCTGCGTTGTTGTAACGCGAGAAGTTGTTGCCTGCACCTTCATTGTCAGCGGTCGGAATGCGGGCCGAATGATAGTTGCTGAACAGGGAGCTATCGGGGTCGATGCCGGGGCCGGTGGTGTAGAGCAGGATATCGAAGCGGCCGTGCTTGCGTAAACCATCAGAATCCCAACCAGCAAACAGCACATCCGATGGAACATTGTCGATGACCAGTTCGATGCCAACATCCTTGAACATCTGGACCAGCACCTGTTCGGTCTGCTCGCGTAACTGGTTGCCGGTGGTGGATGTGATCTTCAGGCTCATCTTGACGCCGTCTTTCTCGCGAATGCCGTCACCGTCCGTGTCGGCCCAGCCGGCCTCCTCAAGCAGGGATTTGGCTTTCTCGAGGTTGAATTCACTGGGTTCCTGCGGGCAGGCAAAGGGACCGGTGGGCAGGAGTGTGGAGCCGACCTTGACATTGCCGTAGAGCAGGGCGTCCACGATCTTCTGCTTGTCAATGGCATACTGGATGGCCTGGCGCACGCGCAGGTCGTAGAGTATCGGGTGAGGGGCTTCAGCCGGGTCGGCAGGGGCATCTACAGCCGGATCGGCCAGGTTGAAGGCCAGCAATTCGTTTTCACCAGAACCGTAATAAGCGCCAGCCCAGTCCACTCCCTCCATGGTCTCGATAGCGGGAAAATCGGCTTCGGTCAGATCCCACAGGGTGGTGATTTCACCTGTTCCGAGTAACTGCATGCCCACTTCACGGCTGGGCAGTATCTTGATGATGATATTGTCCAGATAGGGCTTGCCTTCTTCACGGTAGTAGGGATTGGGTGCCAGGGTGATGTGGTCGCCAGCAACCCATTCCTGGACGATCCATGGGCCGGTGCCGATGGGGGCGCGGTTGTATTCCCAGGTGTCAAGGGCAGCCAGTTCGCCAACGCCCTTGGGCACCAGGAACGAGAACAGGCGCAGATAGGGGGCGTAGACCTCAGAGAAGGTCACCACGGCGGTGTAATCATCCGTGCACTCGATGGTGTCGATGACATCGTACCCGGAAGTGCTGGCGGCGGATAGTTCGGACAGGATCGCGTCCTTGGTGAACTGCACATCGGCGCAGGTGATGGGGTCGCCGTTGGAGAACTTGAGGTCTTTCCTGATCTTGTAGGTCAGGATCAGTCCGTCATCCGAGATGGCGGGCAGTTCTTCGGCGAGATAGGGGACGTAATTACCGTCTGCATCAATGCCCACCAGGCCTTCGACGATGAAGGCGCCGATGACATCGTCGATCGTGCCGGAAGCCAGCAGGGGGCTAAGTGTGCCGGGTTCCTGCGGTGTGCCAACGATCACCGTGCCGCCCTTTACAGGAGCATTGGGATCCACGGTTGGTTCGGCAGGAGCCTCGGTTGCTGCCGGGGCTTCGGGGGCGGGTGGTTCTTCCACGGCCGGTTGCGTGGTCTGGCAGGCTGCCAGGACTATGGACGCGGCCAGCAAGGCGAACAACAGGACTTTCAGGGATTTCATAATTTTCTCCTTAGTATATGGTCTGGATTTGGATCAAGGATGGAGCGCACAAATTATTTTTGGGAAAAATTAAACCTCCTCGTCATTATTCAACTGGAAGGACATTTTTGAGAATTCTTGCGGTATGGCTATCCAAGTCGTAGGTACATCCTTCAGTCAGTACATGAAGTTTCAAACCTGCTACAGCGACGGGCGCTCCGCCTGCAACCTCGGCCACATCCGTTGCGGTGATCTGGCGGCCATCCAGGATGGTTACCGCACCCGTACCGAGCACTGACAGCAGCCGGTCATCTTCCAGAATGGCGGCAGTGTTCTCGTCCACACCTACCCCCAGCAGGCCGGGGTGTGTCGAAACAAGGTAGACCAAACGGCCCAGGCGGTCACGCTGGCGGAAGTGCTGGTCGAAGATCAGCCGGTCTGTAAAGCCAAAGCCAAGGGTAAATTGGGCCTGTCTGTGCCGGGGTGTAAGACCGGAACGGCCAAAGGCCAGCATCAATTTCGAGAGCACTGCAGCGCCAGCAGATGTGCCAGCCAAAACCACGCCGCGCTGATAGGCAGCCAGCAGTTCTGCTTCCAGAAGTGTCCCACCGAAAAGCGCGGTCAGGCGCATCTGGTTGCCGCCAGCGATGAAGATGCCCGTTGCCCGGCGGACGGCCTTGAGATTGGATGAACTATCGGCGAGAGGGCGCTCGAGGCAGTGAATAACGACAGCTGGCGCATCCACCCCCAACCCCTGGAAGAGTGAGCGGTAATATTCGCCAGTATCCTCCAGCGAGGAAGCCTGAGGCAGGATGACCAGGCGGGCCTGCCCAGAGCCGGCGCGGCGGACGAATTCCGGCAAGATGCGCGGCGCTTTGTGATTGATCGCTCCGCCGATGGCCATCAGGACACGCATGGTCATTCGTGTTGCAGGGAACGGATGAACTGCCCGGCGGTGATTTCGATATGGCTACGCATTGCCTGTTCGGCAGCCTGCGGGTCGTGTCGCTGGAGGGCTGAGAGGATTGCTTCGTGTTCAGCGACATCATTGCGTTCACGGCCCGGTACCGGGGTGGTGGCAGTGGGGGTGAAGTTGCCGATCAACATGGTGGGGAAAGCGGCCCACATCTGCGCCAGGGTGCGTACCAGATACTGGCGCCGGCTGGCGGTGAAGACGATCTCATGAAAACGGCGATTCAGGAGGCGGTATTTGGCGAGCTGCTCGGGTTCCAGGCTGGCGCCCATTTGGGCAAGCAAATCCTGCAGTTCTTTCAATTCCTGAACAGTGATATTCTGAGCAGCCGCACGCGCTGCGGAACCTTCCAGGAAAGCGCGGTGGGCATACAGGTCCATGATATCTTCGGGGCTGAATTCCACCACCCGTACGCCGCGGTAAGGCAGGTGTTCGATAAGCCCTTCCGCGGCCAGTTCCTTGAGGGCCTCGCGCACTGGCATCTGGCTGACGCCCAGTTCCTGGGCAATACGTTCCTGTCGCAACCATTCGCCCGGCTTGAAACGGCCGTCCAAGATGGCTGCGCGGATCATCTCTGCAACTTCGTGATGCAGTTGTTTGTGGCTGAGGGGGACGGGGTTATCTGTAAGCATTGCGAGTTCCTGAACAGGCTTTGATATTAGATATTATATCTAATATATAAAATACAACAATCCGGGGCGCGAGTCAAGTATGACATTCGTCACTATTTTTTCTCCCAAATCTTCAAGAGATCTGCCAACTCATACATCCCGGGTCCCCATCTGTGGTTATAATTCAGACATGAGCGAATCCCATCCCCCTTCATCCAGCCAGAAGCAGGCCGGGCCGCGCCGCCCGCTCGACCCGGAGGCCAAAACCGATGACCGCCTCGACCAGACGCTGCGCCCGCAGAAACTTGCGGATCTGATCGGGCAGGAGCAGGTCAAGGAGAACCTGGCAATCCTGATCGCGGCCGCCCGCCAGCGCCAGGAAGCCCTGGACCATGTTCTTTTTTACGGGCCGCCGGGGCTGGGCAAGACCACCCTGGCGCACGTGGTGGCGAACGAGATGGGGGTCAACGTCAAGGTGACCTCCGGCCCGGCCATCGAGCGCGCGGGCGACTTGGCGGCCATCCTGACCAACCTGAGGGCGGGGGATGTGCTCTTTATCGACGAAGTTCACCGGCTGGGGCGGGCTGTGGAGGAGGTGCTCTACCCGGCGATGGAGGATTTTGCGCTGGACATCGTGATCGGCAAGGGGCCTTCGGCGCGTTCCATCCGCCTGAAACTGCCGCGCTTCACTGTAGTGGGGGCGACCACGCGGCTGGCGCTGGTGACGGCACCCCTGCGGGCGCGCTTTGGGGCCGTCTACCGCCTGGATTATTATGACCTAAAGGCCATGCAGGCCATCGTCCGGCGGGCAGCGGGGATGTTCAAGGTACCGGCGGAGGAAGATGGGATCAGCGAGGTGGGCCGGCGGGCACGCGGTACACCGCGCGTGGCCCTGCGGCTGCTGCGGCGGGTGCGAGACTATGCCCAAGTGCGCGGTGACGGAACCATCACTGCCAGCCTGGCACGGGAAGCGTTGGACTTGCTGCAGGTGGACCCGCTGGGCCTGGATGACGTGGACCGGCGTGTGCTGAAGACCATCATCGAGAAGTATAACGGCGGTCCGGTGGGGTTGAATACAATCGCGGCCTCCATCAGCGAGGAGGCGGATACAATCATGGATGTGGTGGAGCCTTACCTGCTGCAGCTGGGTTTCCTGGACCGTACGCCGCAGGGGCGGGTGGCGACGAAGCCGGCGTATGAGCACCTGGGGATTGCTTATAATGATGAGACACAGCCGCGGTTGTTGTAGGCTGGATGATATGTCTTCCCTGACGCGTTTGTTTATCCTGCTTGGAATCGTCTTCCTGCTGGTTGGCGGGTTAATTTACCTGTTCAGCCGCTTCAACCTGCCGCTGGGACGCCTGCCGGGGGATATCCGGATCGAGGGGGAGAAGGGGATGTTTTATTTCCCGCTGGCGAGTTCGGTCGTGATTTCGATCCTGCTGACGCTCATTCTGAACCTTTTAATTCGCCTTTTCAGGAGATAGAAAACTGATGCAAAGTCGTTCTTTCAGCGGGCCGGCTGACCTGCAGGCCATGCAAATCTTGCTGGCCGGCCTGGCCGGGAAATCCACCCTGGTCGATTTCGATGAGGTGATGGCGACCCGGTCGGTGCAGAGGCGCACGCGGTTGTGGGAGGCCGGCGCAGATAGGCTGGTTGCTTTTGCCTATGTGGACGATTACAACAACCTGTGGTTTGAGATCGCTCCCGGCTACAACCAACCGACCCTGCAGGCGGAAATCGTGGCCTGGGGGGTGGAATGCGTACGGCGTGGGAATGCCGAGAGCGGCGAAGCGGCCACGCTGGATGCCGTCTGCGAGGCGGATGCGCAGGAGCACATGACCCTGTTGCGGGCACATGGCTTCCAGGAAACGGGGCTGCGCACACTGAGGTATGCCCGAACGCTTGAGGGGCCTTTGCCGGAGGTGAGTCTGCCGCCCGGATTCAGCCTGCGGTCGGCACGCGGCGAGCAGGAAGCCGGGGCGCTGACGGCCCTGCACCGGGCGGCCTTCGGCGACGACTTGATGACGGTCGAGTACCGGCTGGCAATGATGCGCTCGCCCCAGTACGTGCCGGAACTGGACCTGGTGATCACTGCGCCAGATGGAGAGTTGGCGGCGTTCTGCGTGTGCACCGTCGATGAAGAAGAGAACCGGCGCAGCGACCTGCCGACCGGCTGGCCGGACCCGATCGGGGTACGAGCGGGTTACCAGGGGATGGGACTTGGGAAGGCTGTGTTGAGCGCGGCCCTGCACGGCCTGCAGCGGCGCGGCCTGAAGCAGGCCTGCCTGGGAACCAGCAGCGAGAACCGGCGCATGCAATACCTGGCGGAGTCGCTGGGTTTCCGGCTGATTGCTGAAAAGATCTGGTTTTCGAAATCCATGATATGAAGGAGCCACGATGAAAATCCTGATTTGCTGTGACATGGAAGGCATCTCCGGGGTGGTGGACTGGGAGCACGTCGAGCCAGGGCACCCTGAATACGAGCGTTTCCGCCGGATCATGACCGGTGACGTCAACGCAGCCATCCGGGGAGCCTGCGAGGCGGGTGCGGACGAGGTCATTGTGGCGGACGGGCACGAGTATGGGCGGAACCTGTTGATCGAAGAACTCGACCCGCGGGCGCTGCTGAACTGCGGGAGTCCTTCGCCGCTGGCCATCGTCCAGGGGGTCGAGACGGGCGTGGATGGAGCGCTTTTCATCGGCTACCATGCCCGGTACGGGTCACCGGGGGCATTGCTGTGCCACACCTGGTCGGGGGTGACGCGCAACCTGTGGCTGAACGAACTGCTGGTTGGCGAGACCGGGCTGAGCGCGGCGGTATGCGGGCATTTCAATGTGCCGGTATTGATGATCAGCGGGGACGACCGTGTCTGCAGCGAGGCGACGGAACTGCTCAGCGGGCTGGAGACGGCGGTCGTCAAGCGTTCGCTCAGCCGCCAAGCCGCAGCCTGCCTGCCGCTGGAGACGGCGCGCCAGCGGATCTATAGCGCGGCGCGGCGGGCAGTGGAAGGCCTGAAAGCGGGACAGGCACCGGCCGTGTTCCGGGTTTCAACGCCGGTTAAGGTGACGGTGGAGTTGATGGAGGCGGAGATGATGGCGCATGCCAGGAAGGTGGCAGGCACCAAACAATTGGATGAGACGCGGGTGGAGTACCTGGCGGAGGATATGCTGGAGGCGTACCGGGTCTTCCGGGAGTACAATGAGGCCGGGGCCGAAGACGATTAGCCCGGTTCCTGTCTGCTGTTGATATTCCGATGAAAACTTCCGATTTCAATTATGACCTGCCCGCCGAGTGCATCGCCCAGACGCCGCTGGAGCCGCGCGATTCGTCGCGGCTGCTGGTGCTGAAACGGGACGGCGGAGGGCTGGAGCATAAGGTCTTCCGCGAGATCGGGAAGTATCTCAGGCCCGGCGACCTGCTGGTGCTGAACCAGACACGCGTCATCCCGGCGCGGTTGTTCGGGCGGAAGGCCAGCGGCGGGCGGGTGGAAGTGCTGTTGCTGCGGCGGGATGATCTGCTGAACTGGGAGTGCCTGGTGGGCGGCAAGGGGCTGTCGGCAGGGAAAACGATCCGGATCGAGAATGGGCCGGCGGCCGAGATCGCGGCGGTGCTGGAAGGCTCGCGGCGGCTGGTGCGTTTCGAAGAGCCGATCGAGCCATATTTCCCCAATGCAGGGCATGTGCCGCTGCCGCCGTACATCCATGCCGAGCTCAAGGATCCCGAGCGCTACCAGACTGTGTACGCCCGCCAGCCCGGTTCGGCGGCGGCGCCCACAGCGGGATTGCATTTCACGCCGCGCCTGCTGGAGGAACTGGAGGCGGCCGGGGTCAGGACGGCATATGTAACTCTGCACGTCGGCCTGGATACTTTTGCGCCGGTCACGGAAGACGATCCGGAAGAACACAGGATCCATACGGAATGGTGCGAGTTGCTGCAACCTACAGCAGATGCAATCAACGAAACGCGCCAAGCGGGCGGGCGGGTGGTCGCGGTGGGGACCACTTCGGTGCGGACGCTGGAGAGCGCGGCGGGGTCGAGTCTGGTGCGGCCGTACAGCGGGCCCACCTCGCTTTATATCCTGCCGGGTTATCGATTCAAACTGGTAGAGGTGATGATCACTAACTTCCACCTGCCCAAGTCCACGCTGTTGATGCTGGTGAGCGCTTTTGCGGGGCGGGAGCGCATCTTGGATGCCTACGAAAGTGCCAAACGGGAAGGCTACCGCTTCTACTCTTTCGGCGATGCGATGCTGATCCTGTAATGCGCATAGCCACGGTACTATAAACTGAAGAAACCTCAGGAGTCTGCATGCCCACGGAACAACTTTATTTCGATGATCCGCTCTGCCTGGCGTTCGAGGCGGAAGTGGTCGAAGTCCTGCCTCTCCCAGAGGGCCGAACGGGCGCGATCCTGCCGCGAACATATTTCTATCCGACCAGCGGCGGGCAGGAATATGACACCGGGACGATCGGCGAGGCGCGCGTGGTGGATGTGTACAAGGAAGAAGATGGGCGGATCGTGCACTGCCTGGACCGGACGCTGGCCCCAGGACGCTACCCGGCGCGCATCGAGCGGGCACGGCGCCTGCTTAATATGCAGCATCACACGGCCCAGCATGTGCTGACCGGGGCATTCGTGGCGGTGCTGGGGCTGGAGACGCTCTCGGCCAACATCAACGGTAATTCGCCCTCGACCATCGACCTGGAGACCACAGAGGTCTCCCCAGCGAACCTGGCGCGGGTGGAGAACTTCGCCAACGGGGTATTGTTCGAAAACCGCAGCGTAAAGAGTTATACCGTGAACGACACCGAGGCGGCCCGCATCCCCTTCCGCAAGCCGCCGGCCGTCTCTGGCCGGATCCGGGTGATCGAGGTGGAAGGCTTCGACTACTCGGCCTGCGGCGGTACGCACTGCCCGCAGACCGGGATGGTGGGACTGGTGAAAATCCTGCGCAGCGAACATGTCAACCAGAAACTGCGGATCCACTTCGTGGCGGGAGCGCAGGCGCTGGAGGTCTTCCGTGCCTACCAGGCGGCAGGGCAGGCGGCTGCTGCGCTGCTGGATACCGGGGTGGAGGGGCTGCCCGAAGGGGTGCGCAAACTTCAGGAGCGTCTGAAGGCGGCCGAAGCCGAACTGGAACCCCTGCGGCAGGAGCACCTGGAGTATGAAGCGCTCGCTCTGGCCGAGAGGGCGGAAGCAGTGGGGTCCCGGCGGCTGGTGACGGCCATCTTCCGCGGCCGGTCCCCGACCGAGGTGCGCCTGCTGGCCGGCAAACTGCGCGAGGTCCCCGGGATGGTGGCCCTGCTGGCGGCTTATGATGGAGGGAAGCTCTCACTGGTGGCGGCGTGCGCAGCCGACAGCGGGCTGGAGGCGCGCAACCTGCTGAACCAGCACCTGGCGGCGCTCAACTGCCGAGGCGGGGGGGATGCCGGCCTGGCACAGGGCGGCGGCCCGGCAGACGAGGCGGCGGTGGGGATGTTGTTCGAGAAGACGAAGGAGTATTTGGGGTAAAAACAGAGAGCGGTGAAAGCCGCTCTCTGTTTATCCCTAAAGCCAGAAGCTTTGTGTGTTCAGAAATTAATAGGCCGGCAATCCAACTGCCGGGGCACATGGGTGTGATCAATAATCTCTTTACCTGACTTTGAACAGGAATAACAGCAATAGCGGGGTCAACACGATTTGCAGCAGGACAAACCGAACCAGGACCTGCGGGTTCGACCAGTGTTTTTCGCGCCGGACATGATCATGCAAGGGATAGCGCACCTTTTTGAAGATCCCGATTTTGAAGAATCTCAAAAGGAGATAGTCTCCCTAAATAAATACTACTCATCTGTGTGATTCACGGACATCTTACCAAATAAACGGCAACAAGCGGTATTTCACTTTTTGCATATATTCAATGTAACCGTCCAACTCCTCAACGAGCATCTTCTCCTCGCCATGGATTCTTAGGATAAGGATTGATGATATACACATCCCGATAATTACAGCCACTATCGATCCCAATAAGAGCGGTCCGCCAATGAGCAGCATTATGATCCCGAGATATTGGGGGTGCCTTACAACACCATAGACTCCCGTTGAAATGACTTTTTGTTGGCGATCTGTTTGTATCCTTACGACAGTTGAAAGATATGGATTGGCAATTGTTGCTGCTATCAAAAGGTACAAAGTTGGAAGTAATAACAGGCAACCAATCATTCTAACGAACAGAGGAAAGCGCGGGGATAAACCAAGAGTTTGTGCATCCAATGGCATCGCAACCAGCCAAAATGCTGACAGGATGAACAGTGAAGTGAGAAGATGCCTGTCCCACTTTTTTTGATTAGATTCATGTGCACTCAATCGTTCTGAAAACAACGTTGGATTCTTTTTATACATGTAAATCATATTGGAAAGCATCATTACATCGAACCAAATGCTCAATACCCATCCTTCTGTCCAGGCAAGGTTTCCCGATAATAAAACGATGACCGCTGGAAATAAGGCGACAACAAAAAGGGACATAAGGATAAACGTGCCAAGAGAATAATTCTTATGTGTACCTTTCATAGCCAGCCTCCTCCTAGAGGTTGCTATTTTCTTTCAGCCCATGTCAAATGTTCAACAAGAAGCCGCCAGCCGGCCGCGTTCGGGCGGCGGCTTCTTGTTTCATTTCTCGAGACGTAAAATAATTTCCTCCCATGTTGAAGGTCCCGACACTCGGCAAAATCATGTCAGCAGGGCTATTCGGCCGCTTTTAGCCACTTCGTTTTCGTAATTCAAAGTCGTTCACCGGAGTACCAGCAGTGTGCCGGTATATCCATGTATATCCTATTTCCTGCGCGAGGGCCTCTCGGCTGTGACGCCCAGGGCACGGTCGAACTGGTCGTCCAGGATCATGCGGCCCATCTGCTCGCCGTAGCGGGTCAGTTCGTCCATCACGCTGGCATCGTCCATCGGCATGGGGGTGGGGAAGTCCACCTGGTAGCGGCGGAAGTCCAGTTTCTTGAAGAATGTCTCGACCAAGTGCACCTGCTGGTCATCGGCGGAGGCCAAGAAGGCGCCCAGGAGGGGGTTCAGCCAGTCCCAGACGGCGAAGCGGCCGGGTTCGCCAGGCTGGAGGGTGTGCGGGTCGCGGCCGGTGCCCAGGCTGATGAGGGTAGTCTCCTCCGGCTTCCACTTCAGGCAGAACTGTGCCTCGTAGGCAGCGAGGTAGCAGGGGTTGGCGTACGAGCCGACGCCGCCATCCACATAGCGGCCAGCTACCACCGGGAAATAGGTGGGCACACAGGAGGAGGCCAGCACGGCCCTGACGATGGGCCAGCTCTTATATTCGGCCTTATAGGGTTTGATGAAGCAGGTCTTGTTGGCGACTACATCGAAAGCGGTGATGACCACATCAGTTGGAGGCTGGGCGCTCCAGAAATCGCCCATGCGGCCGGTGCCGAGGTACTCGGTGAGCGCATCTTCCAGCGGGCCGGAGGGGTAGCGGTAGCGCGTCAGCGGCCAGAAGAAGGTACGCCAGGATTTTTTGAAGATGCGCCTGCCCAGTGCCAGGTAGAGTTCGTGCATGCGGCCGGCGGTCAGGCCCATGCCGATGCCGGCAGAGATGATCGAGCCTGTGGATGTGCCGGCGGCCAGGCGAAAGATCTCGTTCACCGTCCTCCCGGCGGCCTGTTCAAGCATGGCCAGGGCGCGCGCCGGAAGGATGCCGCGGATGCCACCGCCGTCAATGGCGATGGCGACATTTTTTCGGAATGGTTTCATGGCTGCCTCCCATGTATAGTGTAGTGCAATTTGGCAAAGATTCAAGTAGAATCCGGGTATGAATTTTTCCAGCCTGGATGAGATCAACCGCTGCCTGCCGGACTGCCGCCTGTGCCCGCGGCTGGTGACCTGGCGGGAGGAGGTGGCGCGCACAAAACGGCGCGCCTACCGTGAGTGGGACTACTGGGGCAGGCCGGTGCCCGGCTTTGGCGACCCGCGGGGGCGCGTGGCCGTAGTAGGACTGGCCCCCGGGGCACACGGTTCCAACCGCACCGGGCGGATGTTCACCGGGGATGCCTCCGGCGACTTCCTCTACCCAGCGCTGCACCGCGCCGGCTTTGCCAGCCAGCCGGCTTCGGTCTCGCGTGCGGACGGCCTGCAACTGAACGACCTGTATATCACGGCCGTTGGGCGCTGCGCGCCGCCGGATAACAAGCCCACCCCCGAAGAATTGAACAACTGCCAGCCCTACCTGGCGGGTGAACTGGAATTCATCCAACCCAAAGTCCTGGTGGCCTTGGGGCGGATTGCCTTCGAGCGCCTGCTGCGCCTGGCGGGGATGCCCGGCAACGGCCTGACCTTTGCGCACGGTGCGCTGCATCCCCTGGAGGGCGGGCGCTGGCTGCTATGCTCCTACCATCCCAGCCGCCAGAACACCCAAACGGGGCGCCTGACGGCAGAGATGTTCGATATTGTCTGGGCGAAGGCGCGGGAATTGCTGGATGGCTGATGAGGATGGATGTAAACGATGAAAACCGTGAAACGTGTCTTGTTTGGATTGTTTGCCCTGCTGCTCCTGGCCAGCCTGGGCTTCGTTTTCTGGGCTTTGGCGGCTTATCCGGCGGGCGAAAGTGCGCTGGGGGCGCTGCAATCGAACAGCGCGGTGGCGGTCACGCAGGATGGCTCGATCACGTTCGCGCCGGGCGGTCCCCAGCCCAAAACTGGCTTGATCTTTTATCCCGGCGGGCGGGTGGATCCCCGGGCCTATGCCCCGGCGCTGCGGCAGGTTGCGGAGAGGGGCTACCTGGTGGTGCTGGTGCGTGCGCCGTTGAACTTGATGGTCTTCGACCCAGACAAAGCCGGTGAAGTCATTGCCAAGCACCCAGATATCGAACACTGGGCGGTGGGCGGGCACTCCCTGGGCGGTGCGATGGCGGCGAACTTCGCCTACACCCATCCCGGCGCCGTTGAAGGACTGGCGTTGTGGGCCTCCTACCCGGCGGGCAGCAACGACCTGTCGGATTCCGGCCTGCAAGTGCTTTCGGTATATGGAACACTTGACATGGCGGGGATGGAACCTTTCAAGTCTTCGGCCTCCCTGCTGCCTGGCGACACCACCTGGGTGGTGATCGAGGGCGGGAACCATGCGCAGTTCGGCGATTATGGGCCGCAGGCGGGGGACAACCCGGCAGGCATCCCGGCGCAGGTACAGTGGAAGATGGCAGCCGAATCAACGGTGCGGCTTCTGGCGATAATCGAAGGAAGGTGAAGGGAGGGAGCATGCGTGAATTAAAATTTGCCCCCGATTTTGAATTGAATGATGTGCAGGGCAGGCCGGTGCGGCTCTCGGCGTACCGCGGCCAGAAAAACGTGGTGCTGGTCTTCCTGCGCGGTTTCATGTGACCCTTCTGCCGCGCGCAGTTGGCGCGCCTGCGGGAGGATTACACCGAATTTTCGGCCCGCGAGGCGGAGATCCTGGCGGTCGGCCCGGACGGCCTGCAGGCCTTCCAGCGCTTCTGGCAGGAAAACCAGATCCCCTACGTGGGCTTGCCCGATCCGGAGCACCGCGTTGCCGACCAGTACAAGCAGGAAGTGAACCTGCTCAAACTGGGACGGATGCCGGCAGCCATGATCCTGGACAGGCAGGGCGCCATCGGCTACCAGCATTACGGCGACTCGATGGCGGATATCCCTGACAACAAGTTGTTCTTCTATATTCTCGATTCGGTCAACAAGGCCGAGCAAGCGACAAAGGCGTAAGCCGGTATCCCATGCCTCAGTCCAATATCTCCCTCGGTCAAATCGCTTTTCTCGGTTCGGGTGAAACCTCGTATGCCGGGGGGCGGATCTTCGAGGCCCTGGCAAAGCACCTGCCCCGCCCGCTGCGGGCAGCCATCCTGGAGACGCCGGCGGGTTTCGAGTTGAATGCGGCGCAGGTGGCGGAACGTGTGGCCGACTTCCTGCGCTCGCGCCTGCAGAATTACCAGCCGCTCGTGGAGACTGTCCCTGCCCGCCGGCGCGGCACGGAAGCCAGCCCGGACAATCCAGATGTGCTCGGTTCCCTGCTACAGGCGGACCTGATCTTCATGGGGCCGGGCAGCCCGACCTACGCCGTGCGCCAGCTGCATGACAGCCTGGCCTGGCACCTGGTGCGTGCCCGCCACCGGCAGGGGGCCACGCTGGTCTTTGCCAGCGCGGCGGCCATCTCGGTCGGCGCGTGCGTGCTGCCTGTGTACGAGATCTTCAAGGTCGGTGAGGAGGTGCACTTCAAGTCGGGCCTGGACCTGTTTGGCTCCTTTGGACTGCCGCTCTCCTTCATCCCGCACTGGAACAACGCCGAGGGGGGCGCGGACGTGGATACCAGCCGCTGTTTCGTGGGCCTGGAGCGGTTCGATGAGTGGCGCAGCCGGCTGCCGCCGGAGCAGACCCTGATCGGCCTGGATGAGCACACCGGCCTGATCTGGGACCTGGCGGCGGGGGAGTGCCGGGTCAGCGGGGCCGGCTCGGTGACGGTGTTGCGCGCCGAGGGTGAAAAGGTTTTCGAGAACGGGGCTCACTTCGATATCCACGAACTGGGCGCCGGCTGTTCCTGGCCAGAACCAAAGGATGATATCCCGGCGCAGGCCTGGGAGATGTTGGGGGGTGCAGAGGAGCCTGAAACCATTACAAAGCCACCGGCGGAGGTGCAGGCACTGGCAGAGGCCCGTCAGCAGGCGCGCTTGCGCAAAGACTGGGCTGAATCCGACCGGCTGCGTGCCGAAATCGCAGCCCTGGGCTGGGCGGTGCAGGATACCCCCAATGGGCCGCTGCTGGTGCGGGCATAATTGTCCGACAATTATGAAATGGGATAAAATAGAGGCCTTACAGTAAGGAGTATCCCATGCGTGCAGTCGATGTGATCATAAAAAAGCGTGACGGGCATGAGCTGACCCGTGAAGAGATATACTTCTTCGTGCGCGGCTTCACCAGAGGGCATATCCCCGATTACCAGGTATCAGCCTGGGCGATGGCGGTGCTGTTGAACGGTATGACCGCGCAGGAAACCACCTACCTGACGCTGGCCATGGCACAGTCGGGCGAGGTGCTGGATATGACGGACGTGGTGGGGATCGCGGTGGACAAGCATTCCACCGGCGGGGTGGGGGACAAAACCTCCCTGACCGTGCTGCCGGTGGTGGCTGCCTGCGGCCTGCCGTGCGGGAAGATGTCGGGCCGAGGCCTGGGGTTTAGCGGGGGAACGCTGGATAAACTGGAATCCATCCCAGGCTACCGCGTGGACCTTTCCACGGAAGAGTTCGAGAAACAATTGAAAGAGATCGGGATTGTGCTGAGCGGCCAGTCCAAAGACCTGGCTCCGGCAGATGGGAAACTGTATGCGCTGAGGGACGTGACCGGGACTGTGCCATCCATTCCGCTGATCGCCTCCTCGATCATGAGCAAGAAGATCGCCTCGGGCGCCTTCGCGCTGGTGCTGGATGTGAAGGTGGGGCAGGGGGCGTTCATGGAAACGCTGGACCAGGCGCAGCAACTGGCGGACTTGATGGTCTCCATCGGTTCGCTGGCGGGGCGGAAGGTGGTGGCACTGCTCTCGGATATGAACCAGCCGCTGGGCTGCGCGGTCGGCAATGGGCTGGAGGTGCGCGAGGCGGTGGAAACGCTGCGCGGCGGCGGGCCGGCAGATTTCCGCGAACACTGCCTGCATGTCAGCGCCCATATGCTGGTGCTGGGGGAGCGCGCAAAGAACCTGGCCGAAGGCCGCCGCATGGCCGAAGCAGCCATTGCCGATGGAAGCGGCCTGGAGAAGTTCCGCCAGCTGGTGTGCGCCCAGGGGGGGGATGTGTCGTACGTGGACGACCTGGATAAGCTGCCGCGGGCGAAATACATCGAGGTGGTGGAATCGCCCCACAGCGGTTGGCTGTCCCAGGTGCAGGCGCGCATCATCGGTGAGGCGTCGGTGGTGCTGGGCGCAGGCCGTTCCAAGAAGGGTGACCCGGTGGAGCATGCCGTCGGATTCGTGGTTCATAAAAAGGTCGGCGACCGCGTGGAGCAGGGCGAGCCGCTGTTCACGGTACATGCCAGCGATGAACTCAAGTTGAACGCGGCCAGGAAAGCGGTGCTGAAGGCACATTCCTGGAGCGAAAAACCGCTGGAACCGCTGCCTTTGTTTTATAATTGAAGCGCAAGAATGCTTGCCAAAAAAGCAGGAATCGTGCATACTAGTGATTAGGAGCGCGCCATGGCCAAAGTTTCCCTGCGTATCTACAATCGCGAAATCGAGAGCCTGATCGACCAGAACCAGTTCGATGAAGCCATCGCACACTGCAAGCACATCCTCAAGACTTTCCCCAAACACCTGGAAACCTACCGCCTGTTGGGCAAGACCTACCTGGAGCTTAAACGCTACCAGGACGCAGCAGAGATCTTCCAGCGCGTCCTGCTGGCCGTGCCGGATGATTTTGTCTCACATGTGGGCATGAGCATTATCCGGGATGACGAAGAAAAACTGGATGAAGCCATCTGGCACATGGAACGCGCTTATGACCGCCAGTCTTCCAATGCCGCCGTGCAGGGGGAACTGCAGCGCCTGTACGGCCGCCGGGATGGTGCGGAACCGAAAATCCGCATGACGCGCGGCGCACTGGCCCATATGTATGTGCAGGGCGAACTCTATCCCCAGGCGATTGGTGAAGTCCGAGGGGTTCTGGCAGATGATCCGAACCGGCAGGACATGCAGGTGCTGCTGGCGCTGGCGTACTTCCGCAACGGTCAGAAGGTGGAAGCATCGGAAGTCTGCGCGACGCTGCTCAGGAAATATGCCTACTGCCTGGATGCCAACCGCATCCTGCTGGAGATCCTGCCCGGCACGGGGCGGGCTGAAAACACGCAGATCCACCGCCAGCGTGTCAACGAGATGGATCCTTATGCGGCATTCGTGACGGCATCGGTCTTCCAGTCGGAGGCGGTGCCGGATGCAGCCGTCAACCTGGAACGGCTGGACTATGACCCCGGGCAACTGCTGGACTCGAGTTCAAGCTGGCCGGCATCGCTGGAGTCGAAAGCGTTAAGCAGCGGCACCGCCCATGAAATCCCCGAGTGGCTCAAAGCTGCGGAACAGCCGGCCCAGCTTGAAGCTCCCTCTGCAGGCACCCCTGCGGAGCAGGCTCCGGCGGATGATGCGCTCCCCGATTTTCTGCGCACGGCAGGGTGGGGCGCGGCCACAGGCGCGGCGGTTGAGACGGCCTCCGCTTTCGATGATTCTCCGGAGGCAGAGCCTGTGCAGGGCGAGGCCGTGCCTGCTGATATCCCCGAGTGGCTGAAGGCCATGGCACCCTCAGAACCAGCCCCGGCTGCTCCGGTGGAAGCGCCTGTTTCAGGAGCCTCGGAGGCTCCGGAAGCGGAGGATACAATGGATTGGCTTAAGAACCTGGGTGCCGGGAAGACGCCGGCACAGGAACCCGGCCCGGAGGAAGGGAAGACCCCGGCAGAACCGGAAGCTTCGATTGGCGACCTGGGTAAATCGGATGAGGAACGAGATGAGAGCTTCCTGTGGCTGGAAAGCCTGGCGGCCAAGCAGGGCGCCAGGTCGGATGAACTGCTGACAAAGCCCGAGGAGAGGCTGGATGAGGCTCCTGAGTGGGTGGAACAGGCCAAGGACCTGACCACCGGCCAGGAAGCGGAAGCCCAGCCTGCCGAATCGATGCCGGACTGGCTGAAAGAACTCCAACCTCAGGATGCGGCCGGGGAACAACCGGGAGTGCCTGCAGAGACAGAGGCCCAGCCCGCCGATGCAACCCCTGACTGGCTGAAAGAACTACAACCTCAGGAGGCAGCCGGGGAACAACCCGGAATGCCTGCAGAGACAGAGGCCCAGCCCGCCGATGCGACCCCTGACTGGCTCAAGGAGATGAAAGCGCAGGAAACGCCTGAGGAACTGCTGCCTGCTCCCTCTGCAGCCGTTCCATCCGGGCCTTCGATCGGCGACTTGGGCAAATCGGACGAGGAACAAGACGAGAGTTTCCTGTGGCTGGAGAGCCTGGCGGCCAAGCAGGGTGCCCGCTCGGATGAACTGTTGACCAAACCTGAGGAACGCCTGGAAGCCGCCCCTGAGTGGGTTGAGCAGGCCCGGGATGCGGTTTTGCCTGAAGTTGCCGTGCAGCCTGCTGCTGAAGAAGAAGCCGAAGACTGGCTCAAGAGTCTGCAGCCGGTAGAAGAAGCCCCTGGAGCTGAAGATGAAATCCCGGCTGCAGTGGAACCATCCGGCACCCGGGCAGGCAAGCTGGAAGAGCAACCAGCGGCCGAGCCTGCGGATGATATGCCCGATTGGTTAAGAGCCATGAAGGCAGAGGCTCAAGCCGGGGAACAGCCGGCCGTGCCTGTCGAGGCGGAACCGCAATCGGCTCCTGCGGCTGAACCGGCTGCGACCGGTGAGGATGTGGCCGATTGGCTGAAATCCCTGGAGACGGGTGAAACCCCTGCCGAAGCCGCCGAGGTGGAACCGCAGGCAGTGCCCCCTGCCGGACCGCCTGAGACCGGTACGAGCATGGCCGACTGGTTGAAGTCACTGGAAGAAGAAGAGAAGCAGGCGGGAGAGGCCCCGGCTGCGGCGGTCGAACCGGCTACTTCCACAGGCGGCGTGACCGACTGGTTGAAATCGCTGGAAACGGAAGAAGCGCAGGCAGGTGAAACACCGCCCGTGGCTGCCGAGCCGGAGCAGCCGGCAACACCACCTACCGAACCGGCTGCCGCGAGCGAGGAGATGCCGGACTGGCTGAAGGCGATGGAAGCAGAAGAGAAGCCAGCAGCTGAACTGCCGGCTGCGCCCGTTCAGCAGACACCGGAGCCCGCAGGTGAACAGGAATTACCCGAATGGCTGCGGGAAGAAGAGCCAGCCGAACCTTCGCTCCAGCCGACCAGCCCTGCGGAGTGGAAACCGGCTGAACCGCCCGCCTATAAGGAACCCACCACCCAGCCGGTGCAGGTCGGGAAGAAGTCCGTGCAGGCACCGCCGATTTCCCAGCCAGCCGCGAGCCGTCCGCCGGCAGCCCCGGCTGTGTCGGAGTTGGAGGCAACGCGACAGACGGGTCATACGGGGATGCTTTCCACGCCGGGCGACCCGACGCTGCGGGCTGCCCAGGCTGAATTGAACCGGGGCAACATCCAGAATGCCCTGCAGGAGTACGGCAAGCTGATCAAGAAAGCCAAACTGCTGGATGAGGTCATTTTTGACCTGCGCGAGGCACTCTACCGCTACCCGGTGGATGTATTGATCTGGCAGGCGCTGGGCGACGCGTATATGCGTTCCAACCGGCTGCAAGATGCCCTGGATGCGTATACCAAGGCAGAGGAACTGTTACGCTAAGTTTGCCACATGGTAAAATCAGGCCTCGGGGCGCACGCCGCCCCGAGGCCATTTTGTGAAACGGAGACAATTTATGGAACGAACGTTGGTACTGGTGAAGCCGGATGGGGTGCAACGCGGCCTGGTCGGTGAGGTAATCGCCCGCCTGGAGCGGCGAGGTCTGCGACTGGCGGGGGCGAAATTCCTGCAGGTGAGCCTGGAATTGGCAGAAACGCACTATGCCATCCACAAAGGGAAACCGTTCTATGACGGCCTGATCCAATACATCACTTCCTCACCGGTGATGGCGATGGTCTGGGAAGGGCCGAATGCGGTGGCGGCCGTGCGCCAGACGATGGGCGCCACCCGGCCTACGGAGGCTGCTCCCGGCTCAATCCGCCATGACTTTGCCCTGGAGGTGGGCCGCAACCTGACGCATGCCTCGGACAGCCCCGAGAATGGCGAGAAGGAAGTCGCCCTATGGTTCAAGCAGGAAGAACTGGTGGACTGGACGCGGGCAGTGGACCGCTGGGTGTTCGAGCGTTAAAACCTGGTGACTGAGGGGGGTATTTTATATCGCTTGCGAAGGGTCCTGCCAGCATTGGAAGACTGACATGCAATGATCGGGAGCCCTTGTATTATGCGCTCTAGGGGCTCAGGTCATACAGGTATCCGTTGGCGCCGGGGGCGTTGTACTGCTCCAAGAGTGCCCCAAGGCCATCCAGATAAGTAACGTAAAAAGCCTGTTTATCACCTTCACAGTTGCCACAGTCGACAATGTCTGAAAAGATAAACCAGACCCTTTCATTTCCTTTCAGTTTCTCGACATCCTTATAGAAACCATCCAGTGCAATTTCTTTATCAGTAGTATCAAATCCTACGATAATTTGGCCTGTTGTGAGACCATAAAACGGTGCATAGTAATTAAAGGCAGGGTCGGCGCCGTGAAAGACGTATACGATATCGTCCACTTTTCTTTTTTCGCTGACATACTCCAGAACGGGTTTGATGTCTGCTTTGTTGTAAGGGGTAACGAAATGCAGGAAGGAGTTCTGTACCGGCAAGAAAAACAACACCAGCGCCAGTGTTCCGCATGTGGCCAGGGCAAGGCGGCGATTCCACTTCGAGATCAGTGTATAAGCCTGGTGCAGACCGGCGGTGACCAGCAGCAATAAAAGCGGAACGAGAAAGAGGATGAATCTATCCTTGAATGGGTATCTTTGTAAACCGGAAGCAAGCAGAGTCTCCAGAAATGGCAGGAGGGTGATGATTGCGCAGGCGCGGTTTCGTACCAGGAAGGATATGCTCCCGAGGAATACCAATCCTGGAATGATGAATTTCAAAACCAGGTCAGTACGATCCAGACTAATGTATAAAACAGATGCGTATGCCTTTGCAAACCATTCCGACTTATCCCAGGGGGGAATGGGCATAAAGGCTTTGCGCCAGTAATGTTGCAGAAACTCGTTTGCCACCAGGTGCTGCAGGGAGACGAAGTATTCAAGGCCAAAAGATACCAGCCAGGCGGTCCCAAGTCCAAAAATCCAGACCCAGGGCAATTCCCTGTTGCGGGTGAGCTTATGGAGAACCAGCGCCAGGCCAATGGCCGCCAGGATGAAAAATGAAGGGTGGGAAATCCAAATTCCGAGTGCGCCAGCCGCGCCCAAGATCAGGAAATCCCAAGCTCGTGCTTTTTCCCTAAAACAATTCCCGGAAAGGTGGATCAACAGCAAAGCGACCATAACGTCGCTGGAATACTGCTTGAGTTCTGACGAATAGTAAACCAGATGCCAACTGACAGCAAAGATCGAAGCGGCCACCACTCCCAGGATTCCGTTGAACCAGGAGCTGGCAATGCGGTAAAACAAGTATATGGAGATTATCCCGGCAAATAATGGGAACAGCCGAAGAATATAATCCTTGTTCCCCAGAAGGACGAGGAAGAGTTTTTCGATAAACAGGAATCCAACAGGAGCCCCCTGCTGATAGTCGAGAGGCTGCGTCAGGCCGCCAAAGGTACGGTTGGCCAGGTTGAATGCCAGGCTGGCTTCATCGGCCCAGAGGGAACGAAAGGTTAGATACTGGCGCAGGCGCAAAATGGTGCCGACTGCCAGGAGCGACCACAAGGCAATCTGGTTCTGTAAAACCGTTCTTTTCGATTGTACTTCCATAGCCAACTCACAATTGTCAGCCGAGAGTGCCAAGTGCCTTACCCCTCTGAATTCACAGGGTTTGTTTTTATTGCAGGCGCAGCAGGACCTTACCCTCGCTCCACAGTTCTTCCAGGCGGTAATAGCCGCGCTGGTCGGGGGAAAGGAGGTGAACGATCACATCGCCGAAATCCAGCAAGACCCAGCCATCTCGGGCATCGCCTTCGCGGCGGCCCTTTTTGCGGTGTTTCTTGCGGATATCTTCCAGCGTCGCATCGGCCAGGGCATCCAGCATGCGGTCACTGGTGCCGGTGCACAGGACGAAATAGTCGGTAAAGGAGGCAATTTCCTGCAGGTCGAGCAACAGGATATTCTCGCCTTTCTTTTCTTCGAGTGAATCAACGATACAGTGAGCAAGTTCAAGCGGGTTCAGAAAGCACCTCGTGATTATTTGCCTGTTGCAGTCCTCTGCAGCGGGGCATTAAAAAGTGATGTGTAGACAGAGCCGGACGGGTGCAGGTCACTGCGAAACAGGTGGATGCTTTCCACGCGGGTCGAGCCCAAGGCACCCAGGTGGGTGTTTTCGAGGGCGGTGCGGATCTGCTGCTGGCCGGTACTGGTGGCATGCTGGCTGACGCGCCCGATGGTCAGGTGAGGGGAAAAACCGCGCTCTTCGACGGGATATCCGAGGCGGGCAGCGGCGGCCTCGATGCTGCGCTGCAGGGCCTCCAGCGCAGCCGGGGCCTGGATGCCAACCCAGATCACGCGCGCCCGCTTTGGGTTCGGGAAGGAGCCGAGGCCGCGGACCTCCAGGCCGAAGGGGGCGTGCTGGGAAGCTTCGGCCTGGAGCATCTGGGTCAGCAGGTCGAGACTGGCAGGGGAGACATCCCCCAGGAATTTGAGGGTCAGATGCATGTTTTGGGGCGGAACCCAACGCACCAGGGAATGATCCAGCGACTGGCGCAGGGACGCGGTTGCGTTCTGGATCGTATTCTGGATGACGGCAGGGAGTTCGATGGCGATGAAGGTGCGCAGCAGGCTCATGGGCGAAGCGGTATTACTGGGTTGGGATGCCGGTGACCTTTTCCACAGCCTGCTTCAGTTCGAGGAAGCCGACCGGTTTGGTCAGGTAGAGAGATGCGCCGGCATCCATGCCAGTTTTTACATCAGCGGGCATACTCTTGGCCGAGACGACGATGACAGGGATGGCGGCCAATTCCGGCTGGCGGCGCATGAAGCGCAGCACTTCCAACCCCGAAACATCCGGCATCATGACATCCAGGAGCACCAAGTCGGGTAGTTCCTTCGCGATCATGGCGATGGCGGGGGTGCTGCTGTGAATCTTGAGCACCCGGAACCCGCTGACGCGCATCATTTCGGCAAACATCTCAGCGGCATCGGGTTCGTCTTCGACGACAATCACGGTTCTTTCAGCGGCGGTCATTCTGGCAATCTGCTCCTGGTTACCTTGAAGTGTGATAAAAATAGCACAAGATAGAGGAAATAGCAAGGGGCAGAAGTGTACTTCTGCCCATTCCCCTCAATGGAGGCAAGATGCGCACTGTTTTTTGGGATTATGCTGTAAATGAACTGAAGATGATCGACCAGCGCCGACTGCCGGGCAGGTTCGAAGTGGTTTCTTTGCAAACACACCGGGAAACCGCCGAAGCGATCCGCAACATGACGGTACGGGGTGCGCCAGCCATCGGAGCGGCAGCGGCCTTCGGGCTGGCGCTGGCTGCACGGGAATCAAGGGCGCAAACGACTACCGACTTGCTGGTGGACCTGGCGGCGGCAGGCGAGACCCTGAAGGCTTCCCGGCCGACCGCGGTCAACCTGGCCTGGGCGGTGGGACTCGTCCTGGATGCCGCCAGGCTGCACGCCGGTGCTGGCGGCCAGCCAGCGGCGGACGAAACGCGCGCAGCGGTGCTGGCCGAGGCTCAACGTATTGCGGATGAGGACGTGGCTGTCAACCGGTGCATGGCCGAACACGGTGCGACACTGATCCAGGATGGCGATACGGTCATCCATCACTGCAACACCGGGGCATTGGCCGTGGTGGACTGGGGTACGGCGCTGGGGGTGATCCGGACAGCCTGGGAGCAGGGCAAGCGCCTGCATGTGCTGGTGGATGAAACCCGGCCGCGACTGCAGGGCGCGCGCCTGACGGCCTGGGAATTGGAACAGTACGGCATCCCCTACGAGATCATCACCGATAACATGGCGGGTTACTTCCTGCGCTCCGGCCGGGTGCAGGGGGTCTTCTTCGGTGCCGACCGGGTGGCTGCGAACGGGGATGTGGCCAACAAGATTGGCACCTACATGCTGGCCCTGGCCGCGCACGATAACGGTGTGCCGGCCTACTGTGTCGCACCGACCTCCACGGTCGACCTGTCGCTGGCGCACGGCGGCCTGATCCCGATCGAAGAGCGCGATCCGCAGGAAGTGCTGGGAATCCAATTCCAGGGGGAAGCGGCGGCACCCGAGGGCGCCCGGGCACGCAACCCGGCCTTCGATGTGACGCCGAACCGATTGATCTCGGCCATTGTCACGGAAAAGGGCGTCATCCGGCCGCCTTTCGACGAAAACCTGGCGCATTAACCTTTTGACAATCCGCCCCTCCCGTGTTAAACTACGCCCGCTTGCACTGGCGCTCTCCTGTGAGAGCGCCTTTTCCTGCGTAAACCTTTCAGGAGAACAGATTTGGATACCCTGCTCACCGGCTCTGTGGCGTATGATTACCTGATGACCTTTCCCGGTCTCTTCAAAGAACAGATCCTGCCCGAACGGCTGGAAAAGATCAGCCTGTCGTTCCTGGTGGATTCGATGTCCAAGCAGCGCGGCGGCGTGGCGCCCAACATCGCCTATACGCTGGCCCTGCTGGGCGAACGGCCGCGAGTGATGGCAACCGTGGGTGAAGATTTTGGGGATTACCGCCAGTGGCTGGAAAAGTCAGGCGTGGACACGAGCCTGATGGAAGTGGTGCCGGGGCTGTTCACGGCTTCGTTCTTTGCGACCACAGACCGCTCGAATGCACAGATCGCCTCGTTCTACCCGGGCGCGATGGGGGTGGCCTCGAAGCAGAGCCTGTACACCCTCCAGAACCGGCCGGACCTGGTCATCGTCTCGCCCAACGCGCCGGATGCCATGACCAAGTTCGCCGCCGAGTGCCGCGAGCTGCGGATCCCGTACCTGTACGATCCGTCACAGCAGATCCTGCGCCTGGAAGGGCCGGAACTGGCGCGGGATATGGAAGGCGCATATTTCCTGTTTGTCAACGACTATGAGTTCGGGCTGATCTCCAAGAAGACCGGCTGGGACCTGAAGCAGATACTCCAGCATGTCAAGGTGGTGGTGGTGACGCGCGGCAAGGATGGCGCCAACCTGTACACCGGGAATGAAGATCATTTCATCCCGACCGTGCCGGAACGCCAGATCGTGGATCCGACCGGCGTGGGGGATGCCTTCCGCGGCGGCTTCCTGGCGGCCTATGCGCACGGCTGGGACTGGGTGCTGTGCGGCCAGGTGGGATCGCTGGCGGCGGTCTACTGCCTGGAACAGCAGGGCACACAGAACCATCACTACACCCCGGTGGAATTCATCACCCGCTTCCGGGAGCATTTCGACGACCAGGGCAAACTGGACGAGTTACTAGCGCAGGGCGGGTTCCAGACCCGCTAAAAAAACGGCGGGATGAAATCCCGCCCCACCCTTTGAAGGAGAAATCATGAGTACCCACGATATCAAAGACATCAACCTGGCGGAAGGCGGCGTGCGGCGGATCGAATGGGCCGAGCGGGAAATGCCCGTGCTGCGCATGATCCGGGCGCGCTTTGAGAAGGAAAAGCCGCTCAAGGGCGTGCGCCTTTCGGCCTGCCTGCACGTGACCACCGAAACCGCCAACCTGGCGCGGACGCTGGTGGCCGGCGGCGCCGACCTGGTGCTGACCGCATCGAACCCGCTCTCCACCCAGGATGATGTGGCCGCGGCGCTGGTCAACCGGTACGAGGTGCCCACCTTTGCCATCAAAGGCGAGGACAACGTGACCTATTACAAGCACATTGCGGCTGCCCTGGACCACAAGCCGCACATGACGATGGACGACGGGGCCGACCTGGTGAGCACGATCCACAAAGACCGCCGCGAACTGCTGGAGACCATCATCGGCGGCACCGAAGAGACCACCACCGGGGTCATCCGCCTGCGGGCCATGGCTGCTGACAAGATGCTCAATTTCCCGGTCATCGCGGTGAACGACG
>CAYLXB010000017.1:0-53954 GCA_964387495.1 uncultured Anaerolineaceae bacterium
AATGGCCCAGGTCCAGGTCCGTCTCCGCGCCGTCATCCAGCACGAAGACCTCCCCGTGTTGGTAGGGGCTCATCGTGCCGGGGTCGACATTGATATACGGGTCGAGTTTCTGCACCGCCACGCTGAAACCGCGTTCCTTCAGCGTCCGGCCCAGCGCCGCCGCCGTCACGCCCTTGCCGACCGACGAGACTACCCCGCCGGTGAAAATGACGTACTTGGTGGTTGTAGCCATGTTGTGTTCTCCTTTTACTGCTCGACTGCTTCCGGTCTTATTCCTGCCTTACAAAGGCAGTGGGGAGGACGCTTGGATGGCGTCCTCCCCACGTGGATCGATGATTGGGATCGGGTGACAGGCGTTGGTCTGGCCTTTGCATGGGCCCCGTAGTTACCCAACCAGTTTCTCCAGGTCCTCGGCGCCGCGGCGCATTTCGAGGAAGATCAGGCCCAGCTTGGCCTCCTGGCGTGCCAGGGCGGTCAGCACTGCTTCCTGACCGACCGAGGTCAACACGATGAACCCGCTGTCACCCTTGATGTACACCTGCTCTAGCCCGCCGCGTCCCAGTTCACCTGAGATGCGCTCGCCTAGGCTCAGCATGGCCGCCGACATGGCCGACACGCGGTCCTCTTCTACTTCGGCTGGCAGGGAGGAAGCCATGATCAACCCGTCCACCGAAACGACCGCCGACGCTTCGATATCAGGCGCCGCAGCTTGCATGGCGCGCAGGCGGTCAACCATTTGTTCACTGCGTGACTTGGCCATAAGGGTGAAACTCCTGGTACGTTCTTTCTAGACACTCTGAGTTTACCATAAAAATATCTTTCGAGAATTGCACTAATAGTTCAAATTGTCATCTCGTTTGTCATTTCTAGCCGCCCGCGCTCTCCCGGCGTATCGCCTGGCTTGATCGGACAGGCCAGGGAAACCACCGCCCGCTGGTCATCTCCATTGTCATTGCGAGCCGCCGGTGCTCTCCCGGCGGCGTGGCAATTTCCCTTCGCTCTCCTCCGGCTATCCCATCCATCTGCGCTCCTCATCCGTTTATCCGCATCCTATCCGTTACCGGCATCCGCTTCTCCACTCCTCATCCGTTGTCGACCCATCTGTGGTTCCTATCCACTCCCCACTTGGTAATTTGGCGCCTCCTTCGTGATGATCACATCATGCGGGTGACTCTCGATCAGCCCGGCGTTCGTGATGCGCACCAGCTTCGTCTTCGTGCGCAGTTCCTCCAGGTTCCTGGCGCCAGCGTAGCCCATCCCCGAGCGCAATCCCCCTGCCAGCTGGAAGACGAAATCATGCAGGCTGCCCTTGTATGGGACGCGCCCCTCGATCCCCTCCGGTACCAGCTTCCCCAGTCCCGCGCTCTGGCCGGTCCCGTAGCGGTCCCTGCCGTAGCCCTGCATGGCGCCCATCGAGCCCATGCCGCGGTACTCCTTGAAGCGCCGTCCCTCGAACAGCACCACCTCGCCGGGCGATTCCTCCAGCCCGGCCAGCAGGCTGCCCAGCATGACCGTGTCGGCGCCGGCTGCCAGCGCCTTGACGATATCGCCGGAATACTTGATGCCGCCATCCGCAATCACCGGGATGCCGCGGGCGTGGGCGGCCCTTGCGCAGGCATGGATCGCGCTCAACTGCGGCATGCCGGCCCCGGCCACGATGCGCGTCGTGCAGATCGAGCCGGCTCCCACGCCGACCTTGACCGCATCCGCGCCGGCATCGATTAGCGCCAGCGCCCCCGCCTCGGTCACCACATTCCCGGCCAGCACCGGCAGGTTCGGCCAGTTCTTCTTGAGGCACTGAATTGCCCCCACCACACCCCTTGAATGGCCGTGGGCCGTATCAATGGCCACGATATCCACGCCCGCATCCACCATCCTGCCGACACGCGGTTCCAGGTCTGCCCCCACGCCTACGGCAGCCCCCACCAGCAGCCGCCCGCGCCCATCCCGGACCAGGTGGGGGTGTTCGCGTTCCTTCTGGATGTCCTTCACGGTCAACAGCCCCTTCAAGCGCCCGTTCTCGTCCACCAGCAGCAGTTTCTCGATGCGGTGCTTGTGCAGCAGGGAAATGGCTTCCTCCCGGCGGATGCCGACCGGCGCGGTCACCAGCGGCTGGGGGGTCATGAACTCACTCACCGGCTTGACATAATCGCGGGCTTCCACGAAGCGGATGTCGCGGTTGGTCAGGATGCCGACCAGTTGCCCGCTTTTGTCCACAACCGGGACACCGCTGATCTTGTACTTGGACATGATCTCCTCTGCCTGCTGGAGCGAAGCCTCCGGCGGCAGCGTGATCGGGTCCACGATCATCCCAGCCTGTGAGCGTTTGACCTTGTCCACCTCCTCCGCCTGTTGCTCGGGCGCCATGTTGCGGTGGATGACGCCGATGCCCCCCTCGCGGGCCAGGGCGATTGCCAGGCGCGCTTCGCTGACTGTATCCATGGCCGCCGAAAGGATGGGCACGTTCAGGCGGATCTCGCGGGTCAGCTGGGCCGAGATATCCACTTCGGAGGGCAGCGCCTCGCTGTATCCGGGCACCACCAGCACATCATCGAAGGTCAGGGCTTCATTGGACTGGAAAAGTTGCTCGTTCATTGGACCACCTTTTGGGAAATTTGTTCGGACAATTTTACTGCAAAACCCCGCAGAACTCCACAAGTTATACCCATGCCCGCAACTGCCATCCTTTGCAGGCTTCCGAAGTCTTAAAGACTTCGGAAGTCTGCCGGACATTTTTTCCATTTTATGCTAAACTTAACAGTTGCCATGCGCTGTCTTTTTTTATCCCTTCTGTTCGCACTGGCCCTTGTCCGGACGGCTGCGGCCCAGGAACCGATTGTCATCACTGCGCCCCTCCCCGGACAGGCCGTCCAGGGTGTGCTGACGGTCACCGGCACCAGCCAGGTGGATGATTTTCAGTCTGCAGAACTGTCCTTTGCCTACGAGAAAGACCCCACCGGCACTTGGTTCGTGATCCAGCAGAGCGGGACGCCTGTTTTGTCCGGTACCCTGGGGACCTGGGACACCAGCGCCATCACCGACGGCACGTATCGCTTGCGTCTGCGCGTGCGCCTTAGCGATGGCAGACTGGTGGATACGGTCGTTGACGGCCTGCGGGTGCGCAACTATACCCCGGTCGAGACTTCCACCCCGGATGCGGCCCTGGAGCCTACCCTGCCGCCGCTCCCCGCCTCCACGCCCACCGAACCGCCCACGCCGACCGCCCTCCCGCCCAACCCGGCTGGAGTCACCCCTGAAAGCGCCTGGCAGGCCATGGGCCGCGGGGCCCTGGTCATCCTGGGTTCTTTTGTCTTCTTTGGCCTCCTGATTCGCCTGCGCCGCCGCTGAAAACCATTGCGCGGCCATTTGTTGATCACTTATGACTGACTCCACTTTTCTCCTGATCGGTCTCGGCAACCCCGGCCGGGAATACCGCCTGAACCGCCATAACATCGGCTTTATGCTGATCGACCGCCTATGCGTGCGACTGAACGTCCAGCTCAACCGCCTTCAGGCGCGCGCCCTGGTCGGCTCGACCCTCCATGAAGGCGACAAGATCATCTTGGCCAAGCCGCAGACTTATATGAATCTTTCCGGCCAGTCGGCCCAGGGCCTGGCCCGTTTCTACAAACTGCCACTGTCCAACCTGCTGGTCGCCCATGATGACCTGGACCTGCCGCTCGGTGCCATCCGGATGCGTCCCGGTGGGGGGGCAGCCGGGCAGAAGGGGATTGCTTCCACCATCGAGCGCCTCGGCTCGCAGGACTTCCCGCGCCTGCGATTGGGAATCGGGCGCCCTCCCGGGCGCATGGAACCCGCCGCCTACGTCCTGCAGGACTTCCCGGCGGGAGAGCAGGCGCTGCTCTCGGATATACTCGATCGGGCTGCCGACGCTGCCCTGACCTGGATCAGCGACGGCCTGGAGACGGCCATGAACCGCTTCAACGGCATGCTTGCCGGCGTGGAAGAGTAAAAAAGCCAATGCGCGTAGCCGTTATTTTGGAAATACTTCTATATCATATGTTTCAGTAATGTTTCAAGGTAACCAGTAACGGGTAACTGAACCTTTATGGATATACTCCTTTCCACCATTCAAGGCTTGCCAGCCTACCAATCCCTCCTCGGTTCCATCCGGGCAGGGCGGCGCCTGCCTGCCCTTGGCCTGCCGCGCGCGGCACGCCTGCCCGTTTTGGCGGCTCTTCAGCGTGACCTGGACTGCCCCATCCTGTTCATTACCAACCGCGCCGACCAAGCCCTGGCCCTGACCGATGAGTTATCGTTCTGGCTGCCGGGTGTGCCCGTCCTGCGTTTCCCCGAGCCCAACCCGCTCTACTATGAGCCCGCCGCATGGGGGAATGCCACCCGGCGGGAGCGCCTGCAGGCTCTCACCGTTCTTGCCAGCTACCACCTGCCTCATGGCATCAGGCCGCCAAGCCCGCCGCTGCTGGTCGCTTCGGCGCGGGCTCTCATGACCCGCACCCTGCCGCGCCGCGACTTTCTCAAGGCCTGCAGGCGCCTCAAAGTCGGCCAGACCATCCAGCCGGATGCCCTGCTGCATGCATGGGCTTCGGATGGTTACCAGCCTGTGAATACTGTCCTTGAATCCGGCCAGTTTGCCCACCGTGGCGGTATCCTGGATATCTGGCCTGCTGCCGAGAGCCTGCCCGTCCGCCTGGATTTCTTCGGTGACGAGATCGACTCTCTGAGGCGCTTCGACCCGGCCTCCCAACGGACCGTCGAAAACCTCGAAGCACTGCTCGTCACCCCGGCGCGTGAATATCTCCTGCCCGCCAACCTGCCGGCCTCCATCCCGCCAGATGCGGTTTCCGAGTTCCACATCCCGCTCCTGCACCCCATGCCTGCGTCCCTGCTCGATTACCTGCCGCAGCAGTCCCTGGTGCTGGTGGATGACCACAGCCTGGTCGAAGGTATGGTAACAGAGGTGGAGGAGCAGGCCGTCAAGTTCCGCCAGGAGAGCCTCCAAGAGGGTACCCTGCCCGCCGACTTCCCGGTGCCCTACCTGACCTGGTCGGAACTGGATGACAGCCTACAGCACCATCCCTGGCTGGAAGTGGGTGGTTCGCTTGCCGTTGAACTGGCTGCGGCCACCGATACCGGCCTGGCCGGGCAATTCGGTCAGTTGGAGCGCTTTGCCGGGCGCCTGAAACCCTTCATCGAGTATCTCGCCCGGCTTGCTGCTGCTGGGCGTGAGATTGTCATTGTCTCCCGCCAGTCTGCCCGCCTGCAGGAACTCTGGAATGAACGCCCCCGCGACCCCGAGGCTGCGGTCCAGGCACCGCCTTCGATTGTCTTCAAGGAAGGCTCCGTCTCGGCCGGCTGGCAGCTGGGGAACGCCATCCTCCTGACCGACTCCGAGATCTTCGGCTGGGAGCGCCCCCAGCCGCGCGCCCGCCAGCAGGTTAGCGCCGAGACCCCCGAGGCCGTCTATGCCGATCTGCGTCCCGGCGATTATGTGGTCCATGTGGATCACGGCATTGGCCGCTACGCCGGGCTGGTCCAGCGCCAATTGGATGGCCTGGAGCGTGAGTTCCTGTGCGTCGAGTATGAAGAAGGCGACCAATTGTTCGTGCCTGTCCACCAGGCTGACCGGTTGACCCGATATGTGGGCGCCGAGGGTGTCCTTCCCTCGCTGGACCGCCTGGGCGGCATGGAGTGGCAAAACACGCGTGGCCGTGTCCGGGAGGCTGTCCAGCAGGTGGCCGAGGAACTGCTCGACCTGTATGCCCGCCGCCAAGTAGCCCAAGGGTATTCGTTCAGCCCGGATGTAGCCTGGCAGAAGGAACTGGAAGATTCCTTCCCCTATGTCGAGACCGACGACCAGAAGCGCGCCCTGACCGAGATCAAGCGCGACATGGAAGCGCCGCGCCCCATGGACCGCCTGCTCTGCGGTGATGTGGGCTACGGCAAGACCGAAGTGGCCCTGCGCGCCGCCTTCAAGGCGGTGCTGGACGGGCGCCAGGTGGCCATCCTGGTACCCACTACTGTCCTTGCCCAACAGCACTACGATACCTTCCGGCAACGCCTGGCAGCTTTCCCGGTCACGGTCGAGATGCTCTCCCGTTTCCGCACCCCGCGCGAGCAGAGTGAAGTGCTGCTCGGCCTGGCGCTTGGTTCGGTGGATATTGTCATCGGCACGCACCGCCTCATCCAGCTGGATGTGGAGTTCAAGGACCTGGGACTGGTGGTCATCGATGAGGAACAGCGTTTCGGCGTCACCCACAAAGAGCATCTCAAGAAACTGCGGACCGAGGTGGATGTGCTGACGCTGACTGCAACGCCCATCCCGCGCACACTCTACATGGCTCTCACCGGTGTGCGCGACATTTCCAACCTGAACACCCCGCCCGAGGAACGCCTGCCGGTCATCACGCATGTGGGCCCCTATTCGCCCCGCCTGGTACGCCAGGCCATCCTGCGCGAACTGGAGCGCGGCGGACAGATTTTCTTCGTCCATAACCGGGTCCAGACGATCGGCGCCATGCGCATGCACCTGGAAAAACTGGTCCCCGAAGCGCGCATTGCCGTGGCGCACGGGCAGATGCCCGAGCACGAACTGGCCTCTGTCATGCACCGTTTTACCGCGGCCGAGGTGGATATCCTTCTGTCCACTTCCATCATCGAGTCTGGGCTGGATATCCCCAACGCCAACACTCTCATCGTGGATCGCGGGGATACCTTTGGCCTGGCTCAGTTGTACCAGCTGCGCGGCCGGGTTGGACGAGGCGCGGCGCGTGCCTATGCCTATATCTTCCGGCACCGTAAAAAGCCGCCCACGCTCGAAGGCCAGCAGCGCCTGGAGGTCATCGCCGAGAACACCCAGCTAGGCGCCGGCTATTCGATTGCCATGCGCGACCTGGAGATTCGCGGCGCGGGAGAACTGCTCGGCGCCCGCCAGCACGGCCACATCCAGGCGGTTGGTTTTCACCTCTATACCCGCCTGCTGGCCGATGCCGTGCGCCACCTGCGGGCTTCTGCCGGAGGCAAACTGCCACCGGCCGCGGCCGGTTTCGAACAGTTCAGTGCGCCTCTCTCCATGCCGGTCAATGTGGACCTGCCGCTGGCCGTGGGCATTCCTTCCGATTACATCCCCGACCAGGACCTGCGACTGCGCCTCTACCGCCGCCTGGCCGACCTGCGCGATGAGGCCGAGGTGGATGCCCTCTCGGCTGAGTTCAGAGACCGCTTCGGCCCGCCGCCGGGGATGGTTGCAAACCTCTTCTACCAGATGCGTATTAAACTGCGCGCTGAAAAGGCTGGACTGACTTCGATCGGGGTCGAAGCCGGGCAGATCGTTTTACGGTACCCGCCATCTCCCGATGGCATCCAGCCCCGGTCCCTGCGCGATGTCGCTCCGCAGGTGCGAGGCGGTAAAAATACCTACTGGTGCTCCTTTGCGAAAGAACCGGATTGGCAGGATCGCCTGCTTGAAACATTAACACTGATCGCCGGGGAGGCTGCATGAATCAACACGCAGATAAGTACGTCATTGGTTTGACAGGCACGCTGGACAGCGGATACCCGGCTGTTAGCGGTATGCTCGCCCGTTTGGGTGCTGACATCATCGATGCCGATGCCGTTGCCAACCAGGCCCTGCTCAAGGGCGCACCTGGCTACCGGGAGGTGCTCTCCATCTTTGGGGAACAGGTTTTGGACCAGGATGGGCAGATCGACCGCCTGCGCCTGGGTGTTCTGCTGCAGAACGACCCCGTTGGCCGGGCCGGGCTGAAAAACAAATTATCCGCCATTTTAGGTCAGGCCGTGGATTACCTCCTTGAGCGCACTCCAGGCCGCCTCGTGGTTCTGACTGCCCTTGACCTGTTCGACAGCGGTCTCTCTGAGAAATGCGATACGCTGTGGGTGAGCGATGCCACCGACCAGGCCCGCGTTACGAACTTGGTGCGCGAGCGCGGATTCAGCCTGGACCAGGCGCTCAAGCGCGTCCAGTCCACCTCCCTGCCAGCCTACCCGCGGGCCGATCTCCGACTCCGGGACAACGGTATCCGCCGTGATTTTCTGCAGCAGGTAGCCGGCGCCTGGCAGAATGCCCAGGCCGCGGCCCGTACTTCGTCCACCGCGCTTGACCGGCTGCCGCACAAGGCCCTCTCCGCCAGCGTTTCCGTTCCTGCCGGGGCTTCCGTACCCGAAGCCGATGCCGCCCACGCCGTATCCACCAGGGGCACCCGTACTGAACTGCGCCTGGTAGCCCGCCGACTGGGCAGTGCCATTTCCACTCTCCTAATCATCGCTTATCTCACCTCCTGGGGACTAATCCTGGCCGAGCGAGGCCGCGAGCACCTGCCCGCCCGCCCCCTGGAGGCCGCCTGGCAGGCGCTGCTGCGTACCGGCCAGTATATTTTTGCACACCCGCAGGAATATTACTGGAAGCGGGAGACCTACCAGGCTCTACTACTGGTTGCCGATACCCTCAGATCCAGCGCCGGACTGCTCCTTCTGGCCCTCGGCGTGGCCTTTGCGATTGGCCTGCCGCTTGGCCTGGCCGCCGCCTTGACCAAACGCAAGACCTCTTCCACCCTGGTTGTGATGCTCTCGGTGCTGGGCACATCCACCCCCAGTTTCTTGTTTGCCATGTTCCTGTGGGTGATCAACATCTGGGTCCATAATACCTTTGCAATCAAAGTTCTGCCATCTGCCGGCTTCGGCTGGGATGCGCACTTGATCATGCCCACCCTGGTGCTGGCGATGCGTCCCCTGGCACAGATCGCCCAGGTGACCTATGTGGCCATGCGCGATATCCTACAACAGGATTTCATTCGCACCGCGCACGCCAAGGGTCTCTCCTGGCGTATGGTGCGCGATTCCCACGCCATCCCCAACCTGCTCATTCCGACTCTCACCACCCTGGGGGCTTCCCTGCGCTATTCCCTTGCCAGCCTGCCGGTGGTGGAACTCTTCTTCGAGTGGCCCGGGGTTGGCCTTACCATCCTGGAAGCCATCGAACTTGGCAACGCGGCCTTCATCATTGACCTCATCCTTTCCCTGGGCCTGTTCTTCCTGCTGGTCAACCTGCTAATCGAACTCTTCTTCCCAATGATCGATGCCCGCCTGCGTGCTGAAAACCTCGAGGAGCAGCAGGAAGACCGCACGACGTTCAGGGGCTGGTCACGCGGCATCCTCGATATCTTCGCTGCCTGGACCAGGGACATCCGCCAGCGCTTTACCCGCCGTAAATCCAGCCTACCTCCGCTGCCCGAGGGCCTCTCCCTGCCGCCGGTGGACCACGACCGCCCGGTTGCCGCCCGCCGCGAGTGGATCATCGGCAGCATGCTCGCGAATCCTGCCCTCCTGCTTGGCGGCCTGCTTCTCATCGCCCTGCTTTTGGTGGTGGTGTTTGGCGAGAAACTGACCGGCGCCAATCCCTACCAGATCCACGGCGTTATGATGGTTGAGGGCACGATCGGTGCCCCGCCCTACGCTCCCTCTGCCACTTTCCCCTGGGGCACCGACCACATCGGGCGCGATATCCAGGCCCTGGTTCTCGCCGGTGGCAAGCGCACCCTGGCGCTGGCCTTCTTTGCCATGCTGGCCCGCCTGGTCCTCGGTGCGGTGCTCGGCGCCCTGGCTGGCTGGCAGCGCAATGGCTGGCTCGACCGGGTGGTGAACGGTGCCGTCGGCGTCTGGGCCGCCTTCCCGGTGACCATCTTTGCCATGCTTCTCATTCAGGCCCTTGGCATCCAGCAGGGCATGTGGGTCTTCGTTGTCGCGCTTTCGATTGTCGGCTGGGGCGAGGTGGCCCAGTTCGTGCGTGCCCAGGTCATCAGCCTCAAACCCCAACTTTTTGTCGAATCAGCCCGCTCCGTCGGCGCCCGCTCCGACCAGATCCTCTCCCGCCACATCCTGCCCAACCTGGTCAACTCGCTCATTGTGCTGGCTGTCCTCGAACTGGGCGGCGTGATGATGCTCCTGGCCGAACTCGGCTTCCTCAACATCTACATGGGTGGTGGTTTCAAGGTCATGATCGGCGAGACTGGCCGCATGTTGCCGGTCATTGCCCATTTTTCGGATGTGCCCGAATGGGCTGCCTTGATCGCCAATGTGCGCACCTACTGGCGCACTTACAACTGGATGGCGCTCTACCCGGGGATGGCGGTCTTCCTGACCACCATGACCTTCAACCTTTTTGGGGAGGGTCTGCGCCGTTTCCTGGATGACACTCACGCCAATCTCAGTCGCCTCTTCAACCGTTACACTCTCCTGGCCGGTCTCTCGGTGGTGGTCATCATCAGTCTGCTGCTGCGCTCCTCCACCCCGCTGGGCGTGTACCGCACCGAAGGACTCAAGTTCGATCAAGCACGTCTCATGCAAGATATCGAAGTGCTTACCTCCCTGGAGATGCAGAGCCGCGAGACTGGCACTCCCGGCGCCGAAGCAGCGGCAAACTACATTGCCAGCCGAATGGCCGAGATCGGTATCTTCCCCGCCGGCGAGAACCAGACGTATATTCAACGCCTCATCCAGCCCCGCCCGCACCTGTATGAAAAGCCCACCCTGACCCTCCTCCCCTCGGATGGCCAGCCGCCCGAGGAACTGGTCTATCGCCAGGATTTTGCGGAGTATGTGCGCGTCAATAGCATCGGCAATCAGGTCAAGGCTGCTGTTATGGGGGTTGCTTTTGGCGAGGTTTCCGACCCGAAACTGACTGATCCGTTTAATCTGAGCAACAGTGCTGCCCTTGATCAAATCATAATCGTCCATGCTGCGGATGTGGCAAAGGTCAACGATGAGCAGATTAAGGGCGCCCTGGTCATTGCCGATGAGATGTTTTCCATGCAGCGCAAGGATGTTTATCCCTACCAGGTGTTGTTTTTTGGCCAATTGACCATGACTGGCTATTGCCCTTACCTGCTTATCTCCCCCGAGGTTGCCGACCGCTTGCTCCAGTCAGCGGGCAGCAGCCTGGCTGCCCTGGATGCGGCCCGTGCTTCCCTGAAACCTGGCGAACTCTTCCTCACCGACCCGGGCATGCAGGTGGAACTCTCCCTCCAGCCCCGTAATTCCGATGACTACCTCAACGAAGCCTATATCAATGTCATGGGCGTCATTCCCGGCCAGGGCCATTTCGTTGGCATGGAAGAGCAAGTGATAATTGTCAGCGCGTATTATGACGGCGTCGGCACCGGCCTGGACGGCACCGCCTACCCGGGCGCGAATGACAATGCCAGCGGGGTGGCCATGCTGCTCGAACTGGCCCGCCTGATGAAAAACAGCTCCTACCAGCCCGATAAAACCGTCATGTTCGTTGCCTGGGCCGGCGGCGAACGCAGCGAAGGCTTGAGCGTCGTCAACATCATGAACGCCCGCGCTGGAGCCAGTAAATTGACTGTCGAGACCGTCGTGGAACTCTCTGGCGTGGGCTACGGCACCGGCGACTCCATCGCCCTGGGTGAAATGAGCAGTTACCGCCTGGTCAAACTTTTCCAGCAGGCTGCCAGGCGTTACAACCTGGCCACCACCACCCGCGGCCGCGGCCCGCACTACGGCCGTGAATCCCGCCCCGGCTTTGGTGACCGCGACGCCATGACTCTCTCCATCTCCTGGGACGGTTCCGACCACCTTGTCCATACTCCCCGGGATACCATTGAGATCATCGACCCTCAAAAATTATACGACATCGGCCGCACCACCTACCTGACCCTGCTGGTCATCACCCGCGAAACCGAATACTGACCCTTTCCCTGTTGTCATGGTGAAGGCCGGGCGTTCCCGCACAACATCCTATCGGGCTCCCTGGCATCCCTGTTATTATGGAGGCAATAATCGTCCGCCCGCCATTGTCCCTAAAAGAGGATGCGATCTCTGTTTATTTCTTCCGTCTCTCCACTCCTTCGCATCTTCTTAGTTTGATCCCTACTTCCATTCCCCCGCTTTCACCAGTTCCTGGTGGATGCGTTTCATCAAGGTTTCCCGCTCTTTCAACATTTCCCGGTACTCCAGACGGTCCGTGTTCGCGATCTCCATACGCAGTTCCGAAATGGAGTTATCCAGGAGTTCGATCAGTAACTCATGTTCTTCCTGGCTGATCTTGATTTGCAACATGGCATTCTCCTTTCTGTGGCAATTACACAGTCGAAGAGTCCGCTTGGGCTTTACAAACAGCGCCGCTCTCGTGGGCGATGTGCTCCATAATATATTTATACCGGATTTAGACCCCGGATGCAACTACCTTCGAGAACTTGCACCCGGCAAGCAACACCCGCGGCTCGCCTCTCCCCAAAGACCCATTTTTCCTGTATAAATAGTCTATTATCCGCTCAATGCCAGAAAGAGAACAACATTATGAATAGCCAGCAGTTGCAGAAGTTGATCACCGACTTGCAGACCGGAAACGAACGGCAGCGCCGGGCAGCTTCCTACCAGTTGGGAAAATCCAAAGATCCCCTGGCAGTCCCTGCCCTGATCGAAGCCTATACGGACCCGGACATTTCAGTCCACCAGAACGTACTTGATGGTCTGAAAACCATTGGCACTCCTGAAGCTCTTGAATTCCTCAAAACCCGCCAAGCTTCACCACCACCCGCCCCGCCGGCGGAGCCTGCGCCACAGGCCGCCAGCCCCACGCTTCCCCTGAACCAGGTTCCTGCGCCTCCCCCCACCGGCGACTGGAAATGCCCCAAATGCGGCGGAAAGAATCCTGCAAAACGCACCACCTGCATCGGCTGCAATACACCCCGCCCGGGCACCTCTCCTGCCCCTCAGGCTGCTCCCGTTACACTGACTGCAAAGAGCAGCGCACCGGTCAGCACGGGCATTGTTTCGCAGACTCCTGCGACTCTCCTGGAAAATGCCACTTGGAAGATCGCCCGCCTGGCAGCCGTCGAAGGGAAGGGCCGCGCTGCCGTCCATGCCGATAGCGGCCTCCTTGCTGTCCACCGCTCCTCGGGCGGCCTGTTCACTGCCAAACAGGATCTGCGCGTATACTCAACTACCGAGTCCTTCTCCTTCACCGACTTTGGCTTTTTCGAAAGTCCCCGCAACCTGCATTTCAGCGCTTCCGGGAAATATATCCTTGCCCCGCAGATGCCCACCAAGGGGAGTACCGCCTTCTCCTCCTGGGACATTTGCGGTATCCTGGCCGATATCGGCCGCAAACGCCGCGTCACCTTCCGGGACAAGAGCACTTTTGCCTCCGGTATCCATGGCTCCCAGACCGGCTGTTTCAGCCCCCATGAGACCCTCGTGGCCATTGGCAATGTCCACAACAGCAAGATCAATGTTGTGGACATTTACAGCATGTCGGAATCGATTCTCCTCTCCGAGGGTGACTCCACCACCTTTCTCATCAATTGGGAACTCTCCCCTCAAGGCAATCTCTCGGATACCTGCTGCCTGGAATGGGCGCCGGATGCCAACTCGCTGGCGCACATCACCTCCCAGTTTGGCAAAGCCTACGCCCTCATCCTCTGGAAATTTTCCAAGGGTGACAACATTGATTCCATCCAGGAGGACTGGGAGGCTATCCTGCGTCTTGAAAAGCCGCAGCAAAGGCCCTATGACGATACCAAACCGGACGACTCGGCCGTCCTCCTGTTGCAAGACTTCAGCGGCGGCGTGTCATTCTCCCCGGACTCACGCTATCTTGCCGTTGGCGCCGGTAAGGCTGGTGCTTTTTCCATTGTCGACACGGCCGGCATGTCTGTGGTCCATGAAGAACCCTTCACCGGCTCCCCCCTCACCAGCCTGGCCTTCCTCCCCGGTGCGAAATACCTGCTTGCCGCAGACGCCAACAGCATGCTCCACCTCTGGGCTATGGATTTTGCTTCCTCGAGCCCCAACCTGACCCAGCTCGACAAATTCCAGTTCCCCGCCCGCAAACCCATGCAGATCTCTGCCTCCCGAGACAACCCCTTTGCCTTGCTGGTTGCCTGCGACGAAAAATCCACCGCCGACCTATACCGTGTGGATGTTCTGCTCCCTTAACCGCCGGCATTTATGAAATTTCTTTCAGGTACTCGCGGATTTGTGTCTTGCTACGCTTCGAGACGCGAGTTTCCCCATTAGTGTATAATTTGTCTGATTTTATTGGAAGTTCCTAGGAGATAGATTTGGTAGTGTCCAATGTTTAATCATTTTGAGCATATACAATTGTTTCGAGACCAGCCCTTCAAGCGTCAATTCCAGGAATTGCTTTCATCACCGGTAGTCCAATCTCTCAAGCTTGACCAGTACTTACTTTTCAAGCTTGAACAGGATTGGACTCAATCTTCTTACCTGGTTCTCTGTGCCGCAACCGGCATCCTTCCGAGCGAGATTGTTGTTCAGATTGATAATAATTTACTTCCCGGTCAAACGTCCGAGACCTGGTGTATTCAGGATGTACAAGATCCTGTGAGCAAAGCAGGCCCATTTGGAATATTAATCACCCGTTTGGGAGGACGGTCAGCGCTGATCGCTCCAATGAAACAAAAGGGACTGTTGTGGGGCTTCCTGGTCGGGTATTCGATAGAAAAGATCAATATCGGTGCGAACGACTTACAACTGTTTTCCCTGCTTACTTTCAGCATGCTCGCACTTGTTGAAAACAGCCAACTTCGCCTTGGCGTTAACTTTCGTGCATCTGAAGCTCAAAGCTTGGAAAAGATCAGTTCTGCACTGGTTGAGAATAAAAGCCTGACCAAGACTTTGTCCTTGATTGCAGACAAGACAGTGCGGTTGTTGCATGCACAGGATGCCCTCGTTTTGCTCCTGGAAGAGGGGGGGGAGTGGTTTCGAGTCGAGGGAAAGATTGGTGAAAGTGTAACCCGCCTGGTACAGAGGCGCCTGACTGTTCGGAACTCCTTAAACGGCCTGGTTATCACCACCGGACAGCCATTGATAAGCCAGGATGCACAGGTTGATCCACGCGCCAATCAGGACCGAGCGATGGGCCTTAACGTAAAAAGCGTTATTATTGCTCCCCTCAAGATCCGGGAACAGGTCATCGGAACCATGGCAGTTCACAACAAGGATGGGGGGTATTTCAGCGAGCAGGATGTCAACACGCTTTGTTCGTTTGCCAACCAAGCGGCAGTGGCAATCGATAATACGCAACTTCTCAAGGCACTTATGAAGTCTCAAAAAGAGGTTGAGGAGAAGGCCAAGATGCTCGAGCAATTGTTGCAACAAACCATGAGCATCCAGGAGAACGAACGCCGCCGGATCGCGGCAGATATCCATGACGGGGTTGTTTCACAGATCGTTGGGGCTTTATATGAGCTGGAAGGATGCTGCCAGATCGATTCTACTGACGAACTCGATGAGCGTTTGCAATTACTTAAGCAGTTATTGAATCAAGCCGTTGATACCACGCGCACGTCCATTTACAATTTGTGGCCGGCCACGTTGGACCATATGGGGTTGCTTTCGGCACTGCAGGAACTTTTTAAACACCAGGAGAAAACAACAAGTCTACGCCATAGGCTGGATGTACACGGAAGCCCATACCAACTTTCTCCCTCGACTCAAATTGCTGCATATCGGATTGTTCAGGAAGCCATAAATAACTCATTTCAACATGGATCCGCCAAGCATATTGATATGCTGATCAAATTTGGTGACCAAAGGGTTTCCATAGAAATTTGTGATGATGGCCGAGGCTTTGACGTACAACAAGTTCTGACATCCCCCCTCGCATGTCATTTTGGGTTGATTGGAATGCAAGAGCGAGCGCGGAGCATCGGAGGAGGCTTGAACATACACTCAGAACCCGGCAAGGGATGCAAAATTATCCTGGATATCCCCAATGCCGGTACTCCCATTGAAGGAATACCTGTACATGAATCCAATACGGATATTAATTGTAGATGACCAGGCAGTTGTGAGACATGGCCTGCGTAGTATGCTGACCGGAGCCAAGGATATCGAAATCGTAGGGGATGCTTCAAATTCAGAGGAAGCTATTCGGATTGTGTCCATAACCAAGCCGGATATCATGTTATTGGATATTCGTATGCCGGGGATGGATGGTCTCCACCTGCTTAGAAAACTCAGCGATAAATTTCCTGAAATCAAAGTCATCATCCTGACGAATTACGAAGAAGAGGAATTTCTTTTGGAGGCGTTTCGCGCAGGAGCATATTGTTACCTGCTCAAGAATGTCGGCCGGGAGACCCTTCTGGAGGCTTTTCGAGCGACCCAGGCTGGTAAAAGGATGCTTTCCCAGGAGTTGATGGACTCTGTCCTCAGGCAGTATTCTGATTTAAGCAGGAAACACAGCATGGACCAATTCGGTCTCTCGGAAGAAGATGTTGCCCTGTTGAATCTGGTAGCTGCCGGTTCTACCAACCGGGAGATTGCGCAAAAGTTGTTTTGGGGTGAGACTGCTGTAAAGCGCAAACTTTCAATCGTCTTCGAAAAGCTAAATGTAACCGATCGTGCGCAGGCCATCGCGGTTGCCATGCGCCACGGTTTGATTTAGACCTGATTTTTGGGGGCTGGTATCGGCATCCTTGCCGATACCAGCCTTTTGACCCATTTGGGCCAAAAGGGGGGCCACTTAGTACTTGATGCCCATTATCCAAATTCATATACTAAAGGGTGCAAACAAACCTGCATGGACTTCTAAAATGGGCGGCGGATAATATCGTTTTGGATAGGCAACAACAAAGAGCTGTTGAGCTTGGGCAGACTACTTTACCATCGAAAGGAAAAGAAAGATGCCTTTACCAAAAACAGATGTTTTAGATCAGTTGAGGAGGAGGAGGGGTTTAAAATGACGATCCAGCAAGCAGATGTGGTTATCGTTGGTGCCGGGTCTACCGGCATGTCGGCTGCGTACGAATTAGCCAAGTCGGGCGTGAATACCTTAGTAATTGATAAGCGCTTCCTGGCCATGGAGGCTGCCGGACGAAATCCGGGAGGAATCCGCCAGATTGGACGTGACCCTGATGAGTTGCCGTTGATGGTTCAGGCCATGCGGCGCTGGCATGGCCTCTCTGAAGAACTGGGCTGTGATTTGGAGCTGCGTGAAGATGGCTATCTCTGGGTGGCTTTGACAGAGAAAGATCTCGAAATGCAGCGCGGGCTAGTTGAGCGTGACTCTCATTTTGGAATTAAAGAGTACGTGCTGGACCTGCAACAAGTCCAGAAAATGGCACCGGCAATTTCGAACTTCATCGTTGGCGGCCTGCACAGTCCCACAGATTTGATTGCCAATCCTTTCCTTGTTGCAAAGGGGTATTACACGAGTGCCAAACGTTTGGGGGCCAGGTTTTTATTTGATACGGAAGTTACGGGCTTGCACGTGGAAAACAACCGCATCCAGGGGGTGATAACCGACAAAGGCGAAATATCAACGAAAATTGTGATCAATGCAGCTGGTCCCTGGTCGGATCGGATTGCGCAGATGGTTGGTGTCGATCTTCCACTCAGTCCATGCCCCAATCAATTTATTGTGACAGAGCCGGTGAACGCCATCCTGCCGCCGTTTTTACTGATTAGTGCGATTGGTGTGTGCCGCCAGTCGGAAGAGGGGCATGTCTACATCGGTAACACCAATGCTCCGGGCGGAATTGGTGGTTTCAGCAAGGCCACCAATTATGGAGAAATGACACGTACAGTTGAGAATATGCTCAAGATTGTGCCGGCCTTCAGCAAACTAAACATCATACGTACCTGGGTCGGCACAATTGATTTCAGCCCGGATGACAATTTCTTCTTTGGATATGTTGACCAGGTGGAAGGATTTATCCTTGCCAGCGGTTTTTCCGGCCATGGGTTTGCCCTGACACCTGTCATTGGTCAATTGCTTGGTGAACTGGTTGTTCAAGGAAAGACTTCCCTACCGGTAGAAGCTTTTCGACTGGATCGGTTCAAGCAGGGTGTTGCAGAAAAGAAAGGCCACTTCGCTCACCAGCACATGACTGATTGATCTAACGTTCAGGCAATAAAACTTCTGCACCCCGATAAGGAGAATTTTCATGGACGATTATGTCCTCAAACAGTTGATCAATGGCCTGGCGATTGGGAGCATTTATGCCCTGATTGCAGTTGGCTACAACATGGTATATGGCATGTTGGAATTGATTAACTTTGCCCATGGTGACATCTATATGTTCGGCACGTTTATTGCCCTGTCACTTCTTTTGGGTGAGGTCCCGATTCCGATCGCCATTGTGTTGGCCTGTGTAGTGGGCGGGTTGATCGGGCTGATCGTTGAGCGTCTGGCTTACCGGCCGGTCAGGAACGCGGCGCGCGTCGTGCCGATGCTCAGTGCTGTAGGGGTGGCCCTGATTTTTCGTAACCTTGCCCAGCTTATCTGGGGCACCTCGACGAGGCCTTTTCCTGAGTTGTTTCCAACCCAAATGATCAAGGTAGGCGATGCTCAGATTAATTCCCTGCAGGTAATCATCCTGGTTCTGGCGCTTACTCTCACCGGGATTTTTGCCTTGATCATGAACAAAACGAAATTGGGGAAGGCAACACATAGTGTTTCTCAAGATATCCCGACTTCCCGATTGATGGGCATCAATGTCAACAGGATTATCCAATTTGTGTACTTTGCCGGCGGCTTCTTTGGAGTGGCTGGCGGTATCTTGTTCTCCATGACCTATGCGACCTGGATCGGCATGGGTTTCCTGGGAACGATGAAGGCCTGGATCGCCTGTGTCATTGGCGGCATCGGAAGCCTGAGAGGAGCCTTTATCGGCGGAATTTTGCTTGGTATATCGGAAGCCCTCATCTCCGGTTTTGTCTCATCTGCCTATCGGGATGCCATCGCTTATGGTTTGGTCATGCTTGTCTTGGTACTCTGGCCCAAGGGCGTCTTTGGTCGTCATGTTGCAGAGAAGGTGTAGCGGTTATGTCAAGCTTATCTTCCACTCAATTTGGAAAGCCGGCCAATCTCTTGCGTTCCTGGCGCCTGTGGCTGGCAGTCGTTGGCACGATCATCTTGTTGATTACTCCGGAAATTGTACCCAACGACTATGTATTTCGGATCATCATCTCGGTCATCATTGACATTCCCCTGGCACTCTCGCAAAACCTGATCACCGGTTTTGCCGGGATGTTGTCGCTAGGCCAGGCGGCATTCTATGGGCTTGGAGCTTATACCTCGGCTTTGTTGATGATGAAACTGGGCATGCCTTGGCCGGTGGCATTAATTTCAGCCGGGCTTGTGGCTGCGATCTTCGGTGTCCTGTTGGGCTTTCCGTGCTTGAGGGTTGGCAGTGACTATTTGACTCTCATGACCATCGGTTTCGGGCAGATATTCTACATTGTTGCACTCAACTGGATGGATCTTACGAGGGGACCAATGGGATTGCCGGGGGTACCTCCACCCCAAATCGGGCCAATTGTGTTTGACGACCCTAATACCGTCTACTATCTCTACCTGATACTTTCCGCTCTGTGTTATTTATTCATGCACCGCCTGACTAAATCACACATTGGCCGCGCGCTCATTGCGATCAGGGATAATGAGACGGCGGCAGCGGCAATGGGTATCAATGTGGCGTACTACAAGGTTATGACGTTTGCTTTTGGCAGTTTTTGGGCAGGTATTTCGGGGAGTATGCTGGCACATTTCCTCAACTTTGTTGGTCCGATGACCTTCACGCTCAACGAATCGATCCTGCATATGCAATTTGCCATTCTGGGAGGCCTTGGGAGCCTGCCCGGTTCGGTTCTGGGTGCAGCCATTCTGGTCAGCCTGCCTCAGATCTTCAAGCCGCTTTACGAGTATCAACTGCTTTTGAACGGCCTGATGATGGTCATCCTGTTGACCTGGCGGCCGCAAGGCATCATGGGGAAGTCAGCCGTTGCCCAGAAAGTTGGACAGAAGAGTTTCCTAAAACCTTTATTTGCCAAGCGCGAGGCGCAACCTAACAATAAGAAGCTTGCGGACGGGAAAATGGCATCAACTGAAGAGAGGCAGTCCGATGGATCTCATTAGAGCAGAAAAGGTTACGATGGACTTTGGCGGCGTTCGGGCCGTGAACGGTGTGGATTTTGCCGTTCAACCAGAGCAAATCGTTGGAATCATTGGCCCAAACGGCTCCGGAAAAACAACCTTCTTTAATGTTTTGACCGGCATTTACCGCCCGACAGCTGGTCACTGTTTCCTTGAAGACCAGGAAATAACCGGCTGGCCTTCGTATCGGATCGTGCAGGCCGGCATTGCCCGGACATTCCAGAATATTCGCCTGTTTGGGAATATGTCAGTGCTGGAAAATGTCATGGTTGGAGAGCATTCCCGGCTCAAATCCACGCTTATGGGCGTGTTGTTTCGCACCCCCGGACAGAAGCAGGATGAAGCCAAGGCGCGGAAGAAAGCAGAAGACCTTCTGGATTTTGTGGGCTTGCTGGATAAGAAAGAGGAGTACGCTGCAAACTTGGCTTATGGCGAACAACGGCGGCTGGAGGTAGCCAGGGCGCTTGCAACCGAACCCAAGTTACTGCTGCTCGATGAGCCGACCGCCGGTATGAATCCCAGTGAAGCGCTTCAGATCATGGAGCTTATCCACACAATTCGGGATACTTGGAAAATAGCGGTCATTCTTATTGAGCATAACATGCAAGTAATGATGGGTACCGCTGAATGGATCATTGCCCTGGATGCAGGGGCAAAGATTGCAGAGGGTGTGCCCAAAGAAATTCAATATAACAAAAAAGTCATAGAAGCCTATTTGGGGGAGGAGGAATAGAGATGTTACATATCCGTGATCTCCACACCTTTTATGGTTATGTACACGCGCTGCGCGGGGTTTCAATTGACGTTGAAGAAGGAGAGATTGTGGCGCTTATTGGAAGCAATGGCGCAGGCAAGAGCACATTGCTTAACACGATCTCTGGGTTGGTCCCTGCGAGATCAGGGACGATCGAGTTCAACGGGGTGAACATATTGTCCCTTTCTTCCGAAAATATAGTCAAACAGGGAATATCACAGTCACCGGAAGGCCGGCGCGTTTTTCCACGCTCCAGCGTGCAAGATAACCTCGAGATGGGCGCTTATACACGCAAAGATTTCGGAAATATTCAAAAAGATATCGATGCAATGATGAACCGCTTTCCAATTCTCAGGGAACGCAGGAACCAGATGGCCGGTACTCTCAGCGGTGGCGAGCAGCAGATGTTGACCATTGCAAGGGCATTGATGTCCCGTCCAAAACTGTTGATGCTGGATGAGCCTTCTTTGGGGTTGATGCCCACCATGGTGCAGGAAATTTTCAGGCTGATTGGTGAGATCCATTCAGGCGGCATGACCATCCTGTTAGTCGAGCAAAATGCCCGCAAAGCGTTGGCAATTGCCAATAAGGCTTATGTATTGGAAACTGGAGAAATTGCGTTGCAAGGGCCGGCGGACGAACTTCAGAGAAGTGACCAGGTGCGCAGGGCATACCTGGGTGAGGGCCCGGCGAGTAATAGTAACCAAGCCGGAAAGGAGGTGCGATAAGACGACCGGTTGAAAAAACAACCCAGGAATCCCTGAATGAGTGTTGTCAGGAATGACCACATTCTGTCCCGGCCGGTTTGGATGGTGATTGGCCGGAAGGATGACGGAAACCGGTCTTGCGTCAATGTACGATACAAATGCGATATTCAACCAGATAGAAGGCTCCAGATTGTTCCTCGATCATTCGCACTTGTGCTGAGTCGAGACAATCAACAAAAAGAGAGCGCTGCGCACGTTCAAAAATAACCTAGCATACAAGGAGAGAGAGATGAATTCCAAAAAATTCTCTGGTGTACTGTTCAAAGTGGGACTGCTCTTGCTTGCTGTCTTGATGGTGGCGTCTTGCGGTCCGAAAGCCCAGCCGGCTGTCGAAGAGCCTGCTGCAGGCGAAGCGCCAGCAGCTGAAGGACCCATCATCTTTGGCATGGCAGCACCTATGACCGGTGATGCGGCTGAATATGGTACGCAATTGGAGCGAGGGGTGCGCATGGCCGTCGACGAAATCAACGCTACAGGCGGCATTAACGGGCGGATGATTGAGCTGGAAATTTGCGATGACAAGTGCGATCCTTATGAGGCAGCACTGTGCGCGCAGAAGTTTGCAGCCAATAAGGACATTACCGCGGTAATCGGTCATGTTTGCAGCAGCTGTACACTGGCCGGCGGCCCCATCTACGACGAGTCGGGCCTGACGGTCATGACGGTTAGCTCTACCAACCCAGAGGTCACCAAAAAAGGCTGGACCCATGTCTTCCGCACCGTTGCCAATGACGGCATGCAGGGACCATTGATCGCCGACCTTGCAGTCAACAAGCTGGGCAAATCCAAAGTTGCGATCGTTTATGCCAACAACGACTATGGCAAGGGCTTGCTGGACGCAACTAAGCCCGCCGTGGCTGAAGTTGGCGGCGAAGTAGTGGCGGTGGAAACCTTTGCACCCGGCGTGGACAAGGATTTCAGCGCTCAACTGACCAAGATTTCAGAGTCAGGAGCAGAAGTATTGGTGCTACTTACCGACTACTCTGAAGGCGGCCTGATCGTCAAACAGCGCATAGCTGCCGGACTTGGTGAGATTGCCGTGATCGCTTCGGGTGGAAACTCGCACCAGTCGTTCATCGACCTTGGTGGTGAAGGCGCCGAAGGCGTGTTCTTCCTGAACTATTTCGATGCGGACAATCCGGATCCGAAGGTGCAGGAGTTTGTCAAAAAGTACGTGAGCATGTACAACGAAAAGCCGGCGACCGAGATTGCCCCCTATGGTTATGAGGCGCCCTATATCTATAAGATTGCTGTCGAGAAAGGTGCAAACCGGGATAACTTTAGCGAGATTTTGAGCGGTGTCAAGTATCAAGGCATCACCGGTGAAACCGAATTCGGTCCGGATGGCGATGTGTTAAACAAGGGCCAGTTCATCCTGATCATCAAGGATGGCAAATTTACGAGCTACATTCCATAGGCCAGCTTTCAGCAACAGGCACGCATGTGGCTATGACAATTTGCAGCAATTGTCTGGTTTGCGTGTAGAAAATAACTTTAGTGGTTTTGGGACTTGGGAATTCCTGAGTTGCCTGGGCCAGGGTGAAGCTCAATATCGAGGCTGCATTACCTGGCGGGCCAGCCCTGGCTCAGGCGTAATCCAGATGGCAAGGATCTTGTCTACGTGGACAATTGCTGGCTGGTGCTTGTTTGTGAAAAAATAACAGTGACTGGAAAAATAATGGCTACACCAATTTTATTGCCTAAAGTAAGCTTTGTAGTGACCGAGGGAAAGATCATCGAGTGGCTCAAAAAACCCGGTGATGCTGTTGAAAAGGGTGCCCCCCTGCTGGTCATCGAGACCGAAAAGGCATCCGTGGAAGTTGAATGCCCGGCGTCAGGTTTTCTTGGTTTGGAACTGGCACCTGCCGGCACAGTCGTTCCGGTGACAACCACGATCGGGTATATCGTGGATGAGGGAGAAGCATCTCCCAAATTGGATCTGCCATCCGGCCAGCTTGGCAAGACCGCTCCCGCAGAGAATCAACCGACTGGTAGCCAGGAAAAGACCGGCGAGGCCCAATGGACGAAGGTATCCCCCTTGGCGCGGCGTATTGCCAAGGAACTTGGTGTTGACCTGATCATGGTCAAGGGCACAGGCCCCGACGGACGTATTTTGCAAGAGGATGTGCAGGCTTATGCTGATTCCCGGGCTGCGGGTCAGGGGCAGGTCACATCCCATCCGAAGGCGGCATCTTCCGAACCCGCCCCTGCATTGGCAACAAATGTTTCGGGCGAAGTGCAAGAGGTAAGCAACCTGCAGCGCGTTACCGCAGAACGGATGGCTGCAAGCTTCCGTACTGCGCCTCACTTTTATTTGAATGTCGAAGTAAACATGAGCCAGTCTGCCCTTATGCGGCAGGCATACCTGCCGGAGGTCGAAGCCAAAACCGGCACGCGCCTTTCCTTTACTGACATCCTGGTTTTTGCAACCAGCCGGGCATTAAAAGCCCACCCTGCTTTAAACGCGAGTTTTGAAAACGAGAAACTTCTCCGATTTCAGGATATCAACATTTGCCTGGCAATCGATACCCCTCGGGGCCTGACGGCGCCTGTCATCCGGCAAGCAGAACGGCTTTCAATGTTTGAAATTGCCCGGCAGCGGTATGAACTGGTGGAGCGGGCTCAGAATAACCGGCTTGCTCCGGCAGACCTGGCCGGTGGAACATTTACCATTTCCAATCTGGGTATGTTTGGGATCGATTCATTTCACGCAATAATCAATCCGCCTCAAGCGGCTATTCTTGCCGTGGGAGAGATCGCCAAGCGCCCCATTGTTGTCAATGACACCCTGGAATTACATCCAATGATGTGGTTGAGTTTATCGGTTGATCATCGTGTGGCTGATGGTGCCGTTGCAGCTCGTTTCCTGCAGACTCTGACCGCTTATTTGGAAAATCCGTACCAAGCACTGATGAGAGATGACTGATTCAAAGCATTTGTTGATGACCTATCTCTCCATTCTTACCGATAAAGGGAATGGGCTTCATCGTCACCTTACTTATTGAACAAGGAGATGCAAAAAATGAGTTTGGATAAAGGTAAGCATTCTGAGATGTATGAATCCATGCTGCGCATTCGCCGGTTTGAGGAGAAGGCGATTGAGATTTTCTCTGCTGGCAAAATCCCCGGTTTTATCCACTCCTACATAGGAGAGGAAGCGATTGCTGTGGGAGTGTGCAGCGCATTGGAGCCGACCGACTATATCACTGGTACGCATCGTGGTCATGGTCATTGCCTGGCCAAAGGCATGAAGATGGATCGCATGATGGCCGAGCTATATGGGAAGGCTACCGGTTACAACAAAGGGAAGGGCGGCTCAATGCACATTGTTGATTTCAGCATGGGCGTCTTGGGCTGCAATGGGATTGTGGCCGGTGGAATTGGCATGGCGACCGGCGCCGCGTGGGGGAATCAAATACTAAAGAACAATCACATTGTTGCCAGTTTCTTCGGTGACGGGGCCATGAATCGCGGAACTTTCCACGAATCGGTTAATATGGCCTCCATCTGGTCTCTGCCGGTCATTTATGTTGTTGAGGCCAACGGATGGGGAATCTCTTTTTCCACCAAGAATTCCATCCATATTTCTGACCTCAGCGAACGGGCAAAATCGTATGGCATTCCTGGCGTCAATCTGGACGGTTATGATGTTCTGGCCGTTCACGAAGCAGCTCAGGCGGCAATTGCCCGGGCGAGAAGCGGCCAGGGACCAAGTTTGTTGGTTTGTAATGCTCCGCGCATGCGAGGCCACGAAGAAGGCGACCCGCAAACCTACCGGCCGAAGGAAGATATCGAAAAAGCCCGAAAGAATGATCCGGTGGCACGTTTCCGGTCTTATTTGATCAAGAACGAAATCCTAACTGAGGCGGAAGTAAAGAAAATCGAGGATCGTGTTGAGACAGAGGTCAATGCAGCGGTCCAATTTGCAGACGAAAGCCCCTATCCTGATCCGGCAGATGCCATGAACGACATGTATGTGGAGGAGGTGTAACTATGCGTGAGATTACGTATGCGCAAGCAATCAATGAAGCCCTGTTGGAGGAAATGCGAAGAGATGCGCATGTGGTCTGCCTGGGTGAGGATATTGGCTATATTGGTGGAAACTTTGGCGTAACCAAAGGCTTGCAGGCTGAGTTTGGGAAAGAACGCGTCCGCGACACCCCCATAACGGAAGATGCCATTGTCGGTCTCGCTTTGGGTGCATCGGTAGTGGGTTTGCGGCCTGTAGCAGAGATCATGTTTGCCACATTCTTGAGCAGCTGTATGGAACAGATCCTGAACCAGGTGTCTACACTGCGCTACATGAGCGGGGGGCAATGCACTCTTCCGCTGGTCATTCGCACGGCCAATAGTTTGGGCCGCTCAGGCGCCGCCCAGCACTCAGGCCGGGCAGAGGGATGGATTATGCACACTCCCGGCATCAAGGTGGTCATTCCATCCACACCCTATGATGCCAAAGGATTGCTTAAAACAGCCATTCGCGACCAGAACCCGGTAATTTTCTTTGAACATGCCATGGCTTATTATGGAGTTAAAGGGCATGTGCCGGAAGAAGAGTACACCATCCCATTCGGCGTTGCCGATATCAAGCGACCGGGCAAGGACCTCACGATTATTGCTTATTCGATGATGGTTAGAAAAGCCCTGGAAGCAGCCGATATCCTGGCCAAGGAAGGCATCGAGGCGGAGGTGGTGGATCCCCGCACCCTGACACCGCTGGATATGGAGACGATCATCACCTCGGTCAAGAAAACTCACCGGGCGATTGTGGCTTCTGAGGAAAGCGAGACGGCTGGTGTTTGTGCAGAGATTGGCTACCGTATCTCAAAAGAAGCTTTTGATTACCTGGATATGCCTGTCGAACGCGTTGCGACGGCAGATGTGCCTGTGCCCTTCAGTCCTGGCCTGGAGAAATATATGATGGCCAAGACCGAGGATATTGTTGCCGCAGCCAAGCGCCTGGTAAGTTAGAGGACTGTGCACTACGGCAGGATCAGGAGAGTAGTATGAGAATCCTTTGGAGCGAAGCCACGTCAGGCCCATCCACAATGGATCCTGTTTGGGATCTCTTGAGAAAATATTTCACCAAGGTCGCCCGGCCCGACAATGAAGTGACGATACGCCATGCTGCGGTATCCGGGAACTACGTTCGTTCCTTGCACACAGAGTTGCTTAACAATCCTGCCGTGGTGGAGAATGTCATCGTTGGGGAGCAGGAAGGGTTTGATGCAGCTGTACTTGGGTGTTGGGCCGACCCTCTCTGGGAAGCGCGCGAGGCTGCGGACATACCCGTTGTCAGCATTGGGGAAGCATCGATGCTGTTTGCCTGCTCCCTGGGTTACAAATTTGCCGTGATCACTGTTGCGCCTGGAGTGATTCCAACCATCGAGCTGGATCTCCGTATGTATGGATTACAGGAGCGTGCCATATACCGCCCGGTACGCTCTCTTGATCCACCTTCCGACCTTGAGTTGTTGCTGGAAAGCGTCGAGGATCCGCGGAAACGGATGATCCCGAATTTCGAACGGGTGGCACGCCAATGCATTGCAGACGGGGCTGAGGTAATTGTTGTCGGTTGTGGTTATTACGGGCCCATCCTCAGTATGCATGGGTATAACGAAATACCCGGAACCGGTGTGCCGGTACTGGATTGTAGTGCGGCGGGGCTGAAAATGGCTGAGGCTTTGGTTGACATGCGTACGGTGATTGGCCTGAATAAGAGCTCTGCCTTGTTCTTTCGTCATCCTCCTGCTGATGTGGTCGAACGGATCCGCCGGGTGCACGGTTACCCCAAAGCGTAATGTGTTTCCGGTGGGCATTGGAATAGGTCGTTATTGACGAAGGCACGCCTGCCTATATCGATGGTTTGTCTGAAGGTTGGAGGGGGTCCCCCCCTAACCGGACACGGAAAGCTGAAGACTTGACCTTTGCGTCCATTACGTCTTTCGAAAGGAGCACGAATAATGCGAATACAGCAATCAAGCTCATTGTTACCCGCTGTGAAGCGCGGACGTTTGCTGAAGATTATCGTGGATGGGAAGCCCGTTGATGCTTATGAAGGTGAGACGATTGCCGCGGCAATGATGGCGGCCGGAATTTATACTTTTCGCCGGAGTCGCAAACGTAAAGAACCTCGTAGTTTATCTTGTGGAATGGGATCCTGCATGGAATGTTTGGTTACGGTGAACGGGGTCCATTCCCAGCGCGCCTGTGTAACTCTGGTATGTGATGGAATGCACGTAGAGACCTGCAAGGATATATAACATGAGCGAAATCTATGAACTTGCTGTAATTGGGGCAGGCCCTGCCGGGATCGAGGCTGCTCTGGTTGCCTCACGCGCTGGTGTCAATACAATTGTCATTGATGGTTATCCCCAACCTGGCGGCCAATATTTTAAGGCAATGCCGCCCAGTTTTTCTGTCTCGGGGCGAAGCAGCAGCGAGCAGGAAGGGGAGGAGTTGTCCAAACGCCTGGCCGAGACTTCTGTTACCAGACTTTGGGATACATTGGTTTGGGGTATATTTGACGAAGAAGAAAAGGGCGACAACTGGCTTCTGACGCTCCATGGGCCCAGTGCCCCGAAAGAAATTCGTGCCCGCACGTTGATTTTGGCGAATGGGGCCTATGAAAACCCGGTGGCGTTCCCTGGTTGGACGCTGCCCGGGGTGATCAATAGTGGAGCGGCTCTGATTTTGGTCAAGACACAGCGCGTGGCTCCTGGAAAACGCGCGGTTGTGACGGGTACCGGCCCATTGCTGCTTTCAGCGGCCGCTCACTTGATTGCAGCTGGCGTTGAGGTCGTTGCTGTATGTGAAAACTCCCGCCTGTTTCCAAAAGGTCTGAAATATATCCCAACCATGTTGGGGCAGCGGAACCGTTTGGAAGAGGGCTTCAAATATTTCCGTGCATTATTGACGGGAAAAGCGCCATACAAGACCGGCTGGTCGGTCGTTGAGGCGCGCGGTGGGGAGCATGTGGAGGAAGCGGTCATCGCGAAGCTGGACAACAACGGTGTGCCAGTCTCTGGAACAGAAAAGACCATCAAAGTGGATACTGTTGTGTGTGGCTTTGGGTTTACCCCAAACACAGATCTGGCTCGAATGATTGGATGCAAGGTTGAGTACAATCCCCAAAGAGGTGGGTGGATACCGGTGCGTGATGAATGGTTGCAGACCAGCCTGGACGGGGTCTTTGTGGCTGGAGATGGCGGCGGCATTGGAGGAGCTGAGAATTCCCGGCTTGAAGGCCAAATTGCCGGCCTGGCTGCAGCTCAAAAGACCGGGCACATGGGCAAGCAGGAAGCTGAAAGTATATATCAGAACCTTAAGCCAGCGTTGACACAGCAGCGTCGCTTTGGGCGCTTGTTGGGAGATTTATTCACGATCAAGCCCGGCTTGAGCGCTTTATCCCGTGACGACACCATTATCTGCCGCTGTGAGGAGATCACAAAGAAAGAGATCCTGGCGGCCATTGACGAGGGCTGTGAAAGTGTGGTCTGGGTAAAACGCAAGACGCGCTCCGGAATGGGGATGTGCCAGGGTCGATCCTGCGGCCGGCAGATTGCCCAACTGATTGCGCAACGGACTGGCAAGGGAATGGAAGCTTTGCCGCCTGACACGCAGAGACCACCTGAACGGCCCATTCCACTGGATTCGTTGATTGAAGCCATCAAGTAGTCCATGGCAGGCAGTATCTTTCCTGGAAAATGTCTGTAATGGCAGAGGATTACGGGCACCCTGATTCGAACCGGCGGCCGGTGTCTGTGGGCATTATTGCCAACCCGGCCTCCGGGGCAGATATTCGGCGGCTGGTTGCCATGGGAAGTGTGTTTGGCACACAGGAAAAAATCAATCTCATCCAACGCGTGTTGGTTGGACTGGCTGCAATTGGGGTTCCCCGGGTTTATTTGATGCCCGATGCGTTTCACATCGGAGAGATAGCACTTGAGAGATTACCCCCTGGGCTTGTAGACTTTCGGCATGGAGTCCATGTTCTGAAGATGCAGCCGGAAAATTCCGGCGAAGATTCCACTTTCGCTGCCCGCCGGATGCGTGAAGAAGATGTGGGCTGTATCGTTGTTTTGGGCGGGGATGGAACCAGCCGCGTGGTTGCCAAGGAATGCGGTAAGGTTCCAATCCTTCCCATCTCAACGGGTACGAATAATGTAATTCCTTACGCTGTGGAGGGAACGGTTGCCGGCTTGGCAGCTGGTTTTGTGGCCCGGTTCCCTGAAATGCTAGCTGAGGTAGGTTATCGCAGTAAGTGGTTGCAAGTTTACGTTGATGATGGGGAAACAGACATTGCTCTGGCAGATGTAGCGGTTGTTGATGGACAGGCTGTTGGCAGTCGAGCGGTTTGGGATGCGGACGGGCTTCGGGATGCCATCCTGACCCGGGCACAGCCCACATCCACGGGGATCTCCAGCGTGGGAGGTTTTGTTGAAATGCTCTCACATGAAGAACCCGGTGGGATCCATATCCAATTTGGCAAGCCGGGTTTGATGCGGGTAACGGCTCCACTGGCTCCTGGCCTGATGTCCACCTTTGAGATTGAACACGTGCGAAAATTGTCGGCAGGTGACTCCGTTTTGATCCGAGGCGGCCAGCGGATGTTGGCATTGGACGGTGAGCGCGAGATCGTTCTACGCCGGGATCAATCAGCGCAGATTTACTTGCGCCAGGACGGTCCCTGGATCGTTGACGTATTTCGGACTTTACAGAAGCTGGCCAAGCAAAAGGTTTTGGTTTCGTAGCGGTTCTGGTGCCATGTTCGGCTGGCCGCACCATCGGTCTGAGAAGATGCCCGGCTTGCCGGCATCATTCGCCATTTGATTACAGGAGTTGGCCATGAAAGAAATTTCGGTCGATCAGGTGCGTGAGGAGGCCAAGAGGCTGCAACAAGAAGGGGCAGGCTGGCATTTTCACGTATTGTATCCCGGTTGTATTTTTAATACCCAAACCCAGATTTATGCTTTTGTATTGGAGGACCGCACCTCTGACACGACATATGTCACCTACTCTAAAAATGGTTTTGTTGAGCTCAGCCGGGAGTTATTGAAACTTCATTATGGTGATAATATTTTGGAGAGACAGGTTTCCAAAGATAACCGGACCACCCAAAGCAGTGTGCTGTTAGACACGTGCGAGATTTTCAAGAAAAATCATACACCGTGGCATCATCATATGCTTTTCCCGGACTGTGTTTTTAACCGGTACCAAGGAAAATGGAGTATTGTTCTGGAGAACGATGAAGAACATTCGGTTCTTCAAGAACAGTACGAAGAAGAACCCTTGGATATTCTGCAGAAACTTGAAATCAGCTATTTCGAAAAAGGTTCAAAAAAGGCCTAGATTGAGTGCGTGGAGATATGACATGGAATTGCAATTAAAAAACAGGATCGCAATCGTTACCGGAGCAGGCCATGGGATTGGCCGGGCGATTGCCCTGCGATTGGCAAAGGCCGGGGCAAAGCTGGTGGTGGGAGACCTGAATGTTGAAACTGCACGCAAAACAGTGGCTGAAATCGAAACCAGCGGCGGACAGGCAGTGGCGCAGGAAGTGGATGTTGCGCAGCGTAGCAGCGCAATTGAGCTGGTCGAAAAGGCGATGTTAACTTTTGGAGGCCTTGATATCCTGGTAAACAATGCGGGCATATACCCCAATGCTTCAATCATTGATATCACAGAAGCCGAGTGGGATCTTGTCCAAGCCGTGAACCTGAAAGGGACATTCCTGTGTTCGCAGGCAGCGGCCAAGCGAATGATTAAACAAGCGCATGGTGTCATTATCAATATTGCGTCCATCGATGCCAAAACACGCACCACCGGAAATGCACATTATGCAGCTGCCAAAGCGGGCGTGATCAGCTTCACACGTACCATGGCCTGCGAGATGGCTCCTTATGGCATTCGAGTGAATGCCGTTTGCCCGGGTTGGATTTTAACCGACCCTGTAAAGGCAAGGACGAGCCGTTGGCGAAAGGTGGTCGAGGATATCCCAGTTCATCGACTGGGCAATCCAGAGGACGTTGCAGAGGCCGTGTTGTTTCTGGTCTCTGATGTTGCCGGTTACATCACAGGGGAAGTACTGGATGTGAACGGCGGGATGTTAATGGATTAACCATTTTTGACATGATCCTGGAGGAATAGACATTATGAAGACAACCGATAAGTACAGTGACCTGCCACTCCTGCATGGGATTAGCCTGAAGGATAAGGTTGCCATTGTTACGGGCGCCGGTGCGGGAATCGGCAAAGCAACTGCCCATGTGCTGGCCCGAGCGGGCTGCCGAATTGTGATCGGTGAAATAAATCCTGATTGGGCTGCCGCTACGGCCAAGGAAATTGTGGAATGGGGCGGGGTCGCGGTTCCGGTGACGATGGATGTTGCCATTCGCCAGGATGCGGGGCGGCTGGCGGAGACGGCACTGCGGGAGTTTGGCAGAGTGGATATCCTGACAAACATCGCCGGTCTGTATCCTCCGGGAATGGTGGTTGATTTGAAGGAGGAGGAATGGGATCGTGTCTATGATGTAAATATCAAGGGCATCTTTAACTGTTGCCAGGCGGTTATTCCCAGCATGATGGCCAATCAGAGCGGAAGAATTGTAAACATTGCATCCGTTGATGGGATGCAGCCCGGCATCATGCCCGGCCGTTCCGGATATGGAAATTCACATTATTGTTCGTCAAAGGGTGCCGTCATCACATTTACTAAATGTCTGGCTGCAGAAATGGCACCTTACGGTGTAAACGTTAATTCCCTCTCGCCTGGCTGGGTGGCCACGGAACATGCCCTGTCGGGAGGACGATTCTACGAAGGCCTGAAGGCAGTTCCGATTGGCCGGGGTGCCCAGCCGGAAGAGGTTGCCCAAATGATCCTGTTCCTGGTTTCTCCGGTAACGAGTTTTATGACTGGGGAAAATGTCGTCTTTAGCGGTGGCTGCGTGATGGATTAGAATAAGAAAGCTTATCTTATTGGTACAAGTGAAGGAAAGGAGCCTGTGATGAAACAAACGATGCTTTCCCCCCGAGTGCAAGCCTTGTTGGCCGCTTTTCATGCTGCCCGGCCGGAGGTATTTGCCGAACGTGCCATCCTGGTAACGAAGGCTTATGCCAGAACGGATGGACAGCCCATCTTGCTGCGGCGTGCTGAGGCTATGGAAGAGATCCTTAAGGGTACACCGGTGTTGATCCGTGATGGGGAACTGATCGTTGGCTGCAAGACTCCAGCAATCCTGGGATCCCCCTTGTATCCTGAAGTTGCCTGCGATTGGGTCGAACAGGAACTGGATACAATGGCCCTGCGGGAGGAGTCGCCTTTCAAAGTTAGTGATGAAACCAAGGCCGCGTTGCGTAATAAGGTGTTTGGGTATTGGAGAGGGAAGCAAGTTTACAACCAGATCATGGCTGCAATACCGCCGGAGGTTCAGCGCGCTACTGCCGAAGGCGTCTTTTTTCATTATTACCTTAACCGCACAATTGGCCATATTACGGTGGATTACGAACGTGTCCTGCGAAAAGGCTTTTTGGGCTTAAAGGCTGAAGTTGAGGCCGAATTTGTGAATATTGACTATGAAGATGCTGGTTGTTTGAAGAAAATCCACCTGCTGCAGGCAATGTCCCGCTGCTGTGATGCCGCCATCCTGTTTGCAGAACGCTATGCCCAGGAGGCCGAGCGTTTGGCCGGCGAAGAGCGCGACCCGATTCGGAAGGCAGAGCTGGTAAAAATTGCCGAGCTTTGCCGCCATGTCCCAGCTCATCCTGCTCGAACCTTCCATGAAGCCCTGCAGTCGTTTTATTTTGTGCACCTGATCTTGAACCTGGAAACCAATTCTTATGCCATTGGCCCTGGCCGCTTCGACCAATATATCTATCCTTATTATAAAGAAGATATATCAGCAGGCAGCCTCACCCGTGAAGATGCAGGGGAATTGCTGGCCTGCTTGTGGCTCAAGCTTAATGAATTAACCGTGGTCAAGGAAGGTGGTACCGCCAAAGCAAGCAACACGTACAATGACTTCCAAAACCTGAATCTGGCCGGTCAGACAGCAGATGGGCGCGATGCTACCAATGATCTTTCATTCTTGTGCCTGGAAGTCACCGGCAGCCTGCATTTGCCTCAGCCGCAAGTTTCTGTGCTGATTTCAGAAAAAACTCCCAACCAATTCCTTGCCAAGGCCTGTGAGGTGGCAAGCCTTGGCTTTGGCATGCCTGCCATGTTCAACGAAGACGAAAAGACACAGGCTTTGCTCCACAAGGGAAAGTCCCTCGAGGATGCCCGGATGGGGTGCATCAATGGTTGTGTAGAACTGGTGGTGCAGGGTAAGGATATGATGGCTTCGAGCGGGTACTTCAACATGCCCAAGAGCCTGGAACTGGCACTGAACAATGGCATTAATCCAACGACCGGTACGCAACTGGGACCCAAGACCGGCAGCCTGGAGGAGTTGACCACCTTCGAGGCCCTGATGGAAGCCTTGCGCAAACAAATGGCTGCCGGCATTGAGCTGAAAATGTTGTATGATGGGATTGCAAAACATGCGTATGGGGAGTTTTGTCCTGTCCCATTTACATCGCTCCTCATGGACGATTGCATGAAAAAAGGCCGGGATTATCATGATGGCGGTACGCATTACAGCCTTCCGATGGTGTGCGGCGTCGGCACCGGGACGATGGCAGATGCTTTGGCTGCGATCAAGAAACTGGTCTATGATGACAAAATGATCTCCCTGGAGCGGCTTTTCAAGGCCCTGATTGCCAACTTTGAAGGATATGAGCGGGAATTTCAATTGCTGCGAAATCGCACGCCAAAATGGGGTAATGGCGATGATTATGTCGATACGTTGGCTCATGATGTCGTTGCGATGTTTGCCGACGAATTGCAGAAGCATCATGACGATCGAGGCGTGCCTTACGCTGCGAATATGATCCCGACGACGACGCACATCTGGTTTGGGGATTTGACAGGCGCAACACCTGACGGCAGACGGGCCAAAACGCCACTTTCAGAAGGCATCTCGCCAGTTCAGGGCATGGATCGTAATGGACCCACCGCGGTTGCCCGCTCCATGGCTCGATTGGATCACGCCCGCTGTTGTGGGACCCTGTTGAATATGAAGTTTCACCCATCAGCCTTGAGCGGTGAAGACGGCCTTGAAAATTTTGCCCACCTGGTGCGTACTTATTTCAAGCTGGGCGGGCATCATATGCAATTTAATGTGCTCTCCTCTGAAACGTTGCGCGCTGCTCAACAACATCCGGAAGACTATCAGGATCTTATTGTGCGTGTAGCCGGATACAGCGATTACTTTGTGCGCCTGAGCCACGATCTACAGAACGAGATCATCTCCAGAACCGAACATGGATGGGAATAACAGACAAGAATCCTTCGAAAATATTTCCTCCACTGGATGGGTTTTTAACGTCCAGCGTTATGCCATCCATGACGGTCCGGGCATTCGAACCACGGTGTTCCTGAAGGGTTGTCCGCTAGCTTGCCTGTGGTGTGACAACCCGGAATCTCAATCTCCCAGACCACAGGTATTCTTTTGGGAGGATCGTTGCATTCACTGTGGTTATTGTTTGACGGTCTGTCCAACGGGCGCGATATTGGGAGATGCCCAAGCCCGGAAAGAGATCGACACTGAGCACTGCAACCTGTGCGGCTTGTGCACTGAGCAGTGTTTTGCCGGCGCGCTGGAGCAGGTGGGAAGCCAGAAGACCGTCGATGAGATCATGGGCATCGTATTGGAGGATCAACCCTTTTATGATGAGTCTGGAGGCGGAATGACCCTCTCGGGAGGGGAGCCGCTGGCTCAGCCACAGTTTGCTTTCCAACTACTTAAGACTGCCCACGAACACGGTATCCATACTGCGATTGAAACAAGCGGATTTGGTTCCTGGCAGACCTGGGAGAATTTGTTGCCATACTTGGATCTGATCCTCTATGATTTAAAGGAGGTGACCGGCAAGCAGCATAAAAAATTCATTGGTGTATCGAATGAATTAATTCTTGATAATCTCAGGCGGCTGGCGCAGACCGGCAAACCCATTATCATCCGCCGGCCTGTTATTCCAGGGTATAACGATGCCCCGGAAAGTATCCACATCCTGGGACAGTTTGTCAAGCAATTGGAGACCATTCACGAAATCGACTTGCTCCCATACCACCGCCTGGGTCAGAAAAAATACGAACACCTGGGCAGGGATTATGTTTTAGGAGATACGCCTACCATGAAGGATGAAGAAGTTGCCGGGTTGCGGGATATCCTTCTTTCCTATGGATTCAGGGTCAAAGTTGGTGGATAACATTTTCTACATTAAGTTATGCCAAGGAGATATCGAAATGACTATTAAATCAAAAGTAATATTACCGGGGGGTGAGGTGTGTCTGGTGACGGGTGGTGCGGGTTTCATCGGCTCGCACCTGGTGCGTGAATTGGTCGATCAGGGCAAAAAGGTGATCGTCACCGATATCAACCCGGATGCGAGATATATTTCAGACTGCATGGATAAGATCACATTCATCTATGGAGATGTAGCGGACATGCCTCACTTGATGAGCGTGATGGCCGATCATAAGGTTGATGTGGTCTTCCACTTGGCTTATATGCTTGTGCCTGATACGCATGAACGGATGGGTTGGGCCATCCAAACCAACTGTGCCGGATTCCAAAATGTGATGGAGGCTGCCCGTATTCTAAAAACGAGGAGAGTCGTGTGGGCGAGCAGCCAGGCAGTGTATGGAAAGGCAGAATGGTATCCGGCCGGACCAGTGAAAGAGGATGTTTTTGTCAACCCTCTCTTGGTGTATGGTGCGTGCAAACATTTCAATGAATATATCGCCCGCCATTATCGTGACGTCCACGGGGTGGACAACATTGGGTATCGAAAGTCGGTTGCTTTTGGCCTGGGCAAGAGCCGCCTGCGCGATTACAGCATTGCCCACCTGCTCGTGGAGAATGCCATCCTGGGGCATGAGGTCGAAATGCCGCCGGTGGATTATTCTGCCAACTGGCTCTATGTAAAAGATATTGTCCGGGCGTACCTGTCAGGTGCCAAGGCATCGAAGCCGGAGCATCTTATTTTCAATATCGGTGGGTTTGTTTACAAATGCAGCCAGGTGGTTGAGATCCTGAAAGCGACGATCCCGGGTGTAAAGATGAAGAAGCAGGATAAGTACATCCTGTCCCATCCGATCGAGGTCTTTGACCAGGACCAGCGCCGGGCTGAAACAGAACTGGGTTATGCGCCGGTTTACCGGATGGAAGATGTGGTCAAGGACTACCAGGAGACACTGAAACAGTTTGGCGAGCAATATAAAACTGCCTGGCTGGAAAATAATGTCATACCCATGCCATAGCTCAGGCTGTGTTGAGTTGATTATGTAGTGTTGTAGATTCGAGAATGGAGACTGAACATGAAAACAACAACCTGGAAAGACGATGAAACCTACCTGGTAACCGGTGGTGGTGGATTTATTGGCTCCCATTTGGTGCGAGAGTTAATAAGCCAGGGGAGGAAGGTGATCGCCCTCGATTCCAATCCGGATGCCCGATATCTTATCGATTGCAAGGAAAAGGCGAAATTCATCTACGGTGATGTGGCGGATATGCCCCACCTCATGTCGGTCATGGCGGATAACAAAGTCAATGCAGTTTTCCACCTGGGATATATGCTGGTCCCCGATACCGACAATCAAACCGGCAGGGCAATCCAGGTCAATTGCGCCGGTTTCCAAAATGTGATGGAAGCGGCAAGAGTGCTGGGGATTCGGCGGGTGGTTTGGGCAAGCAGCCAGGCCGTTTATGGGTATGCGGAAGGTTATTCGGTATCACCGATCCCAGAGGATGTACACGTGAACCCGACATCACAGTATGGGGCCTGCAAATTGTTCAACGAGCATGTTGCCCGTTATTACCGGGAATATAACGGCGTGGATAATATTGGCCTGCGCAAGCCGGTTGTATATGGCCTGGGCAAGAGCCGCCGCCGTGACCTGAGCATATCTCACAGGCTGATCGAGAATGCCATCCTGGGTAAAGCTGTGGACCTGCCTCCGGTGGACTTTCGGGCCAACTTTGTTTATGTCAAAGATGTTGTACGTGCCTATATCCTGTCTATGCAGGCAGCCCCTACAGAACATTCCATCTTCAATATCAGCGGTTATGTCTATCGCTGCAGCGAGGCGATCGAGATCTTACGGGAAATATATCCGGACCTGGCGATCAATCATGTAAAGTCGCTCAATACGCCGAACCCGATCGACGCCTATGACCTGTCAACGGAGAGGGCCAGAGAAGAAATCGGCTATGAACCGGTGTATCCCCTGAAGGAGGCTGTTCTTGATTTTGTGAAAACAAAGCAGGAACTGGGTAACCAGTATGAGGCCTCACAATATGACTACAATGTTGTCAAGCTTGTTTGATCTGCCCTGAGATATTAAAGGTATTGGTGCTTACATGGTTGAGAGCTATGATGTGATCGTCATTGGTGCCGGGCCGGCCGGGTATGTGGCTGCGATCCGTTCTGCACAACTTGGGCAGAAGACTGCCATTGTGGACAGACAGTGGATGGGCGGCGTGTGTTTGAATGTGGGCTGCATCCCATCCAAGGCACTGTTGAAAAACGCTGAGGTGGCGCATACTCTGCGCGAACGGGGTACCGAGTTTGGATTTTCGTTCGAAAACCTGACCTTGGATTTCGGAGCGGCGGTCAAGCGCTCCCGGCAGGTCTCGGGCCGGTTGGTGAAGGGCGTGGAGTTCTTGATGAAGAAGAACGGAATCGCAGTCTATATGGGCACAGCAGTCCTGACCAAGCCGGGGTTTGTTTCTGTTACCGGCAAGGACGGTGCTCTGACGGAACTCGCTGCCAAAAACATCGTTGTTGCCACGGGAGCTTCGCCTGCCGTCCCGGCTGCGTGGAAAGTGGATGGCGAAAAGGTGGTCACCTATCACGAAGCCATCCTGCAGGAGAAACTGCCCAAATCGGTGGTCATCATCGGCGCGGGTGCGATTGGCATGGAATTTGCGACTGTCTGGAATGCATACGGTGTGAACGTGACCATCGTTGAGATGCTGCCTCATGTGCTGCCGCTGGAAGACGGCGAAGCTGCCGCTGAGGTGGCCAAGGCGTACACCAAGTTCGGTGTCAAAGTGCTGGCCGGACATAAGGTGGAAGCCGTGGAAACGACCAATGCCGGCGTCAGGATAACAGTTTCTGCGGAAGGGAAGACGGAGGTCCTAGAAGCTGAACAAGCCCTGGTGGCAATTGGTTTCCGCCCGAACAGCAAATCGCTCGGGTTGGAAAATATCGGCGTCAGGTTATCCGAGCGTGGTTTCGTCGAGATCAACGAAAAAATGCAAACGAATGTTCCGGGCATCTGGGCGATTGGTGACGTAACCGGCAAGCTAATGCTTGCACACGCCGGTTCGGCGCAGGGCATCGTCTGTGCGGAGCATATCGCCGGGCACGAGACTGTCACGCTGGATTATGAAATGATGCCGCGCGCTACCTACTGTTCACCCCAAGTGGCTTCCTTTGGCATGACCGAAGCCCAGGCAAAGGAACGCGGCTACACCGTCAAGGTGGGGCGCTTTCCCTTCCAGGCCAACGGCAAGGCGCTTGGCCTGGCGGACTACGCCGGGTGGGTCAAGCTGGTGGTGGACGAGAAGTACGGCGAGATCCTGGGCGCCACGCTGGTCGGCCCAGAAGTGACCGAACTGCTGCCCGAACTGACCCTGGCGCGGATGCTCGAACTGACTCCGGCTGAGATTGCCCGCAATGTGCATGCACACCCAACCTTGAGCGAAGTCTTGATGGAAGCAGCTCATGCGGCAGAGGGCAGCGCAATCCACATGTGATTTCCGGATGTCATTAAGAAAGGAGTGATGAGGATGGATCTGTTGTTAGCAGGCAAAGTGGCAATTGTAACCGGTGGAGCGCGCGGGATTGGACGGGCAATTGCCCTGGAACTGGCGACGGAAGGCGCGGAGATTGCCATTGTCGATCTCAAAATCGCGGCCGAAGCCCAGAATGTCGTGGCCGAAATAAATAAGCTGGGAAGGCGTGCCCTGGCCATCCAGGCGGATGTAACGGATTTCGCACGCGCCGGGCAAGTTGTCGAGGAAGTGATATCCGGCCTGGGACGACTGGACATTCTTGTGAATAATGCGGGAATTCACCAAAACCGCCCCATCTGGGAGATGGAAGTGGAACAATGGGATGATGTAGTGAATGTGAACCTCAAGGGCACATTTAACTATATCCATGCTGTCTCATGGCATTTTCGCCAGCAGAAATCCGGGAAAATTGTATCCATATCGTCCATACACGGCCTGCGCGGCCGCGAGGCCGGCCCGAACTATTCGGCTGCGAAGGCGGGAATCATCGGCCTGAGCAAGTCGGCGGCCAGAGATTTGGGGCCGTATGGCGTGAATGTCAATGTCGTTGCGCCAGGCATCACCGATACTGACATGGTACAGGCTCTGCCACCGGACGTGAGAAACGGCTTCGTCGCACAAATCGTTATGGGGCGGATCGGCCAGCCGGAGGATATTGCGCACATGGTAACTTTCCTGTGCTCCGGGAAGGCCGGGCACATTACAGGCGAAGTCATCAAGGTTGACGGCGGACAATACATTTGAGGTTTACACAACCACGGTATACTGGCGGCTCGATCCATCCTTGGGGCGGCTGAGGCGGTAGATTCGGCTGCATTTTGGGATGCCCTCGAAAAGCAAGAAGTCACTCGCAAGGGTGGCTTCTTGCTTTCATGGCAATAAATTACTGTGAATTTCCCGGGGGACAAGTGCCGTCTCGGGGTGAGATGGCAGGTGGAAATGAAGATCCTTGCTTTCTGTTGATTGCCTCTTGAAATACTTTCAGAAATGATTATAATGATGATTGATTGTGATTGATTAGGATTGATTATGACGGCCTTCGACACCTTGTCCAGTTTTGAACGCCAACACGAATTGACGCGACTGCTGGCGCGGGCCGGGCGGCTCTCGGTGTCGCAAATTTGCGAACAGTTCGGCATCAGTGAGGCAACTGCACGCCGGGACCTGGAAACTTTAGCAGAGCAGGGACTGGTCCGGCGTGTGCATGGTGGTGCCATCCTTGTCCGCCAGGCTGCGCCGGAGGAGCCAATCCTGCGCCGAAGCCATGAACAGGAAGCCGAAAAAGAGCGCATCGGCCGCGCGGCTGCGATGCTGGTGCAGGATGGAGAAACGGTCTTTCTCGGTTCTGGAACCACCGTCCTTCAAGCCGCGCAGCACCTTGTGGCAAAGAACATCACCGTGATTACCAATTCACTTCCTGTGATCAACCTGATGTCTGAGAGGGAAAATATTTCGTTGATTGCCCTGGGCGGGATGCTGCGTGACAGCGAGTTGTCTTTCATCGGCCATATCACCGAACAGGCCCTGGATGAGGTGCGAGCGGACAAAGTCATCATCGGCATTCGCGCCATCAACTTGGAACAGGGACTGACAAATGATTATCTGCCCGAAACGCTGACGGATCGCGCCATCCTGAATGCAGGACGCGAGGCGATTGTCGTCGCCGACCATACCAAATGCGGCGTGGTCTCCACCGCTTTTCTTGCCCCGTTGACCACCATGCGCACGCTTGTCACAGACAGCGGAACGGATTCCGAGTTCACCGAATCCCTGCGAGCATTGGGAATTGAAGTAATTGTTGCTTAGGTGATTTTTTATGCTGTTGGCAAACTTTCGTCCGAAGCCTCAGCTGGTAACCAAAACCACCCGGATCGATACGCCTCGATTCCCCGTTTTCGACGCGCATAACCATCTCGGAGAGCCATTTGGTGGAGGGTGGGATAAAAAGCCACTGGCAGAGTTGCTCGACACATTGGATGAAGCCGGGGTCACTCAGTACGTTGACCTGGATGGCGGGTGGGGCGAAGATATTCTGAATGCACACCTTGATTATTTCAAGGCAAGAGCCCCGGAGCGCTTCCAAATTTTTGGCGGCGTCAATTGGATGAAGTGGAAGGACATGGGGGATGGATTCCCGAAATGGGCAGCCAGCAGGCTCAGGGTTCAGAAAGAACGGGGGGCACAAGGGTTGAAGATCTGGAAGGGATTTGGATTGCGTGTCCGCGATCATAAGGGCGAATTGGTCAAAGTCGATGATGTGCGCCTGAGCCCGCTGTGGGAGACCGCCGGGGAACTGGGGTTGCCGGTCATGATCCATGTGGCTGATCCGGTGGCGTTCTTCGATCCGATCGATGAGGCCAACGAACGCTGGGAAGAGCTGGGGGAACATCCGGACTGGGCCTTTACCAGTCCGCCTTTTCCGTCTTTTATGAGCATCATGGAGGGTTTTGCCAACCTTGTGGCGCGCCATCCGAATACAACTTTCATCGGTGCGCATGTGGGCTGTTATGCCGAGAACCCTGGTTGGGTGGGCGCATTACTCGACCGATGCAAGAATTTCCATGTGGACATCAGCGCCCGAATTGGCGAGCTGGGACGACAGCCCTATACTGCACGACGCTTTTTTGTTAACTATGCCGACCGGATCTTGTTCGGCTCTGACATGGGACCAGACCTGGATGCCTATCGAATCGCCTATCGATTCCTCGAAACCGACGATGAATATTTCAACTACAACCCCGGCGATGTCCCGCTCCAGGGACGCTGGCAGGTGCATGGACTATACCTGCCCGATGACGTGCTGAAGCAAGTCTATTATGGGAATGCACAACGAGTGCTTGGAAGTGGAAGACAAAAATGAATGAGTTGAAATTTTTATCGATCGCCGATTCCGATGAAGATTTACTTGCCTTGCGGACGTTGCTGGAACCATTCGAGAGCGGGGCATCCCTTTCGATAAAGTTGCAACGTGTGGGCTGGGAGCGCGCCTGGCAATTGCTTCTCATGGATGCAATCGAGGGGAAGGGGCCGCACATTTCACAGATCGGATCAACCTGGGGCGCAACAATGGCAATGTTGGATGCATTGCGGCCTCTCAGCAATGATGAGTTTGCCACAATCGGTCGGCCGGACCAGTTCCTGCCTGCTGCTTGGGAAACCGTGGTCATGCAGCCCTTGCCCGGTATCTGGGCGCTTCCGTGGAGCATCTATACTTTTGTTCTGCTTTACCGCAAGGATTTACTGGATCAAGTAAAAGCAGATCCCGTAAAGGCATTTGCCACCCCCGAAGCCATGCTGGAAACCTTTTCTGATTTGAAGCAGAAGGGTATAACGCCCTGGATCTTCCCATCCTTACACGCCTATGCTGACCTGGTTCATGTTGCATCTTCCTGGGTACGCGCCAATGGCGGGGACTTCGTGAGTAAAGATGGCGTGACACCCTTATTTGCAAATGTTGTGTCCAAATCCGGCTTGATGCAATTCTTTGAGTTATTGCGATTTGTGCCCGCATCATTGCAGGAGATGTCTGTGGAAGCCTGTACACAGGCTTTTGCCCAGGGGAAGGCGGCCACACTGGTTGGCGGGATTGAGGTCGCCGACGCGTTGTTGAATGATCCAGGCACCGCGCCCAAAGTGCGCGAAAACTTGGACGTGACCACCTTGCCGGGCGTGCCGTGGGTCGGAGGCGACCACCTTGTAGTTTGGAAGAACGTCCGAACCGACCCACGCCTCGAGGAGGCTTCCCTTGCACTGTTGCGTTACCTTTCCAGCAAAGAAACACAGATACGCTTCTTCGAACTCGAGAACATCCTGCCCGCCCGCCTCGATGCTTATCCTGAAATCAGATTCTCGCTTGAAAGCGCTGCTGCCACCGTACAACAAGTATTGAAAAAGGGAAAACCGCATCCACCCGTCCGGTTGTGGCGGCGCATCGAGGCATTTCTGGATGAAATGCTGGCAACTATTGGTAACAATGTCGTGCGCCAGCCGGCCACCCCGACTGCAGAGATCGCCGAGCGCATGCTTGGCGAATACGAGAAAAAACTTATCCTTTTACTCAAAGGTTAATGCCATGAGTCTCCCACAGGGTTACGCGACCTATCGTGAAATCAGATCACAGACAGAAGCCTGGACACAGGGCATGCATGCCTGGGATGGCGTTGAAAGGCCCGAGACCGCCGGGAAATACGAACACGCCATATTCACTGGCTGCGGCTCGACGTATTACCTGTCAATGGCAGCGGCCGCACTGTATCAAGAGTTAACCGGTACACCGTCCCGCGCGGTTCCAGCCAGTGAGTTATTGCTGAATCCGAAGGTCGTCATCCCGCATTTAGGCGATCCCCTCTCCACCGAATTGAAACGCCCTGTTCCGGCATGCTTGCTGGTGGCGATTAGCCGGTCCGGGACCACGACCGAAACCGTGAAAGCTGTAGATCAATTCAAAAAGTCGGACTGGGGGGATGTGGCCGTCATCAGCAATTACAATGAGAAATTAGTTCCACTGGCGGATTTCCCGGTGGTGATTGACAAGGGGCAGGAAGAATCCGTGGCGCAGACGCGTTCGTTTGCTTCGATGTTCACGGCTGCGACTGCGTTTGGGGCGCGAATGGGCCGCCATTATGAACTGCTCAATGTGATGGAAAAACTACCCGGGGCTGGCGAACGATTGATGACAAAATACGAGCCGTTTGCCCAAGAGATTGGCGGGAACCTGGACTTCGACCGTTTTTATTTCCTTGGTTCTGGAATCCGTTACGGGCTGGCGTGCGAGGTAAGCCTTAAAATGAAGGAGATGACCCTTTCCCACAGCGAACCGTTCCACTTCATGGAATTCCGTCACGGGCCAATGAGTATGGTCAACGAGAAGGCTGTTGTGGTAGGGTTGGTATCGGAGTTAAACTCCAAACAAGAAAGAGCTGTCTTGAACGAGATGCAGGCTCTCGGAGGAAAAGTCGTCGCGTTGGGCGAGGCGGGTGTGGATATCGCTTTCGAGTCTGACATACCTGAGAACATGCGCGCGGTCCTGTATCTTCCCGTCCTGCAATTAATGGCGTTCTATCGCTCCCTGGCGAAAGGACTGAATCCAGACCGTCCGAATAACCTGGAAGCGGTCGTAAAACTGAATTTGTGAAAGGAGGCGGACCAAGGAAGATAATTTTGTTCGCATCCTGACACAGTTCAAAATCAATCGAAAGGAGAGAAGCATGAAAAAGTTGATGTTCGTTCTTATGACTGCAAGTCTGTTGCTTGCTGCTTGCGGTGGAGGTGCAAAACCTGCCGGGGATGGACCGGTAGAAATCACATTCACCATGTGGGGCGCGCCGGAGGAATTGACGGTTTGGCAGGCGGTGGTGGATGATTTCCATGCGGCTAACCCGAATATCACCGTAAAGGTGGATGTGGCAGACTGGGACTCGTATTGGACGAAATTGAATACCTTGATGGCGGGCGGGACGCCGCCGGATGTGTTCGCGATGGATGCGCCGCTCTTCCTGGACTGGCAGAGCCGCGGCGCCCTGCTGAACCTTCAGCCGTACATTGACAAGGTACCCGGCTTCCTGGATGGTTTCTACCCACAGACATTGACCGCTTATAAAACAGCGGACGGTTACTATGGCCTGCCGCGTGATTTCCAGACCATTGTGCTTTTTTACAACAAGGATATGTTCGATGCAGCGAATGTGGCATATCCCACCGCGGACTGGACCTATGATGACCTGCTTGTTGCCGCGAAACAATTGACGCTCGATACGGACAACGATGGAAAGGTCGATCAGTTCGGTTTCTGGTCTGATACCTGGGATATGGAATTGCTGTGGAGCGAGGCCATCTGGGCCTACGGCGGTGAGATTATCAGCCCGGATCACACCAAGACGTTGATCGGCGAGGGCGGCGCACGCGAAGCCTGGACGTACATCGACAGCCTGTACAAAGAGGGTGTGATGCCGACACCGACTGCAGCCGGTGAGTTCGCCGGAGACCTGTTCCAGGCGAACATGGCAGCGATGACCACAATCGGCCACTGGGCGGTGCCGGGCTATGTGCAGGCTGGACTTAATTTCAATGTAGCGCCCATGCCAAAAGGCCCCGCAGGGCAGGCCACCAGCGTGAACAGCGCCGGCTTTGTGGTTGCAAAGGATTCCAAACATCCGGACGAAGCCTTCAAGTTCATCCAATTCGCCTTGAGTGAGGCCGGACAAGGGCAGCTGGCAGAGTTGGGATTTGCCATCCCGGTGCTCAAATCCGTGGCGGAAAGTGACGCGTATCTCAAGCAGCCCGGCAACCTCGATCAGCGCGTATTCCTCGACTCGGTCGCGTTTGCCCATATGAAGCCGGTCTTCAAAGGTTATGAAGAATGGGCCGGCGTGGTTGGTGACGGCCTGACGCCGGTCTGGGATGGCGAGGCGGATCTGACCACAACGCTCGAAGAAGTGATCGTGAGCGCGGATGAAGTGCTGGCGAATCAATAAGTGACATATTCCCCCATTCCCCCTTTCCAAGATATGGAAGGGGGGAATGGATGATGAATGCGGAGAATTTTATGGATTACGGCCTCAAACCCCTTGGGCGAGAGAAACTCTGGCTGTGGCTGATGCTTGTCCCGACCATCATTGGCCTGGCTTTCGGGACGATCGGCTCCCTGCTGGCGACGCTAGGATTAAGTCTCTTCGACTGGGACTTGATCAATCCACCCACCTTTGCAGGGCTGTCTAATTTTATTGCCCTGTTTCGGAACAAGGATTACATCGAAGCCTTCGTGAACACGCTGAAATTCTCCGCGCTGTATGTGCCCGGTGTGGTGGGAATTTCACTGGTGTTGGCGGTGTTGCTCAATCGCAATATCCGCGGCGTGGCTTTCTTCCGCACCGTCTATTTCCTGCCGGCCGTCACTTCGGCGGTGGCGACCGCGCTAGTCTGGAACATGATCTACGGCAAGGATACCGGGATCCTGAATTGGATGCTGGAAAGCCTTGGACTGGCGCCCATTTGTTGGCTGTGCACGGACCATGCCATGATGTCGGTGGTGATCGTCAACGTGTGGGGTGCTGTCGGTGAGGGCATGATCATCTTCCTGGCGGGACTGACTGCGATCCCGCGTGATTATTATGAGGCCGCCTCGCTGGATGGTGCCGGTGATCTCCAGCAGTTTTTCAAGGTGACCCTCCCGTTGATCACGCCAAGCATTTTCTTCCAGACGCTCATCTCCGCCATCAACGCCTTCCAGGCCTACGATTACATTTACATGCTGACACGCCGGGGTCATGGTGACAGCACCGTGCCCGTGGCGGTTTACTCGATCTATCGCAACGCCTTTCATTTCTTCCGCATGGGCGATGCCAGTGCGCAGGCCATCCAACTGGCGCTTCTGGTGGCGATCTTCATGGGCATCATGTTCTGGTGGGAACGTCGTTACGTGGTCTACGAATAGGGTGCACAATGTCCAAGTCACTGCAAAAACTTCTGCTCGACATCAGTACGTATATCTTGCTCAGCCTCGGCGCGGTGAGCATGCTGCTACCCTTCCTGTGGATGGTCTCGGTTTCGTTACGCGAACCTGCAGCGCAATTCTCGCGCAACATCATCCCAAATCCCTTCACACTGCAAAATTACGTTGACCTGTTCGAAGACCTGCCAAACCAGGCCTTCTTCTATCTGACATTCAATAGTTTCAAACTTTCGATTCTGATGGTCGTCGGTCAGGTCCTGACCTGTGCCATGGCAGCCTTTGTCTTTGCCATCGTCAAATTCAAGGGGCGAAATTTTCTTTTTGGGCTTTTGCTCGCTACGCTGATGATCCCCGCTCAGGTTTCGCTCATTCCCAACTTCATCATCTTCAAATATCTCCACCTGATCGGGACTCAATGGCCGCTCATCCTGCCTGCGTTTTGGGGCGGAGCCTTTGGGACTTTCCTGCTGCGCCAGTATTTCCTCACCATCCCGCGTGACCTGGTGGATGCGGCCCGCATGGATGGCGCTTCGCTATTCGACATTTTCTGGCGCGTCTACCTGCCGCTTTCGAAACCGGCGGTTGCCGCACTGTCCATTTTTGTCTTCAAGGACGCCTGGAATGATCTGCTACATCCGCTTGTCTACCTGCCCACCGACATGCAAAAGACCACACTTACGGTCGGTCTGTCGTTCTTCCAACAGCAACTTCAACTCGGTGGAAAATTCACCGTGCTGATGGCAGGGGCATTCCTGTCCATTTTGCCGCTGCTTATCATATTCTTCATCGCCCAGAAACAGTTTGTCGAAGGGATTGCGCTCAGCGGTGTGAAACGCTGAGACCATCTGAGTGGGACGGCGCGGGTCGAGTTGAATAAAATCCGGATCAAGACCCGCTGCCTATCGCCCAAAGACTAAAACGTAGAGGAAACCACATGACGAAAATTACCTTCATCGGCGCAGGCAGTTTGGGATTTACTCATGAACTTGTACGCGATATCCTGACCTTTCCATTGTTACAGGACGCTACCATCTCACTGATGGATATCCACCCCGAACGGCTTGCGTGGGCCAAAAAGGGTGTGGAAAAATTAGTGTCGGCAGGAAATCACCCCGCGAAGGTGGAAGCGACCCTGGACCGGGTTGAAGCGCTAACAGGTGCAGATGCAGTTCTTACCACCATCCTGGCCGGCTCCACAGAGGTCTGGCGGCACGACATCGAAATCCCCAAGAAATTCGGTGTTGACATCAATGTCGGCGATACGCGCGGTCCGAGCGGCATCTTCCGATTCCTGCGCAGCATCAATCCAATGATGGATATCGTGCGTGACATGGAAAGAGTCTGTCCGAAGGCTGTGCTACTCAACTACACAAACCCGATGGCGATGCTGGTGTCTGCCATCCAGAAGCAGACCTTTATTTCCACCACCGGCCTGTGCCACTCCGTACAGGGCACTGCAATGATGCTGGCGGAGTGGATCGGCGCGCCCTATGAGGAAATCGACTACCTTTGTGCGGGCATCAATCACCAGGCCTGGTACCTGGAGTACGAGTGGAAGGGCCAGGATGCTTACCCGCTCATTCACACGGCCATCACCGAGCGGCCCGAAATATATAACGAAGAACCGGTGCGGAATGAAATGTACCTGGCGCTTGGAAAATATGTCACCGAGTCGAGCGGTCACAACTCCGAGTACAACTGGTGGTTTCGCAAGCGCCCCGACCTGATCGAAAAATATTGCACGCATGGTGCGGGTTGGAATCCAGGCGAGTATGCATACATTCTCAAGGAATACCAACACAACGAAGCTACCTGGGAAGAACAGGTCAAGGCGGAACTCGAACGTCCGCTCACTGCGAAAGACTTGCAGAGAGGCGAAGAATATGCCGCCTGTATTGTCAACGCCCTACAGGGCGGCGAGCCATTCAAATTCAACGGTAATGTTCAAAATACGCAGCTCATCACAAACCTGCCTGAGGGTGCCTGCGTTGAGGTGCCTGTGCTGGTGGACCGTGCTGGATTCCACCCCATGCACGTCGGCGCGCTGCCGCCCGAATGTGCCCTGCTCACCCAGCTATCCAGCGGCATCGAAGAGATGTCCATCCAGGCTTCATTGGCGGGCGATCCCACCATGATCTATCGGGCCATCTGCCACGACCCGTTGACTGCGTCCGTTCTCTCGCTGGCTGAGATCCGCCAGATGACCAACGAATTGTTCGCCCAACATAAGGATTACCTGCCGCAGTTCAAACATCATGTCGTTTAGGAATCAGAGGCAACAACTAACCCAATGAAAAGCACATCTTCACTTTCACATAAAACACAAAAATCGTCGGATTGGTGGTGTCCCGACGCGGGTCTCACCTGGCAATGGCAGATCGGCAACAATGACATTGACACGCATGTTGAGGCTGACGTTTACGATATTGACCTTTATGTTGATCAATCCGTCATTGATGAACTGCATGCCAGGGGCCGCAAGGTGATCGGTTATGTCAGCGTCGGCTCAAGGGAAGATTGGCGCCCTGATAAGGATCTATTCCCCGCTGAAGTGCTTGGTAAAGATTATGACGGCTGGCCGGGCGAGAAATGGCTGGACATCCGCCGCATTGACTTGCTTGCCCCCATCATGCTGGCCCGCCTCGACCTGTGCAAAGCCAAATGCTTCGATGCACTCGAACCCGACAACATGGAAATCTACACCAACAAGACCGGCTTCCCGCTGACATACAAAGACCAGTTGGGATATGCGCTCTGGCTGGCGAACGAAGCTCACAACCGCGGCCTGGCCATTGGCCAAAAAAACGCATCCAATCAGACCAGGGATTTGGTTGGCGTTTTTGACTTTGCCATCACCGAAGATGCCTTTTACTATAATTGGGCAGAAGATATGCTGCCTTACATTCGGGCTAACAAACCTGTATTTGCTGCAGAATACACCGATTTACCCGGCGACTTTCGGGAATTCTGCCGCCAGTCGAAGAAGCTTGGCTTCAGCACAATTTACAAGCATCGCAAACTGGATGCCTGGCTGGGAACCTGTCCCTGATTTGATACTTGGACTTACCATGAGATCAATAACCATCGGCAAACTTCGTGGATTGCAACAAATTGCCTCCCCGCGTGGCACATTTACTGCTCTGGCGTTGGATCATCGCCAAAACCTACGTAAAGCCAACCCCGTCTTTACAGATAATGGGGAGCTTTCCTGCTTCAAACTTGATATTACCTCCACCCTGGCCGGGGATGCAACTGCTGTTTTGCTCGATCCTGAAGTATCCGCGGCGCAAGCCATTGCCCAAGGCGCGATTCCCGGGAACGTTGGACTGGTTGTTGCACTTGAATCCACCGGGTACACTGGTGACGCGATGGCCCGTCACGCGCAGATCATTCCCGGTTGGTCGGTGGAGAAGGCCAAGCGCATGGGCGCCAGCGCAATCAAATTGCTGGTTTACTACCATCCCGATTCATCTACTGCCAGCGAGATCGAAGATTTTACGGCGAAAGTGGCAGAAGATTGCCAAAAACATGACTTGGTTCTCATGCTCGAGCCGCTTTCCTATGCGCTGGAAGAAAATAAAAAACTGAATTCCGAAGAAAAACGGTATGTTGTTGTGGAAACTGCCAGGAGGCTGACCCGGCTCAATATCGATATTCTCAAGGCTGAATTCCCGCTGGATATTGCAGACGCCGACGAATCCAAATGGACGGCGGCTTTTCGGGAAATTTCATCTGCCTCCAGTAACCCATGGATCCTCCTGTCGGCGGCTGTAGATTACGAAATCTTCGTGCGCCAGGTTGCGGCTGCCTGCAACGCGGGCGCGAGCGGAATTGCCGTAGGGCGCGCGGTCTGGAAGGAAACCGTGCAAATGGGCCGCGAGGAGCGGGTGAATTTCCTGCGTACGGTTGGCAAAGAAAGATTGTCCCGGCTCACATCTCTCTGTAATGCACTGGGCAAACCGGTGTACGACTTCTATCAGGCAGAAGCTACTTTTAACTGGTACCAGACCTATTAGGAAGGATATGGGCACGCCTTTTGATATTCTTGTCGCAGGTGAGATCAATCCCGACCTGATCTTATCCGGTGCTGTGCGGCCTGAGTTCGGGCAGGTGGAGAGACTGGTCGAGTCTGCCGTGCTCACCATTGGCTCTTCGTCGGCCATCTTTGCCTGCGGCGCGGCGCGCCTGGGACTGAAGGTTGCTTTCGTCGGCATCTGCGGCGAGGATGTCTTTGGCCGTTTCATGCTCACTGAAATGCAAAAGCGGGATGTGAATATCGCGCATGTAATCCAAGCCCAGGGCGGTTCAACCGGCTTGAGCGTGATCCTGAGTTCAGGCGCCAACCGGGCAATCCTGACTTACCCCGGCCTGATTTCTGCTTTACGGGCTGAAGACATCCCGAACGATTTGCTCCGCCAAACCCGCCATTTGCATGTTGCATCCTATTTCCTTCAGACCGGCCTGCAAGCCGGCTTGCCTGACCTGTTTCGCCGTGCCAGGAAACTTGGACTGACCACCTCGCTGGATACCAATTACGACCCGGCTGAAAAATGGTTTGGTTTCGACGAGCTACTTTCGGTCACAAATGTATTGCTGCCAAATGAAAAGGAAGCCTTATCGCTCTCAAGGGATGTAAACGTAGACCTGGCGGCGGACAGGCTGGGAGCCCGGGTGGAGACGCTGGCGATCAAACTTGGGGAGGCAGGCGCGCTGGGAGTAGGCAAATCCGGGGCGGTCAGAGTTGCTTCCATCCCCGTGAAAGTCGTGGACACCGTTGGTGCCGGCGACTCCTTTGATGCCGGATTTCTCTACGGATATTTGAAACAATGGGAACTGGAGAAGTCTTTACGTCTGGGTTGTGCATGCGGTGCGTTGTCCACACAAAAAGCCGGCGGGACGGAAGCTCAGCCTACGTTTGAGAAGGCCATGAAATATGTACCTGGATGAGATTTTGGCTGCGCAAAAGCGCGGTGAAGCGCGGGGAATCCCTTCGGTTTGCTCGGCGCACCCCTATGTTTTGAAACAGACCTTGCGAAGCCTGGAACGACCCTTGATCGAAGCCACCTGCAACCAGGTCAACCAGTTTGGCGGTTACACGGGGATGAAACCTGCGGATTTTGTCCGCCATGTGCACAGGGTTGCAGAGCAAAATGGTCTTCCCTTCGAGAACATAATCCTGGGTGGAGATCACTTGGGACCGTCGGTCTGGCAGGCCGAACCCGCAGACAGTGCGATGATGAAAGCAGAAACATTGGTCCGCGATTATGTGCAGGCGGGATTCGTCAAAATTCATTTGGATTGCAGCATGCGACTCGGCGATGACCCCGAAGGAAATGTGAATATTGAGATTTCGGCCGGGCGAACGGCCAGGCTGGCGAAGGTGGCTGAGAATGCAGGGAGTGGAAATTTGCGCTATGTGATCGGAACGGAAGTCCCCATCCCTGGTGGTGCGACGGAGTATGAAGAAGGTGTCCGCGTGACCAAGGTCGAAGATGTGCAACAGACGATCGAGGCTACGCGGGATGCATTTTTAAAAGAAGGCCTGGAATCTACCTGGGAGCGTGTCATTGCGGTTGTCGTCCAGCCGGGCGTGGAGTTCGGAGACGATTTTGTTTTACCTTATCAGGCAGATGCCGCGCAGTATCTGGCAAAATTCAGCGAAGATCAAGCGATTATCTTTGAGGCGCACTCCACAGATTACCAGGCGTTTCAGGCTTTGAAAAACCTGGTACGGGATCATTTTGCCATTCTCAAGGTTGGCCCCGGCCTGACTTTTGCGTTCCGCGAGGCGGTCTTTGCACTGGCGATGATCGAGAACGAGCTGTTTTCTCCAGGCGAGCGTTCGAATATTATTCCTGTGTTGGATGAAGTCATGTTGGAGCGGCCGGAATACTGGCTCAAGTATTATCACGGGAATGAAAGAGAAAAATCTTTCAAGCGTAAATACAGCTTAAGTGACCGCATCCGCTATTACTGGACCGATACAAGAGTACAACGAGCTCTTGCGGAAATGCTGGAGAGACTCGAACACCCCCCCTTGCCGGTGACCCTGGTGAAGCAGTATTTACCGGATCTGTACCCGGTGCTCGACAGAGTCGGCGTTCTTACGCCGGAGCAAATCCTGCTGACTAAAATCCAGTTCGTTTTGGATGCCTATGTTCGATCCTGCCACCCAGGGGATGGTTTGGCCCTGACTACCTGATGATTTGAAATGAAAACAAAACACTTGTTGATTGCAGTCACGATCTTCATCAGCGAAATCCTGGTGGCGACCGTGTTCTCGAAGGTCGAGTTCATCCGGTCGTACGCCAGCGACTTTTTAATGGTTATGTTGATCTACCACTTAGTGGAGGCTTTTCGGAACGTTCCACCCTTCCCCCTTGCGGTCGGGGTGTTCGCCTTTGCCTGCGGGGTGGAAGTTTCACAATATTTCCACCTGTCTGCTCGTTTGGGATTCGGCGAGGAAAGCCTGGCCGGTATCCTGCTGGGAAGCAGTTTCAGTTGGATCGATATTCTTGCATATTTCCTGGGCAGCCTTACATCCTACGTGCTGGACGCGTATTTTCTTGATGGCCGTTCAACACAGATTCGGGTGGAGCGCAGGCGTGGTATCGTGAAGAGGTAATCAAGAAGCAGTTCTGGGCTGGCGGATTGCGGATTTCCGATGGCAAACAAGGGCCGAACGGGTCATTCTACAATAACTCCCCTGGCAGTTATCATTTCCTGCGTTATCTGCCTGATCCTTGGTATTGTACCGAGTTTACTTTACCAGATTATTGATTTTTCTCTTGGATTGTCGATCGTTGCCGCCCTGGGGTTACTGGCTTATGCTGTCACAACCACCCTGTACACAAAACGATTTTCTTTCTTTTCCATGGGGGCTTTGCTCGCGGGTGCCCTTTTTTATGCCAGCAGTGTAATCAGGTATACCTTTGGAGGTTACTCTGCGAATTTTTCATTGAGCGCCCTCCTGTCCTTTCAGCGAGGCGTGAGCGCCAATCAAAAGAGTCACGGAATCGCCATGCTGGTTCTTGGGCTTGGGATGGCCCTGGCAGCGGTTCGGAGGCTGACCTTCTTAAAGGAAAGAAAACATGCAGATAATACAGCGTAAAGTAAGTATTTGACAAAAGCAAGCCTCTGGTGGAAAATAGTCAGG
>CAYLXB010000018.1:0-47968 GCA_964387495.1 uncultured Anaerolineaceae bacterium
CTGTCTTTCACCACTTTGGTTCAATACCCTGTCCGAACTTAAGTCCGAACCTCAGTCGATTGGACACTGGAATTTATTTTGAGTTTTCCAGAAAAACGAAGTAAAATGGACACACCTGTGTTCAATCATCTTCGATAAGGAGCAGCCGTGAGCAAGTGGCCTGGCAAATACGTCATCGGTCTTACGGGCAACATCGCCACTGGCAAGAGCGTTGTCCGCAAAATGCTGGAGCATCTTGGCGCTTACACGATTGATGCCGATGCGCTGGCTCACCGCACCTACGCCAAAGGGGCACCTGCTTACCAAATGGTGGTGGATACCTTTGGTCAATGGGTACTGGGTCCGGACGGGCAGGTGGACCGCGCCAAACTCGGCCGCCTCGCCTTTTCGGATTCGGAAGCCCTCAAACAGCTTGAGGCCATCGTCCACCCCCTTGTCGAGCAGGCGGTGGATATCATGGTTCGCCGCGCAAGCCAGAAGGTTATTGTCATTGAAGCCATCAAGCTGCTCGAAGGCGGGCTGCGCCAGCACCTGGACTCTGTCTGGGTTGTATACGCCCCCGAAGAGATTCAGGTGGAGCGTCTGATCCGCAAGCGAGACATGGGCCAGGAAGAGGCGTTGGCACGCGTGCGTTCGCAAAGCCCGCAGGAAGACAAGATTTCCGCTGCCAGGGTCGTGGTCCGCAACACCGGCTCATACGAAGAGTTATGGAAGCAGGTCACTGCCGCCTGGAAGGAAGTTTCCCCCTCTGCCGAAACCGTTCCTCTCACTCTCAAACAGGGTCCCAAGGGCGAATTCGCTGTCCAGCGTGGTAAACCTCGTAATTCAGAGGAGATTGCTGCATTGATCACCCGCCTGAGCGGAGGCAGGCAGAATCTCTCGGCAGAGGATGTCATGGCGGCCTTTGGCGAAAAGGCTTATCTGCTCCTTCAGTTGGATAACAGGCTGGTGGGCGTTGCCGGCTGGCAGGTGGAGAACTTGGTGGCGCGCGTTCCTGACCTGTACATCAACACCGACAGCCCGCTTGAGCCGGCGCTCGAAACCCTGGTCAACGAGCTGGAACGCGCCTCGCAGGACCTGCAATGTGAAGCTGCACTGGTCTTTCCTCCTGCTGCCATCGCTGCCCATGAAAGTGTATGGAAAAAACTGGGCTATGAGCGCCGCACACCGCAAGCCCTGGGAGTGCAAGCCTGGACAGACGCCGCGCTCGAATCACAGCCGCCCGGCACCGTCCTGCTCTTCAAACAACTCAGGCAGGACCGCATCCTGCGTCCAATATAGACCCCGCCAGAGACGCAGCCACCTGCGTCTCTGCGTTCATACCGGTTACTTGTGGCTGAATTACTGAATGATCTTCTTTTTATATTCGAACGTCTTGACTGGCTGAGTATCCTCGATATTCTGCTGGTGACGTTGATATTCTTTGGCCTGCTCTACAGCCTGCGCGACACCCAGGCCATGACCTTGTTGCGCGGCATTCTATTCCTGGTCATCCTTGTAGCCATGTTGACCAGCCTGGTTTCCCTGCCGGCCTTTTCCTGGTTGTTGACCACAACCTTGCCGGCCCTGCTGTTAGCCATCCCGGTGATCTTTGCGCCAGAAATTCGCCGGACGTTGGAGCGCATTGGCCGTGCCGGCACATTTATTCCCTCACCGGGTAAGCCCGCAGATACGGAATTACAGGACGGTATTCGTGCCGTGGTCAGCGCTTCAGCAAGGCTTTCCGCCCGCCAGCATGGGGCACTCATCATCCTCCAGCGCCTTGACAGCCTGGATGAATATGTGAACAGCGGCGTTAAATTATGGGCAAAGGTCACCCCTGAACTGCTCATCCAGATTTTTTACCCCAACACTCCCCTCCATGATGGGGCCGTGATCATTGCCGGTGGACGCATTGTGGCCGCCGCCTGCGTCATGCCGCTCTCCGCCAGCGGGATTCTCGCCCGCTCCCCCGAACGCCAGATGGGCCTGCGCCACCGCGCCGCCCTGGGGATATCCGAGGTCAGCGACGCGGTAGCCGTGGTTGTCTCCGAGCAGACCGGCTCGATCTCCATCGCCCATGCAGGCCGCATGATCCGCCGCCTGGATGCGGAACGCCTGGAAAACATTCTCATTGCCTTCTTCCGCCCGGACCAGGAAGCAAAAAAAGGCTTTTTCAGGCGCTACTTCCCTTACCTTTTTCCCCACAAGGATGATTGAACATGTGGCGCGGCTTTAGCACGAATCTTCGCACGCTCCTGTGGGCTTTTGCCCTGGCGCTGGCCGTCTGGATCTCGGCAGTTACCTCCTCGGATCCGGACCAGGTGCGAGTCTATCCCAGCCCCATCCCTGTTGAGATCGTCGGCCAGGACCCCAGCCTGGTACTGACAAGTACTTTGCCCAAGCAGGTGGAAGTGACCTTGCGTGCCCCTCGTTCGATCTGGGAGAAAATTACCGCCCACCCAAACTCGGTGCGTGCCCTGCTCGACCTTTCGGGGCTGGAAGTCGGCCAGCATACGCTTGACTTTCAAATCCAGGTAACCGAATGGCCGGTGCGTATCGTTTCTGCCAACCCGGTGGCGGCAACATTCACGCTGGAACGGCTGGCCTCACAAACCCTGACCGTCGAGTCCGTTCTCACCGGTGAACTGCCCGCAGGCTTCCGGGCCGGGGAAGTGGTGATCAAACCAGAACAGGTTGTAGTGTCGGGGCCAGAATCACTGGTCGGGCAGGCAGAGCGGCTACGCGTGGTTATCAACCTGGCCGGCACACGTGAAAATATCGAGACATCCTTGCCTGTACAGGTGCTGAATGGCGGCAATCTGGCGGTCAGTGGTTTGACACTGAATCCGGCCAGCGTCCAGGTGCATCTGCCGGTCGCCCAGCAGGGTGGCTATCGGGATATGGCTGTGAAAGTGGTGGTACGCGGCCAGCCGGCCAGCGGATATCGCCTGGCCAATATCACTTCCTTCCCGCCGGTTGTGACCGTCTTCTCCGCCAACCCTGAACAGGTGAATGCCCTGCCCGGTTACGTGGAGACCCAGGCGCTTGAGTTGAACGACGCCAAAGCCGACATATCCACCAGGTTGAGCTTGAACCTTCCAACCGGGATTTCCGTGGTGGGGGCCCAGGAGGTTCTGGTGCAGGCAGGTATCACCGCTATCCAGAGCAGCCTGACGCTCTCGAACAAACATATTGAGGTGATCGGCCTGGATCCTGCCCTGGATGCCCACATTGCCCCTGAAGCCGTGGATGTTATCCTTTCAGGCCCTTTGCCGCTCTTGGATGTACTTTCTGCCCAGGATGTGCGCGTTATCGTGGATGTGACCGGCTCACCTGCCGGAACATACCAATTGACTCCCCAGGTCGAGTTTTTGATTGCCGATTTGCAAGTCGAATCGATCCTGCCCGCGACGGTGGAGGTGGTTCTGGTCCCCGTCGTCACCCCTACCCCCCAACCCTGATCCCATGTCCAAACCTGTTGTTGCCCTGGTCGGCCGGCCGAATGTCGGTAAAAGTACACTCTTCAACCGCCTGATAGGCGAGCGTCTGGCAATTGTGGACGAGACGCCCGGCACTACACGCGACCGCCTGCTGGGGGAGTCCGAATGGAACGGTATTCGCTTCCATGTTGTGGATACCGGCGGTATTGATCCAACTCACGGGGGAAAATCGCCGCTTTCGGTTGGCTCGGCAGATTTCGTCAGCGAGATTCGCCAGCAGGCACAGGCAGCCATCCGCGATGCGGATGCGGTACTTCTTTTGGTGGATGGCGAAGCAGGAGTCACGCCGCCCGATCGCGAGGTGGCAGAGATACTGCGCCGGAACCAAAAGAAGTTGCCGGATGGAAATTTCTGGCCGCCCATCTTTTTGGTTGTCAATAAAAGTGAAAGCTTGGAACGGCGCGAGATGGCAGCTCAGTTCTATGAACTCGGGTTGGGAACCCCTTACCCGATCTCTGCCATCCACGGTACAGATACCGGTGACTTGCTGGATGATCTGGTGAAGAACTTCCCGGAGCCGGGAAAAGACGAAGAAGACGATGAAAGTGTAAAAATAGCGATTGTCGGGAAACCGAATGCCGGCAAATCCACCCTCCTCAACCGGTTGGCCAGGCAGGAACGTGCCATCGTCAGCCCGATTCCGGGAACGACGCGTGACGCAATCGATACGATCATCGAATATGAAAACCTGCCTGTCACGTTGATCGACACTGCCGGCATCCGCAGGCGCGGAAAGATTGAGCGCGGCGTGGAACAGTACAGCGTACTACGCTCCTTCAAGGCCATCGAGCGCGCCGACGTGGCCCTGCTCCTGATCGATGCTACCACTGGCATCAGCAACCAGGATGCGCACATCGCCGGATTTATCCTGGATGCCTGGAAATCCTGTATTGTTCTGGTTAACAAGTGGGATGCCGTGGAAAAAGACACCTACACGATGGACACCTATACCAGGCAGGTACGCCAGGAATTACACTTCATGGATTATGTTCCCATCCTGTTTATTTCCGCCAAGAATGGCCAGCGTGTGGATCAGGTGTTACCGCTGGCTCTGCAGGTACAGGAGGAGCGGCTGGCGCGTATCACAACATCTCAATTAAACCAGATCATCCAGCAGGCACAGGACGAACATCCGGCTCCATCCCATGCGGGCCGGGCGTTGAAACTATATTATGGCACACAGGTACGCTCCGATCCGCCAACATTCATGATCTATGTCAACGAGCCAAAGCTGGCACATTTCTCCTACCTGCGCTTCCTTGAAAACCGTATCCGGGCCGCGTACGGATTCATTGGCACTCCCATCCGGATAGTGTTGAAAGGGAAAAAAGAATAAAAGGAGTAGAGTGAAATCAGGCCCTGAAGGTTTGTGACCATCAGGGCCTGGTTTTATCGGGCAGGGAAGTTCCGGTTTACGGCATCCATCCGAAGGTGTTCATGATCTGGGTAAAAACCAGCGACTCTGCTTCCTTATTGAAAGCAGGCGGAGGCGTGGGGTAATTGCCCAAGTTGGCAGAGCGCAGTACAAACCTGAGCGTGATGCAGGCGTTATTTTTCAGGGTGGAGTATGAAGTCCATTCGTGGATTTGGCCTGCCCCGCCTTCCTGTCCAACCTGTTGTAAGAACTGAATATTGTTGATGGTCACATTCTGGCTGGTTTGCGCAGGACCAACCCCCGTATCTACGCAGGGGTCCACATTTTCTGCCACGAAAACTTCCACATACTTCTCACTTAGGTTGGTGCCCGCCGTAAACGGCAGGTTGATCCGGGCTTGGTTGCTGCTCATGTTGACGAACACTGAACTGGGCGGGATCATGAATGTGAATTTGTATACTGGATTCTGGTAGTTCATCCACCCAACCGTGCCGGATGTGGCAGTTGGTGAAGGAGGCACCTGGGTGCTGGTAGCCGTTGGAGGCACACCCGTGGCAGTGGGAGGCACGCCAGTGGCGGTCGGAGGAACGCCGGTGGATGTTGGCGGAACCACGGTGGGAGTCGCAGGCGAACTGGCATTGGTAATGCGCGGCGCCACCCATACTGCCCGGTCACCCGTTGGGCTTCCATAGGACAGGACTGTCAGGATGAACTGCACGTTCTGCCCGGACAGAGATGAAAGGTCCAGGTTGGCCGTGTAATAGCGGCCTTCGAATTTCTCGTTGAAGGTCCAGAAATTCTTGACTGTACTGGAACCGGCCAGTTTATAGTCTAGCCGGAAAGTTACATAACAGCTTGTGGCGTTATTGGCACAGTTGACGATGGATTGGAAGCGGTCGCCGCTCTTGACCACCAGCGCCGGGTAGGTGCCCTGGATATAACCGTTGTTGACGTTCTGCGGAAATGTGACCAGGCCAGGCTGGTTGGAAACCGCACCATTTTCCAGGATGGCATTATCCAGTTTCAGCACAAAACCTTTGGCATCCCCATCGGTTCCCGGGCAGGGTAAAGCACCGGCCCCGCTTGTCCATTGCGCAGCGCAGGCATTGACAGCAAAATCATAGCCGGTGCCTGGAGTGATGCCGCCATTGCCGACATTGATGTTCACCCAGAAGGGGCTGGTGCCGTTGGCACCGATACCGAACAGCACGCCATTCGCATTGCGGAACTGCCAGTAACCTTTGTAACTGCCGGCCGTTGCCGGTGCCCTGAAACCAACCGTCAGATCCACCATCTGGCCGGGGCCGACAGTGATGGGCAGGTTGGCAGCTGTTGGGCCACCCATCTGATCACCGCTGACGAAGACCAGGGAGTAGGAGGTCGTCCAGGCACAGGTGCCGGAATTCTTCAAGCGCCAAGTCTTGGTGAAATCCTGATTGGCAGCAAAGATGGTCCCATCCGGGACGGTGATATCGGCTATGAAAGTGGCCCGGTCGCAGGACGATGTCGGGGATGGGGTGGTTGGTACCGGCGTAATTACGCCTCCGCCGCGAATGATGCGCGGAGCACCCCACAGCGCCCTGTCACCGGTCGGTGAGCCATAGGCGAGCACGGTCAGGATGAATTTGACATTCTGTCCGGCCAATGAACTCAGGTCTTTATCCACGCGGTAGTACTGGCCCTCATATTTCTCGTAAAATGTCCAGAAAGACTTGATCGGGTTTGAGCCGATCTGGTAATCCAGGCGGAAGGCCACATAACAGCTGGTGGCACCATACTCACAGTTGACAATGGCCTGGAAGCGGTCACCTGCCTGGACGGTGAAAGCCGGGTAAACACCCTGAATGTAGCCGTTGTTGACATTCTGTGGAACCATCAACAAGCCGGGCTGGGTATCGACAACTCCATTCTCCAATTTGGGAGCGTCCAGTTTACGCGCAAAGCCCTTGGAATCGCCCTCGGTCCCGGGGAAGGTCAATGTTCCTGCACCGCTGATCCAGGTGGCATTGGCGGCATTGGCCGCGAAATCGTAGGTGGTTACAAAGGTGGTTGAAACCTTGATTTCCACCCAAAAAGACTTGTTCGCGGTGGAGCCAAGTCCAAACAGGACGCCGCCCGCATTGCGTAACTGCCAATAGCCGCGATATGTACCTGCACTGGAAGGTGCTGTCAGCTGAACGGTTATGTCCACTGTCTGGCCAGGGGCAACATTATTGGGCAGATTGACCGAAGCAGGTGCCCCCATTTTCTCACCACTGACATAGACCGCGCTGTAGGATGTGCTCCACGTACAGGTTCCGACGTTTTTCACCCGCCAGGTCTTGGTAAAAGCCGTTCCCGGCGCGAAATTCGTCCCGTCTGGCACAGTGATGTCGGCCACAAATTGTGCTGAATCGCAGTAGGAAGCCGCACTGGCCTTCGGGATGGGCTGAACGAGAAGGACAAGAAGTAAAACAACTGAGAAAAGAATCTTTTTATGTTGCATGGGTACCTCATTTCTATCTTTGCTATGATGCGATTCGAGGACGAAATGAGAACGCAATCTGTTCCCAAAAGTCCATTCCATATTCATAATAGCAAAGAAAGCAGGAAGAATCAACCGGGAATTCCGGGGCATTTTCCCAAGAGACGGTATAATCTTCCCACAACGGAGCGATTTTTATGTTCATTGATCAGGCAGAAATTTTCGTGCGTTCAGGCAAAGGCGGCAATGGCATGGTGCACTTCCGCCGTGAAAAATACGTGCCGCGCGGCGGGCCGGATGGTGGTGATGGCGGGCGCGGCGGCGATGTGATTCTTGAGGTCAAGCCCACGCTTAACACCCTGGCCTCTTTCCGCCATACAACACGCTTTATTGCACAGGAAGGCGGCGGAGGTGGCTCGAACAACAAGTTTGGCAAATCAGCCGATTCCTTGATCGTACTGGTACCACCCGGAACGGTGGTCTATGACGCCTTGGGCGGAGAACTGCTCGGCGACCTGACCCTGCCCGGCCAGCAGCTGATTGTGTGCAAGGGAGGGCGCGGTGGCCGGGGCAACACCCATTTCAAAAGCTCCACCAACCAGGCCCCGCGCACCGCCGAAAAAGGAGAACCGGGAGAAGAGAAAACCCTGCGTTTGGAACTCAAACTCATCGCAGATATCGGCATAGTGGGCATGCCCAATGCAGGCAAGTCCACCCTGCTTTTAGCCCTGACCAATGCCAAGCCGAAAATCGCTCCCTACCCATTTACCACGCTGGAACCCAACCTGGGTGTGGCAGAAGTGGATGAAGAGACCACGATTGTTCTTGCTGACATCCCGGGCCTGATCGAAGGCGCTAGTCACGGGGCGGGGCTGGGACATGATTTCCTGCGCCATGTTCAGCGAACACGCGTGCTGATTCATCTCTTGGACGGCCTCTCCCCCGACCCTCTGGCCGATTACTCGCAAATCAACAGCGAACTGGCTCTGTTTGATCCGGCGCTGGGGAAAAAGCCGCAGATTGTGGCGGTTAATAAACTGGATCAGCCCGAAGTTCAGGAAAAACTTGCCGGGCTGAAATCTAAATTTAAAAAGCGAAAAGTGGACCTGCTGGCCATATCTGCCCTGGCACGTACGGATGTCCGTAAATTGCTGCTGGCCGCGGCCAGCCGTCTGGCTGAGACTCCGGCGCTGGAGTCAGCCGACCTGCCCATGCCGGTTTACCGCCCGCCTGAAGATCTGCGCGCATTTACAGTCGAGCGCGAAAGTGCGGACGAATGGCGGGTTAAGGGAACCGCCATAGAACGCTCTGCCGCCATGACCTACTGGGAACATGACGGTTCAGTTCGCAGATTCCAAAAATTGATGGAGGCCTTGGGCGTGGAAGAAGCCTTGCGCAAAGCCGGGATCAAAGAAGGTGATACGGTCCATATTGGGGACTACGAGTTGGAGTGGCAGGATTAGTGCGGTCTGCAACCTGTCCACAGCACAATAGCAATATGTTAGAAAACGGCTTTCTCTTCCCGGGGAGCCGTTTTTACGTCCTATTCATCACGTTTCTCCCGCAGTTTTTTGCGCGCCAGCAGGCTGGCTGTGGTGGAGGTAGCAGTATCGGTTGGTGGGGACGACTGATATGGCTTGACTACATCCTCGGCCATCTGTGCAGGCGCTTGTGCTGGGGGGGGCAATGATTCGGCAAGCCGCCGTTCGATTTGCTCCTGGGGTCCTGGTGCAGTAACTGGCATTTTCGGTACTGCTCGCCCCTTGGCTTGGAGGAGCGCATCCATCCGCTGGCTGCGTGGCGCTTCAGTCTGGCTGGTACTGCTGCGTAAGGTGAGCCGGGCAAACAACCAATCCTGCAGGCGCAAGAAATCCTGGCGGGTCAGGATCAGGCGGCGGGAGGCTACATCCAGCGGCAGGAGCAGGGCAGCCAGGGCCACCAGCCACGGCCAGGCAGGGCGGGAGGTACGGCCGGCTTTCAGATCGTGGACAAAAACTTCAGCCGGATTGGAGGATGCCACCTCCCCATCCGTGAGGGCCGCCAAGCGCAGAAGCAGGTCCGGATCTGCCTCAAGCCAGCGGTATTCCGGCGAATAGGAAAGCGCCCAGCCAGTCGTCGCCGAAAATCGTTCGCCGCCGTTTACATCCGCCGGTTCGCCGGTGATATGCAGCAGATAGATGCCCTGTTTCCTGGGTTCAAAGAAACCATCATAGCGTCCCGGCGCGGACTGGCGCAGGCTGACTACTTGGACCTCCCCGTCCGGGGCAATCACATTGGCCTGCACTTGGTAGCCGTTCAAGAACTTCCCATCTCGCCAGCGAGCATCCAGGCTTAGCAGGGCTTGTTTGCCCTCCGGCCGGACACTGCTTTCGAGGGTAACATTGAGCACATCGCCAACGGTATAACGTACAGCCTGCACCCAAAAAGAGGCGAATCCGGGCCAGCCCACCCACTCTGCAGCCCATCGGCCAGTCGCATCTGAAGTAAAAACCAGCGAGCGTCCCAACCCATACTGCCAGGCAGCCAACACGGGATCTTCCTTGGGCGATTTGAGAATGACCTGGGCCAGGGATTTGGGACTGGTCGCCACATAGCCGCGCAGGTTGGGGGTGGATTGAATTCCTGACAGAATGGGTGAAGAACTGACTACCTCCGGAAAGAATGGTTCTTCGACAATGTAGGCACGCGTCGCAAGGCTGGTTTCTTCTGTAAAGATACTGGGGATGCTGTTGGCGTCGTTGGTAAAGTGGTAACGTCCATTGCCGATGTTAGCCAGGTCTTCCAGGAAAGGAGCTGTATCGTTGCCAACTGCCACGGCCGAAAGGGTGATGCCATCCTGCGCATAGAGTTGCTCCACCAGTTCGGGGATCCCGGTCGGATCAGCGCCGCCATCCGTAAGCAGGATGACATGCTTGACCTTTGCTGGATCGCCGGGCAGGACTCTGGCCATGCTCTGGATCCCTGCCAGGATGTCTGTGCCACCTGCCGGTTGGATGCTGCCGATGGCGCTGACCACCAACTCTGGAGAGTACATGTCCGTCATCGGCACGACCCAGGATGCCGTATCATCGAAAGCGATCACCCCAACCCGATCGCTGGGGAAGAGCATTTCCACAGAACGGGCAGCGGCCTCCTTGGCCAGTTCCACTTTGACCACACCCCCGCTTGCCTCACCCATGCTGCCGGAATGGTCGATAATATAGACGATCGCCAGGCTGGGGCGGCGCTGTTCATCCTTGATCTGCATTTCCACCGGCAGGGCCGCTTCCAGCGGTGTATCGTAATAGCCCCCCACGCCGTAACTGGTGGGGCCGCCAATGACAACCAGCCCTCCGCCCAGGTCATGCACATAAGCCTGCAGGCTTTCCATCTGCCGCGGGACCAGGCTGCGGGCAGGTACATCCACCAGCACTACCGAGTTGTAGCGTGCCAGCCCGGGCAGGTCGGAAGGTAGGAGAGCCGGTTCGATCACATCCACCTGGAAACCGGCATCCTTGAGGACTTTCACCAGCGCAGAATATTCGTCCGGACGGCTTTGGCCGCCGGGCAGGCGTTCGCCGGCGGGCAGCGCCGCTACCAACACCCTGGGAGGCCCCTCCACCTGCGAAAAAGCATCCAGGCGGTTGTTTTGGTAAAAGGTATCCTCTTCAGGGATAATCTGGGTCTGATAATTCACAAAGCCGGGTTCTCCGGCAGTCAGCGGAAGGCTGAAGGTCTGCAAGCCACGGCGCAGGGTGTGCACCTGTTCATAGACAACCTGTCCTTCAGCCAGGATGCGCAGCACAGCCTGCACCGGCTGGCTTGCTTGAACCGAGACATCCAGGGTGAAGTCATCACCGGAGCGCACACGTGTGGGCACATCCACACCGGTGAGCAAGGCTTCCGCACCCACATGGCTGACAAAGGGCACAACCACAATCTGCACGCCCGCTGCGGAGGCAAATCTGGCTGCTTCTGCAACCTCCCGGGACAAGCCGACACTGCGGCCAGAGGCAGTATGGGCGCCATCGGATAGAATGACCATCCGCCGCGCGGAACCGGAGGGGAAGAGCGCCAGCCCCAGGCGGATGGCCTCCGTCAGGTCGGTCTGAGTAGTAACCGGCACCGAAGTGAAACGCTCCATCTCCCTGCCCGGCGACATTGGACGCTCCACCAGTGCATCCCCGCCAAAAAGGACGATCGCTGCTTGATCGTCCGGCCCCATTGCGGCCAGCGCTTGGTGCAGGTAATCTGCGGCAGCCGCCTGCGCAGATTGGGACATCGAATCAGAAACATCCAGCAGAAATACCACCGCCAGGTTGTTCCCGCCGCGGGTGATCTCCAGTCCGGCCAGCGCCAGGATCAGGGACAGGATGATGACCAGGCGCAGAGCCAGGGACAGGATTTCCCCTTTCCGTGCAGGCCCCCGTGCAGGCCGCCCCATCCAGATGATCAGTGCCAGGAGCGGGAGCAAAATCAAGGCCAGCGGCGAGGCGAACTTCATCGCTGTGCCCTCCCTTGGGACTCGTCTGCTGGACGTGTCACCAGTTGTCGCCGGTGATAAGCCTGCCACTCAATCAGAAGAATAAGCAGGGCCAGCCCGGTCAGCCAGGGCCAGAGCTCGCGCAGCCCTGCCTGCCGGGAAGCAGACGGCATGACAAAGGTCCGACCCACCTGCAGGCTGGAACGCGGCTGTAGGTCCGACTCAGAACTGTCAAACAGGTTAACAGCGAAATACTCGACGCTAGATGTCTCCCCTGACATGAAGTTCACGGCATAGTAACCGGGTTCATCTGTCTCGCTGAAGGCCAGTCTGCTTTCACCCGTCTGGAAGGTAGCCACCTGGCCGGAGGGCGCCGCGACAACCACCTTTTCCGTACCAGGCTGCGGTGTGATCTCGAGCATCTCACCCGGCTGGAGTGAACGTGTGGCATCGAAGGCACCCGGCGGCGCCAAGTAGTTGATCAGGTTGGTGAACAGCACCGGGAAGGCCACCTGCAGAGGCAGATCGCTCTCACGCAGATCAAAGGAGAGTGCAGCCACGCGCCGTCCCCCCACCTGCCCGGCAAAGACCAGTGGTCCAGCGTTGACTTCGACTAGACTCTCGGCCCATGCCGGTTTCTGCACCTTGCGGGCCTGCATGATGTGGATATTACTCCAGTCAACGAAGCGGGTCAGGGCATGTTCCTGCACCCGGGCGCCACTCGTTTCCTTAAAGGCTTCGCCGACCGGAAAAAGTTCACTGCTGGGTGGATTGATCAGCAGCAGGTTCCCCTGTGGCAGTTCCTCAGGTAACCAGCCGTCGAAGATATACAGATCGAACATTTCAGCCGGGATCTTGAAGTTGCCATCTTCAGCCGGCAGGGCGCGGTACGGTTGGAGGGCAGGCAGGGAAGCCAGCACCTGCTCCAGGAACAGGTTACCCCTGGAAACCAGCAGAACGCGCCTTGCTGAAGCAGACTGGTAGATAGCAAAGGCCGTATCGTCCAGTGGTAACACGTCCAAGCTTGCACTCCCCGCCTCCGGGCTGGACAGGTGCGCCCTGTATACACCGGGCATGTCCGGTAAATCTTCCAGTGTCAGGCTGCGGATACCTTTTGGGGGCAGATCCAACTGCCGGGCAGACACCAGCTGCTCACCCAGATAGATCGAGAGCAATACACTGCGCTCTGTGAGGCCCATGTTTGCCACCTCGGCAAATAATTCTGGGCCTTCGGGTGCGGCTCGCAAAGCTAGGGCAGAAATGGACAGGTTCTCCCCCGTCTCGCCAACCGGCAGGTAGCGCACTTCACCGGGCAAGGCAGGCAGGCCGCTCTCCGGCAGGCCGCCGTCAGATACAATCACGTAGGTGGCTTCAGGCAGGCCTCCATGTGCCGCCCCGGCTGCCAGGGCAAAAGCTGCCCGCCAGTCGGCTCCCGCCTGGCTGACCTGCGCTTTCGACAGGGCCTGCCGGAGCAAAGCCTTATCGGTTTCAGCCGCAGCCAGGGTATGCGGCCTCCCGCCGACCAGGATCAGGGTCAGGCGTGAACTGCCGGATAGCCCATCCACCAGCGTCTGCACAGACCTGCGCGCGGCTTCGAAGCGCGTGGGCTTGACATCCGTGGCGTTCATCGAGGCAGATGCATCCAGCAGTACGATCACCTCCCCGGAGGCGACAGCCGGCACCGGAAGCGCCGGACGCGCCATGGCGGTCACCAGCGCGGTCAGGATGAGCAGCTGAAGGATGAGCAGCAGGTTGCGCCTCAATTTCTGCCAGGGTGCATTGGCCTGCCGGTCGCGCAGCAACTGCATCCACAGCATGGTGGATGAGACCTGCACCTGCTTGCGGCGCAGTTTCAGCATGTAGAGCAGAATGATGGGAATGGCCAGTGCAGCCAGTCCGAGCCAGGCGGGAGAGAGGAACCGCATTATTTTACGATCCCCGCCCGCCGCATCTCGAGCAGCAGGGCCTGGTCCCAGGGCTGGCTGGTGGATAGGTGCTGGTAGCGCACACCGCTCCGGCGGCAATCGGTCCGGATAGTCTGGAGCCAGGCCTGTACCCGGCTGCAGTACAAGTTGTGCAAGCCGCCATCCAGAGAGATGTCCTGCGCGTGGCCAGTCTCAATATCCAGCAGTTGCAAGTCGCCGGTCAGCGGCGGATCGAGTTCGTCAGGGGCAAGCAGGTGCACCAGCGCCGCCTCATGTCCCTGGCCGAGTAACTGGCGCAGGCCATTCTCCCAGCCGCCGGGCGCCAGCAGATCGGAGATGAGGATAACCAGCCCCGCGCGGTGCGGCCGCAGGCTGTACGCCTGCAGGGAGCGGTTCAAGTCTGTTGCGCCGCCGGGGAGCAGTCGCTCGAGGAAGTCGAAAAGACGGTTCAACGAGGCTTGGCTGCGTAGTGGGCCGAATTCAGCACTCACCCGCCCATCCTGCAACAGGCCGATGGACAGCACATCCCCGGATGCCAGAGCAATCGCGCCCAGTCCGGCCGCCAGGCGCTGGGCGTAGCCAAACTTGTGGCTGCCGGCTTCCCCCCAGTCCATGGAACGGGAACCATCTACCAGCACATACACCGCCAGGTCTTCTTCCTCTTCAAACAACTTGATGAAGGGGCGGTCGAGACGGGCATAGATGTTCCAATCCAGGCGGCGCAGGTCATCGCCCGGCGTGTAGTCGCGGTAATCGGCAAATTCCACACTGGTGCCGCGCCGTGAGGAACGCCGCTCCCCCTTGATGGCTCCGGCGCGGATGCGCGCTGCCACCAGGGTGAGTTGGTTCAACTTGCGCAGGGTGGCTTCGTCAAAGAGCATGGTTCAGGAGAATTATTTTTAGCCCGGCAGTGTCTTGAGCAATTCAGTGATGACCACATCGCTGCGGATGCCCTCTGCCAGGCCGTCGAAATTCAACAGCAGCCGGTGGCGCAGAGCCGCGGGCGCTACTGCCTGTACATCTTCGAAGGCCACGTTATAGCGTCCGGCCAGCAGGGCAGTTACCTTGGCTCCCAGCATCAGGGCCTGCCCGCCGCGCGGCGAAGCGCCATAGCGCACATACTTTTTGACCAGCGGCGCGGCTTGTGGGTCTTCAGGGTGTGTAGCCAACACCAGGTTGGCGATGTACTCCTGCACATGCGATGCCACCGGCACGGCTCGCGCCAGGCCGCGCATCTGCATAATCTCCGCGCCGCTCACTGCCCGCCCGGCAGCCGGCGCCTCCTGGCCGGTGGTGCGGGCCATGATCTCGACCAGTTCCTTCACGTCTGGCAGGTCCACGTTAATTTTGAAGAAAAAGCGATCCAACTGTGCCTCAGGCAGGGGATACGTACCTTCCATCTCCAGCGGGTTCTGGGTAGCCATCACGAAGAACGGCTCCTCCAGCTGATAGGTCTGCTGAGCCACGGTCACCGAGCTTTCCTGCATGGCCTCCAACAGGGCTGACTGGGTCTTGGGTGTGGCACGGTTGATCTCATCGGCCAGCACCAGATTGGCGAACAACGGGCCTGGGCGGAAACGGAACTCGCGCCGCCCATCCTGGTCACTCAGGATCTCAGTGCCCAGGATATCCGCAGGCATCAGATCGGGGGTAAATTGAATGCGGGAAAATTTCAAGTCAAGTGCCTGTCCCAGGGTGCGGATCAGCATGGTCTTGCCCAGGCCTGGCACCCCTTCCAGCAAAACATGCCCGCCCGCCAGGATGCTGACCAGCACATGCCGCACCACCTCACCCTGGCCGACGATCACTCGTCCCACCTCGGTTTCGATGCGGGCTGCGTACTCTCGGAATTGGTCTGCCGTCAGTGTCTCGCTCATGTTGCCTCCTCAAGGCTCAAGCGCGTTGAAATAATCCCGGATGATCTGGATGAACTGGGCCGGGATCTGGCCGCTCTCGATAACCTGATTGTTGATTTCCTCATACTGCGGATACACCTCGCTGTATGGCACCTGGCTCCCGCCCGGTTCAGACGGGTTCGTGCCGGTCACGCCCACCAGCTCACCGCCTTCCCCTGTACCTGGCAGGCCAACCTCCGGACCGCCTTCCCCCCCCGCCAAGGTGGGTGCATGGATCTGCTCATAAAGCCGCTCTCCGCCGTCGCTGGAAGCATTCGGCGCGAAGGGCAAACCAGCAGCCTCCCCCCCCGTCTGGCTGTTCTGCCCTTCCCCTGTTCCTGAACCTCCTGTGCCCGAGCCAGGCATCTGCCCGCCTGGAGCATTCCCCTGCTCTTGCGAGGCTGAACTTGCCTGAGCCTGTTCCCCCTGCCCCCCGCCGGCCGCGATCACCTCTCCGGCACCCTGCTGTAACTGTCCAGCAGTCTGCTGGGCTGCTTGTGCAAAGGCAGCCTGCTGGCCAATGCGCGCCAGGTTCTTGGAAGCCCTTTCGAGCGCCTGCTTTGCAGTTGCCGCATCACCTTCACGCAGGGCCTGGGCAGCCTGGCGCAGTTCAGCCGTGGTCTGCGGATCGGCTGTGGCGAGGGTCTCGGCGGCCGCTTCCAATTGGCCAGCCAGTTCTCCAGCCCAGGCCTGATTCAGATCGTCGAGTTCCAGGTTTTGCAGGTCGAGCGCGGCAGATGCGAAGTCGCCTTCCGACAGTTTTTTTCCAAAATCCTGCAAGGGACTGCCCTCCTGCCGGGCTAGCTGGCGGCCGGCCTGCTGTAGCGCCTGGGCCGCCTGTGCGGCCTGGATATCAGGCAGGGCCTGCATTTTTTCACTGCTGCGGGTCAGCACTGAGACCGAACTTTCCAGGGAAGGGTTAGCCTGCAGCTCTTCGAGCGCTTGCTCCAACGGCGCTGTCAGAGCTTCTTTCTGCTCCTTGCTCAAGGTCGGATTACTATCAATCTCCTGCAGGAGGATCTCGATGCCAGCCGCCTGTTCCCCTACCGCCTGCTCAACGGAGCGTCTTTGCTGAGCCGCCTGAAACCAGGTCTCACCGCGCCATCCGAGCAGGCCGATGCAAGCCGCAAAAACCAGCGCCAGGAGGCCTTCCCAGGCACGCAGGCGCAGGGGCAGGTTACGATTGGGGTTAACCTTCCGCGCTGCAGAAAGCGCATCTTCCAACTGCTTTTGTCGCAGGCCATACACATCCTCGCCGGGGTGCGCAGCCAGTTCAAGCGCTGTACTGATCCGTTCCTGCAGATGGAATTCCCGGTCGAAACGCCGCGCTGCCGCCGGCGCATCGGTCGGCCACAGGTAAGCCGCTGCCCCGCTGATGAGCGGGATAAGCAGGGCTAATAGCCCGGCCAGTGCCAGGAACTCTGAGCGCAAAAGCCTCGCCTGCAGCAGCCCGGCGATGCCCAGTACAAGCGCCAGTCCCAGGCCGGTTGCCAGTCCGCGCCAGGCCCAGGTCGCAGCCCGCCGCAAGCGCAGCCAGTAAAGCCAGCCGGTAAGCAGGTGGGTCAGATCGGAGATACCATTCAAAGTGAAATCTCCAGTGGGCAGTTAACGGTCCGGGCGGTCGAGACGCCGGATGCTGATGGCAAGCAGGAGTGCCACCAGGGCCAGGTGGATCACGGAATAGATGATCCACGGCGATGGGATGCTGAGTTGAGAGGGAAGGTACGAGGCCGAAGAAGGCATCGGGAGTTCCACCAGGAACAGGCTCTGGTCTTCGACCAGAAAGACTTCGCTGGTGATGGCAGCCGAGAGAGGGTTGCTGGCAAGCATCAACCACAGGAAAAGAGTCGGGAGAAGATCATTTCCAGAAGGGTCTGCAACGACTCCAAAGAGAAAAACCAGGACGAGTAGTATATAGGACGAAAAAATTGTCACATATGCAGCCACGGTGGCACCCTGCGTACGTTTCATGAGGCTTGAGTAGAACACACCCAGTGTGCACACAGCCAATGCCGTCACCACCAGCATCACCACTGAAGCAAACATCTCACCCATCTCCACACCACCCAGAAAAAGGGCCAGGCTTTCCACCGGCAGCGCAGCGACCATCATTAAAAGCATGAAGGCTACCGCGGCAATCAACTTGCCCAACACCAGCGAACGTGCAGGCAGGAGGGTGGTGCGCAAGATGTCCAACGTCTGGCGTTCACGCTCGGAACTGATTGCCCCGGCAGTTAGACCAGGTCCAACGATGGAGGCCATCAGCAGCTGGAGCAGTACCACTGTGCCAAAAACAAACTTGCCGACCATCTGGCGGGTATCCGGATTCCAATTCGAACCATACGAACCCTCACTCACAAGCAGGATGTAGATCAGCCCAACAAACAGGCCTATCAGCATGACATAAACAGTCAGAGTCACAAAAGCCCGCCGGCCGCGCATCCGGCCGCGCAGTTCCTTGGCAATGATCGGGTTTTGCAGGAGCCACTCCTGGACGTGGATGCGGCCGAGCAGGTTATGCAAGCCCGGTTTCTTTCCAGTCGCGACTTCGGCTTGGTTCTCTTGTGTCACGATACGATCCCTTTCGTGGTCCGCATGAAGATCTCTTCCAAGTCTTTGGTTTCCTCGCTGAAATGTATCACCGGCAAACCCTGTTGCATGAGCGCAGCCAGCAGCCCGTGCAGGACCTGGTCATCACCGAAGAATTCAGCCTCCAGGGTGGCATGCCCGCCATTGCCCAACCCGTTCGCCGCTCGCACGGCCGTCACACACGACTGTGCGGCCAGCACCGCTTGAGCATCTTCCGCCTGCCCGAGCAGGGCAATCCGCACCACGCGGTGTGGCACAGTTTGTGCGCTCAACTGCTCCAGCGTGCCTGCCCCTGCCAGCTTACCGCTTTCGATGATACCCACTCGCGTGCATAACTCGGCCACATCGGCCAGGATATGGCTCGAGAAGAAAATGGTCTTGCCCAGGCGTGCCACCTCGCGCAGCAGTTCACGGATCTCGACCCTGGCGCGCGGGTCCAGCCCGGAGGCTGGCTCGTCGAGGATCAACAGGCTCGGATCGTGGATCAGGATGCGGGCCAGCCCGAGGCGCTGTTGCAGGCCGCGCGAGAGTGTATCCACCATATCATCCCGGCGATGGCCCAGGTCCACCAGTTCCAGCAGATCGTCAAGCAGGCGCCGGCGCTGGGCTGCCGGGATGTGGTAACAGGCAGCAAAGAAGTCCAGGTATTCCTGCACAGTCATATCGCCATAGACGCCGAAGGAATCCGGCATGAAACCGATCATGCGGCGCACCTCGCGCGGTGACTTTTGGATGGAGTGCCCGCCAATGGTGATCTCACCCTTATCCGGCTGGAGCAGGGTGACCAGCATGCGCATGGTGGTGGTCTTACCGGCACCGTTGGGACCCACGAAGCCGAAGATTTCGCCGCTTTCGATGGTCAGGCTCAAATCATCCACGGCAGTACGTTTGCCGAACCGTTTGGTCAGGCCTCGAACCTCGACCACCTGGCTCATGGTTCCACCGCCAGGGACACAGTGAGCGAGTCGATTTCCACCCAGTTCTGGCTGGGAGCAGTGTAAACCCTCAGGCGCACCTCGCCTTCAGGACTGGTCAGGCCAGCCGCATCTTGAAGTATCGTATTGCCATCCCTGACATTCTCGACTTGGACCCACTTGCCCTCTTCAAAATTCCAGCAGGAGATTAGCGGCAGGTCTCCATCCCCCATGTCCAGGTGTATCGTGAGCGATTTCACCGCCGAAAAGCGGAGCGGGATGGCAGGTTTGAACTGGAATTCGAATCCATTCGGCGAATACCCGATGGCATACGGGGAGATACCCTCGACCGACGCCTTCCAGACTAACAACGGAGGGGACAGTTCGATCACGCCAGGCTCTACTTCGATTTTGGGAGAAAGCATGACCGTAAACATGGTTGTATCAACCACAGCGAAGCCTCGGTGTTTTAACCCCATCGGTAAGAACGGTTGGTCCGCCCAGCCAATTAGATAGATACCTGAGTTTGGGGCCAGCCCATCCGCTTGCGTTCTGCTGGCGCCTAACAATTCTCTTCGGCGAGCGTTTTCAGGAGTATCGGTAAAGCCGTAGGAATTCAAGCCCAGGTCATTGCCTGCGATCGCGCCGGTATAGCCATAAGCAGAGGAGTATACGAAACTCACATTTACTCTTTTTCCGCTTGGAAGATCCCCCACTTTCCATGTCCTGTTGCCAAAGATCAGATAGGCATTCTGAATAGGGAAATCATTCTGATTGGTGATACTGCCTCTCAGAGTGAGCGGTTTTTCACTTACCATAAGTACCAGATCATGGCTGAGGTGCGGAGCAGCAACATACCCCTGCACAGCCACCGCCTGCATGCCTCCAATCTCCACGCGCATGTCCGGCGCGAAGGATGCCTTGTCCTGCTGCAGGAATAGCTGGGTATCATACCCGGCCAGGTCGCCTTCATAGGGAGATATCAGGAAATTCCCGTTTGCTTCGAGTGTATAGCCTGCCCGGTTAGGCGAATAGACACCCACCAGCCCGTTGACCCGGGCCTGTTCCACCCCATCCCACGACTGTACCACCGCCAGCCGATTCAGGATGGGGCGCCCGCCTCGCAGGAAGCCGCCGGTAAAATATGCGCTGCCGGAGAAAAGTACGACCAGCAAAGGGATGCTGATCCAGGCCAGTTCACGGCGGTTCATGCGCTTCAGAACAAAATAGTTCAGCGGCCCAACCACCAGCGCATAGACGATCAGCCAGCCGCAAACGAGAAAAACAGAAGGCATGCTCAACTCAGACAAGGCGCCCAGGGCGCGATCGGCTGAAGCAGGCTGCCATTCACCCCGCGTCCACTCTGGGTTCTGCAGCGGGCCGTTCAGCAGGTGTTCATAAAAGCCCGGCATGCCTCCCCAGTCTCTCAAGGGAACCATGCCGGGGTCCGCGGCAAAATAGATACTCTCGCCAAAACCAATCTTCTGCCGGACCACCAATGGCAGGCCATCCTGCTCGAGCAAAACCTCCGCCCCCGGTTTGGGCTGGCCTACCGCCAGTTGCATATCGAATTCCAGGCTGTCACGATTCTGGACATACATCTGAAGGGAGGAAAGATTCTGGACACGCTGTATGCTTCCCAGTGTGACCGGCAGGAACTCCTGCAGGCCTGCGGTGACAGCCTGCCAGTTTGTATTCCCCACCACGAACAGCCGGCCGCCGCCAGCCAGCCACAGCCCAAGCGCATCCCGTTGCTCCGGGCTGAACGTGCCCGTATCTACATCTGCCACAACCAGGGCATCCAGCGCCCCCCATCCCTGGGCGCGATCCGGCAAGTCCGCCAGTCCCAGCCAGGCAACTCGTGCAGTGCCCCGGAGCGGAGCTGTGTTATTCAGTATATAATAGGCCGAGGGGTCGTTCGTGACCACGCCGTACAGGGTGATGTCCTGCGGCGAAAAGGTTCTTATGTTCAGTTTCTCTTCCAACAGGCTGCGTTTCCCATCCAGAAGGGAAACTTTCAATTCTTTCAGAAATCTCTGCGGCTGCACATAGAGGAACACAGCCTTGCGGGAGCCTGCTGGCAGGCTGATGTCTGTCCCGTACACGGTCGGGCGGCCGGACAATCCGCTCAATGAAACCTGGATGCGTGCATCCAGGTCCGCACCATTGTTTTCCACGGTCACATGCACCGGAATCCATTGTGTCTCTTTGCTGTAACCATCCAGGCCGGCCTTGACGGTCATTTTCAATCCCTGCTGGCCCTGGGCCTGGACACCTTCCAAAAAATGGAAGGCTGGCGCAAGCAGCGCGAGGAACAGGATGGGCAAGAAGAAGCGTAACCGGAGAGGGTAAGTCAATCTGGCATCTCCCTGGATTCTGGGTTTGTTTATCATAACACAACCATCCCTGTTCGGCGAATCAAAGTCGTTTCATCCACTTGGCCCCTGCACGGAGTGCGCAGCCAAAAATTGCCCGCGAAAACAAAGCCGTTTGGACAATTTTCATGTATAATTGGTTTGATCCGTAAGGATCATGATAATGGAATTCTCTGCCGCCCCCATGAGCGGCCACGGATAAAAAAACGGAACTCTGGAAACTCTCGGTACGCCTGTAATTTGCAGGAACCATAAAAAGTCAACCGCCCTGAGCGTTTTATGAAATGTAAGGAAGGCAGACGGACGGTTTACTGGATGACAAATGACTGCAAGTGAACAAAACATGATGTTGGTGACATAAATACGTCACCCGTTTTAGCCTACCCGATATCCCGTTCACGCGGAATGAGGGCAGGCGTACCCAAACCTAAGCATCCGACTCAGCCGTGGCCTGTGGCAGGTCTGCGGCTGTGTGTTATTAAATGCGAAAGATTACGGCGATCGAGGTTCAAAAGAAGAACCGCCAGCGGGTCAATATATTCCTGGATGGCGAATTTGCCTTCGGGCTGAGCCAGTTGGTGGCCGCCTGGCTGAAAGTGGGCCAGGAACTGAGTGAAGAGAAAATCGCATCCCTGCAAGCCGAGGATGCTCGTGAAGTTGCACTCCAAAAAGCCTTGAACTTCCTGAGTTACCGGGCACGCTCACAAGAGGAGATCAGGCAGAACCTGCGCAAGCACGCCATACCGGAGGCAGTCATCGAGGAAATCCTCGAACGTTTGCAAAATGTCGGGCTTGCCAATGATCAACAATTTGCCCAGGCGTGGGTGGAAAACCGCAGCACTTTCCGTCCGCGCAGCCGCCGGGTCTTGAGCATGGAATTGCGCCAAAAGGGCCTGGGCGACGAGGTAATTCAAACAGTACTGCAGGACGCGGTGGACGAAAAAACGCTGGCATACCAGGCAGCCGTACGCAAAGCACGCCGGCTGGAAGGCCTGGAGTGGCCGGATTTTCGCCGCAAGTTGAGCGAGTTCCTTGCCCGCCGCGGTTTCGGATACGAGGTCATCGGGGAGGCCGTCCGCCAGATTTGGCGGGAGCAGGCTCGAAATGAGAACCTGAGCCGGTCGGATGATCCCAACCGGTCCGAGCAATTAATTTATGATGATGAGGAAAATCCATGAATCCGATCTTTTACATTGTGGAAGCGCTGACGCTCGTCGTCGGCCTGGCGGCCGGGTATTTTTTCAGCCGCTATTTGTACGAAAAAACCCTGCGCGAACAACAGGAAAAGGCTGATAATGTCCTGAAGGTCGCCAATGAGCAGGCACGCCTGATCGAGATCCAGGCACGCGACAATGCCCTCAAGGTGGTCCAGGGCGCGGAAGCCGAGTTGGCCCAGCGGCGCAACGAGATCAACCGCGAGGAAGACCGCCTGCAAAAACGCCGTGCCGAACTCGACGGCCGTGTGGAACGCATGGAGCAGCGCGAACAGGCGCTCAACAAACGCCAGAGCTCTGTGGACCGGCGTGCCAATGACATCGAGAAATTGCATGAGACTGAACTCGAGAAACTCCAGCAGATCTCGCAAATGACCGAGGAACAGGCTCGCGGCGTCCTGCTGGAGGAAGTCGAGAAAGAAGCACGCGGCGACATGGCGCGTATCATCCGCCAGATTGAGGCCGAGGCCCGCGAAGAGGGTGAGAAGCGCGCCCGCAAACTGATTGCAGATGCCGTCCAGCGTGTGGCCTCGGAGCATGTTGCCGAAGTGACTTCGGCCGTGGTGCCCCTGCCCAACGAGGAAATGAAAGGCCGCATCGTGGGCCGCAACGGGCGCAACATCCGCGCCTTCGAACAGGCCGCCGGCGTCGATGTGATCGTGGACGACACGCCCGAATCGGTGACCATCTCGTGCTTCGACTCGGTGCGGCGTGAGGTTGCCCGCCGGGCGCTCAGCCGTCTGACGTTGGACGGCCGCATCCACCCGGCCCATATCGAAAAGATCATCGAGGATGAGACCAAGGCCGTCGAGAAGATCATCAACGAGGCCGGCGAACAGGCTGCCTACGATGCCGGCATCCGCGGCCTGCACCCCGAAATCCTGCGCATGATGGGACGCCTGAAGTTCCGCACCTCCTACGGACAGAACCAGTTGTCCCACGCCGTGGAAGTAGCCAAGCTGGGCGGAATCCTGGCAGCCGAATTGGGCGCCAACGTGGAAATTTCCAAGCAGGCCTCCTTCCTGCATGACATCGGCAAGGCCATGGACCACAACCAGGAAGGCACCCATGCCGGTCTGGGCGCCGAGTTCTGCAAGCGCTACGGCGTCCACCCGCAGGTGGTCAATGCCATCGCCTCCCACCACCACGAGGTGGAACAGGAGAGCGTGGAAGCCGTCATTGCTGAGGCGGCGGATGCCATCTCCGGGGCACGTCCCGGCGCCCGGCGTGAAGACTTGGAAGCCTACATCAAGCGCATCCGCACCCTGGAAGAAATGGCCACCTCCTTCAAGGGTGTCCAACAGGCCTTCGCCATCCAGGCCGGGCGTGAGGTGCGCATCATCGTCAAGCCCGAAGAGATCGACGACCTCGAGTCCACCCGTCTGGCGCGCGACATCGCCAAGAAAATCGAGGAAACGATGCAGTACCCCGGCCAGATCAAGGTCACGGTCATCCGGGAGACCCGCGCGGTGGATTACGCCAAGTAGGCCGAACGACCGTACCATCCTCTCAAGTCTCAAAACGGGAAAACTCCTGCCGGATCGAACCGGCAGGAGTTTTTTACTGGGCCCAACCCCGCGCGCCGGCCTGCTCCCGCTGGCTTCACTCTCCGCTATAATTGCCGGTAGTACCGCAGACCGGAGGCCCTCATGGCACATCAAACCCTGAAATCGTCCTACGCCAGCTTGGTGGAGCGGCTCAACCGCTTCCCGCAGGGCGCGCCGCCAGGTGAAACCCTGTACGCCATCCTGAAAACCCTGTTCAGCGAACGGGAGGCCGGGCTGGTGGCCCAACTGCCCATCAAACCGTTTACCGCCCGCCAGGCCGCCCGCATCTGGAAAATGACCGAAAGTGAGGCCTGCAAGGTGCTCGATGGACTGGCCGGACGTGCCATCCTGCTCGACACGGTCACGCCGCAGGGGATGACCACCTACATCCTGCCGCCGCCGATGGCCGGTTTCTTCGAATTCTCCATGATGCGCCTGCGCGGGGATATCGACCAGAAAACCCTGGGCGAATTGTTCTATCAGTACCTGAATGTCGAGGAGGACTTCATCAAGGCGCTTTTCTTCGACGGCCAGACGCAGTTAGGCCGCGCCTTCGTCCAGGAATCCGCCCTGCCCCCGGATATAGCTCTGCATGTGCTGGATTACGAGCGCGCCAGCGAGGTCATCCGCAGCGCCAGCCATCGCGGCATCGGCGTATGTTACTGCCGTCACAAGATGGAGCATCTCGGCCGGGCCTGTGACGCCCCCATGGACATCTGCATGACCTTCAACGGCACTGCCGCTTCACTCATCCGGCACGAATACGCGCGTGCCGTGGATGTCGCCGAAGGGCTGGACCTGCTCCAGCAGGCGCAGGAACACGGCCTGGTGCAATTTGGTGAAAACGTCCGCCAGCGGGTCGCCTTCATCTGCAACTGCTGTGGCTGCTGCTGTGAAGCCATGATCGCCGCCCGGCGCTTCGGCTGCCTCAACCCCATCCACACCACCAACTACCTGCCGCGCGTGGAAACCGGCCAATGCAACGGCTGCGGCAAATGCGTGGACGCCTGTCCGGTCCAGGCCATGAGCCTCGTCTCCGCCAACGACCCCCACCGCCCCAAACTGCGCATTGCCAAAGTGGATGAAACCACCTGCCTGGGCTGCGGCGTATGCATCCGCGCCTGTACCCGTGCCAGCCTGCGCCTGGAAACTCGCCCCCGGCGCGTCATCACCCCCCTCGACTCCGTCCACCGCTCCGTCCTCATGGCCATCGAGCGCGGCAAACTCCAAAACCTCATCTTCGACAACCGCGCCCTCGCCAGTCACCGCGCCATGGCCGCCATCCTCGGCACCATCCTGCGCCTTCCGCCAGTCAAGCAAGCGTTGGCAAGCGAGCAGATGAAAAGCCGCTACTTGGAGAAGCTGATCGAGTGGGGAGAGAAACGTGGGATGGCGGGGTAGGATAAATGGACAGGATTGTCTGCCCCTGATTCAATATTTTTGAATTATTCTTGTACTGCTTCTTTAACTCTTTTACATATTTCAACAAGGACTTGCTCTTGGTGAGATGGTTTTAATCCCGCCAAGGGTTTAGCTGGATCGTTGGCGGCTTGGAAATCAGCAATTGGGGTTTCATCATACAAGCTTGCTTTGATAGCAATCCAAAGAATCACAAGTCCTCTTTTTTCTGCTGCTTTTAGTAATGATGGCAACTCATTATCAACTATAAAGTCTGATGCCAGAAAATCCGGTGTCACCAATAAAACCGCAACTTTTGCTAAAGATAAAGCTTTTTTTATCTCAGTTTTCCAATTAGCTCCGCTTTTTATTTTTGTGTCATCCCATACGGCGATTAAATTATTCCTCACTAAAACTTTCAAACCGGTATTTAGTTTATCCAGCCATTTTTGATCTTTATGACTATAACTAATGAATACATGATTTTTTGTAACCTGAATTTTTTCTTTCGACGCACTCGAAAATATAAGGCCGGTGTCTAGTGTTTTGACCTTCTCCCGATTCTTCTGGCCACCAATATGTCGTCTTCTAGCCTTCTCCATGGCCTCTTGAATTCGCAATACAAAAACTGGCTCACGCTCGTTAAAATGTGACTTGGCAAAAAAATCTATAACATTGAAGTCTCTAAATGCGCGAGAAATTTTGTCATCCTGAGGATAACCAGAAACAATAATCAAAGGGACATGCCGTTTTTTGGCTGCTTCAGCTAGTTTCCACCCTTCCCACCCATTTTCATTAAACTCATTATTGCCTAAATTTAAATCTAATACTAAAACCGAAGGCGTAGTTTCTTCTAATTCCTTTAGAGCATCCACGTAGCTCTTACAAGTAATACAATTAAATCCTACCTTCTCAAGTGGCGATTTAATGATATCACCCCATAACTCTTCATCGTCGACAATTAATATATGGCGTCGTGTCTTCATGTGAGCGTTGTATAGCGATATTGATAACTCACCAATATCATTATTACGGAAGTAATAAGTTTATTTGTCCCAATAATGTGAATTATTTACTTTCAATAGCGTCTTTGACCAATTTCCTAAATTCCTTGGAATCAAAGTACTGCTTTGGAATGGCATCCATGACCCGATAATGTTTAAAATACTTCCGCGTCCGATCCTGGTATGAACCAGTAAGATAGGCGCTTAGTATAATTATTCGCTTTCCTGGCAAAATGGATAGTCCCTCCAGCGCATTTAGCAAGAATTCGCCTTGATCGTCCTGGGAGTCACCGGGAATCAGACTGATATCCAATATTGCAATATCAAAATTCGCCCCCTTATATAGATCAAAGGCCTCTTCTAAAGTTCGCGCACTGTGTACATTATATCCCTTTAGTGAATCGCGAACAATTTCAATCCAATCGGGATCATCCTCAAGGTGAAGTATTTTTATTTTTTTCATTTTCTATTCTCCAAATCAAGCATAATAGCTAGTTGCTTGAGCGTATCCTGCCGTGTTCGATTTGAATCACCAACCTTATTCAATCCATTGGCTACCTTTGCTGTAATAAGTTCATCTTCCACGAGTTTTAGCAACCCATCACGTTCGTAGGGCTTTCGCGCACAATCATAAACACCGGCCCGGAATAAGAGCCTGACAGTTTCGTTGTTTTGGATGACCGGAAAAACAACAATAAAATGCCATTTGCTGAATAATGGCTTAAGCACATCCAAGTTGTTGGTGGCTAATTCTAGACCAATAAAGATTAAGTCAAAACCGTTTACTTTTCCTAATTGGTCCTTGAGTGACAAAATTTGATCTTGCCCAGTTAAAGCAACTACCTCATAATCATCACTGAGGACGCTTTTTGCAAACTCAAGCCACTCAGGGTGCTTATCAAGAAGCAAGATTTTATATTTGTTTTTCATAATTCACCTCGTTCACAACTAACAAGGAGGTAATCGTACCATAAAAGTGGTATTTCTGTCATTACTTTCAAGAAGGATCGCAGTTCCTCCTTGTTCTTGCATGGCAGTTCTCGTCCCCCATAATCCCAAACCATAACTCTGATCATTTTCTGATTGCGAACTTCTGCTAGAAAATGCTCTAAAAATGCTTTCCCATCGATCAGGAGCAATAGCTGGACCATGATTGGTAAAAAGAATTTCAACGTATCCGTCATCACCACGTCGTCCAATAATCTCAACCGTATCTGATTGTAGTCCTCTTCCCAGGATGCCCTTCTGCGCGTACTTGACCGCATTATTCAGTAATTCTGTCAAATAACTCTGCACCTTGGTTACTTGCACAAACACTTTGGGTAAATTTGGATCTACATCTGATGAGACCGTAATGTGATCGGGAGTGGCGCATTGCCCTATAGCGACCCGAACCATCTCAGCAACCGTTATTTCCGCTTTAGGTTCTGCCATAAACGGCTTAAATAAGTCGTCAGTTGCCTTGATCATATCCTCCACATTTCTTAGAATAATTTGAATATCTCTCTTTTGATTCTCAGTAATATTTGTCGCGTGTTGGAATCGTTCTCGCGCAAGGAATTTAATTTTTCCAGCAGCATTCCCAACCTTATGCGCTACCTCCGCAGTCACGATCCCCATACTTGCATTAACTTGGTTGATTAACCTTTTATCTTCTGCCTCTTGCGCATTCATCTTCTGTCTTATAAGAATAGCGAGCTGTGACCCGAGTCGCATGATAAGCTGGCGGCTATAAGGGCTAAAAGCAAATGGCTTGGGGTCTTCAACATTTAAGACGCCGATCAAAGTATCCCCTATCAGCATCGGAACCGCAAATTCTGAACGTGTATCAGATAAATAGCCCACATATTCAGGGAAGTTTTTTGTATCATCTGCATAGATTGCGCACTTTTGCTTTGCCGCTTTACCAGTTAGACCTACATTTATCGGTATATATTCATAATTCCGATTTGTAACATCACCATGTTTGGCATATATCACAAGCCCATCTCTCCTCGAATCGTAGAGCTGAATGGTGCCACTCTTTGCATTTATACGCCTAAGGATGCCTTCAAGAATATTTTGCAAAAATTCCGGCAAGTTTGTATGTAGCTCTACTGCACTGATAATGCTTTGGACCGTTTCCAGTTGTTGATTTGCATTGTAAAGACTACCCGTCATATTCATTGCTGTAGCAGCTTGGTCAGCAAAAAGGTCAAGAATAATCTCATCTCGACGAGTGAAGTGGTGTCTTTCACGTATGTAATTCACAAACAAGATCCCACTAGCTTTGCCTCCATGACCGAGAGGAACTGCGGCACAGGATTTCACGCCCCGTTCGCGAATAAAGCCACTTTCACCCAATATCGGACTTATAAGGGGGTCCTCTGCCAATAGTACTTTTCCATTTCGAATTATTCGCGTCGCCACACCATTCTTGCTTGGCAACGGTTGGCGCTCCGAACCTATAACTACCGGTAAATAATACTCATCTGTGTCTGAATCATACTGATAAACCGTTGCCATGTCTGCATTTAATAATTCTCTTGCTATTTTCACTATCTTGGTTAGAAGTTTTTCCAGATCGCTTTCGGATGTAAGTAGCTTACTCAAAGCTTGTAAACTTTCAAGTTCACGAATGTTGTGAAGAGCGATCGCTGCTTGGTCAGACATGGACTGTAGAACGCGCAAATCATCACTGTCATAGACATAATCTTTTATTGGGTGATAGGTAGCAATCACTCCCAGTACTTTATCATTAACCATCATCGGTACTCCAAGCCATGATGCAAAGGTTTGTCCGCCAAGATATTCGTGGCGCCCTGGCTGGGCATACCAGTCTTCTGATTCAAATTTCGTAGCAATTAGGATAGGCTGATGTGTTCTAATAATCTCCTCAGTTCGTCCTTTACCAGCTTTACGGGGCTGCCAATCTTTGTTTTCACTAACATCGATTTGTTGACCATTAACATATGCCAAGCCAAACCTTACAATATCAGTTACATCGTCGTACAGAGCAATGTACATATTGTCTGTATCCATCAACAGACTCGCTTTTTCATGAATCAATTCCAATACATCTGATTCTTGTAAGCGAATACCTGAAGAAATAACTTGGCCGAAATCTACCAGGGCTACAAGCTTTTGATTAACATCATAGTACATCCTAGAATTATCTAGGGCGATTGCTGCCTGATTAGCCATGGCTTGCAAAATATGTAAATCATCACTATCGTAACCATAGTCTTCTGTCGGGTGGTAAGTAGCAATCATACCCAAGACTTTTTCACCAACCATCATCGGTACACCAAGCCACGAGGGAGAAATGGGTAAGTCTTCAGTGTATTGCTGGTGCTCTGATTGGGCATACCAGTTTTTTGAGTCAGATTTTGTTGCAATCAGAACAGATTTTTTTGTACTAATGATCTCCTCGGTTTGCCCCTTACCCGCTTTACGAGGCTGCCATTTATCATCTTTAGAAACATCGATTTGCTTACCATTAACATATGCCAGGCCAAATCTTACGATATCAGTCACGTTGTCGTACAGAGCAATATACATATTGTCTGTATCCATCAACAGGCTCGCTTTTTCACGGATTAGATGAAGGATTTGGGATTCCTTTAAGCGGGCACCACTGGTCATTGACAGGCCCATTTCGGTCACAACAACCATTGATTCATGTAATTGAGCATTACGAACGATCTCAGCCACCTGAACGGCAATGGCTTCTAGCATATGCAAGTCATGTTCATCAAATGCATTCAGTTTTGGATGCTCAATATTGATCACACCAAGCATCCTGTCTTCCAACATAATCGGGACTGCCATTTCACTTTTGGTGCCGCGCAGGAACTTCACATATCGTTTGTCACCTTTGACATCGGGCACCAATGCAGGCTCTTTATGTTCAGCAACCCAACCGATAATTCCTTTCCCTAATTGAATATTTCGATGCTTCTTATTACCAATTTGTCCGATATAGGCATGAAGCTCCAATTCTTCCGTCTTGCGATTGAATAATCTGATGGTTCCATAATTAGCTGCTAATGCACCTAGGATTTCTTCCAAGATATTATGTAAGGCACTGTCAAGTCCAAACTCGACGGAGACTTTTTGTCCAATTCTAGCTAATGTATCCAATCGGCCATAGAGCCGCGCATTTTGGACAGCAACCACGGTGGCGCCGGCCAGCGCTTCGATCAAACGCACATGATCGCCAGAAAATGCATCTGCTTCAGTGCTTTCTACGTTTAGCGTTCCAATTACTCTTCCCCCGTGAAGGAGTGGAACGGCCAACTCGGATTTTACATCCTCATACCACTTACTGTAGTAATGATCTTTGACAACATTTCTACAGTTATATGGTTTTCCCAATGCAACAACATGTCCATTGATACTTTTACTGTTGATGGGAAGCTTGTATTGCTTTCGCTCTTGGGTAACGTCGCGGCCATACTCTAATCCGAGAGAGAGAGCATCCGCCTTCTCGTCCAGGAGCCAAATCCCCACATACTTTGCAGGAGTTAGTTTTGTGGCCTGCTCGGCAATTAAATTATATATATACTCCAAGGAGGTCGTACTTGTGAAAGCATAAACTTTTTGCAGTGCCTCGATATTGTGGATTTGCTCATCCAACCTTGAATGAAGGTTGGCATACAAATTCGCCGTATTGATGGCAACAGCAGCCTGCCCGGCAAGAATGACAGCCAATTCCTCTGACTCCTCGTCAAAAGCGTTATAACGGTCGCTTTCAGCGTTGAGTACCCCAATGAGTTTCTTCCCCACCATCATTGGAACATCAAGTTCAGAATGTGTACCGGGTACATGGCAAATATACCTGTGATCTTTAGAAATATCTCCAACCCGGACAGGTTTTTCTAATTCTGCTGCGCTTCCGATCAGGCCTTCCCCAAAGGCTACACTATCATATCGCTTCTTACCAATAGCATACTGGAACTCTAACCGGTTTGTGCTCCTGCTGTACAACGCAATTGATCCAACTTCACACCCCAAGATTTGAAGGGATTTCTCGAGTAATCTTTGTAAAAGTTCATCGCGGTTGAGTGTGCTCGTAATATCTTTGGAAATGTCCTGCAGGATCTTTCGTTGAGAAAACAATCTACTGTTACGGATCGCAATTGCAGCCTGACTCGCAAACAACTCAATTAATCCTCTTTGCTGTTGGTCAAATGGCTGCTTTATATGATAACTTGTGAACAACACACCCAATACCTCGGCCCCCACGCACAGGGGGACGGCTGCTGCTGACTCGATATTCTCGCGGAAGACGAAACGTTTATCTGGAGCGTCCTGCCGCTCAGTAAAGGGTTGGGTCAGAGCAGGTTCGTTTTGAGCATCGATAAAGTACTTTGGCTCTCCTTCGCTAACGATTGCGTAGACAACATCGTCGCGGTGAATTTTCTTCTTCGATATGGGTATTTTGCGCTCGCCTATTTGCACTGGAGGAAGGTCAAAATCATCAAGATTCTGGTGATACACATATAGATCCGCTAAATCCGCATCCAGCGTTGTTCTTGCTCCGGCAACAATTCGTTTCAATATGCCCTTTAATTCGTTCTCCCTGGTTGGAAGGGATAGCAATGATGTGCCGATTGTGGATATCTTGCGTAACGCCTCTGCCCTTTTATTCGCTTGGTGATAAAGGTTGGCGTTTGCGATCGCGACCGCGGATTGAATGGCGAACAGTTCAACCATCTCGCGCTGAGGCTGTAGAAAAGTCTGAGGAGAACGATAATTTACAAACAATACGCCGACAATTTTATTCTCAACAACCAGTGGGATGATGGCAGTGGATTTTATCTTTTCTCTGATCGTAAATCTTTCCGCTGGAGCATCAGGGGGAGGAGCAGATTTAAACGGTTGGGTTAGTAACGATTCATTTTGAGAATCTCTATAATACTTTATTATTTCCCCCCTAACTACTTGATATGCAACATCGTCTTGACGAATGACCTTAATCTCGGCACTTTGGACAATTCGTTCACCTACTTGAATTGGGGGCAAATTAAACTGATCAGTGTTGGCATCATATTGATACAAATCGACCAAGTCAGCCTGCAGGGTTTTCTTTGCACCCTGAGCAATATGTCTGAGTACCTCATTGATGTTGCCGCGTTGTGCAGGTATCGAAACCAACTTGAAGCTGACCCGGTACAGGTTTTTAAGAGTCTCTGCCTTCTTGGCAGCTTGTTCATACAAACGCAGGTTGCTAATCGCAACAGATGCCTGGTATGCAAATACCCGGATCAGATTCTTCTCTTCCTCGCTAAACTGATGAAGCCTCCGGTAATCGATATAGAGTACCCCTATGAATTTGTCTCCCATTTTCAAGGCAATCCCCATGAAGGCCTTGATTTTTTCCTTTTCGACAAAGGTACCCAATTTCATTGATGCTTTGCTGACATCCGGGAGAATAATTTCTCCCTTTTGTTTCACAAAGGCAGCAATGCCGTCTGGCCGGGGTTTTTCCTCGGGGGGATGGGATAATCCAAATGACGCAACGTTTTCCAGTTCATCAAATTCTCCCCGTTCCGGGTCATACGGATAAATTACTGAACAATCCGCATTCGTAACATCACAAGCACCTTTCACGATCTCCTGAAGCACATTCTTGGGGTTCTCGACAATCAAGCGCTCAAATTTCACACCAATATCGAGGAGTCGCGTTAGTGTTCTTCTACTGCTGTCCGCTTCCAGCGTGAGGGAGATCTGATTTGCATAATTTTTGACAAGCTGTTTTTCTATATCTGTAAACTCGCGCTCCATGAAAGTCAGGATGGTGATTACGCCTTTGGTAGTGCTCTGTACCTTAAACGGTACTGCCAAAGCGGATTTCCATCCCATTTCCCTTGCGTGTTTCTTAAATAGAAATCTCCGGTCCGCTAATAAATCATTCGCCATCTGCGTCTCACCCGTTTTAAAGGCCTGGCTGGTTAGCGACAATTTCGACAAACTCAGACTGGCAGCCTCTTTCTTGAAACTTTCAGGGAGACCGACCGAGGCACTTAGCACCAAATTCCGGCCACTCTCGTCTACAACCCAGATGCTGGTTGTTGAACTGACTGCCCGGCTTAATGCTTCAGCAATTGTCTGGAACACATCAAGGCCTTTTTCTTCAATCAGGTTTTGAATTCGCTTCATGATAACCTCCCATTGGAAAGGTTGTATTCGAACACTGCATTCTGATATTCATCAGATGCAAAACCGAGTTTGTGGTCGTTTAGAATTTTTTTTGCAAGTAAGTGGGGTAAACCTTTTTTCTTTTCCAAATAGACGATCTGATACCCAGAAAGGGTTCCCCCGTTGTTTTCGTCTAAAAACTTAAGCAACTGTTTTTTAGCAATATCCATTGAGCTCGAATACCGGTTTAACTCCATTGAAAAATATTCCTGAACCTTCCCAATTGTCAGTTGTGGACGGCCATCAATAGGCATCGTTAGGGCTACACATGTCAGTGCATCCGAAATAAATGAATTACTATTAATATCCAGCAACATCATTCTCGTCAGGATTCCTCTAATCAGCACTTTGATGATGCGTTTCCTTCCATTACCGCCAGGTGGCGGAGCATTGTCTGCAACGAGCATATACAAGGCACGGATGTGATCCGCTATTACCCGCTCACTAGCAATTCTCTCCTCGCCAAGCAAATCACTATTACGGGTAAACCGTTTTATACACTGTATCACATCTCCGATTTTGTCTATACCAAATACAGAATCCACGTTTTGCAATATCATGGCAACACGTTCGGTCCCAATAACCGTCTCAGTAAATGGATTCCCTAGAGTACGTATTTTATTTGTTTTTTCGTCAATTTCCGAACAAATAAAAAGCGAGTTCGAAAACTCGATAAAACGTCCACATTTACAGCCAGGCTTGCATTCTTGTCCACAGGCTTTTTCTTTTCCTCTGTCAAAGAACAGTTCTGTATTAGGTCCGCATTTTCGCGAATTTTCGATATCCTTTATTCCTTTACCCTGCACCCAGTAATTATTATCAACTCCCAGACCAACAATATGGTTTTCTGGAATACCCTTATTACGCCAGGCTTGACAAGTTACACTATCCGCAGGTAGATCATTTCCTAATACTGTCCCACCATTAAAATACGAGACCCAAATATTATTTTTATCTAACCCCAATACTGATGTTGCCAAAGTCCACATCTTCTGGATGGTTTCTACTTTCTCATTGGGACCAAAAACGAAAGCCCCTGGCATTTCAAACAAACTCAGGTGGATATCATCTGTCCCAACTCGATCGATATCGAAGTGCCGAAAGCACTCTTGCACCAAGACAAAGCGATTGCCATCTCTTTGGTTCGATCTGGACAGCGATGTCTCCACCTGTACCAGTCCAGCACTCATCACGAATGACATTGGGATGGATGGGTCTAGCATCGAAGCGCGTGGCAAGATATGGTGCCCCATCTCTTGGTAATACTGTACGAAACTTTCCCGAATCTGTTTTGAATCCATTATCCCTCACCCTATGTTTAAGGTAGTAATATTAGTGTATATCACTTTGAGTTAAGAATCAACTGGTACCGGGCAGTTATAAAGATATTGTAAGTCAGTACGAATTGTAGATCATTAGCCGTGGAAACAAAAAGGGTGCTCACATAAAACGCGAGCGCCCTTTACACATACCTTTGATGTCTATCCCCTCACCCACGGATTAAACATCCTCTCCTCCCCCACCGTCGTCCCCTCCCCGTGCCCGGGCAGCAGCCTCGTCTCCTCCGGCAGAGTAAACACCTCCCTCTGAATACTCTCCAGCAGCTGCTCCCAGTTTCCTCCCGGCAGATCGGCCCGGCCTACGGAGTTCTGGAAGATGAGGTCCCCGCAGAAGCAGGTCTGGGCCTGGGCGCAGTGGAAGATGCACAGGCCGGGAGTATGCCCGGGAGTATGGCGGACCTCGAATCGCAGGCTGCCAAGCCGCAGGCCCATACCGTGCGCCAGTTCGAGCGTAGGTGCAGGGCTGGGAGGCAGGAAGAAACCGAACAGGACTGCGCCGCCCCGGTTGTCCCACAGCGGCCGGTCGGCAGGATGCAGGGCAATGAGCGGAGTAGGATTTAGCTCGCGTGCCAGCTCCGCTACGCCGCCGATATGGTCGAAATGCGCATGCGTGCACCATATCTGCCCGATACGCCAGCCCCGCTTTTCCGCCTCCGCCAGGATGACATGTCCATCCCAGGCCGGGTCGATCACCGCCGCCTCACCGTTTTCGGAATCCGCGATCAAGTACGTGTTGGTCTGCACCGGGCCGAGGGCGAGAGGGACGATTTCGAGCATGCGTTCAGTCCGAGAAAGGCGAATCGGATGGGATATTGACCGGCAGGATCGGTTCACTCGCTGCATGCCTCGGCAGGAAAACCGCCGCGACCAGGAGCGCCAGCAGGATCAACCCGAGGCTGACCGGGAAGACCAGCACGGGATCGCGCGTGTACAATGCGCCGGCCAGCAGCGGCGCCAGGACCACGGTCAGCGAATTGACGGTCTCTGCCAGTCCATAGGCCAGCCCCATCTGCGCCTGGTGGATGATGGCGCGCACCTGGGCAAAATAAAGCGGCTTGGAGGCGCGGAAGCCTCCCAGCAGAAGATAACCTAAAGCGTACCAGGGCTGGCCCGTTCCAAGCCACATCAACATGGCGAACAAAGCCGTACAGGCCTGTGCCAGGATGGAACCCAGCCGGGCGGGCAGCTGCCCGAGCAGCAGGTTCATGAGCACATTCCCAAAATTACCCGCCGAACCGATGGTTCCAATTGCACTCAACGAAAGCCCGCGTTCGGCCTGCAGAAAACGGGGGGTAAGCGGCTGGGGCAGGTACATGACGAACATCGAAATGAAAAGCACACCCAGAAAACCGAAGTAACGCCGGTTGGTCCACAGGCTGGGTGGCGGCGCGGCCGGGTCGTGAACTTCACATGCCTGCGGCCGGAGGAAGAAAAGGATCAAGGTGGAAGCCATGAAAATGAACGCAGCGACCTGGTAGACAAAACGCAGGGAAAAGTGGTCACCCAGGTAGCCGCCGATGAAAGGCCCCAGCACGGCTCCCAGGTTGAAAGCCGCCGAGGTCAGGGTCATGGCGCGCGCCGGGGATAACTTACCGCTCGCGGCCGTTACATAACTGAACATCGGTGCAGAGACAAAGGCCGTGAGTCCATAGAGCAGCATCCCAACCACAAAGGCCGGCAGGCTGCGCGCCAGCGCCATCACCCCCGTGGACAGCATACCGGCCGACCAGGCGGCCAACAGCAGCGGTTTGCGCCCCACCCGGTCAGCCAGGTAACCGGCCGGGATATGCGCCAGCATCATGGCAAGACCAAAGGCACTGAAGATGCCTGCGGTCGTCATCGTGTCCGCGCCAAGTTCCTGAAGGTAGATCGGCTGGAAAATAAAGAACATCCCCTCGCCGATCCCCCAGGTGAAAAGCGAGATGGACAACAGGATCAGATCAAGATTCATAGTTGGGATACCCTGTGAATGAAGTCGGCCGCAGCCTGGTAGACGATGAGGCGCGGCGGTTCGCGCGGGATATTGTGGCCTGAGCCCGTCACCCAGAGCATGGTTTTATCGGTCGTGCCCAGCGCGGCGTAGTTCGCATCCGCATTCTCCGGCGGCACATAATGGTCATCCCGCGAGTGTACCAGCAGCACCGGCACGCGCACCTCTGGCAGTGCAAGGCGCATCTCGGCCAGCAGTTTGTTCAATTCCCCCACCGAGCGCACCGGGTTCTGGGGATAGGAAACATGGTCTTTCCGCGCTTCCTGGTCGAACCAGCCGCTGCCCGGCGGGCCGCTTCCCTTGGGGACATATGGACAGATAAGACTCAGAAGCCGGGTGTAATTCAGCCGCCGGTCAGCCGGCAGGTGATGCGGTGTCGACATGGCAACCACGCTGCGTACATCCAGCCGCGTGGACATTAATATTGACAACACGCCGCCCATCGAAAGTCCGATCAGGTGGATTTCCTTGCTTATGCCGCCCAGCATATGATACCCGTCTTCGACCGATGCGATCCAATCGGTATATTGCGAGCGGACCATATCCTCGGGGTGGGTGGCGTGGCCGGTCAGGCGGATTCCCAGGCAGGGAAAACCATGCTCCCGGTTGAGGTATTCTCCCATCCATCGCATTTCCTTGGGCGCACCTGTGAAACCGTGGATGAGCAGGCAGCCGGGCAGATCCGGCTTGCCGGGGAAGAAGAAAGGTTCGGCGGTGGGGATGATTTGAGGCATAGTGAGTCTATAAAAATTCGAGGACAGACGAGAGGCCATCCAGGTGTGGAGGGGATGGCCAGAGTAACCGGTGGATGGCAAGCAGGCAACTGGTGGTTTCATTGACAAAGGCATCCATCTCAGCCTGGGTCAGGTATTTCTTTTCCCGCTCCATCATCTCCCGGATTTCATCATGATCTGACTGGTAATAGGCCTTGATGTGGCTCAGCTGGCGGGGCAAAGCCTCAGGCGGGAGAAAATCCAGGTTATGGAGATCCGGTTCCGCGTCCAGAAAGATCCGCCAGTAGAGGCAATCCGGGTGAGCACGGACATACAGGTGATCCAGCCCGTACCAGTCCTTCTTGACTTCCCAGATAAAATCCTTGTCAGCAGCAAACTGCGCCGCAAAGCGCTCCTGGGTGGGCCGGCCAACCACCCGCGTCCAGAGATTATCACTGATGAGATGGAAAAAGTACCCCAATCGGAAGGAGAAAGATGGAACATCCCGCACCGGATCCAGGCCATGCAAATACCGCCGGTAAAAATCCAGGTCGGCAATATCTTTGTGGACGCTGTGGCTGCGCTTGAAGTGGGTCACCTCCGGCGGCGGGGTAAAGTGCTCCCATTTTTCATCCGGGATTCCAGAATCGGGGGCAATGTTTCCGATGGCAAATTGGCCCGCGTCCAAAGCAGGGATTCGCGCCAGCAAAGCCTCAGCGATGCGAAGATGGGCAATCCAGGTCGCCATGTCCTGATTTTAGCCCATCCAGGGCGGATTGTGCTTTGCAATCTCCTGAAATACCGGGCAATCTGGGTCATGCGCCCCGGGCAGGTAGCCGGTGGACATCAGGAATTCGCTGACGATCTCCCCGCCGGTAAAGACAAAGGTTTTTCGGAACAATTTCGTCCACTCGTCCTTGGAACGCGGGTGATGGGCATCCAGCCACCTCTTGAAGGAGCCATATTCCTCGCGCAAAGACTGGATCCGGCGGGCGTTCTCGATCGCCGCGTTGATCTTGAGCCGGTTGCGGATGACTCCGGGGTCTGCCAGCAATCGGGCACGCTCACTATCGCTATAGGAGGCGACCATATCCACATCGAAGCCATCATAGGCGCGCCGGAATTCTGTCTGGCGCTTCAACATTAGGCTCCAGGAAAGGCCTGCTTGGTTGATTTCGAGCACGAGACGTTCGAAAAGAGCGGCATCATCCGCCAGCGGGAAGCCATACTGGGTATCATGGTAGGTTTTATTCAGGGTGTCTTCCGGGTGATTGCGGATGTAGGTGCAATAACTCATAAACTTATCCTGAGACGTATTTTGCCCAACTGACATTCGGATATATGATGCGGGGATCATCTTGATCGATCTTGACCGGGAGGCTCTGACCCGGCTGGAGCATGGGCATTTGGGCAACTTCCACAAGCCATGCTGTTCGGGCAGGATAGGGCTCATTGGAGGGGGGTATTACTTCCAGGTTGAGTTCGTAACAAGCCCAGGTCGAGACCCCTCCATGCTCGCCGGTAATGATCCCGCCCTGAGCGCCCACGATTGTGGCCGAAGCCCAGACAGCCCTCGCCTGCCGCTCGACGAACGCCTCGGCACGCAGGCGGGTCTGCTCCACTGCCTGCCTTTGCCTGGCAAGATGGACAAAGGCCATGATAACCGCAGCAACAACTGCCAGGCCAATCACCGCAAAGACAACCAGGCTGGTGATCATTTTATCAACTCCTGTCCCAGCTTGATTACATCCTCGAAATGCAGTTGATCGTGATAGATCCCAATCCGCAAGGTAACGATGAGGTTGATCCAGCCGAACAGCGGATCGTAGAGGAAAGTATTGCCGAGCAAAGCCGGATCCTTTTCAGTATAGAAGGACCGCACGGCAGCGTGCAAAGCGCGGTTCTCATCCATCAGAACCGCAAGCGGAACCGGCTTACGAGGCGTATGGCGCGGCGTCCATAGGAAACCCACCCACATTGGGAAGGTTCGCTTGCGGTAGGGGTCCTCGATTTTGGTCTGGAATGGATTACTCCGGCGTTTTTCAGCCCGCCGTCCCTGGGTTTTCCATGCAAATTTGACATAGGGGAATGTGCTGGCGATCAACAGGTAATTGTGGTCCAGGATTTCACCGATACTCCACTCTCCCGCTGCAGGGCGCTGCCAGATTTGAGATTCTGCCATGCCAGCAAGACTGCTAAAAGCGCTCTCACGTTGGAAATCGAGCAGGTCAAGATAATCCAGAACGACATTCATCTCAAAATTCCTCGGGCTTGCCCCGGACGAGAAGGCTCCTGAACAGAAATCATTTCAGGCGGCAGTCTGGCTGCCGCCTGAATTTTACTCCGATTTTCTCAAATGGAAAAACCGCCGCCTATCCAAGCACCTGCAATTCACGCGGCAGGTCACTCAGGCATTCGGCTCCGTTCTCAGTGATGACCACATTGTCCTCGATCCGCACGCCGTTATGGTCCGGAATATAGATCCCCGGTTCCACAGTAAAAGCCATGCCGGGCTCGAGCACCTGCAGGTTATCACTCCGAATGTAGGGATCCTCGTGTACTTCCATGCCAATCCCGTGCCCCGTGCGGGTGACAAAATACTGGCCGTACCCGGCTTTATCAATGACAGATCGGGCGGCTTGATCCACGTGCGCACAGGCAGCGCCCGGTTTGGCCGCTGCGCGTCCGGCAGCGTTGGCTTCCTGCACGATCTGGTGAATCTTCTTCCACTCTGGGTCCACCCTGCCGATCGCAAAAGTGCGCGTCAGGTCTGAAATATAGTCGTCCGCTCCTGCACCCCAGTCGATCACCAGCATATCCCCGGCCTGGAGTTTGCGCTCGGAGGGGGTCGCATGTGGGTTGGCAGCGTTTAGCCCGCCGGAGACGATCGGGCTGAACGGCAAGCCTGGTTGGGCACCATGACGCAGGAGTTGGATCGTCAACTCTGCCGCAATCTCGCTTTCCGCCATACCAATTTTGACCTGCGGTATGGTCGCCAGCAGGGCCTGCTGGGCTATCTTGACCGCCTTGCGCATGATCTCGACCTCAGCCGCGTCTTTATGCGCCCGCAGAACAGCCACGACGTTCCCGCCATCCGGAAAGCTCGACATGGGTGCGCTGGAACGCAGCATGCGGTATTCCAAAACCCGGATCTGGCGCGGCTCGATGCCCACTTTGCCGCCGTTGAAACCGATCGCCTGGACGGCCTCAGAAAAGACTGCATCCCAGTCGGCTGGGTTTTCGCCGTAGGAAAAACCCCGCAGCGCATACGGAGCAGCTCTGAGTTTTTGCTGTTCCAGTTCCGGCAGGATGATCACCGGGTCCATGCCGGGTTTGACCAAAAGGACAACCGGTCGTTCCATCAAATGAAAATGCAGACCCGTTAAGTAGGTCAGGCTGGGGCCAGGATTGAAGGCCATGCCGCTCAAGCCGGCATCCTCGATGGCAGCATAAAGACGATCAAGTCGGGCAGTATACATAAGTCCTCCAGAGGCTTGAATTATAACTTGCCTGCCGCATTAAAAATGGTGCATCCGTCTGACAAAAGCATTATCGATCACCCAATCCACCAACCCCGGAGCCAGGGTATCCACCCAGAACACCGGCCGGAACCACCATGGAATAATGACCGCACGACACGGCTGTCGGGCCAGACGAACCACACGCCGGGCAATGGATTCTGACGACATATAAAGCCAGTCCGGAACTCTGAAAGAACGCTTTACGACATTGTTGCCGGTATGCTGGCCGAATTCCGTCAGAGCCGGCCCGGGATATATACCTGAAACTTTGATGCCGAAAGGATATACTTCGCGGCGCAGGGAGCTGGTGAAGGCACGCACGCCGTACTTGGTGGCCGAATACACGCTATAGAGAGGCGGGGCAATATAACCAGCAACAGAAGACATGTTGATGATGTGTCCACTGCGGCGGGCCAGCATATGGGGCAAGATAGCACGCGTCACCTGGATCAGGCCGGTCAGGTTTACTGCAATTTGCGTTTCGATATCCCGCACCGGGTCGAGGTTTTCCACCCAGTCCAGTCGTCCAAAACCGGCATTATTGAATAGGATATCGATCTGGTCATATACATCCAGGGCAGTCTGTACCATGATTTCAATTTCCTGGCGCTGGCTCAAATCCACCGGCACGACCAGGGCCTCGCCCCCTTGAGAGCGGATGCGCTCTGCCAGGTCTTGCAGGCGGTCGAGCCGGCGGGCAGCCAGTACCACCTTGCAGCCTTCCTGTGCAAACAAACATGCCGCGTCTTCACCAAACCCCGAAGAAGCACCTGTGATTAAGACTACGCTGCCTTTCAATGAATTCGTCACATCTGCTCCTTAAGCTTCATCACCAGCATTGTCAGGATCATTCTCCCGCCGCCTGGGATGTGGCGGCTCGATGACGACTTCCGGAGATACCGCCAGTTCCAGTACCTCATCCATATGTTTGACCGGGATGATTTTCAATTCGGTTCGAACCGTTTTGGGGACATCCACAAGATCCTTGAGATTCTTTTCAGGCAGTGCCACGATCTTGATGCCGGCCCGGTGAGCAGCCAAAACCTTTTCACGGATTCCGCCCACCGGCAGAATACGGCCGCGCAGCGTGATTTCACCGGTCATCGCCACATCTCTGAAAACCGGCCGGCCCGTCATGGCGGAGATAAGCGCGGTGCACATGGTAATGCCTGCACTTGGACCATCCTTGGGCACAGCCCCCTCGGGCAGGTGAATATGAATATCCATTCGTTCGAAGATTTCCAGATCAATGCCCAGCCACGCCGCGCGTGATTTTATATACGACAAACCGGCTTGTGCCGATTCCTGCATCACATCACCCACCTGACCGGTGATTTGCAGGCCGCCCTTGCCATCCAGCACAGCAACTTCCACAAACATGATCTCCCCGCCATTCTCCGTCCACGCCATACCGGTTGCCACGCCCACCTCATCCTGCCGTTCAGCCTCGGTTGGGAAAAACTGCGGCGGCCCCAGGAATTTTTCGATCATTTCCACAGATATCAATGCCGGGACCTGTTTTTCTTCTGCCTTGGCGCGCGCCACCTTACGGCAAATCTTTCCAATTTCTCGCTCCAGGTTGCGCACCCCTGCCTCGAAAGTATATTCGCGGATGATTTTTTGCAGAGCAGGGACAGCGAAGCCCAGTTTTATTTCATGCAGGCCGTTCTCTTCCAACTGGCGCGGAATCAGGTAACGTTCACTGATGACCAGTTTTTCCTCTTCGATGTAGCCTGGAAATTCGATGACTTCCATACGGTCGAGCAAGGCTGGCGGGATGGTCATTAGCGTATTGGCAGTGGTGATAAACATTACCTTGGAAAGGTCGAAAGCCAACTCCAGGTAGTGATCGCTGAACGCGTAATTTTGTTCCGGGTCGAGTACTTCGAGCATGGCCGATGCCGGATCACCGCGAAAATCAGAGCCAAGTTTATCGATTTCATCCAGCATGAAGAGTGGGTTCGCAGTCCCGGCCCGTTTCATGGTCTGGATGATGCGCCCGGGCAACGCGCCAATATAGGTGCGGCGATGGCCGCGGATCTCGGCCTCGTCGCGCACCCCGCCCAGCGAAACGCGCACGAACTTGCGCCCCAACGCTTCTGCAATGGACCGCCCCAGGGAAGTCTTGCCTGTTCCAGGGGGGCCTACAAAGCATAGAATGGGCTGCCGTTCCTTTTTGGGTTTTAGCGAACGCACCGCGATATACTCCAGGATGCGTTCCTTGGCCTTCTTAAGACCATAATGATCGCGTTCCAATACCCTGGCAGCGTGTTTTACGTCCAAGTCATCCTCAGTGAAATTCGCCCAGGGTAATTCCAGTATCCAATCAAGATAGGTTCGGATGATGCCCACTTCAGGTGCCATGGGCGGCATCTGGTTCAACCGTTCGATTTCCTTCAATGCCGTCTGGCGGGCTTCAGCAGGCATCGTCATCTTTTCGATACGCTCTTTTAGCTCCGCAATATCACGCGTCCAGATATCCCCTTCACCAAGTTCCGTCTGGATGGCTTTCATCTGCTCGCGCAGGTAAAACTCACGCTGCGAGCGATCCACTTCCGACTGGACGCGGCTGTGGATCTGATCCTCCAGTTCGAGCATATCCAGTTCCTGCGCCAGCAGTTTGTTGATTCGTTGCAGACGGACCCGCGCATCAACTGTCATCAACAAAGACTGCTTTTCTTCATAACGAAGCGCCAGTGCCGTGGCGATCATGTCAGACAGCCATCCCGGTTCCGCAATATTGAGGGCAAAAAGGTGCGCTTCCTCCGGGATGGAACGATCCAGCTGCACACAGCGATCAAACAAGTCCAGTGCCGAACGCATCAGCGCCTGGGTCTGGCGGTCAGCAGTCTGCGGCTCGGGAATGGGTCGCACGCGCACCCGGATGATCGGGGTCAGGCTGGTAAATTCCACCACCTCCACCCGCCGCCGTCCCTGCACCAGCGCCGAACTGGAGCCATCCGGCATGGCCAGGAGGCGCCCCACAGCCATTTCTACCCCAATCGGCAGGAAGTCGTTGATACCGGGATCATCTTGCTCTGAATCCTTCTGGGTCAGACCAATGACGGTCTGGTTGGAGACCTGTGCTTCATGAATGGCCCGTAAGGTGGCATCCCGTCCAACAAAGATCGGCGAAACCATGCGCGGAAAAATTACCAGGTCGCGCAAAGGCAGCACCAGAGCTTCAATTAACCCATTCTCATCCGGTTCCTGATTGGGAACGCGATAGAGCTCATCTGTACGCTGGGAAAGTGACAGGTCAAAATCATCATCTTCTTGCCATGTGGTTCGGTTCATCTCATCAATTTCCTCTAATAGCCACAACCTTAATTATATAAGCAATTTTTCCAGGCAGCACGGATCTCACCGGCAAAAGCAACACTGCCTGCCGATAGAACCAAGGCCCGATTATTGGCTAATTCCAGTGCCCTCTTCAGAGCACCGGCCGCAGGAGTCTCCACAGACACAGGGACTCCAGCCAGTTTTACCTGCTCGGCAATCCATTCTGCCGAAGGGGCCCGCGGGTGATCAGCCTGAGTGGCAACTACCCTCTCAAGCCGCGGCTTGAGTTCATCCAGGATACCCGGGATATCCTTATCTTCCAGTGCACAAAAAATCAGGATAACCGGCCAGCCGGGGAAATAGTCATCCAGCGTCTGCCGGAGTCGCAAGGCTGAATCGCGGTTGTGCGCTGAGTCTAACACAACCGGCGGCTGGCGGCGCAGCAGCTCGAAACGTCCCGGCCATTTTACCTCAGCAAAGCCTCTTTGGATATGCGCTTCTTCAATTGCCAGCCCCTTCTCCCTCAGCTTCCATAAGGCAGCAACAGCCACGGCCGCGTTTTCTACTTGGTGCGCACCGAGCAATGGGATCTGGAAGTTTTGCGGTTCCTGGCCCGGCATCCAGGTTCGAACCATCTGGCCGTCCAATGAGTGCTCACCAGAGGCATAGAATAAATCCCGTCCAATCAGTGTCAGGGAAGACTCCTTTTCCTCAACTACGTGCAAGAGCACTCCGAGCGCTTCATCCCGCTGAGGAGCAGAGATGACCGGCACACCGGGTTTGATGATGCCAGCCTTCTCTCCTGCAATTTGAGCCAGCGTATTGCCAAGTACAGCCATGTGATCATAGGAAAGCGAAGTAATGACCGAAACGCGCGGCGTGACCACATTGGTAGCATCCAGCCGCCCTCCCAACCCAACCTCGATGACTGCGACTTCCACCTTCTGGTGGGCAAAGTGGAGAAAGCCCAAGGCAGTGGTGATCTCGAAAGTAGTCAGCGCCGGGATGCGCGCAACGGCAGGTTTGATCTCTTCGACCAATTCGACCAGAGCGGCGTGGGAGATGGGTTGCCCATCCACCTGAATACGCTCGGTATAATCCTGCAGATGTGGCGAAGTGTACAGGCCAGTGCGGTAGCCGGCAGCCTGTAACGCACTGGCCGAGAGAGCAGAAACCGATCCTTTGCCCTTCGTACCGGCAACGTGCAGGATAACATATTCTCTCTGCGGGTTGCCCAATGCCTCCATCAGTGCTACCATACGATCCAGGTTAAAATCTGCCTTGGCCAGATCAGAGGCTTTTTTCAGGCTATAATCGACGAAACTGTAGAGGTAGTCGAGGGCAAGGTTGTAGGCGGTTTCCGTATCCATTGGAAACATTGTAAAACGTAATTCGAGATTCGTAAATTGGATTTTCCACTCAAAAGGTGACCTGATGGATTGCTTCCTCTGCCAAAAACATGCCGGGGTGGCTGCCCAGCCGCCAGGAGGATATATTTACAGGAGCGAATATTGGCAGGTATGCCATGCTCCCGTGGAAAAAGGTCCTTTGGGCACTTTATTCATCGAATCCAGCCGCCATTTCCTGGATTTTTCAGAGGCTTCTTCTGAAGAACTCGCTCAGTATGGCATCCTCCTGAAACAGGTATATACTGCCCTGCATACCTTGACTGGTGCAGAACGTATCTATCAGGTCGTTATGCTGGAAGGCATCCCTCACTTTCACGCCTGGCTGATACCGCGCGCTGCCGGTATCGAAGAGCGCGGCATCGCCTTTCTTGCAAAAGACCTGGCCTGCCAGGAGAGTCAAGCAAAAGAACTGGCCTCAGCGCTGCGGGAGATGCTGACACCGTGATCGGCACTCTTACCCTCTATATTCGTCTGCCTGCCTGCAAATCATTGAAAGAAAAGCGTGGTCGGCTCCAACCGTTGCTTCACCGACTGCACCGTGAATTCAATGTCTCGACGGCCGAGATGGACCTGCAGGACAAGTGGCAGGAAACGATCGTTGCCTGTGCCATGATCGGCAACGAGAGTGTATACTTGGAGACCGCCCTGCAAAACATTACCCGTTGGGTGGCAAATAACTGGCCGGATGGACAGATCATTGACGAGAAAATCGAGATCATCTAACGAAGGAGAGAACATGGACCTGCAACTAAAAGATAAACGTGCCCTTGTGACGGGTGCTTCGCGCGGGCTGGGTTTTGCCGTGGCCCGCGGCTTGCTGGCTGAAGGCTGCCGGGTGGTCATCAACAGCCGGGATGATACAAAGTTGGCTGCTGCTGCCGGGAAGTTGGGCGGAAACGTTTACAAGGTTGCCGCAGATGTCACCGCTCCTGAAGCAGCCCAGCAGATTGTCACCGCTGCCGTGCAGGCTCTTGGCGGCCTGGATATCCTGGTCTGCAATGCAGGCGGCCCTCCGCCGGGCTTGTTTGAGTCGATTGACGAGGCAACATGGGAGAAGGCGGTTGATCTGTCTTTCTTGAGCAATGTACGCTTGATCAAGGCTGCTCTGCCCCACCTGCGCCAGTCCAAGGGTGCCAGCGTGCTGACAATCACATCCTACTCTGTGAAACAGCCGATCCAGAACCTTGTACTGTCCAACTCGATACGCGCTGCCACCGTTGGGCTGACCAAGTCACTGGCGCTGGAATTGGGGAAGGATGGCATCCGCTTCAACTCCATCCTGCCCGGCTGGACGGAGACCGAGCGCGTGGTGGAGCTGATGGCATTCCGCGCCCAACAAAACGGCACGACCGTGGAAGAAGAGATTGCGAAACAGACCAAAGACAGCCCGCTGGGACGCATCGGCAAGCCGGAAGAGTTTGCCAACGCCGCCGTTTTTCTGGTCTCACCAGCAGCATCTTACATCACCGGTACAATGCTTCCGGTTGAAGGCGGAATGTACAAGGGAACGTTGTAAAATCCATCAGTTCAAAGCCGGCAGGTTGTCAGTCGTCACCTGTCTGCTAAATCCATTCTTAGTGGTAACGAGGTAAACGATGAATACATGTCTCAGTTGTAACCGTTCAGAACAGGAAGTGACTCTGCTTGTTCTGCAATTCCGCGGCAAGACAATATACATCTGCCCACAGTGCCTTCCGGTTTTGATCCACAAGCCGGAGAAACTGGCCGACAAATTGCCTGGCGCGGAGAAATTTGGTCCGCCGGCAGAGCATCATCACTGATCCGTTTCTAGAAGGGAAAAGCGTGAAGTAAAAAGCCAAATGTAGCTTTTTTAGCTACCTGACAGTTTCATAGAACAATGACAAAAGGATAGTTGGTCGACACGAG
>CAYLXB010000019.1:0-47415 GCA_964387495.1 uncultured Anaerolineaceae bacterium
CTGCCTGCGCAGAAGCCTCACCGGCCAGCGGTGCCCCAAACAGCCCCACCACCAGGACCGCAATTAACAGTATCTTTACCTTGTTCAAGTTTCTCTGCTCGCAATGACCAATTCTTTCGAAACTCTCCAATGTTTTTCTCCAAGTAGTTATAGATATTGAAGTATCAGGGAGCAGGTGCCAAATTCATATACGCTTCATCAACGACAACTCCCAAGTCTGTTTCGTCCTGAAAGAGGTCTTCCAGCACATCTGCGGCGGGAACATAGGTGCTCAATTTTGCCCAGTCAACATCCAGCTTAGGACTCGTTTCACCACTCCTGAACATCCCGATCCCAACTCTGCCAGTGGTCAAAGCGGCATTTGAACCGCTCCAGACCAATTTCCCGTTAATATAGAACCGAAGTGCAGTACCTTTGGCGGTCACGCGCAGGGTATTCCAGCCATATGGCACAATGGCAGTCGAAACTTTCCAATCCTGAACCAGGCTGGCAACGCCATTCACCTTTTTGATAATCAGGAATTGCTGGCTGTTCGTGAAGTCAAAGATATAAGCGTTGTACCATAACTGGTACTGGGTATCGATCGGCTGAACCGTACCACGGATATAAAGATAATTCGCGCAGTTGTCGCACTCTGTCCCAGAACGGCGCAGCCGCACCTGGTAATCCAGTGTGGAATAACTGTACTGGCGAACCGTGCTGACCACATTCCCTTCCGAGCCGCCGGTACGATACCACCCCGTGCTTGTACGCCACCATGGACCGTCCACCACTGTCCATCCGTTCGAGTTGGCATTGAAGGTCGAGTTGAAACCAGAAACAGTAAAGGTCTTAAAGACGCTCCAGGGTTTCCAGGTGCCGTACTTCATGGCACGCACGCGCCACTTGTAGGCGACGTTATAGCCCAGGGTCTTATCCGGCTTGAAAGAACAAACCGTTCCACAGGCCGAACCAAGATAAACGCTGGTAAATATTCTCGTTGTGCCCCTGTAGATTTCAAGATGATATTTCGTTGCGCCAGTTACCAGGGTCCACTTGTAAGACGGTTTCGTGAAACTGATTGTACCAATGGGAGACTTCTGAGTTGGGACATTCGTAGCCGCCTGGACCGGAGCAACATCTGCCAGTTGAGCAAGCAGGCAGACCACCAACACCAGCACAATCATAAAAGCGTGCCGGCTGCCGGTAAATATGGGTTTTCTCTTGTTCATGGGTACCTCCAGGGTTGAACAGACTTAAATCGAGCCTGTTTGGAATCGCGAGAAATTTATATGTCAGGAAACAAGCGAGAACTTCTCTAAAATCATTATACATGTTTCCTGTCACCCCCAACTTTACAATTTGGTCAGATTCCATTCCCCCAAAAGTATCGTTACAGGGTGCGTCCCCAAGCCGGGCGCACCCTGTAAGAATTCGCAATGGTATTTCAACAGGCACAAAATGCCGCTTGGGACTTTGGCATAGTGCACCCTTGTGGCCGGCAATCCCTATGGCACGTAGTACTCAACAATCAGTTTCGGGCGGCTGGTTGCGGCCACACCACCACTGTAAAGACTGAGGTAATTGGCGGCGGCATTATTGTTATCGTCCAGCTTAAAGTACAGGCGCATCTGTGTCAGACCGCCGCCGGTTGTCACCTTGTTGATGTAAGCCTTGCCGGCAGTAAGGTTGAGGCTGTACCAGCCGCTGGTCAATGCGGGGGAAAACGGTCCGCAGGTCTTGCTGGCCGCCGCCTGAAAATCGCCAACAGCCAGCGCCGCAGCCGGTCCCAGAAAACCTTTCTTAATATCCACTTTGAAACCCAGGAACGTGGCAAGCGGGTCCCCACCACCGGTGACGCCCTGTTTCTTGACCTTGAGTGTGACTTTCGTAATCACGGCAGTGTCAGGCAGGGTCGAGGTATCGAAAGAAAGCACACTAAGATACTGCTTTTTTGCGGCGTTGTCGCCCAAACGCAGGGTGGTGGCTGTTGCATTCATGGTTCCCCCCACCCCGCTGGTCTCAGCCGATTCGAGAATCCAGCCGTCCTGGCCGCCAGCGGAATAGACCACCTTCTGTGCGATAGTGGTGAACGACCACCAGGTCCCGCCATCAGCATCTGTGGGGGTGCCGCTGGCATTGTGGGCACGCACCTGCCAGTAATACTTCGTATTTCTAATCAAGCCGGCCAAAACAACCGATGTGCTGGCGCCTGCAGGATGCCAGGAAGCCGGGCTGTTACAGTTAGCGGTAGTGTTGTAGCAATAGTCGTAAGAGGTGGCACCGGTGCTTGCTCCCCAGGACAGCGTGGGGGTGATTTTAACTCCCTTGGTGCCGTTAGCAGGCCCGGATTTGCCAAAAGCACCCGGCGGAGGCGGGACGGTGGTGAAGGACCACCAGGTTCCGCCATCAGCATCCGTGGGAATGCCGCTGGCATTGTGGGCACGCACCTGCCAGTAATAGGTCGTACTGGTAACCAGGCCTGATAGGGTGGCAGAGGTATTCGCCCCTGCGGTAGTCCAGGAGGCGGGGCTGTTGCAGTTGCTGGCCGTATTGTAGCAATAGTCATAAGAGGTGGCACCGCTGCTTGTCCCCCAGGACAGGGTGGGGGAGGTGGAGACATTGATTGTCGTGTCCGCAGGGGCGGTCTTCCCAAAAACCCCGGGCTGCAGGATATATTCAGACGCGCCAATGTCACACAGCAGCACGCCATCCCCATTACCATCCTGCGGCCGCGCCACGCCGGGCTGGTCAAGCCCCGGGCAGTTGTTGGGAGCGTTCCAGGTGACCCCGTCCACGGCCAGGCTGGCGGCAGTCAGCGGGAAGTAGGCCGGGTTGCCAATCTGGGAAGCCAGCAGGGGATTGGTATTGTTCATGGAACCCACGGCCGGATTGAAAGCACAGGTCGCGTCGCTGGCAAGGTTGTTACCGCCATCCGTAACCAGACCCGCACAGTCTGAAGGCGCCGGAAGGTTAAGTGCGATGATCGTATTTTCAGCCAGGATGGTACCACTAGCATTGTTGTTGGATATTCCCCCCCCGGCAGGAGCAGTATTATTTGAGAGGGTACTGTTGGTGACCGTTGGAATGGGAAGGCCACCGTTGTTGTAAATCCCACCCCCGGAAAGTGCGCTGTTGTCGAAGAAAGTACTGTTGATCACCCTCATCGTACCGAGGTGGTTATGGATGCCGCCGCCAGCATTGATTGCCCCATTATTCGAGAAAGTGCTGCTATCCACAAACAACACCACCCCTTCCTCGAGGCCGCTGAAGATCCCGCCGCCGTCCTTGGCATGATTGTTGTCGAAGGTACAGTTGATGACGTTCAACGTACCCAGGTTATTGGCGCCGCCGCCAGATCCGCCGCCCGCATTGCCATCGATCACGGTCAGGTTCTGCAGGGTGAGCAGGGCCAGAGGCCCATTGATGAATACCTGGACAACATTATTCCCGCTGATTATGGCCGTTCCGAATCCGTCAATGGTCAATCCCAGAGGCGAGGTGATCACGGGCAGGGTGGCATTAAGCAGGATCGTTCCGGTGAGTGGAATGTTGATCGTGTCGGCACCGGCGCCGGGCGGGCAGTCCACCGAACCGGACTGGTTATCGTTATTGGCGTTGATGATCGCCTCACGCAATGTACACTGACCATCGGGGGCTTGCACATCTGCCAGCAAGGTAACAGTGATGACTGCCGCGGCGCGTACCGGCGGGACAGTCCAGACCAGGCCGGCTGCCAAAAGTATAATCACTGGCAATTGAAAGAAAGTTTGGGATTTCATAACGCCTCCTAAGAGCAGCTGACCCCGAGTTGTCTGCAGCGAAAGCGTCCATATTCACCCGGGTGAATGGGGTTTATCGTACTTTCAATATACACATTCGCGAGGTCAATGTCAACTGGCAGCCAATGCTGTTCAGACAGCCGCCTGTACACCGCGAGAGATGTAAACCGCCCATTGGATCATAAGATTACGCACCGGTATGCAAGCACTTCGGCCCCCTCATACCGGTGCGATCGATAATCGTTACAACGGGAATCCCTGCAGAGTCTGTCTTAAGGTGTATAGTACTCGATGATCAACTGCGGGCAGTTGGAGGCGGTGGATACATTCCCGCTGTACAGGCTGAGATAATTGCCAATGGCGTTGTTGTTGTCATCTAGATTGAAGTACAGGCGCACCTGGGTCAGGCCGCCATTGGTCGCCAGTTTGTTGATGCAGGTTTTACCGCTGGTCAGGTTGAGACTGTACCAGCCGCTGACCAGGGCGGGCATGAAGGGGCCATACATTTTGCTGGCCTGGGCCTGGAAATCACCAACTGCCAGCGCGGCGGCAGGCCCGAAAAAGCCTTTTTTGATATCCACCTTGAATCCCTGGAAGGCCGTCACCGGATTGCCGCCGCCAGTGATGCCCTGTTTCTTGACTTTAAGCGTGACTTTCGTGATCACAGCATTGTCCGGCAGGCTTTTAGTGCTGAAGGACAGGATGGAACGGTACTGCTTTCTGGCGGTATCGTCTCCCAAGCGCAGGGTGGCGGCATTTACGTTCATACTGCCACCCGCAGTGCTATTCTCGGCGGACTCCAGAATCCAGCCATCAGTAGAACCTGCGGAACGGAAGGTCAGTTTTTTGCTCTCGTTCTTCACTTCAACAGAGCCAATATCGCAGTGGGCCCCGACAGGGCGGGCCCGGCCGCGCTGGTCAAGGTTGCTGACAGGGGCTGCAGCACAAGCTGCATCGTCCCCTGCGTCGATGGCGGGGGAGCCTATCAACAGGCCAAAGGTTTTGGTCGGGCCGCCGTTGCTGGCCAGGGAGCCAAGTTTCGGGTCGGCGCTGGAAACCGGGGTGCCACACCCCGAATGACTCTCGATCAGGTTATGGATGTCTGCCGAAAGCGTTCCATTGTTGAAACAATCCACCCCGCCTTTCGAATTGGCCAGGATGGTGTTCTTCAAGTACAGGCTGCCGCCGGTCCAGGCATAGATTCCGCTGCCGTCATCGGCGCTGTTCGCAGAGAAGGTGCTGTTGATCACCTTCGATGTGCCGCCGTTAAAGTTCACAATCCCCCCGCCATAATCGTCTGCACTATTACCAGAGAAGGTGCTATTGGTCACGGTTAGGACACCGCCATAATTTTCTATGCCGCCACCGAATTGTGCGCTGTTGCCGGAGAAGGTACTGCCGGTCACCGAAGCCGTGGCAATATTCAAGATTCCCCCACCGTAGGTGGCGTTATTGCTGGAGAAGGTGCTGTTCGTCACCGTTAATGAAGCCTCATAATTATCGATGGCCCCACCGTACTCCGCGCTGTTGCTGGAGAAGGTGCAGCCTGTCACTGTAATTGAACCAGCCTCATTATCAATGGCGCCACCATATTCAATTGCCGTGTTGCCGGAGAAAACGGTGTTCGTCACCGTCAAAATTCCGCCACCGTTATAGATGGCGCCGCCTCCTTCGCTACCGCCATTCCCATTAGTAATGGACAGGGTATCGAGTGTGACCGTCTTGCCGCTGTTGATGTAAAACACGCGGTAGAGATGATTCCCGCTGATGGTAACGACTTGCCCGCTGCCGTCGATCGTCAGGTCATCGGAAATGGCGGGCAGCCCGGCTGCAAGCGTTATCGTCCCGTTGACCGAAAAAGTGATCGTATCCAATCCGGCATGTGAGTTCGCATTGAGGATGGCCTGCCGCAGGGAACCTGCCCCACTATCATTCAGGTTGGACACAGGATAACCTGCTGCCTGCGCGCCCTGCACAGACAGGCCTGCCGCCGAGAGGCAAATTATTAGCGCCAAGATAATACGCCAGGCGCTGCCGGGGAATTTGGTTTTCATGTCGAGATACCTCCTGAGAAAAAAAGGAAACGGCTTACTGAAAAATGCGGCCTGCCTGCCGGAGCGCTGTGACGACAGTGAGGCCGCTTATCAACAGATCGGTTGGTTCGGCTCTAAAATCAACACCATGGAAAATCCATAAAAACACGAAAACATCCTTCAAATCAACATTCGACCTGCCCAACTGTAAGTGCATAATTGTATGGTTGCCAAAGATTCGGAAGGACGGATGCAGATCGTCATGTGGACAGAACAGGTCCGTCCACATGACGATTACAATCAATCATTTGCGCTGATTCCCCCGGCAAAAACCTTTGGACGTAATCCTAACAGGGTGCTTATGGAACATAGTATTCGACGATCAACTGCGGACGGCTGGACGCAGCCACCTCGCCGCTGTACAGGCTGAGATAGTTGGCAACAGTATTGTTGTTGTCATCCAGTTTAAAGTACAGGCGCATCTGGGTCAGCCCGCCGGCAGTGGCCAGCTTATTGATGTAAGCCTTGCCTGCCGTCAGGTTGAGGCTGTACCAGCCGCCAACCAGACCGGGCGTGAATGGGCCATAAGAATGGACACCCAACTTCGTCTGGAAGTCAGCAGCCTGCAGGGCCGCCGTGCCAAAAGTGCCTGTCTTGATATCCACTTTGAATCCCTGGAACATGGTCACGGGGTTGCCGCCGCCAAGGATGCCTTGTTTCTTAACCTTTAGCGTGACCTTGGTGATAATAGCGGTGTTCGGCAAGCCGCCGGTATTGAAGGACAGGATGCTGCGGTACTGTCTCCTGGCCGCGTCGTCGCCCAGGCGCAGGGTGGTGGCCGTGGCATTCAGCGTACCACCAACGTTGCTGTTCTCGGCAGTCTCGAGCACCCAGCCATCCTGGGCAGCCGTGGAGGTGAAGGTGGAGCGCATCTTGGCCAGATAGTTCTGGTTGGGTATGTCCGAGTATACAGGGTCATAGTGGCGGCTTAAGGGTGTAAAGAAGTAGCCCAACTTGGAGGGTGTAACCGTACCGGACCAGCCGGGATCCACCGAGAATTCGTACGCCCCATCTGGATCAGATGTGGCCGTTCCGCCATCATACGTCAGGAGCACTCCGCCCACGCCGGCATCCCCGGAAATGGTGCAGGGCACGCTCCAGCGGTAGTCCGTGTGGTCGCCGTCGTCATCCGGTTCAACGGCCTCGCCGACCATGCCCGGAACAATGTCCAGGTATTGTTGTTCGTCCTCGCCCAGTCCGAGCACCGAAAAATCAGCCTCCCAAGAATTATCCGGCTGGACCTCAACCCACCGTCTCCAGGAACAGCCAGTGTTATCACAATGCTGGACATTGATATGAGCGCCAGGTGTCCCCGTTCCTGAGACCGTATTGGTATCCGGATCCACACCTGTCACCACCAGGTCCGTCACCGTATGCGTCTTGACAAGGGCGCCGCCCGTCATGGTCACCACCATGTCAGGCGCCAGTGTCAGGGTACTCAGATCGTCGAACTGCACAAACCCTTCGGGGGCAGTGGTGGTCTTCTGATCCGTAAACTCCACACCTGGTTCAGCCGGGTCATCAATGGTCAGGGTGACATCGATCCCCGGCAGCCAGTCATATCCCTCGACATTATTTTCGACAATTTGGGCATGGAAACGCGGTTCGCAGGGATAGTTGATATCGATCGTACCGTCGATGATGTCCTGTTTGACTCCGTTGACATAATCCTTGACCGCCTGTGGTATCAGGGTGTCGGTTTCGTGATAGGGTGCCAGGCCAACGCCATCTCCATCGAGATTATATTCAACCGTCCCGGAGGCAAATGTGCCGCCGAGGAGATCTTCGATGGTCTCGTAAACAGCCGTGTCCAGGCGTTTCATGGCACTGGTCAACAGCATATCCGAGCCATCCACTGTGCCATTCCCGAACAAGGACAGGTACTGGTCGGCATCCACACCAATGCTGAGAACATCATTCTGGGCGCTGTACAGGATGGCGCCGTTCCCGGTTGGGCCTGCTGCGGCGAAGATGACATCCGCTCCCCGGCTGATCATATCCGCCGCCACTGCCGCCCCCAGGGTGGGATTCGTAAAGGTGCCAGTATAGTTCCTGAGCACATTCACGCCACTTCCAATGCATTGTGCCCCGTTGCGATAGCCTTCGACGAAATCAACCACTGCGGGCACTTCCTGCATGCCTCCCACCACACCAATGGTGTTACTCGAGGTCATCTTGCCCGCCAGGGCCCCGGCCAGATACCCCGCCTGCTTTTCATCGAACACGATCCCGAGCAAATTATCGGGCGGCGACTCGTAGGAATAATCCAGGATCGCAAAATCAGTACCCGGATTGGCGTTGGCTACAGTTTGGGTGGCATCTCCCATCGCAAAGCCGACGGAAATGCATAACGCATTACCATCGTCCACACAATCCTGGAGCAGAGCCTCATACTCATCGCTGCTGGCAGGCTCATACAGCGTGCCCACGATCCCCAGGTCGGTCTCGGCCTGCTGCAGACCCTGGTACGCCATATAGTTGAATGCCATGTCATCGACGCCGCCATCAGGGACCAAACCGACTTTGGTAGCCGTGGCTTGCACCCCGGGCACCGTGAAGAGCAACATTGCAAGCAGGGTAAAGGCCAGTACATAGCGAAGAGCGTTCCACTTTCTGTTCATTTCTGCCTCCAAAAGACACAAAAAGGATAAACGATCAGCGTATAAAACGCCGACATACATCCCTTAAATTACGGGATGCGATGCTTTATCCAGTGTGCTTACCTCCTTCGCCCCTCCGGGGTACTGAGCGACCCTTCCAGGGTACTGAGCGGTAGACATCCGACAGAAACCTGCCCAAGGATACGAAATTCCTAAGGAACATAGTACTCGACGATCAACTGCGGGCGGGAAACGCTGCCAGCATTCCCGCTGTACAGGCTGAGGTAGTTGGCAACCGTGTTGTTGTTGTCGTCCAGCTTGAAGTACAGGCGTATCTGCGTCAGGCCGCCGCCGGTTGTCACTTTGTTGATGTAAGCCTTGCCTGCAGTAAGATTGATACTGTACCAGCCGCTGGCCAATGCGGGTGAAAACGGTCCATAGGTCTTGCTGGCCGCCGCCTGGAAATCACCGACAGCCAGTGCAGCAGCCGGCCCCAGGAAACCCTTCTTGATATCCACCTTGAAACCCTGGAAGGTAGCCAGGGGATCCCCACCGCCGGTGATGCCCTGCTTCCTGACCTTCAGGGTGACCTTGGTGATGACAGCGGTGTTCGGCAGGCCGCCGGTGTTGAAAGACAGGATGCTGCGGTATTGTTTCTTAGCCGCATCATCGCCCAAACGCAAGGTGGTGGCGGTGGCATTCAGGCTGCCGCCCACCTTGCTGTTCTCAGACGACTCGAGTACCCAGCCGTCCTGGGCTGCAGCTGAGATATGGGTCGTCTTCAGAATTTTCTTAAAGGTGGCTGTACAGGTTTTTGCCACATCCATCGTCACCTGGCCGTCAGAGCAGTCCGCATGGCCGCTCCAGGCAGTGAAAATCGAACCGGTGCTGGCCGTTGCGGTGAGGCTGACCGCCGTTCCCAGGTCATAATCCTGGGAACAATCCGTTCCGCAGTTGATGCCAGCCGGGCTGCTGGTAACTTTACCCGTCCCGTCCCCTGCCCTTGTGACAGTCAGGGAAACCGGGTGGATGAAGGTGGCAATGCAGGTCTTATCAGCCGTCAGCGTGACCTGGCCATCAGAGCAATCCGCATGGCCGCTCCAGGCAGTGAATTGCGAATCCGCGCCGGCCGTGGGGGTCAGGGTGACACTCGTACTGGCCGCATAGGTTTCCGTGCAATCGCTGCCGCAATCGATCCCGACCGGATTGCTGGTTACATCGCCGGTGCCGCCGCCCGCCTTGCTGACCGTCAACAGGAAATTATCCTGGTTCTCATGGGCGCCCAGGTCAACGATTCCGTTCGCAATACGGGGATGGTTAGCCACATCGGTAGTGATGCCGGCCGGAATATTGGCATTCGTCCCGACATCAATCGCGGCCGAACCGGTTCCAATATAGTAGTCATAACCGTCCGTATCGAGATAGAGCGGATCACCGCTGTGGGGGTCATTGACAAAGATCGTACCCGCCCCGCCGGTATTCTGCCCGTTTCCGTGCCAGAGCACATTTTCCACGAAAACCAGGCTGGTGACATCCTCCTTGTTGGCATATACACCAATTGTCTGGTTCGAAATGATGTTATTGTACAGGCGCGGCTGGCCGGGGGCATTGGAAGCAGATTCATTCGAGTAAACGCCGCTGCCATCCTCCGTCTCGGAGTAAATGTTATTGGCGATCGTGTTATGGTAAAGGTAAGGCGTCGAGCCGTTGACGTAGACTCCCGAGCCTGCAAAGCGCGCCTGGTTGTCGGTGATGATGTTGTTGACCAGCGTGGCATTGCCGCTGATATACACCCCGCCGCCTGCACCGCCATGATTTCCCACGGCGACATGGCCGCGGGCCAGATTGCGCTGGATGAGGTTGCCAACCAGGGTCACGGTGGCGCCGTTGTTGATATAAACGCCGCCCCCGCTTCCGTATTCGGACAGGATCGTGCCATCGGCCGAAGTATTATCCTGGATGATATTGCCGTACAAATAGGCCAGGTTGTCCGTCCTGCCGTTGATATAGACGCCGCCGCCCATGCCAGAACTGTAGTTATCAGTATTATGATGGATATAATTTGCGGTCATCGTAAATTCGCTGGCATATAGCGAACTGGCGCCAAAGGCCACCCCGCCGCCCGAGCCTGCGCCTTCGCCATTGTTGTAGGCAATCTCGTTCTCAGTCATTTCTACATACCCACCGGTCACGCTTACGCCCGTGTTGCGATGGTTGGCCACATAGTTACCGTAGAACTCACCGGTGGAATAACTCAGCGTGATGCCGCTCTCGTTTTTGGTGCCTGAGGCCGTGCCCAGGATTTGGTTGCCGCTGATCGTCATTGTTTCCAGCTCATTCACCCCCATCGCGCTCCCGGCACCGCTGCTGGTAAAATTACCATCCAGTGAATTGCCGGTAAAGATCAATGTGCCTTCTTCCACATGGAGGGCAAAATCTCCCAATTGAATCCCACTCATTTGGTTGGCGATAAATTCGCTGTCCTCAATATCGGAATCCGACTTGTACAGGTAGGCTGCGCCGCCGTTGCCTGAGGTATTATCTTCGAAGCGGGAATTTTCAATCGTCAGAGTGGATTCACGGGCATACAATCCGCCGCCGATCCCGCCCGAAGTCGTGGAATTATGCAGCACCTGGCATGTGTCCAGCGTCAGCGTGGCCTTATAGGCATAGATGCCCGCCCCGGCATCCACCTGGTAGTAGATGTAATGCCCACCCAGGCCGGAGGCATTTCCATAAGTCAGGTTCAGGCCATACAGTTCGGCGGTGACGCCTTCAGGGACGAAGACCACCCTGCCCAGTGTCTGGGCCTGCAATTCGGTGACATTTGTAGCCGGGTCGGAGTTGATCCAATCGGTAGTAGTGTAGCCGCCCGTAATTGTCAAGTCCTTGCTGATGTAAAGATGCTGAGGCTTGCCGCCGGTGTTGTTAACCCCGGTGTATGTCCCAGCTGCAACGCGGATATCATCTCCCACAGCAGACGCATCCACAGCCGCTTGCACACTGCTGTAGCAGGGAGTCTGTCCGCCGCAGCTGCCGCCCGGCGCGACATACCGCACACTGCCCGCGCTGCTGACGGGTACAGGGGGAACCAACATGCCCAACAAGAGCACCAGAATCGAACAAAAGACAATGGATTTGTTTTTCATGTTTCTCCTCCAAAAGCTTGGTCGGTATCATGTAGAATGCTGCACCCCCATGCGCCGACAGTGGAATTTCAATGCGAGACGCCTCAAAAGTTCGGCATTGTGAATTCATTATTGCACTCTACAATTGAAAAGTCAATCACCTTGCGCCCGCGGCCAGACGCCAGGAGGTAAAGCTTTTCTTGCGGTATACTTCCCCTCCATGCCAACCAAACTACAAACCACTCAAGTCTACCTCCCGCCCGGCATGATCGACCTCGGCCTGGGCAACCCGCCGCCTGCGCTCCTGCCCCTGGACATGCTCAGGCAGGCGAGTGAAACTTGGTTTATGCGCCGCGACCCGGCCTGCCTGCAGTACGGCGCAGAGCCGGGGGATGGATATTTCCTCCTGGCGCTGGCCGACTTCCTCGGCCGGGCTTACGGCTTCCCGGTCGGGATGGACAGCCTGTTCGTCACCGCCGGAGCGTCAAGCGGCCTGGATCTGCTGTGCACGCTCTGCACCCGGCCGGGCGATACCATCTTTGTGGAGGAGCCGTCCTACTTCCTGGCCCTGCGCATCTTCACGGATCACGGCTTACAGACGGTACCCATCCGGACAGACGAGGCAGGCCTGCTGATCGAGGACCTTGAACAAAAGTTGAAGGCAGGCATCCCCAAGCTGCTCTATATTATCCCAACCCATCAAAACCCGAGCGGGCAGACATTATCACAGGAACGCCGGGAGCGATTGCTGGGGCTGAGTGAAAAGTTTGGTTTTCTGGTTGTGGCGGACGAGGTCTATCATTTTCTGAGTTATGATGGACTGCCGCCCAGACCATTTGCTGGCTACGCGCATCACGCGAGTGTCATCTCGGTTAATTCATTCTCCAAAATCCTGGCCCCGGGTCTGCGGCTGGGCTGGATCCAAGCCAACCCAGAGACTGTCCAACGCCTGGCCCTGTGCGGATTGCTCGACAGCGGCGGCGGAATGAATCCCTTTACATCTGCGGTCGTGCGCAGCCTGCTGGAAAACGGCAGCCTGGAACAAAACATTGCCGGTTTGAAAAATACTTATGGGGCGCGCATTCCCCCATTGGACGCACACCTGCGCCGCCACCTGCCACAGGCCGAATACCAGGTTCCCCGCGGCGGTTACTTTTTCTGGGTGCGCCTGCCGGGCGTGGACACACAAAGCCTGCAGGAGAAAGCCCGGGCTTTCAATGTGGACATCCGCCCCGGCATCCGTTTTTCCAGCCAGGGCAGCCTGCGGGAGTACTTCCGTCTATGCCTTGCCTACTATGAACCGGATGAAATCGAAGAAGGGCTGCTGCGCCTGAGAAAATGCCTGGACACACTTTGAATTATCCCGCCCAGGGGCAGGCGACTCACTATATAATCAGGATACATTCATTCGCCAAAATTCCATTCACAGGAGAATAAATAATGTCCCCAGTTACTGCCAAACCTTCCATCAGTGCGGCCCCTTCCAAAGCAGGGGTCAATTATGTCCGCTTCTCAGACAAACTGACCGATGGCTTGAACGACATTACCCGCATTATTGAGGATAATAAGCAGACCCTGGACAGCATCCAGGAGATCGGAATCGAATTGACGCATGCCATCGCCACCCTTGGGGAAACCGCGGTGAAATACGTGCGCATGATCGACAGTTTCCTGGACACAGTTGTCCCGCTCATCGAAAAGGTGCCTTTCATTGACGGCAAGATCCTCAAGTTCGCCAAGGATGCCCAGGCGCTGGCCCAGTCCATCCTGGATAACAGCACCAACGCCCAGAAGGTGGCCACCAATGTGCGCGGCGCCCTGACCACTGCTGATGTGGGCCAGTTGAAGGGTTACACGGGTGAACTCAAGCAGTTGAGCAAAACCCTGCAAACCGTGGTTGCCAAGATCAAGTAACCGCCTTACTGCCTAAACCTATCCCCAGGTCCTGCCCGGCCAGCGGCAGGGCCTGGGTTTGTTATAATGATGGACATGACCTCCCGCGTCTTACAAACCCTGGATCAGGCGGTCACCTGCCTGATCCTCGCCCTGTTGCTGACCGGCAGTGTTCCCCTTGCCGACAGCATCAGCGAACGCACACGGGTCTACACACGCGGCATCGAATTCGACTTTGCCGGCTGGACACTGGAGGCCGCCTGGGACAAACTGGAGCAGAGTGCGCTGGAAAGTCCAGCCTACTTCTCCTACAGCCAGCGCAAATATGTTGTGGCTGAATATATCCATGTGACCGACCAGATTCTCCAGGCAGAGGCGAAAGTCAGTCTGATCTACAGCGACCCGCAGATCAGTGACCCGAAGGCAGCCTCGACAGGACTACGCAGCCAGATCGAAAAGCTGAACCACCGGCAGAAGGCACTGGCGCCGCTGGCAGAAGCCATCCTGCAGCAACAAGTCAGCAGCGCTCTGGCAGAATTGGGCCTGACCAGCGGCGGGCAGCCCATCCCACCCGTGCTTTACCATGTCTCCCCCCTGCCTCTGTCACTGATCGTCTCCCCGCGCGAGAGCATCCAGACGAATGCCAACATCTCGCTTCAGCCCAACATGAATGTGGCAACCCAGAGCGCGCTTGAAGAGCGCGTGGACGCCGCTCTGGGGACTTCATCCCTGGTTGTGCCGGTTGGTGGGATCGGCACCTATCCTACGATGGTGATGCAGACCACGGACCTGAATTGGCAGATCGAGGTCATCGCCCACGAATGGACCCACAACTACCTGACCCTGCGGCCTCTCGGGCTGAAGTATGACGTCACCCCCGAATTGCGCACCATGAACGAGACCACCGCATCCCTGGCAGGCAAGGAAATCGGTTCTATGGTCCTGCAGCGCTACTATCCGGAACGCCTGCAGGGGCATATCCCAAACCTGGAAACAGCCAGCCTGTCCGGCCCGCTCGCTTCAGCCTCTCCCCGCCAGGCGATCGACTTCCGGGCAGAGATGCATACCACGCGCCTGCGCGTGGATGAATTGTTGGCTGCTGGAAAAGTGGAAGAAGCCGAAGCATACATGGAAGAACGGCGGCGTTTTTTCTGGGATAACGGCTATGCCCTGCGCAAACTCAACCAGGCCTATTTTGCCTTCTACGGTGCGTACGCCGATGTACCCGGCGGGGCGGCCGGTGAGGATCCGGTTGGCCCGACAGTGGTGGCTCTGCGCGCGAAAAGTGCTTCCCTGGCAGACTTTCTGAACCGGATCGCGTGGATGACATCCTTCGAAGAACTTCAGGCGGCCGTGCAGGCCCCCTGAAAAGGAGATGCCTTGCGAAAAACCATCCTCCTGTTGAGCGTCCTGGGACTGCTTTTGAGTGCCTGTGCAGCCCCAATGCCGGCGCCGAAAGCAGACGCAGCCACAAAGACATCTTACCCTCCTGTAGCAACTGCAATGACACCCAAACCCGGCTGCCAGTCGTTTGCCGCCCGGCCTACCCCCGCACCGGATGACCCCTCCATTTTCCGCCCGGTCGGTTCCAGCGATTGGAGGCTTGGCCCGGAAGATGCGGCCGTTACCATCGTGGTGTATAACGATTTTCAATCCAGCGCAGGCGCCGAGCTTGCCGCTCTGCTGGCCCAACTGCGGGAAAGACACCTACAAGACCTGCGGCTGGTCTACCGCCCCGCCCCCAAGGCTGATTTTCACGACAAAGCCCTGCTGGCAGCCCAGGCTGCCGAAGCAGCCGGGACACAGGGAAAATTCTGGGAAATGCACGACCTGCTCTTCGCCCGCCAGGTGGAATGGAGTGGAATGACTCCTGCCGCATTCGAGCGTTGGCTGAGTGTGGAGGCGATTGCCCTTGGGCTGGATGAGAAGCAGCTCCAATCTGATCTGAAAGGGGAAAAAATCGTTGCGCGTGTCCAACAGGGCTGGGAGTTCATCCAGCAGACCGGCCTGCTGTTGACACCCTTCCTGCTGATCAACGGCCAGATCTACAATGGCCCGCTGGAGGCCGAAAGCCTGGAGCGCGTTGTGAGTCTGATCGCGCTGGGCAAACTCCAATTCACAACCTGCCCGGAACTGACCATCAACCCGGCCCGGCAGTACGTTGCCACTCTTGAGACAGAAAAGGGCGAGATCGTGATCCAGTTGTTTGCCGATAAGGCCCCACTGACGGTCAATAGTTTTGTCTTCCTGGCCCGCAACGGCTGGTACGACAACATCACCTGGCACCGTATCCTTCCGGGCTTTGTAGCCCAGACCGGCGATCCGAGCGGCACCGGGGCGGGCAATCCCGGTTATTATTTCAGCGACGAGATCGACAACGCCCTGAATTTCGACCGCCCCGGTTTGGTCGCCATGGCCAACTCCGGAGCAAACACCAACGGCAGCCAGTTCTTCATCACCCTGGCCGCCGCCCCTCATTTGAATGGCAGGCATACGATCTTCGGGGAAGTGCTGAGCGGCATGGAAGTTCTGGAGCAGCTGAGCCCGCGTGACCCGCAACCCGGCATTTACTTGCCGCCCGGGGATGCACTGTTGAGCATCCGAATCGAGGAACGCTGAGATGCAGGCCCCCGAACACCCCACGCACTTGCCATCCCTGCTATTGTTCCTCCTCTTCCTTGCCAGTACGGCCTTGCTGCTGGCGGCAGGATGCATGATGACCCTTGCCGGGGTGATGTCGCTGGCAGAGAAAGATTACGCGATGCTGGCCAGCGCGTTCAACGCGGCTGCCGGGGCAGCCTTCTGCGCCCTGCTGCTGGCTCCCCCTGTTTACTTCTCCTTCCAGCGTATGAAAGGCAATCCCATTGCAACCCAGGCAGCGCCAGTGCACCCCTGGCGCTGGGTCGGCCTGGGCTCCCTGCTGATCTGGTCAGCCAGCATCGTCATCGGCAATCAGGCAACCACCCATCCGCATTGGGGTTGGCTTGTCCTGCCCATCGCCAATCTGGCAGCTTCCGGCCTGCCGGTAGTCTTCCTGGCCGCGGTGGGCCTGAAAGGGATCGAAACCGGACCGCGCTGGCGCAGCTGGGGCGTCTTCGGCCTAGGCATGACTGCCGGGCCGCTGGTCATGATGGGGGCCGAACTTGTGGTGTTTCTCCTGCTGTTCATTTTCATCTTCCTCTACATCGGCCTGACTCCCGGCATGCTGACGGCCGCCCAGAACATCGCCGAACAACTGCAGATGGCAACCAGCGAGGAAAGCATCCTGCTCACCCTGGCACCGGTACTGAATAGTCCTCTGGCTATTACGCTGGCCCTGTTCAGTGTGGCCATCTGCGTGCCGATCGTCGAAGAACTGCTCAAACCCTTCGGCATATGGTTGTTTGCCCGGAGCATTCGTTCACCCCGGCAGGGATTCGGGCTGGGCATCCTGAGCGGTGCAGCCTATGCCCTGCTGGAGACGCTGGGTGTCTCCAGCCAGGCAGGTGTGAATTGGGCCACCCTGGTGATCGCCCGCTGCGGAACCAGCCTGCTGCACATCCTGACGACCGGATTGACCTCCTGGGCACTGGTTTCTGCCTGGCAGAAAGGCAAGTTTTTGCGCCTGGCCGGCGTTTTCACCCTTTCCGTAAGCCTGCATGCAGTTTGGAACGCATTGAATATAATAAATGTCCTGGGAACGCTTCTAAGAGGCACACCCGGCGCGCCGGCCTGGTTAACAATTCTTTCCAATGTGAGCATGTTCGTCGTAGCTGCGGAGGCGGGCATTATGCTGGTACTGCTCGGATTAACTAATTTCCTGCTGAGAGAACCGCCGGCCCCCGTAGCACCCCAAGAAGCGGTATAATCAGCGCCTGTTGCCAAAACCAAATTGAAAGAGTTAGAGAGTATAGAGATATGGAGCTAATTACATTTCTGATCGACCTGTTCCTGCACTTGGATAAACACCTGAGTGAGATCATCAGCCAATACGGTATCTGGACTTACGGCATCCTGTTTGTCGTCATCTTCATCGAAACCGGCCTAGTCGTCACACCTTTCCTGCCGGGCGATTCGCTGCTGTTCGCAGCGGGCACCTTCGCCTCGCTGGGAGCACTGAACATTTATGTACTGATCGGCCTGCTGACCGTGGCAGCCATCGCCGGGGATACGGTCAATTACTGGATCGGCCACAGGATCGGCAGCCGCGCCTATACCGGTGAGGTCAAGTGGATTAAAAAAGAGTATATGGAGCGCACACACGCCTTCTTCGAAAAGCACGGCGGCAAAACGATCTTCCTGGCGCGCTTCGTGCCCATCATCCGCACCTTTGCGCCGTTCGTGGCGGGCGTCAGCCGCATGACATACGGCCACTTCATCTCGTACAATATTTTCGGAGGTCTGGTCTGGGTGCCACTATTCACCCTGGCCGGCTATTTCTTCGGTAATATCCCTTTCGTAAAACACAACTTCTCGATCGTAATCCTGGCTATTATCGTGATTTCACTCCTTCCTGCTGTCTACGAAGGTCTGAAAGCCCGCCAGGAGAACAAAAAAGCAGTCCCGGCAGAGTAAGACCACCGGGTACGGCACAAACACCAGACCCCGTTCGGTTTTCCTGAACGGGGTTTTCCATTCTCATAATCCCCTGTCTGTGGTATCATTCGCCCGCCTACTAGACTGACCGGTCGGTCTATTGATATGACAGATCCCAACGAAACCCGCACCCGCATCCTGGAAGCCGCCGCACAGGTTTTCGCCCAAAAAGGGTACCATGAAACGCGCGTGGATGATATTGTCAGCGTCTCGGGCACATCCAAAGGCTCGGTGTACTTCCACTTCCCCAGCAAGGAGAAGATATTCCTGGCACTGATCGACACCTTCACCGGCCTGCTCGAGAGCCGCCTGCTGGAATCCATCCGGAAAGAAGAGCATGGCCTGGCGCAAGTCAATTCCGCCCTCAAGGCCAGCTTGGGGTTGTTCAACCAGTACCGCGGCCTGGCAAAGATCGTGCTGGTACAGGCTGTCGGTCTGGGGGCGGCATTCGAGGAACGCCGGCGGGCAATCAATGACCGCCTTGCCGGGATCATCCAGGAGAGAATCGAGCAGGGCATTCGGGACGGCTCGATCCCGGCCCAGCCGGCAGACCTGGCCGCCCGCGCCTGGGTGGGGGCGCTGAACGAGATCGTCATCCAGTGGATCTACACCGGTCAGCCCGACTTGGAACAGAGCGTCCCTGCCCTGCGAGCCCTCCTGCTGCGCTCCATCGGCGTGCCCGAAAAACACATTTCATCCAAGGAGTAACCCCCTTATGCGCAACCTGTGCCTCATTTTCGTCCTGTTCTTCACACTTGCCCTGCTGGCAAGCGCCTGCGGCACCGCCCCGGCCACCCAGGAATCGGTCACCTTGAAGATCGCCATCCTGCCCATCCTGGACGCCCTGCCAATGTACACCGCCCAGGCAGACGGCCTGTTCGAGGCCAACGGCGTGAAGGTGGAATTCATCCCCGTGGCTTCCGCCCCGGAACGTGACCAGATGCTGGCCGCCGGGCAGGCGGACGGCGCGGTCAATGAGACGCTGGCGGTCATGTTCTTCAACAAGGAAAAAGTACAGATGCAGGTGGTGCGCTTTGCCCATAAAGCTACCCCCGAAAGCGGCCACTTCTTCATCCTGGCTTCCGGCAAGAGCGGAATCAGCAACCCGACGGGGTTGAAAGGTGTGGAAATCGGCATCTCACAGGGCACCATTATCGAATACGTGACCGATCGCCTGCTGCAGGCAGAAGGCTTCATGGCAGACGAGATCAAATATGTGGCCGTACCCAAGATCCCCGACCGCATCAGCCTGCTGCAGAGCGGCGAACTGAAAGCCGGCGTGATGCCCGACCCGGCTGCGGCGCTGGCGGCCATGCAAGGCTCGAGCATCGTATTGGATGACCGGAATTTCCCGGAATACGGCGCCAGCGTGATTTCCTTCCGCAAGGAAGTCATTGACCAGCACCCCGAAGCCATCCGGGCCTTCCTGGCCGCCATTGAGCAGGCCGTGACGCGCATCAACAGCGACCCGGCCAAATATGCAGACCTGTTGAGCGAGAAGGAACTTGTCCCTGCCCCCCTGCTGGGCACCTACCAGGTTCCCAAGTTCCCCACTGCGGGCGTACCCTCCGAGGCTGATTGGAACGATGTGGTCGTCTGGGCCAAAGCAAAGGGTCTTTTGAAGGTGGATGTAGCGTACGCCGATTCGGTCAACGGCGCACTGCTCCCCTAAAATATCTGTCATGTGCGACGCACCTTGATCCTTCCGCTTTGCTCAGGAATAGGAGTGCGCCACACATGATCCATCCCGATCCCCATGATCTCTGTTCAGTCCATCACCTACGGATATGCGCACCAGACGCCTGTTTTTGAAGATTTCGACTGGCTGGTGCAGCGCGGCGAGGCGTGGGCCGTGCTGGGGCCATCCGGCTGCGGCAAGACCACCCTGCTTTACCTGCTGGCCGGACTGCGCGCCCCTACCCGGGGCCAGATCACCATCCATGGCGAAAGGCTGACCCGGCCGCGCCCTCATACCGGGTTGATCTTGCAGGAGTACGGTCTGCTGCCCTGGGCCAGTGTGCGCCAGAATGCAGAACTGGGCCTGCGCCTGCGTTCCTTCTACGGCGCAGACGGAGTGCACGCCCCGAGCGAGCCGCTGCGGACAGCCGGGGCGCTCCCCTGGCTGGAACGCCTGGGGCTGAGCGAAGTTCAAGAGCGCTACCCGGCGCAGATCTCCGGCGGGCAAAGGCAGCGAACTGCCATCGCCCGCACCCTGGCGTTGGAACCGGATCTGTTGTTGATGGATGAACCCTTCTCCTCACTGGATGCCCCGACACGCGAAGACCTGCAGGCCCTGACGCTGAGCCTGTGCGCCGAGCAGGGCATCACGCTCATACTCGTGACGCATGCGATCGAGGAAGCTGCCCTGCTGGGGCGCAGGATTCTGTTGCTTGGCACACCGCCCAACCGGGAAGCGCACCTGCTGGAGAACCCCGGCGCGGGGGAAACCGGCTTCCGAGACAGCCAGGCTTATACCCTCCTGTGCCGGGAACTGCGGGAACGCACAAGGGAGTTGGCTGAATGATCATCAAACGCCGCGACCTGCTGTTGGCCATCCTGGCCTTGCTGCTCAGCTGGCAGGCAACGGCCATGCTGCTACAGCAGCCGATCCTGCCTGCGCCACTGGAGGTGGCAAAGGTCTTCGCCCGGGAAATGTTCAGCGGCGGGCTGATTGGACACTTTCTGGTCAGCCTGTGGCGCGTGCTGGCCGGTACGGGGCTGGCCATCTTCACAGCCGCTCCGGCCGGATTGCTGCTGGGGCAGTCCCGGCGCTTGAACCGCTTCTTTTCTCCTTTCATCTACCTTCTGTACCCCATCCCAAAGGTAGTGCTGGTACCGGTCATCCTGCTCCTGTTCGGCATCGGCGACCTGGCCAAGATTTTGTTGATCTTCATTATCCTCTTCTTCCAGATCCTGGTGCTGGTGCGCGACCAGGCCGCAGGCCTGCGCGTTGAGTTAATCCAGAGCGTACGCAGCCTGGGCGCCGGGCGACGGGCATTGTTCCGCTTCGTCTACTTGCCTGCCAGTCTGCCCGGCATCCTGACCGCCCTGCGCCAGTCGGTAGGCACGGCGGTAGCAGTGCTCTACGTGGCCGAATTGTTCGCCACTCAGAAGGGCCTGGGCTATTACATCTACTTCAAGGGCAGCACCTTGCTGGATTATCCGGCCATGTACACCGGCGTGATCGCCATGTCCCTGCTGGGGCTGGGGCTGTATTTCAGCGTGGACTGGTTGGAGCGAAAGTTGTGTCCCTGGTTATTTGTGCACTGAGAATCAGGTTGATGGAAAGGAAGACACAGCAAACCAAAAAGCAAAACATTCATTGAGCAGATAAAAAAAACAACCTGTCCCCCGCAGTTGCGAGGGACAGGCAGGATGATCTGTTCAGTTGTCGGCTCAGGCGGCGGTGGGCTGTGGAAGCATATCCTTGAGAATTTCTTCCATGGCCATGGTGTGACTGCACACGCCGCGGCTCTGGAAAAAGTCGCAGTCGCAAGTCCAGGCTCCGGATTCGAACTTGACGCGGTGGGCGTTGTTTTCTCCATCAATTCGAACAGTAAAGGTTTCGAAGTGGATACGATGGCGTTCCCTGGCATAGCGTTTGGCTTTTTCGATCTTTCCGATCATCCCATAGTCCATTTTTTCTCTCCTTTTGCCCGAGGGCATAAAGATAAAGGCACGCGTCTAGACGCGTGCCTCCTGTCAATGCAAACCCGGATGTACAGAAAACCCATTCATAGGACACTTACCTGTCTCCAGTATAGTGGAATTCCGCTACAAAGTCAACCACCGCAGACCGAATTTTTCTATTTCGTAGAGCAAGCGCAGGCAAAACGTCAGTCAGCCGTTGCACCGAACAGCACCGGTTCATCGCCATTGTAGGTGCGCAATTGCGGCCATTTGCGAAGAATTAAAAGCACACCCAGGATACAACCGACACCACCGCTAATAATCGTAAACGGAACGCCGAACAATGTGGCGACGACGCCAGCCTCCACCTCCCCCAACTGAGGCCCGCCCTGAAAAAAGATCTGGTTGACACTGGTCATGCGCCCGCGAATATGATCAGGAGTCCGCAACTGACGGATGGTGTTGCGGATGATGGTGCTGACAGTATCCGACGCTCCCATGAGTACAAGAGTCAGCATGGCAAATCCAAAGGTGCCAGCCAGACCAAACAGGATCGTCGCCACGCCAAAGGCAGTGACAGCAGCCAGAAGGGTGGGACCCTGGCGACGCAGCTTGGGGATCTGCGAAACCACCAGACCTGTAGCCACAGAACCGATGGACTGGGCTGAGGACAACCAGCCGTAGCCAATTTCGCCGACCTTGAGAATATCTTTGGCAACGATGGGCATCATGGTGTTGGCTGAGGCAAAGAATGTGGCAACAAAATCGAGGAGCATGCTGGACAGGATGATAGGCCGATGGAGTATGAAGCGTACGCCATCCAGGGCAGCGCGCAAACTAATACCCGGTGCTTTGTGAACATCCTGAACTACAACACCCATGACAATCAAAGCCAGAATGACTGCCAGGAAAGAAATCGCGTCAAAGAAGTAGGTGTATCCCTGGCCAAGCGTAGCAATAACCACCCCGCTCAAAGCCGGACCGACAATCGAACCAGTGTTCATGGCAATGGAGGACATGCTGAAAGCGCTGGGCAGATCCTCAGCAGGTACAAGGTTGGGGATCATGGCCTGCCGAGCGGGACTATCGAAGGCTACAGCAGATGCCTGGATGGCAGAAAGCACATAGATGTGCCAGATGGTCATATGACCGGTAAAAGTCAGGTACGCCAGCGCCAGGGCAGTAAAGGCCATGACACTCTGGGTGATAAAGAGGATGCGCCGGCGATTGAAGGTATCGGCCACCGGCCCGCCAAGAAAAGAAAAGACAAGCACCGGCAAGATGCGCGCCAGGCCGATGCCGCCAAGGGCCAGGGGATCCGGTTCATCGGTCAGGGTACGAATGTGCCAATGGATTGCAGCGACCTGCATCTGTGAACCGGCGATTGAGACAAGCAATCCAAGCCAGAGGTAGAGGTAGCGGGAGTGACGTAAGGCAGGAGGAATTTGCAATTTCATAAAGAGGCGCAAAGAGACGAGCAAGGAACTTTATCCTCACTCGTCTCTCCTTTCCAATGGATTTGATTTATGTACCCCAGTCGCGCAGATAGAGGAAATCGTAACCAACGGTGCGGCTGCTGATCTTGGCAATTGGCGGGAGCATGCGTTTGAACTGGTACCGGCGGATGCGGTTCAGCACTTTTTGAACAAAAGCAGCATCGAAGCCGGCTGAAATACACTCTTCCGGGCTGTAACGCTGGTCCACCAACAGGAACAACAGCCGATCAACTTCATCATAAGAAAAGCCAAGTTCACCCTCGTCCGTTTGGCCGGACCATAAGTCGGCCGAAGGAGCCTTTTCGATGATCGGCGCAGGTAAATCCATGGCACGCGATAACTGGCGCACCTGGGTTTTGTACAGATCGCCGAGGGGATTGAGCGCACAGGCCGCATCCCCATAGAGGGTGGAGTAGCCAAGCAAAATCTCAGTCTTGTTGCCGGTGCCGACAACCAACCCCTTGAAGGCTTCTGACTGGTCATAGAGAACGATCATGCGGCAGCGCGCCATGATGTTGCCTTTGCGAACAGATGACATCCCAAGATCACGGGAAATGAGAGGATCGGCCATCTCTGTGATGGGAACGGTCAGCGACTGGACACCAAGCTGGTCGATGAGCAATTGTGCATGTTCGAGGGAATCAGCAGAGGAGGTCTTGTAGGGCATGCGCACGGCCAGGACATTTTGGGGGCCAAGTGCCTCCGCAGCCAAGGCACAGGAGAGCGCCGAGTCGATCCCGCCAGAGAGGCCCAACACAGCCCGGCAGAAACCGGTGCGGGTGATCTCCGAATGGATGAAATCAGTCAGGATTTTACGGGTCAGGTCCGTGTTCAGAGAAAGGTCAGGCATGAGACAGCATCCGATCAAGTTCTTGTTGCACCAGGTGCGTGCGCTCATCGCGCAGGACCGGCAAACGGGCGCGCGTACGGTGAATCTGGTTCAGGTCCAGCCTGGTGACCGTCAAGGCTTCTTCATGATAGGGGCCGCGCGCCAGCAATTCCCCATCAGGGCTGTAAACAGTCGCCCCTCCCCAAAAGTGCAGGCCATCCTCCCAACCGACGCGATTGGTATGGGCAACAAACGCAGTGAACAACCCGGCATAGGATTGATTGATATGTTCCACCCAAACAGCAGAACCCATCTTCTCGCCCTGCAGGCCGCGCCCGGGGGAGGCAGAAGTGAACAGGAGCAGGTCGGCGCCATCCAGCCAGAGCAGGTAGGGAGAGGAGGCATGCCAGAAGTCCTCACAGATCAGCACACCAACCCGGCCGAAGCGGGTATCGAAGGCACGAATCGTTTCGCCCCAGGCGAAGAAACGGCCTTCGTCGAACAGGCCATAGGTGGGCAGATAGGCTTTGTGATGGATGTGAACGACCTGACCGCCTGAGAGGTAGGCCGCCGAAATGAAGAACCGGCGGCGCTGGTCTTCATCCACAAAACCCACGACCAGGTCAATGTCCCGGCTGGCCTCAAGCAGAGGACGGAAGAGGGAATCATCTTCCGAGGGGTGGTGGGCCAACGTGGAAGCCAGGTCCTGCAGGGCATAACCGGTCAGGGAGAGTTCAGGGAAGACCAGCAGGTCAGCAGACTGTTTTTTGGCTTCCTGGATACAGGCCAGGTGCTTTTCCAAGTTTGCCTGGGTGTCACCCAGCACGGTATTGATTTGAGCAAGAGCAAGGTTGATGTACATAGACAGGTCGAATCTTACCACTAAATATTCTCTGCGAGGCTTTCCAAAAATTCCATCTTGAAAAAGTGGAAGTATGTTGTATAGTAGTGGTGTCAATGAACTTGAATGCTGCGGGGAAAGAAAATCATCAAAGCTCACTATCCAGTCACCGATCACCATCATTCTCAAGCCAATCATAGCGGCGTTGTCATTGCAAGAGCAGGTACTTTACCGCAAGCTGTGCTGATATAGCAGGCGGGCAGGTGATGGTGAAAGGAGGTTCCAGGCAAAATAATTACCAGGGCGAAGATGCCCTCCCCCCCAACAGGGGACTGCTTTCCCGGTCAAGAGCAGGCGGTCTGGAAGGAACACCCGCCTGCGCCAAACCATGTAACAAAAAGGAGATATTCACATGAACAGAAAATATCGATTCGTCAGCGTCCTGCTGATTTCCTGGCTGATTTTGGGAATCGTGATTTACAGCTCACCCGGCGCCGAGGTCGCAGCAGCCAGTTGGGGGATCAATTGCACCGGCGTACTGGGGAGTGAACGCGGCCTGTGGCTGGATTCTGCAGGCCCCGGGGGCAACAATGAAGGAGGCTATTTCTGGATCAAGAACAATGATGCCGGAAATGAAACCTGCACGGCCCAATCGAGCATCAACCCTGCAATATCCAGCAGTAAATTCCCAAAGTTGAAAGTACGGGCAGCGGTCAATGATGGCGCCAAGTTCAAAGTGCAGGTCTATGAGTATGGCGTTAGCGAATTCTGCGAGACACTGGTGGCAACAATTGCCTGGAGTGCGACCGAGGACCATAGCGGATTCCTGACCAAAGAGATTACGCTGCCGGCCGGCAAAGAAATCTGCCTGGTGACTATGACCCTCGACGATGATCCTGATACGATCAAATCCTGGCGGACGAACGCCCTAGTGGACGATATCCGCATCTGGAACGGCAGCACAGTGGGTTGGAAGGAAACCTTCTCGGGAGGAGCGCCATAGAACCAGACCACGGACGACGAGTCATGATGATCACGTGAAGATGAAGATTATTTACTTTCCTGCCCGCCCTCAGCCTGATTCGAGCGCGGGCAGGATTCGTTCTAATTCGCAGGAGTGACCTGCAGGTGGGCAGCTTTTTTGGCCCGGTTTTCCAAAACAGCCTGGAAGACAATGAAAAACACAAAACCGGCCAGGGAAAGCCAGCCCAGGACATCACCCAGGTAGTTGTAGGGGGCATTGCCTGAGCCGAGTGGGACATCGGCCACGAGAACTTTGGGGCTGCCCTGTGGGTCAACATCCAGGGCAATCTGCCGACCATATGGATCAATGATCGCTGAAACCGTTGCGACGCCGGTCACGACCAAAGACGTGTGTGTCTCCACGGCACGGAAGGTGGCATGAGTCCAGAGCTGCTCACCAAAGCCGCCAAATTCTTTGAAACCAGCTCCAATCAACTGGGCACCGTTACGGGCCACTTTACGGGAGACATCAGTGTAGTTGGTATCATGGCAAATGATGGCTGCCAGGCGGCCCATAGGCGTTTCATAGACCGGATATCGGTTCGTAACCACAAAAAGTGGTTCTCCCGGCGGAACATGGTTCTTGGAATAGGGTTCCGAAAATTCACCGGAGGGTGAGAGCAGGACAGCCTGATTGCGGAAAGGTTCCCCATCCCGAACAACAGTATAAAGTACGAAGATATAAGTATCCGTCTCCTGCGCCAGGCTGCGAAATTCCTGGGGGAATTCTTCCTGTGGATCGAAATTAAAAAGCATCTCGGGTGTATACAAGATTTTTGCTCCCTGCGCTGCGGCTTCACGCGCCTGGGCTGCAAAGGTAGCAAAGCGCATCTCGGAGGTATTGACGTCATCCTGGAAAGCAGGCAGGGGATAGTCCGGACGCAGAGAGGCAACTCGAATTGTGGGCGCGTCTGAGGGGGCTGTGAACAATAGAACCAGACTCAAACCAACCCAACCCACCAACATGGCGCCCATGACAACCAGCCAACGGCGCACCATGCCCGGCTGGATGAGAACAACATCGGCAGGCCGCCAGCGACCGTCGAGCCAGGCCATAACCATCTGGGCAAGAACGTAATTGACGAGCATGATGACAAGATCAAAGCCATAAATACTGAATAGTGAGACCGGCTGGAAAAGCCAGGCTTGCATTGCCTGGGTATAACCGATGAAACCACTTGTGGCTACGAGCGGGATGAAAGCCGCGCGGACCATTTCAAAGCCAACCCATCCGGCTAACCCCTGGAAGACAAACCAGCGGTAGCCGGTCAGGTCGTGGAACTTGCGATCCTTCTGAATAAAAAACATGAGGATCGCAACCCAGACCCCCATGAATTCAAAGACCGGGCCATAGTCAGAACCAAACAGGCGCCGCAAGTATGGACCCAGCCAGACCAGGAGCATTAAGGCCTGCGCCAGGCTGGTCCAACGCGCAGGCAGTACACGGTACTGGGCGACCAGCACCGGGATCAGGGCAAACCAGGCCAGCGGCCAGAGGCCGTAGGGGGGAAAGGCCAGCAGGAGCATTCCGCCGCCAAAGACAGATAGAAAAATGCCCGCCAGGAGGCGGAGCAGCGGCGGTTGTGACACGAGTTTTACATCAGAAGTGGTTGTCATTTGCAACTCCTTTTCGAAAGGTGCAACGACGAGATGGCAACGCATAGGACAGACGGCAAAAGGTGGAATAACTCACATATGATTATATAGAAAATTCCCCAATTTGATGCAATGAGTTTATATGGAAAATCGCCAGGCTTTATCCTGGCGAAAACAGGCGGAGAGGGTGGGATTCGAACCCACGGTGGCCACGAGGACCACAACGGTTTTCGAGACCGTCCCATTCAACCGCTCTGGCACCTCTCCGAACGGCGGGCAAATTATACTGCCTTTTTTTTGATTTGTAGAGATTTACTGCAATTTCGCGCCCATAGACATTCGAGCAACAATGCCGGAAATTTGTCACAGACAATGGTGACATTCGTTATTTTTCTCAACCAGGCGATACTATTACAATATCAGTAAACGTTTACAATCAATGTAATATATCTGAGAGATTTTCAGTATGTTGCGCATCAACCGCCAGACCGATTACGCTGTCCGAGTGCTCCTGGCACTTGCCCGCCGGGAAGAGGGCGCGCGGCTCACCAGCACCCAGATCCGGCGTGAGATGATCATCCCGGAGGCATTCCTATCGCGCATCGTGGCACAACTGGCGCAAGCAGGACTGGTGCAGACATTCGCCGGACGCGACGGAGGACTCCAATTGAGGCGCCCGGCAGAGCAGATCAGCCTGCGCGATGTGGTGGAGATTTTTGAGGGGCCGTTGATGCTTTCAGAGTGCATGGCAGGAGAGGATAACTGCCCATTTGAAGACAACTGCATGGTGCAGCCGCGCTGGGCAGGCCTGCAGGCAGTCATCCTGAAAGAATTATCGAAGACAACATTTTTTGATCTGGCAAAGGAGGCAAATAAGCAATACTCGACAACGAGTGCCGGAAAATAAGAAGTAATCTACATCAAAGACACTGCGAATTACCGATTTCAAGACTATAATAATTAAGTACCAATTGATTCCATATCCATAAAGGAGGCGGAATGGACCCTGTCATACTTTCACGCTGGCAATTTGCCATCACCACGATCTATCATTTCTTCTTTGTCCCCCTCACCCTGGGATTGGGATGGGTCGTTGCCATCATGCAGACGCAGTATTACCGCACCGGCGACGTGGCCTATAAGAAGATGACAAAATTCTGGGGCAAATTGTTCTTGATCAACTTTGCGATGGGCGTCGTCACCGGTATTGTGCAGGAGTTTCAGTTCGGAATGAACTGGTCTGAATACTCCCGCTACGTGGGCGACATCTTCGGCGCACCGTTGGCCATCGAGGCCTTGCTGGCTTTCTTCCTGGAAAGCACTTTTCTGGGGGTGTGGATCTTCGGCTGGGAGCGGCTCCCCAAGAAAATCCACCTGGCTTCCATCTGGCTGGTGGCTATCGGCTCGAACCTTTCTGCACTGTGGATCCTGATCGCCAATGGTTGGATGCAGCACCCGGTGGGTTATGCCATCAATGAGGCGACCGGACGCGCTGAACTGGTGGATTTCTTTGCACTGGTCGGCAACCCCAAGGCCTGGCTTTTCTTCTGGCACACCATTACATCCGGGCTGACAACCGCTGCGTTCTTTGTCATCGGAATCAGCGTCTGGCACATCCTGCGCAAGCAAAACGTGGAAATCTATAAGAAATCCTTTAAAATCGCAGCCGTGATCGGCATGGTCAGCGTCATTCTCGTGGGAGTTGCCGGTCACACACAGGGCCAGGAAATCGTAACAACCCAACCGATGAAAATGGCAGCCATCGAGGCGCTCTGGGAAACCGAGCAGCCGGCTTCATTCTCAATCCTTACCATTGGCGACCTGACCGGCAAGAATCTCGTCTGGGAAGTGCGCATTCCATATGCCCTGAGTTTCATCGCTTGCAACAACTTCAGTTGTGAAATCCGGGGAGTGAATGACATCCAGGCAGAATATGAAGAAAAATACGGCCCCGGGGATTATGTACCACTGATCTTCATCACCTACTGGGCTTTCCGGTTCATGTTCGGGACCGGGCTGATCATGGTGATACTGGCCGCCTATGCCTTGTTCATCTCCTGGCGAAATTGGCCGGAAAAGTGGATCCAAGGGCGTTGGTTGAAGTGGCTGGTTCCAGCGATGGCCCTGCCTTACATTGCCAATACTTCCGGCTGGCTGGTGACTGAAACCGGACGCCAGCCTTGGATCGTGCAGGGACTGCTGAAAACCAGTGATGGGATCTCAAAAGCTGTCAGCCCGGGCTGGATGCTGATAACCCTGATCGGTTTTACCCTGGTATATGCCGCGCTGATGGTGGCAGACGTCTACCTGCTGCGCAAATATGCTGTGGCCGGCCCGGAAGCAGCCATGCACGAATCTGAAGATACGGCTCCTGCCCTGGCCGGGGCGCAAGATTAACTGGAGGAACTGCCATGTCACACGAATTCCTGCAAGCACTCTGGTTCATCCTGATTGCCATTCTATGGATCGGGTTCTTCTTCCTGGAGGGTTTCGACTTTGGCGTCGGCATGCTGCTTCCCTTCCTGGGCAAGAAGGATGTCGAACGACGGGCAATCATCAACACCATTGGCCCGCACTGGGACGGGAACGAAGTATGGTTGTTGACCGCTGGAGGGGCCACCTTCGCGGCCTTTCCGCACTGGTATGCAACCCTGTTCAGCGGTTTCTACCCAGCCTTTTTCTTGTTGCTGGTTGGGCTGATTCTGCGCGGAGTCGCCTTTGAATTCCGCTCAAAGGATGCCAACCCCAAATGGCGCAGCCTGTGGGATTGGTGCATCTTCGCCGGCTCGGCACTTCCAACTCTTCTGCTGGGCGTGGCCTTTGCCAATTTTGCCAAAGGTGTGCCGATTGATGCCGAAATGCAATATACCGGCACATTACTGACTCTGCTCAACCCCTTTGGCCTGCTGGGTGGGCTCACCGCCATTGCCATCTTCCTGCTGCATGGCTCCCTTTTCCTGAGCATGAAGGTTGAGGGCCAGATCGCACAGCACGCCAAAGCCTTTGCCCAAAAAGCCTGGGGAATAGCCCTGGCACTGACGGTGCTTACTCTGGCAGCCGCATTCGTCTATACGGACATCGGCAAGCACGCGGTCATCATCCTGGTACCCGTAGCCGGGCTGGTCGCACTTTTGCTGGCAGGGTACTTCAACAAGCAAAAGAAGACCGGCTGGGCATTTACCATGACCGGCCTTACCATTGCCTTGAGCGTGATTACCACTTTCCTGGTCATGTTCCCGAGGGTTATGATCTCGAGTACCGATCCCGCCAACAGCCTGACCATCTATAATGCATCCTCATCTCCATATACCTTGCAAGTGATGAGCGTTGTGGCACTGGTTTTCGTGCCCATTGTGCTGGTATACCAAATCTGGACCTACCGGGTCTTCCGCCAGCGGGTCAAAGCAGACCCCAAGACGCTGACGTACTAACAGAACAGTCCGACAGGCTCCGGAGCAATCCGGAGCCTGTTCAATAACATCAGGCTGTATAATATTCATATCCCCTGGAATACCCGCGGGGGGTCTCCCGATGGAATGGAGGCAGAGAATGTCTCATATTTTCATCTCATACTCACGCAAAGACCTTGAACACGCCGGTCAAATCGTCCAGGCACTGGCGGAGAATCACCTGGATACATGGGTCGACTGGAAGAGCATTCCCAAGGGGGAAGATTGGTGGGAACGCATCCAAAATGGCATCGAAGAAGCAGATGCATTCCTTTTCCTTGTCAGCCCAAATTCGGCAAGATCAAAGGTTTGCCGGAGTGAAATCGCTCATGCCGTACTGAACGGCAAGCGCATCCTGCCGATCCTGCTGCATGACACAGATTCCAAAATCATCCCCGCCGAGATCGCAAAACTGAACTGGATCTCCTGCCGCGAAGAAGTGGACGATTTCGAAAGAGCCATCGAAGAAACGCGCGCGACCATTCACACCGATTACAACTGGTTGAAGTTCCATACAGAACTGCAGGTCAAGGCATTGAAATGGGAGAGGCACAAGGATGTCAGTCGGCTTCTACGCGGAAAGGAACTCATCGAGGCCGAGAAATGGCTGAAGGAGACGGGCCTGCAAACAGACCCCCAAACCACAGACCTGCAGCGCAATTTCGTCCTGGAAAGCCGGAAGGCTGTAAAGCGCCAGCAAAGGATACTGGCAGCTCTCGCTGCCGGTGCAATGCTCATCGTAATTGCATTGGGAATTTACGGCTCCTTCCAGACCCGCACATCACGCGCACGTGAACTGGCTACGGCTGCCCAATCCATCCTCCAGGAACGCCCGCAAGAAAGCCTGCTCCTGTCCATTGAGGCGCTTAAGGCCTTGAACCCAGGCGATCCGGATATTCCATCTGTCAACCAGAGCCTGAGAGATGCATTGCTTCAATCCGGGGGCATTGCACTGGGCCAGGGTGCGGTTATTGACGTTGCCCCGGTGATCAGCCCTGATAATCATTGGCTGGTTACGGGTACTGACACTGGCACGGTACAACTTTGGGATTTGACCGGTCCTAGTCTTCCAACCACGCCGCGTGTATTCCCTGCGCACGAGGATCCAATCCAGGCAGTGACGATTAGTCCCGATGGCCGCTGGCTGATTTCGGCCAGTACGGATACCGAAGTCCGTTTATGGGATTTATCCGGTTCTATGCCGGGCGACAGTTCCACCATCCTCACAGTCAGTGAGTGTTCCATCTCCACGCTCGCAGCCAGTCCGGATGGGCACTGGCTGGTGATCGGCTGCGACAATGACACCGTAAAAATCTGGGATCTAGAAAAGTTCGATCCGGCTTCCCCGCTTATCTCCCTTTCCCATGAAGAAGCGCCTTCCGATGACAGCATTTTCGGTCCAGGAGTTGGCATGGTCATGCCGGACCGGCAGCGTCTGATTGACATCGATGCAAATAGCCGCTGGCTGGCCCTGGCAAGTTGGGACATTGTTTTCCTGTGGGATTTAGACACGCCCGCCCTGTATACAAAACCAATCACCCTTAGCGGCCATATTTTTCCAATCATTACCCTGGCAATCAGCCCGAATAATTCCTGGCTGGCAACAGCCGATGCGAAAACCATCCTGCTCTGGGATCTGGCCCATGCCGGCCCCGGGATGCAGCCGACCGTCCTATCCGAAGGGTTCCAGGTGGCGGCAATCGGCTTCAGCCCGGATGGTTCCCAACTGGCAGGCGGAAACATCGAGGGATGGGTACGCCTGTGGAGCCTTGCCTCCCCTGATCCTGCCAACGCGATTTTTGATATTGAGGGGCAGGCAGAGTCAATGTACGCACTGGCCATCTCCCCGGATGGGCACTGGTTGATCACAGCCGGCAAAGACGTCCGGCTGCTCGATCTCTCCACACAGGGCCATTTCCTGCCGCCGCTCATTTTGCGGGGATATGAATATCCGGTCACCGCCCTGCGAGTCAGCCCCAACAGCCTCTGGCTGGCCACGTTGAGCACTGACAGTGCGGTACGTATATGGAACCTGAGTTCCCCACAACCCACCGCATCACCGGTCACGTTGTGGGCACACGAGGGCAATGGCAACATCGGCCTGATTGCCGCCAGCCCAAAGGCCAACCGCTGGCTGGTCACCAGTGGAGGGAATGGGATCGTCCTGTGGGAGCTGACCACCCCTGATTTCTACAAAAAGTATGAACTACTCAGCCGTCAGCCCGCTGCCGTGATGGCGGTCAGCCCGGATAACCACTGGCTGGCCGCGGACGGCGAAGCGGGCAGCCTCCGGTTGTTCGACCTGGAGCAACCGGGGGAGGAACCCCTGCAGTTGGCCGGACATCAAGGCCCTGTCTCCGGGCTTGCTTTCAGTCCGGACAGCCGCTGGCTGGCCTCTGCCGGAACAGGCCAGGCATTCCTGTGGGACCTCACCGCAAAAAATATTGCCCGGAACCCGGTAGCCCTGCCCGGGCAGGCCGGGGATGTGCCGGTGATTTCTTTCAGCCCCAGAGGCAGGTGGTTGGCCGCAGCAAGCCCGGCAGGCACACTGCTCTGGAACTTGAGCACCGGGAACCCCGTGGAGCAGCCTGTCGCGGTGGGCGGAAGAGAATTGCCAGCCGAGGGCGTGGCCTTCAGCCCTGATGAGCGCTGGCTGGTGGCAGGCGAAGACGACCTGTACTTCCTGGATTTGAATACCCCAAGCCTGAAAGCAAGATATGAAATCAAGGGGGCGGGCACTCCCGCGGCGATCAGCCCGGATAATCACTGGCTGGTAGTTATGAAGGAGGATTTGCCCCGCCTGATAAAGATGAACAACCCAGGGGCAACCCCCATTCCACTGGTTGGCCATGAAGGGAAAATCACCAGCCTTGTGATTAGCCCGGACGGCCATTGGCTTGCCACCGGCAGTTGGGATAACACCGCCCGCCTGTGGAATCTGAAGGCCGGGAACCCATCCGAAACCGCCGTCGTCCTGCGCCCCCCGGCACAGTGGCTTCCCCACGTCAACCGGCTGGCGATCACCCCTGACAGCCACTGGCTGGTCATGGGGGTGGAGGCTGGTTCCATTTACGTATGGACACTGAGGCAGGACGAACTGGTTTCCCAAGCCTGCCAGACCGCAGGGCGTAATCTTTACAAGGATGAATGGACTTTATTCTTCAGCGAAAAACAACCCGCAACCTGCCCTCAATGGCCTGTAGAGGAATGACCTGTACTCTCACATGGCCTTCTGGCCGGCGCCTGGGTAAAATTAATAATTCCGAATTACAATTCCTGATGAATCCCTATCCAATCTGGTATGATAGCCACCAGTTGGGCAAAACTGCTCCCAAGAGAATTTTCATGCATTTTACTTCCGACCGCCGCAAAGCTGTAATTCTTCTCATCGTTGCTGCAACTCTATGGAGTACCAGCGGACTGTTCGTAAAAATCATGGACTGGCAGCCGCTCGCAATCCTGGCCGGGCGCAGCATCTTTTCGAGTCTGCTCTTCCTGGCATACTTGCGACGCATCCCGCGCAGGTTGACGCGCTGGCAAATTACGGCCGCAGCGGCCTATGTAATGACCCAATTTTTGTATATCAATTCCATGAAGCTGACCACAGCAGCCAATGCCATCTTTCTGCAATATACATCCCCCATATACATCGTTCTGCTGGGCTACTGGTTCCTGAATGAAAAGCCCACGCGTGCCAACTGGGGTTCGATGGCAATCATCTTTACGGGTCTGTTGCTTTTCTTTGGCGACAGCCTGAGCCTGGAGGGATTATACGGCAACCTGCTGGCAATCCTGAGTGGCGTTACCATGGCACTCCTGACAGTTGCCATGCGCGCTCAAAAAGACGGCTCACCAGCAGAAAGCATCCTGGTCGCCAACTTGTTCACCGCCGTGTTTGGCTTTCCCTTTGTATTGCAGGAGTCCTGGACGGTGACTAACTGGGGTATCCTGGGTTTTTTGGGCATTTTCCAGATCGGGCTTGCTTTCCTTTTGTATTCGATTGCCATCAAGCATGTCCCTGCAATTGAGGCAACCCTGCTCAGTACACTGGAACCAATCCTGAACCCGCTTTGGGTATTCCTATTCATCGGCGAAATGCCTGGCAACATGGCCCTGCTGGGCGCCATCGTCGTCCTGGCCGGGGTGATCATGAGCGCGATCACCAGCGCCCGCACTATTCCCATTCCAACCCGAGGATGATTCATCGCAGGCTGCTCGCGTTGACACGTGACACCCGCCTGGCACTTGCCGTGACGGTATTGGCAGGGTTCCTGGGCGGACTGTTAGCGATCTCCCAAGCACATCTGTTCAGTCGAACGGTGAACAATGTCTTTCTGGGAGGACAGGGACTCATTCAGGTGGGCGGACTGATGCGACTGTTCCTGGCCGTCATCATCATGCGCTCCCTGGCTGCCTGGCTGACCGAACTCAGCGCCGGTGCGGTAGCCCGCAGGATCAAGGCCAACCTGCGCCAGCGGCTCTTTGCTCACATCCTAAGGCTTGGACCAGCCTATACACGCGGCGAACGCACGGGAGAGTTAACAGCCGCAGCCGTGGATGGCGTGGAGGCTCTGGAGGCATACTTCAGCCAATACCTGCCGCAACTGATCAACGCAGCACTTATCCCCCTTTCCGTGCTGGCCTTTGTTTTTCCTCTGGACCCCCTTTCGGGGTTGGTTCTCCTGCTGACCGCCCCGCTTATCCCCATCTTCATGATCCTGATCGGCAGGACAGCCGAGTCCCTGACCAAACGCCAATGGGAAACACTTGGCCGCCTCTCAGCCCATTTCCTGGACAGCCTGCAGGGCCTTACGACACTAAAGACCTTTGGACAGGGCAAGGCCCAGGTGAAGAGCATTGCAGCCGTAAGCGACAAATTCCGGGATGTGACACTGGGTGTCCTGCGCATCACTTTCCTTTCTGCCCTGGCTCTGGAACTACTGGCTACTTTAAGCACGGCTGTAATTGCCGTGGAGGTTGGCCTGCGCCTGTTGTATTTCCGGCTCACCTTCGAAAAAGCCCTGTTTCTGCTTGTAATCGCGCCAGAGTTCTACCTGCCGCTGCGGATGCTGGGACTTCGCTTCCATGCTGGCATGGCAGGGACGAGCGCCGCCAGAAGGATCTTCGAAATCCTGGATCTGCCGACAGCAACCACAGACGAAAAACCACAGGCGGCAGGAGAAACAACTGTTACTGCACCAGCGTCCATCATACTCGAGGGAGTCGGGTTTACTTATCCGGGCGAAACGGTCCCAGCCCTGCAGAACATTTCAATCACTATTCTGGGTGGAAAGCACACCGCCCTGGTAGGACCCAGCGGGGCCGGCAAAAGCACCCTGGTCAACTTGTTGCTGGGCTTTCACCAGCCTGCCTGCGGTAAAATCTACACAGAGTATGTCCACGCACCCGTCATTCAAGGACCGCCACCCACAACCCAAATCGCTTGGGTGCCGCAAAAACCCTACCTGTTCCACGACACGCTTGCCGCCAACATCCGTCTGGGGAGACCGGAAGCCAGCAATGAAGAACTTGCCAGCGCAGCACTTGCCGCCGGGCTGGGCGACTTTATCGCCTCGCTGCCCGAGGGCTACCAAACCATCATCGGGGAAGGCGGAGTGCGCCTCTCCGGCGGACAGGCCCAGCGCCTGGCCCTTGCGCGTGCCTTTCTGAAGGACGCCCCTCTGCTGATCTTGGATGAGCCCAGTTCCAGCCTCGATCCACAGACCGAGTTCGTGCTGGAGGAGTCAATGCACCGCCTGGGGCAGGGACGCACCGTGTTGACCATTGCTCACCGCCTGAGCACCGTCTACCAGGCTGACCAGATCATTGTGCTCGAAAGAGGGCGGGTGGTGGAAACCGGCACACACACCGGGTTGGTGGAGCACGAGGGGCTGTATGTGCGCCTGCTCAAAGCACATACCACAAGCATTGGGCCCGCCGCCAATGCTGCCGGGAGGCCAAGGTCAGGCGGGAACCAGGATAAATTCGTTGAAAAACTGGTCACCTCAAGCCTGGGAGGTTTCACATCCAGCAGCCGAACCGCAAACGATACCCGAACGCCGGCACCCTCAATCCTGCGCCTGATCGGATTCCTGTGCGGTTCATGGGGACAGGTGTTACTTTCAACGCTGCTGGGCTCGTTGACCATCGGGGCAAGCATCAGCCTGCTCGGCACTTCGGCCTGGCTCATTTCAGCCGCAGCCCTGCACCCTTCCATTGCAGAACTGCAGGTGGCCATTGTGGGTGTGCGCTTCTTCGGCATCAGCCGGGGCATCTTCCGCTATCTCGAGCGGTTGGTCTCGCACGGCGTTACATTCCGCCTGCTGGCGCGCCTGCGCACCTGGTTCTATGAAAACCTGGAACCCCTCGCCCCGGCACGCCTGATGGATTACCGCGCCGGCGACCTGTTGAGCCGCAGTGTGGCAGATGTGGAAAGATTGGAGAACTTCTACGTGCGGGCGGTCGCCCCACCCCTGACCGCCCTGCTCACCGGAGCAGGCACCTGCCTTTTCATTAGTTCTTTTCACCCCCTGCCCGGCTTGGCTCTGCTGGGCTTGCTGGCAAGCCTGGGCCTGGGCCTGCCGCTGCTCATACAAGCACTCAGCCGCCGCCCCGGCCGGGAATTAGTCCGGCAGCGGGCAGACCTGCACGTGCAGTTGGTGGACGGCATCCAGGGTCTGGCAGACCTGCTGGTCTATGGGCACGGCGCTGAACGCAAGGCGCAATTGGCGGCTGCGGATCAAAAATATTCAGGCGCACAGGCGGTCATGGCACAGATCAACGCCCTGCAAAGCGGGCTGGGCGTGTTAATCACCAACCTTGGATTATGGGTTTTACTCATTCTGTGCATTCCACAGGTGCAAAACGGTAAAATCGAAGGAGTGATGCTGGCAGCATTGGCACTTGTGGCACTCGCAAGTTTCGAGGCAGTCCAGCCCCTACCGCTGGCAGCACAGACACTTGCCAGTTCAACAGAAGCGGCCCGGCGGTTGTTCGAGATCGTAGACACGGAGCCGGCCAGCCGTGAAACAGCACGCAGCAAAGTTCTGCCAGGCCCCGGCACGAAAGTTGCCTCCCCCCCCCTGCAGATCAGGAACCTTTCATTCACCTATCCCGGAAGCAACCAACCTGCCCTGTTAAATGTTTCATTCGACCTGCCTGCAAATAGTTCAGTGGCTCTCGTAGGGCCAAGCGGTGCAGGCAAAAGTACACTGGTCAGCCTGCTGCTACGATTCTGGGACTACCAGCAGGGTGAGATCCTGTTGGCAGGAAACTCAATCCTTGACTATGCGCAAGAAACCGTTCGCAGACAGTTTGCAGTTCTCTCACAAAATGCATACTTCTTCAACGCCACCATCCGGCAGAACCTGCAGATGGCACAGCCAGAGGCAAGCCAGAAACAAATCGAACAAGCTGCGCAGCAGGCGCATATCCACGAATTCATCATCTCATTGCCCAAAGGATATGACACGTTCATTGGCGAGCAAGGCTTGCGGCTGAGCGGAGGAGAACGGCAAAGGCTGGGGCTGGCACGCGCCCTGCTGAAGGGAAGCGGATTCCTGATCCTGGACGAACCAACGGCCAATCTGGACACCCTGAGCGAACACCAGCTGCACAAGTCGCTCTTCGAGAAGCCGCGCAGCCAGTCCATTCTGTTAATCACCCATCGACTGGTCGGGCTGGAGAAATTCGACCAAATCCTGGTGATGAAGGAAGGCCGCATTGTCGAACGCGGGAGCCATGCCGGGCTGTTATCCAGAGACGGCCTCTACCGGCGCTTATTCGAACTGCAAAACCGGATCCTGGAGGCATGAGGCTGATAACGATGAATATTCAAGAAGCAATCCAAAACCGGTATTCATGCAGAATCTATGAAAAGCGTCCAATTCAGACCGAGGTACAACAACAATTGGCAGAAATTCTGCAGGGATTCACCAGCGGTCCCATGGGAACACCCATACGCTTTATGTTCGCAGCGGAAAACGATCAGGAACGGGACAACCTGCGAGGCCTGGGCACTTATGGCTTCATCCGCAACCCTACCGGATTTATCATTGCCACGGTACAAGAAAAGCCCCATGCGCTGGAAGATTTTGGATACCGGATGGAGCAGGTAATCCTGGAAGCCACCCGCCTGGGACTGGCAACTTGTTGGTTGGGCGGTAGTTTCACGCAAAGCAGTTTTGCCGCAAGGATCGGCAAGCGCGAAGACGAAAGCCTCCCGGCGGTCGCTGCCTGCGGCTATGCTGCAGCGGAAGGACGAGCCAGGGACCTGATCCGCCGCCAGGCGCGCAGTGACAGCCGCCTGCCCTGGGAAGCAATCCTGTTTAAAGATGAATTTGGAAGGCCGCTCCTTCGCAAAGAAGCCGGAGCACTCGGGCTTCCGCTTGAAATGGTTCGTCTGGCACCCTCGGCATCCAACAAACAACCCTGGCGCATCCTTAAGGCAGGCCGGCGCCTGCACTTTTACCTGGAGCGAACACAAAACTACGGCCGCGGGAGCCTGGCATATACCCTGCTGGGGCTGGCTGATTTACAGCGCGTGGATATTGGCATTGCCATGTGCCACCTGGAACTGGCAGCGCGGGAAACGGGGCTGGAGGGAGCCTGGGTGGAGGCAAATCCAGGTTTGCCCCTGCCCAATGAGCATACCAGTTATATACTAAGCTGGCAAATCGAATCAAGTTAGGCGAAAAATTCGGCTTGCACAGCACGAACGAACGTGCTATAATCATTGCGTTCCCCGTTTTTTGACAGATTGGGTCGAGCGTCGCCGTGCACAGTCATTCAGCCTGTGTGCGTGACAACAGTAAAAAAATAAACCTTGAAAGAATATCCCCAATTTCAAATCAAGTAGTGCAAACAGCCCGCCCGAGGGGGCGCTGTCTTTTCGTACTTGTATCCCAACCCCATTCCGCAAACCATTGATGAGATGTATCATGAACATTCTTGAACTTGAAAATGAACCCCTGGCAAAACTCAGGCAAATGGCCAGGGACCTGAACGTCATAAATGCCAATCGCCTAAAAAAGGAAAGTCTGATCCTGCGCATCCGGCAGGCCGAAGCAGAAAAGGAAGGCTTGGAAGTGCGCGGCGGGATCCTCGAGATCATGAGCGAAGGGATCGGCTTCCTGCGCTCGGAAAATTACCGCATCAGTGACCAGGATGTATACGTTTCACAGGCGCAACTTCGGCGTTATGACCTGCGCGCAGGTGACCTGGTGGTTGGAAATGTGCGCCCGCCGCGTGAATCGGAACGACACTTTGGCCTGTTGAAAGTGGAAAGCGTCAATGGCATGGATCCGGAAGAGGCCGAACGGCGGCCGAACTTCGAAAACCTGACTCCCATCTTCCCGGATAAACGCTTTGACCTGGAAATGGAGAGGGATATGATGGCGCCGCGCCTGATCAATCTGGTGGCACCCATCGGACGTGGTCAGCGCGGCTTGATCGTTTCTCCGCCCAAGGCCGGCAAGACGACCATCCTGAAGCAAATTGCCAATTCCATCTCGACCAAATACCCCGAGGTGACCCTGGTTGTCGCCCTGATCGGTGAGCGCCCGGAAGAAGTGACCGACATGGATCGCTCCGTGGACGCCGAAGTAATTGCATCGACCTTCGACGAACCGGTAACATCCCATGTACGCACAGCAGAAATTGCCCTCGACCGGGCCAAGCGCCTCGTGGAAATCGGGCGGCATGTGGTCATCCTGATGGACTCGATCACGCGCCTTGCACGTGCATACAACCTGGTGGTCAATCCCTCCGGACGCACTCTCTCCGGCGGTATGGACCCATCCGCGCTCTACCCCCCCAAGCGTTTCTTCGGTGCGGCGCGTAATATTGAAGAGGGCGGCTCCCTGACCATCATTGCCACCTGCCTTGTGGATACCGGCTCGCGTTTGGACGATGTCGTCTATGAAGAATTCAAAGGCACCGGCAACATGGAACTGCACCTCAGCCGCCGCCTGCAGGAACGCCGCATCTTCCCCTCGGTGGATATTGAACGCTCCTCCACCCGGCGCGAGGATCTTTTGCTGGGGCCGGACATCCTGCAGCGTGTATGGCTGATGCGCCGCATGTATATCCAGATGATCTCACCTCAGCCGCAAGGCGCGGGCATGGACGCGTCTGTCGCCACCGAAGCCATCCTCAACCGGATGCAGCGCTCCCGCAACAACCAGGAGTTCCTCGAAACGTTGACAGACGATATGTAATATAATGCGGGTATGATTGGTAAATTCCCATCTTTTATGAATTCGAAGTGGTTTACCCCCCTCTCATGGGTCGTGACGGGGCTGCTGGTGGTTGCCATGATCACTGCCACCCTTTTCTGGAAGCAGTCCGCTTCGACCGTGCGGGCCTCAGCTTCTGAAACTACAGCCCAGCCCACTATCCAGAGCAACCCCCAAGCGCCTCTGCCAGCTTTGAGTGCGGTGGACAACACCGTCAGCGCCATCAAACGCGGCATTGCGCTCAAGACGAATATTCCGGAACGCCCAAAATACTTCGTAACGGAGTACACTGTTGGCAGGGGGGATTCGGTCTATGGTATTGCCAAGCAGTTCAGCCTTAAACCGGCTACGGTGTTGATGGCGAACTACGATACGCTGGAAGACAATCCGCACAGCCTGAAACAAGGCCAAAAATTGACCATCCCGCCTGTGGACGGCCTGTATTACAAGTGGATTGAAGGGGATACCATTGAAAAAGTAGCCAATGAGTATGAGGCGACCCCTGAAGATATCCTCACCTGGCCCGGCAACGACCTGGACTTGACAAATCCTGAAATCAATACCGGAGCCTGGGTAATGATTCCCGGCGGCAAGCGGGCACTCAAAGAAATCACCCTTCCCACCATTGCGCGCGGCGCCAACAGCGGTACCGCCAGCACCGGCGGTTCAGCCTGCGGCGGCGGCCCTGTGGGCGGCGGCTTTGTATGGCCGACCAACAACCACACTGTCTCGGGTAACGATTACTGGGAGGGTCATCTGGCAATCGACCTGAGCGCTTACGAAGGCGATCCGGTCTATGCAGCCGCTACCGGCGTGGTGACCATGGCAGCCGGCGGCTGGAATTATGGTTACGGCAATGTCATCCAGATCGACCACGGCAACGGTTACTCCAGCCTGTACGCCCACCTGAGTTCCATCAATGTCAGTGTGTGCCAGTCTGTCATTGCTGGCCAGTTGATCGGCCTGGCGGGCAACACCGGCAATTCGCAAGGCGCGCACCTGCATTTCGAGATCCGCAGCGGCGGTAGCAATATTGACCCGCGTTATGTACTTCCCTGATGGACGAGAAAAGCCTTAAAGCCGCCCTGCGCGACCTGCCGCTGGGTGGTCTGCGCTTCTACAGGCAGGCTGGCTCCACCAATGACCTGGCCTTGGCCTGGGCGGCTGATGAAGCGCCAGATTTCTCACTGGTACTGGCAGATGAGCAGACCTCCGGACGCGGGCGCGCCGGGAGGAAGTGGTATACCCTGCCCGGCTCGGCACTGGCATTGAGCCTGATCCTGCGCCCAAACTCGGATGAAGCCGAAACAATTTCGCTGTTCTCTGGATTGGGAGCGCTGGCGCTGACGGAAAGTCTGCACAAATCCTTCGGCCTGCCGGCTCAGATCAAATGGCCGAATGATGTGCTGGTAACTGGGCGCAAACTGGCCGGTATCCTGGTCGAGTCGGTATGGCTGGGAGAGCAAGTCGAAAGTGTTGTGCTGGGGATGGGCTTAAACGTCCTGCGCGGCTCTGTACCGCCCCCCGAAAAACTCGAATTTCCCGCTACCTGCCTGGAAGACATTCTGAAAGCGCCCATGGCACGGGAATCCATCCTGCATGGAATCCTGAGCGCGCTGCTCGAGTGGCGCCCGCGCCTGGGCAGCCGGGACTTCCTGAAAGCCTGGGAAGAAAGACTTGCCTACCGCGGTGAACAGGTGCAGGTGTGGGGAGGAAGTGAAAACCCCCAAACCGGCACTCTTCTCGGCCTGGAGGCCGATGGAAGCGTTCGCCTGCTTTCGCCAGATGGGCATCCCTTCTTGGCCCATTTTGGGGATATGCACTTGCGGCCTGCAGTATGATATACTTTCAGCATACGAGGTGACCCATGCTTGATAATCTTCGTGACCAGGCAGCCTCTTCACCCTTTCTCCAGGATGAAGAACCCGTCCTGCCAGAACCGGAGCAAAAGCCCAGGTACACTCCAGCCGGCAGGCGCAGCAAACGCGTGTTTGGATTGACACCCATCCAACGACTGGCCATGTCGGTGATGTTCCTTCTGGTTGTCTGCCTGCTTGGCAGCATGCTCCTGATCGTGACAGAAAAGTTCTGGATTTATTAATCTCCCAAGTGATGAAACTTGAACAGGGCGCTCCTATGAGCACCCTGTTTTTTATTGCCGCTGCTCTTCGGTCTTGAACTGCCGGTTCCACCCAGGGTACTGAAAGTCTCTTGACAGGTTATTAATTTGAAGGTAATATAGGATTTATAAAATATAATACTAATCCTATATAAGGAATATCCAGTATGTCACTCGAATACGCCATCCTTGGATTTTTGAACTACCGTCCATACACAGGCTATGACCTGAAGAAAATTTTCGATACCTCCGTGCGCCACTTCTGGCAGGCAGACCAGAGCCAGATCTACCGCACGCTGACACGTCTTACGGAACAGGGGTATGCCGTGATGGAGAAGATCCCCCAGGAGGACCGCCCCGACCGCAAGGTCTACCACATCACTGACGCCGGCCGGCAGGAACTACTGCACTGGCTATCCGGGCCGCCGCCAATAAGCGAACCGCGCAGCGCCCCTCTGATCCAGGTCTTCTTTGCCGGGCAGTTATCCGACAAGGAAATCCTGACCAAATTCGAAGGTTTCGCGGTCATCATGCGGGCCATCCTGGCTCAATACGAGCAGGTGCCATCCCAGATCAGGCCTTTCCAGCAGGAAATCACATCCCCGCGTGAACATTACTTCTGGCTGCTGACCCTTGACAACGGCATCCGCAACATGCGCGCCAGCTTGGAGTGGGCCGAGAGCGTTATCGAGCAGATCAAAGCTGGAAAAGTGCCACCCAAATAATACAAAGGAAAAGACATCATGAACCACCAACTACCCACCCGCCAACGTATCCGGAAAGGGCTTGTGACCCTGACATTCCTGTCTTTCCCGATCACAATGAATTTTCTTTCACCTTATGTGATCATCGACGGAGCCGCGCATGGCCTTCTCAACAGCAGTGCAGCCATATTTGGGTTGATGTTCGTGTCAGCACTTTTATTAGGCCGCGCCTGGTGCGGCTGGGTCTGTCCCGGCGGTGGAATGCAGGAAATCGTGGAGCCGTTGAACAACAAAGCCGCCAATGGACGCAAGCTGGACTGGATCAAGTGGGCCATCTGGACCCCTTGGATCAGCCTGATCGCCTGGCTTTTAATCCAGGCAGGCGGCTACCAAAGTGTGAACCTGTTATACCACACCCAGGGCGGCATCTCCGTTGCCGGGTCGCCCGACCGGCCAATCCTGTTCGCCTACATCATCTATTACCTTGTCATTGGGCTGTTCGTGGGGCTGGCCATCCTCGCCGGGCGGCGGGCAGGATGCCACAGCGTTTGCTGGATGGCGCCATTCATGATCCTCGGACGCTGGATTCGTAACCGTTTTGGCTGGTCCTCGCTGCGGCTGGCGGCAAATCCGTCTGTATGCGCCGATTGTAAAAAGTGCCGCAGCAACTGTCCAATGAGTTTAGACGTAAATAGTATGGTTCAGAGCGGCAAAATGGAAAACATGGAGTGCATCCTGTGCGGTACTTGCGTGGACAACTGTTCCAGGAATGCCATCCGCTACACGTTCAGCCGCGGAAAATAATGTCAAAATCTGGAGAATGAGACATGGAAAAAATCCTTGTGGCCTATGCCACCAACGCGGGGTCAAGCGCCAAAGTCGCCGAAGCCATTGCCGATGAAATCGCCAAAAGCGCACAGGTGGAAATCCTGCCGCTGGAAAAAGTGACCACGCTGGAAGGATATGCAGGCATCGTCCTGGGGGCACCGATGATCCTGGGCTGGCACCGCAACGCGCTGGCTTTCCTGAGGCGCAACCGGGTCACCCTGGGCAACGTGCCGGTCGCCATCTTCATCACCTGTATGAACCTGACTCAGACCGGTGAAACCAGCCTACAAGGCATTCCCCTGTTTGTGGATGAAAAGCTGCCCCGCCCACCCCAAAAAACTGGCCGATTGAGCCTCAAAGAGCGCTATGCCACCCCCAGCAACTATCTCAAACCAATTCTCAAAGCTGCAGGTCCGGTCAGGCTGGTTTCGGTCGCTTTCTTTGGCGGCAGCCTGCAATATTTCAACTTGCAATGGTGGGCGGCCATCCTTGCCCTGCTTGTCATCCAGGCGCAGCCCGGTGACCGGCGCAACTGGGAAGCCATACACAGCTGGGCAAGCGGATTATTCGAAAGGAATAAGCCATGAAAATCACGATTCTGAACGGCAATCCCGAACCAGGCGGGTTTGATACCTACCTGGATCAGTTAAAAAGCAACCTTGAATCGGCAGGCAACAACGTCAGGCAACTGGATCTGCGCGGCATGCCGCTGCGCCATTGCGTAGGATGCTGGGGATGCTGGGTTAAGACGCCCGGTGAGTGCGTCTCACGCGATGCCTCACTCGAGATGGGGCGGGCCGTCATCAATGCAGATTTTGTTCTGTGGGCCGCCCCGCTTAATATGGGCTTCCCATCCGAACTGCTCAAGCGCGCCAACGACAAACACCTGCCGCTGATTCACCCCTACATTGTCGTGGATCAGGGCGAGGCACACCACCTGCGCCGCTACCCACATTCGCCGCGCCTGGGGCTGCTGGTGGAGAAGGAAGCCGATACAGATGCCCTCGACTTGCGAATCGTGAGCGATATCTACTGCCGGACAGCGTTAAACTTCAAGACACGGCTGGAATTTTCCCTGACAACCGAGACGCCGGTGGAAGAGGTCACTCATCGAATCTTGACTCCAACCCGCGACCGGCCGTCACTTCCAAAACACCTGCCCCCCACCCAGGGTGTATCCATCGCCTCCCCCACCCGGCTGACGCTTTTCAACGGCTCGCCGCGCGGCAAACGCGGCAACACACCCATCTTCCTGCAGGAAATTGCCGCAGGGTTTGGCGGGCCGAGCGAGCTGTACCACCTGGTACGCTTGCGGGAGAGCGAGCAGATGGTGCAGGCATTCGCGAAGGCCGAGTGTGTAATCCTGGGCTTTCCGCTTTACACCGACTCGATGCCGGCTGTGACCAAGCACTTCATCGAGGCGCTTCGGCCGCTGGTGGGAAGAAAGGACAACCCGCCGGTTGGGTTCGTGGTGCAATCGGGCTTCCCAGAAGGGCTGCACTCGCGTTTCGTGGAGCGCTACCTGGAAAAACTGGCCGCCAGGCTGGGCAGTCCCTACCTGGGCACGGTCGTGAAAGGCAGCGGGGAGGGCGTGCGCCTGGCCCCGGCCGGAGCCAACCGCAGCCTGTTCGAGAACCTGAACGCTGTGGGTGCCAGCCTGGCCGCCCAGGGATGTTTCGACACCGCGGCACTGGCCCGGATTGCCCACCCGGAATACTTCCCGTTTTATTTGGATCCGCTCTTCCGGATCATCCTAGCCCTGCCGTCCTCCCAGTCCTACTTCGACGGCATGCTCAAGAAGAACGGCGCTTACGAGCGGCGCTTCGCACGGCCGTTCGCGGAGCCGGACCCGCACGGATGATGACTTAACGGCGGACGAACAGCCCAGAGATGAGATGAAATGAAATGAAGCATCCAGGTTTGGAGGAACCATGTGGTTCATGAACAGAATCGCCAACCCAATCGTGCGCTTGATCCTGCGCTCGCGGCTGCACGGCCTGCTGAGCGCGGCCCTGCTGGTCATCACCTATCGAGGCCGGAAAAGCGGCAGGGAATACAGCCTGCCCGTACAATATGTACGAAGCGGGAACTTCATTTACATCATTCCCGGCATGGCGGAACAAAAGGTCTGGTGGCGCAGCCTGCGCGGCTGCGCAGCGGTGGAACTGCTGCTGGCAGGAAAAGCGCTGAAAGGCCAGGCCGCCGTGCTGGAAGGGGAAGCCGAAGCAGAGAGAATTGCTGAGGCTCTATGCATTTACCTGAAGCGCTTCCCGGAAGCAGCCAGGATGCACGGTGTGGGGAACCTGCCGGAAGGCGGATTGGACCCGAACGCTCTCCGGCAGGCCGCCCGGGGAGGGGTCGTGGTGCGGGTGGCGGTGGAAGGGTAATAAACGATCAAATCTGGCAAAAGGCTACTCCTGCGTCGGTATCAATTGCCCACAATGGATGCAATGGATTGATGCCATGTCCGCAGGCAGGTACTGCTGCTGTTCGCAATGCGCACAACAACGAATCCTTTCGGCACTATGCCCGCAATCCGGACAGAATTTAAAACTTTCATCCAATGCCTGGCCGCAATGCAGGCAATAAGCGTATACGGGAGCAGTCTGTGCCTG
>CAYLXB010000020.1:0-46222 GCA_964387495.1 uncultured Anaerolineaceae bacterium
GGTTCGGGGAGGGAAGATACCTGCGGCACACCGTTGCCGGCGTGACGGAGGACTCTTACTATTTCAGTGGAACCTCGGCTGTATGGTCGAACGGCGACGTGGGTGACCTGGACGGGGATGGAGAAGATGACCTCGTCATCGGGCGGGATGTCTTCACCAACGCAGGCACAGCCAGCGAACCGCTACTGGAATACAAATTAACGTTGAGTTCAGGAGAATGGGACCCGGCCGGGAGCATCGGCGACCTGAACGGGGACGGCAAAGCGGATATCGTGACAAGTTCGAGTTATGCCGGCAAGCACTGGGTACACTGGAACAATTCGACGCCGGGTAGTTTCAGTTTTACGGCCGAACAGTTGTATGCTTTCGGAAATGCTTACAATAACTGTCTCACCATGGGCGACCTGGATGGGGATGGGCTGCTGGACCTGGCCGGGCCGGCAGGCATCTATTTCAACGGCGGGACGGACGAGGAACCCAGTTTCAATTTCGCCAGCCCGTCAGCCTGGAACGTGAGCGGAGGGCCGGGCTGGCTCTCCGACAGCGACCAGCCGGGAAAAGTCTTCCTGGTGGATGCGGACGGAGACAACCTGCTGGATGCGTACGTGTCCAGTCTCTCGGATACTGTCTGGCAGGTATTATTCTATAAAAACATCGGCAGCGCCAGCGCTCACAACCTGCAGTACCAGGGGCCGGTGGCCGTTGCCAGTTCCCCGATCAATTTCTCCTACCGGGGCAAAAGTACGCCGAGCATCAGTCCAAACAAAGCCTTCGTGGCGGCAGGCGACGTCGACGGGAACGGTCTGCCGGACCTGCTGGTGTCCGATTCGGGTGGAAATTCCTTCGGCGTACCGGCCATCCTGTGGAATTTCCCGCTGGAAGACTCCAGCGGGGAGCAGGTGCTGGCTTACCAGGACCTGTACACGTACCCGACGCTGAGCCAGGTGGGCACAACCTGCGGCGGCACCACCGACGCGCTGTGCCGGCCGCCCAACCTGTTCTCGGCATGGACGGATCTGGATGATGACGGCCTGCCGGACGCGGTGAGGACCGACCAGTGGACGGAGAGTTACTTACTTTACAAACGTATACGGACAGGAGAAATGCCGTTCACACTGGGCAGTGACAGCGAACTCCCTGCGGTCAGTTCGCAGGCGGTGGCGCGCGGGGTGACCACGCTGGATTTCAACTCGGACGGGGCATTGGACATGGTCACGGGGACGGCAAACGGACGACTGCTGTACTTCGAAAATACAAGCCCAGGCACCTTTGCAGACGGGGTGCTGTTGACCGATTCAGGCGGCACACCGATCGATATCGGGGACAATTCGTGGCCGGCAGCGATCAACCTGAACGGCGACAGCTGCATGGATTACCTGGTGACCACAGGCGCCACGTTCAATAACTCGATCCGCAAAGTCCTGTGCGTGACGGCGGGGGCAGTCGATGGATACAGTGATGGAGGCCTGCTGGGGACACCCGAACAGGACCCCGTGAATGTCTCGCACAACTCGGCGCACGAGGACTCGATCACGAGCCTGGACGTGAATGGCGACGGACTGCAGGATGCCGTGCTGGCAGACTCCAGCAGCCGCGTCTGGCTGCTGGAAAACACCGGCAATTCGAGCGCGGCCAGTTTCAGCCTGAAGGGCCTGACCATCTCGCGCACCACAGCCGCCTACTTGGAAATCGTCAACGCCCACCATTTGCGCCTGTACTTCGGCCTGCCCCCGCTGGCGGGGCAGACCAGCATCGCCTATCACGGCCTGCCCCTGCCGGGTGGAGGCAGCCTCTCGGGCGAGGTCACGCTGGGCACATCCCCCTTCCCCAATTACACTCTGGATGTGGACCTGGCGGGCACCGGCTCGGGTAGCGTGAGCAGCGTGCCGGAAGGCATCGACTGCGGCAGCACCTGCGAGGCGGAATTTGCCTATGATACGCCTGTCACGCTTTCAGCCGCCCCGGCAACGGGTTCGACCTTCACTGGCTGGAGCGGAGCCTGCAGCGGCACCGGTACCTGCCAGGTGACGATGGACGCGGCGCGCGCGGTCACCGCGACTTTCACGCGCCTCACACCCACCCTGACGTTGACCAAGACCGGCACCGGAGCCGGGACGGTCACCAGCAGCCCGGCCGGCATCAACTGCGGGGCGGCCTGCACCTACGATTTCGACTACAACACCCCGGTCACGCTCACCGCCAACCCGTCCGAAGGCTCGACTTTCCTGGGCTGGTATGGGGCCTGTTCGGGCACGGGCACCTGCAGCGTGACGATGAGCACCGCCAGGTCCGTGATCGCCAGTTTCAACCTGATCACCTATGGCGTGCTGGTGACGAACATCAACAGCAGTTACGGCAGCGTGACCAGCAGCCCGGCGGGGATCGACTGCGGCTCGACATGCTTCGCCATGTTCGGCTACCACACCCAGGTGACGCTGACGGCCAACCCGGTGGAAGGGTACATGTTGACAGGCTGGAGCGGCTCCTGCACGGGCAAGACAAACTGCGTTCTAACCATGGACGGCACCAAATCCGTCCTGGCGTCTTTTGGGGTCAGGCGGCACACCATCAGCGGGAACGCGGGGGTGGCCTATGCGGATATCACCTACACCGGCGGCCGCACCATCGCGGACGCCAGCGGAGACTATTCCATCACGCTGGATTACCTCTGGAGCGGCACGGTGACGCCTTCGTTGAGCGGCTACTTCTTCACCCCAACCAGCCGCAGCTACACGAACCTGAGCGCCGACCAGACAGATCAGAACTTCACGGCCCGGATTCGGAAGGTCTTCAAGTCCTCCGACATAAACGACGGCTGGGTGCTTGAATCAAGTGAAACCAGCAACGCCGGCGGCACACTGAATTCGACCGCCGCAACCCTGCGCATCGGCGACGACGCGACGAAGAAGCAGTACCGCTCGATCCTGTCCTTCGCCACCGGCGGCGCACTCCCGGACAACGCCGTGATCACCAAGGTAACCCTGAAGATCAAGAAACAGGGCCTCAGTGGCGGCGGAGATCCCATCACCGACTTCCAGGGGCTGAAAGCAGCCATCAAGAAAGGCTATTTCGGCACAACCGCCGGCCTGGCAATCGGCGACTTCCAGGCCGCCGCCAGCAAAGGCCTTGGCCCCTTCACCCCCGCCCTCACCAGCGGCTGGTACTCCCTCAACCTGACCAGCGCAAAAACATACATCAACAAGATGGCAGCCGGCGCCGGCCTGACCCAGATTCGGTTATATTTCACGCTGGATGACAACAACAATTCAACAGCCAACTACCTCAGCCTGTACAGCGGCAACGCCGCCCTCGCCGACCGGCCCCAGTTGATCATCGAATACTACATACCGTAACATTTCTGTAAACCGGTAAACATCCTATATGTTGAACGTCCCTGCCCTATTCGAGCGGGGACGTTCGACTCATAAACTCAAGTTCCATTCAATGAAACCGAATGCCCGGGGTCTTCTCCCCTCAGCAAAGAGCGCCAGGCTCCCAACGATCTACCTTTCGCTCACTCCCCAAACTCCATCACCAGCTGCCCGGACGCATCATAATACGAGCGAGCCGAAAAGGGGATGCCCTCCCGTCGCGCCTGCAGGATCCGCGGCAGGAGCGCCTGCAGGTCGTCGAAGCGCAGGGGCAGGCCGGAGATGCGCTCCAGGGGCACCCATTCGACCGTGCCTTCGGAGGATGCACGCGCTTCGCCCTCCGGGCAGTCGCCGGTGAAGATGTAGACCGCGATCCCGGGGGACCGGCCGGTATTGTTGATCAGGCTGCCGCACAGGCGCAGGCCGCACTGCAGGCCGGTCTCTTCGAACAGTTCCCGCCGGGCGGAGGTCAGGGCATCTTCGCCGCGTTCGAGGTGCCCGCCGATCGCGTTGTATTTGCCGGCCCAGGTTTTATGCGCGGCGCCCTTGATCAGGAGCAATGCCTCGCCGCGGAAGAGAAAGATGAGCGTGCGGGGGATGACCTGGTAGCGGGAGGGGGCGATGGACTGGGGGTTGGAGCCAGGCATGGCAGGAAATTGCAGGGTATAGGCAGGGAAAGAAGAAAGGAGGCACGGTCTAGGAACGTGCCTCCTTTGTGATTGCAGACAGGGTTAATCGGCCAGGTCGCTGACGTCTTCGTCGCCGGCGGCGTCACCCAGGTAGGCCTTGACGGAGGGCTGGACGGCCACGGGGTGGACGAATTTCTCGACCAGGGGGCGGGTGCCCTTCAGGCTCAGGTAGCCGAACAGTTTGTCAAACTGGGCTTCCCAGGCTGCACCGATGGACTGCCGCGCTGCGGCCGGTAGGGCATACATCTTCGCCTTGAAGGGGCCAATCGAACTCTTGCGGGATTTGTAGTAGAACTGCTCGGGGGTCATGTCGGGCTTGCGCTCGCCTGCCGCATTTACATCCAGCCAGGCATACATCTCCTGGCGCAGGGCCGCCGGGGCGTTCTCGAAGAACATGTTCTGGAAGTTGGTGGCCAGGTGCACCTCGCAGGCTTCCGACTCGACAAATTTGCCGAAGGCATCCTCGGGCAGGGTCGAAGCGCCGTGCTGCACCGTGCCGCCCATGCAGTAATCCTTGCGGGCCACGCGGCTCAGGCTGCGCAGGGTGTCGAAGTCCACGCTCACCTTGGCGATGGAGCCGTCCGGCAGGACAACGCCGCCGTGGGAGGTGCCGGTCTGGATGCTGATCTTGCTCAGGCCGGGGGCACCGGGAATAAGTTTCTTGATCTCGGCGTTGTAGCCATCCATGTAGGCCCGCAGTTCCTCTTCGGTCGAGTTGTGGCCGCCGACCTCGCCGATCTCGCCGCCGACGGAGATGTGGATACCCTGCGGCTCGATCGAGCGGATCAAGGCCGTGTACATGGCCGAGAGTTCGTAATTCAACTTCTGCTGGGCCGGTACGGTGGGCTGGTTGATGTCCACCAGCGTCGAGGTGTCGATATCGATGTTATAGAAACCGGCTTCCACAGCCTCACGCGTCAGGGTTCGTACGGCTTCCAGTTCGGTCTCCGGCTCGGAGGCGTAACGCTTGCCGGATACCTGGAAGTGGTCTCCCTGGATGAATATCGGGCCGCGGTAACCTTCGGCAATCGCAGCCGCCAGGATGTTGGTGGCGTACTCGGCCGGGCGCTGGGCCGTGTAGCCGATCTCAGAGCGGGCAATCTCAAAGATGAGAGCCGAGGCGTTGATTTTCAACAAGGCGCGGAAGACGGCCCGCGCTGCATCGAAAGACAGGACGCGCAGGTTGATGGCCGGGACAGTGAAGGTCAGGGGCAGTTCGCCGCGGCCGCGGGCCATGTAAAGCTCATGGATGGAAGCCGGGAAGATGTCCATGTCGAGAGCCGCACAGCGCACCACGTAGCGGGACCAGCCCTGGGCGGCGCCGGTTCCGAGGGCGGAGGTCTCCACCAGTTTTCCCACCAGGCGGCGGAATTTGGGTTCGTCCACCACCTTGACGGTGTGCCCGTCAATGGCGAGGCTGCCTTCAAGGGAGGCCAAAATTTCGTTCAATTCTTGCGACATGATTAACTCCTTTGGAGATGAATTTTCTTGGTACCTGTTCGAACTTGATTTCCATGTCATGCTGAGGCGCTGAATTCTTCGGCAATCTCACCATCAGCTTCAGCCGAAGCATCCCGAGGTGCTCACGCAGGGTGCACGACCCGGTCATAACTCCAAGATAATGCCGTATCCAGGTCCGGAAAATAACAACAGCACAGAATGCTTGATTATAACCACAAACTCAGGCTATAATCACGAAGAAAGAGGCCATTTGCAAGTTTTTTCGTATATCTATGGCAGGAGGCACCAATGACCGATTTATTCGACAAAGTAACAGGAGACCAGGACATCTTCAAAAAACTGGGCTCGAAGATCCCCGGTTTCCAGGGATACATCGAACGGCAGAACCGCCGCGCCGCGGACAAATTGCTGCGTGAGACGGTTGCTGACCGCTTCGAGGAACTTTACAAGCGCACATCCAACGTGCAGTCTGACATGGTCAACCAAGGCAGGATCGAACTGCTGGACGACATGGAAAAAGCTGCCATCCAGCTGCGCACTTTCGCCGACAAGATCCGCACCGCGGCCTACGGCTATTCGGGTTTCTTCGACGCCGTCAAGATCAACGAGCAGCAGCTGGCCAGTCTGTACACTTTCGACAACGCCTTTTTCGACCTGGCCGAACAGATCGGGCGCGCCCTGGACAATGTGGAAGCGACCCTGGGCGATGAGGCCGGGCTGCCGGCCGCCATCCGCAACGTGGCCGCCCTCGGCCGCCAGGCTGTCGAGACTTTCGAACGCCGCTCGGAAGTGATCACCAACGCCGGGCAATAATCCGCCGCCGACCATCCAGAGACGCAAGCATCTTGCGTCTCTGGATGCTATTCCAGAGCGGCACCACCCTGGAGGCAAAATGTGGCAAGAGTACATCCAAGCATCCTCCGTTGAGGAAGCGATCCGAATCTTGGCCGAAAAGGGGGAACGGGCGCGTATCGTGGCTGGAGCGACCGACCTGATCCTGGAGATCGAGCGCGGCGTACGCAAGGGCATCCAGACCCTGGTGGACGTAACCCGCATCCCCGGCCTGGAAGGCATCACCCTGGACGAGGATGATGTCATCCACCTGGGACCGCTGGTGACCCACAATCAGTGTGCGGCTTCCAAGCTGCTGCGGGAGCGCGCCCTGCCGCTGGCCCGCGCCTCCTGGGAAGTGGGTGCGCCGCAAATCCGCAACCACGGCACAGTGGCAGGCAACCTGATCACCGCCAGCCCGGCTAACGATACCATCACACCCCTAATGGCGCTGGGCGCCTGGGTGGAACTGGCCTCCATGCGTGGCACCCGCCGCGTCGCGCTCAAGGATTTCTACATGGGCGTGCGCCGGAACGTGATGCAGGCGGATGAGATGTTGGTGGAGATCGCCTTCCCGGCGATGCACACCGGCCAGCGCGGGGCCTTCGTCAAGACGGGCCTGCGCCGCGCCCAGGCCATCTCGGTGGTCAACGCTGCTGTCGTGCTCGACCTGGAAAGGCAAAAGGTGAAATCGGCGGTCATCACGCTGGGTGCGGTGGCGCCGACCATCATCCGTGCCCCCCGGGCGGAGGCGTTTCTGCAGGGGAAGACGCTCGACCCGGAGACCATTGCCGAGGCGGCCAGGCTGGCCCGGGAAGACGCCCACCCCATCGACGACCTGCGCGGTTCGGCCGGCTACCGCAGCGAGATGGTCCGCGTGGCCGTGCTGCGCGGCCTGCGGGCTGTGCTCAACCGGAAGGAAGAAGAGGGCTTCCCGCCCGATCCGGTGCTCCTGGGGGGACGCGGCACGAATCACAAGGTCCCGGGGGTCCCGCCCCAGGTGGATGGCGCGATCGAGACCCGCATCAACGGGCGGAAGTACCGCTTCACGACCGGGCAGGACAAGACCCTGCTGCGCCTCCTGCGCGAGGAGGCCGGGCTGACCGGCACCAAGGAAGGCTGTGCCGAGGGCGAGTGCGGAGCCTGCACGGTGCACTTGGACGGTAAGGCGGTCATGGCCTGCCTGGTGCCGGCGCCGCGTGCCCACGGGGCGGAGATTGTGACCGTCGAGGGGCTGGCGGACGGGGAACACCTGCACCCGGTCCAGGCCGCTTTCGTCGAGGCCGGGGCGGTGCAGTGCGGTTACTGCACGCCGGGCTTCGTCATGTCTGCAGCCAAACTGCTTGAAGAGCGCCCGCACCCGACTCGGGACGAGATCGAACAGGCCATCACCGGCAACCTGTGCCGGTGCACCGGGTATTACAAGATCGTGGAAGCGATCGAGGCAGCCGGCAAGGCTCAGGAGGCATAATGTCCAAGTATTCTCAATACCGCCAGCCGCTACCCCCCAAGCCAACCGGTCAGCACCCGATCTGGCGCGGCATCGGCTGCGTCATGATGGTTATCATTCCAGTGCTTTCCTATGCGATCGCGGTCTTCATCATAGAAAGCGGGGTACTGACCCTGCCCCCCTGGATGAGGGCATCCATTTACCTGCCGGACTTCGTGGGCCGCTACCTGCCCCCGCTGGCAAGGTTCCTGGGGCCGATCCTGGGCACGCCTTACTTCATGGGAAAACTGGCCATCACCCTGTTCATGATCGTCCTGCTGGCCGGCTTGATCTCGATGGTGTACGCCATCGCCTACCGGATCATGGGCCCCTCGCCGTATTCGGCAGTGGACGCCCCGCCGCCCAAAGTCAGAGTCAAACGTTACAAACGCTAAAAGAGAGGCTGCATGTCTGCCAAAAAAGTCATTGGAACTTCTGTCGCGCGCCTCGACGCAAGCGATAAGGTCACCGGCAAGGCGCTTTATTCCGGCGACCTGAGCCTGCCGGGAATGCTGTACATGAAAACGCTCTTCGCGGGGCGTCCGCACGCCCGCGTCTTGAAAATCGACACCAGCCGCGCCGAGGCCCTGCCGGGTGTGGTGGCCATCTACACGGCCAGGGACGTGCCGGTCAACGAGTACGGGCTGCAATCCAAGGACCAGCCGGTGTTGTGCGGCCCGGGGTCGGCCAAGACCGGGGGCGACGTGGTCCGCTTCGTTGGCGACCAGGTGGCCGCCATCGTGGCCGAGACGGAGTTCCTGGCTGCCCAGGCGCGCGACCTGATCCAGGTCGAATACGAAGACCTGCCCGCAGTCTTCGACGCGCTGGAGGCCAAAGGCCTGGGCGCACCGCGCGTCCATCCCGAACTGGGCGACTCCAACGTCTGTGTGCATTACAAGATCCGCAAGGGAGACGTGGAGGCCGGCTTCGAGCAGGCGGATGTGATCGTGGAAGGCGAATACCAGGTGCCGTTCCAGGAGCACGCCTACCTGCAGCCCGAAGCCGGGCTGGCCTGCATCGACGAGGAGGGACGGGTCACGATCCAGGCCGCCGGCCAGTGGACCCACGTGGACCGCGACCAGGTGGCCCACGCCCTCGGCCTGGCCTCCGATCAGGTCCGGGTGATCTACCCGGCCATCGGCGGGGCCTTCGGCGGGCGCGAGGACATGTCGGTTCAGATCGTGCTCGGTCTGGCAGCCTGGAAACTCAAGCGCCCGGTCAGGATCATCTGGACACGCCAGGAGTCGATTGTTGGCCATGGTAAACGCCACCCCGTGAGCATGCGCGCCCGCTGGGGCGCCACCCGCGAGGGCAAGCTGGTGGCCGCCGAGATGGAATTCGTCGGCGACGCCGGCGCCTACATGTACACCACCAACAAGGTGCTGGGCAACACCACCATCGTCTGCACTGGGCCGTATTTCATCCCGAACGTCAAGACGGATGTGTACGGTGTCTACACAAATAATGTGCCCGGGGCCGCCTTCCGCGGCTTCGGCGCGCCGCAGGCAGCCTTTGCAGCCGAAGGACAGATGAACAAACTGGCCGAAGCGCTCGGGCTGGACCCGGTGGAATTCCGCCTGCGCAACGCCCTGCGGGATGGCGACACCCTCTCGGTGGGCACGCCCGCACCCGGGCCGGTCAGCATCGTCCAGGTCATCGAGGCGGCGGCACGCGAAGCCGGCTGGCAGGAAAACGCAGGAGGCTGGAAGGCCCCCCAGGCCACCCGGTCGGCGGAGCCGCACCTGAAACGCGGCTTCGGCTTCGCGGCCGGCTTCAAGAACGTAGGCTTCAGTTTCGGCTACCAGGAGAACTCCTGGGCCCGCGTGGAACTGCACGGCAAGACCGGCATCGAGCGGGTGGTGGCCTACCACGCCGGCGCCGAAGTGGGCCAGGGGACGCACACCGTCATGGCCCAGATGGTGGCCGAGGCGGTGGGCGTGCCGTACGAAAAAGTCACCATGGTCGTCTCGGATACGGCCACCATGGGCAACCCGGGCAGCGTCTCGGCTTCACGCATGACCTTCATGGGCGGCAACGCCCTGCGCGGGGCGGGGCTGGCCGCGCTGGAAAAGTGGCAGGCCGAGGAACGCCCGGCCATTGCCGAATACACCTACCTGGCGCCCAAGACGACGCCCTTCGAAAAGGAGACCGGCTACAGCACGCCGAACTTCTCGTATGCCTATGCCGCCCAGGCCGTGGAGGTGGAAGTCGACACCGAGACCGGCGAGGTGCGCCTGCTGCGCGTGGTGGCCGCCGACGATGTGGGCCAGGCCATCAACCCGCAGCTGCTCGAAGGGCAGGTCGAGGGCGGGGTCGTCCAGGCCCAGGGCTACACCATCCAAGAGAACTTCGTCACCCGCAACGGCCAGGTGCTGAGCGACCAGTTGAGCACCTACCTCATCCCCACAATCCGGGACATCCCGGAAAAAGTGGAGACCATCCTGCTCGAGGTGCCGGACCCGAACGGGCCCTGGGGCGCCCGCGGCGTGGGCGAACTGCCCTTCATTCCGCTGGCGCCGGCGGTGGCGGCCGGAGTCAAAGCAGCCACGGGCGTCTGGATAGACGAGATACCCCTCGTGCCAGAGCGGGTGCTCCGCGGGCTGGGAAAGATCCGCTGAAGAAAAAGCACACCAGTGTCATGCTCAGGCGGCACACTCCCGCCGAAGAGTCCCGGTATGCTCTCCCCCGTACCGCACTTCACCAGTGTCATGCTGAGGCGGCGTTCTTCCGCCGAAGCATCTCGGGGCACTCTTCCTCGTACCGCGCTTGCATTATGTTATAGTTGTAACGGCAATCGAAAATGTTCAGAAAACTTTACGCTACCCTGGTAAAAAACAAGTACAAGGCAGCCATCTTCATCCTGCTGGCAGCCGCCTCCGCCGGATGCGTCCTGCTGGTCGGCGCCCGCGTGATCTACAGCGACACCTTCGGGCACACCAGCCTGATCTGGAACCTGTTCCTGGCCTGGATCCCCTTCGTGCTGGCCTACCTGGCCTACATGCTCTCCTGGAGCCGCAAACTGCTCATCATCGTCATGCCGATTCTTGCCTTCCTCTGGCTCATCTTCCTGCCGAATGCCCCCTACCTCTTGACCGACCTGCAGGACCTCACCAAGCCGGTGGCCGGCGCACCGCTGTGGTACGACGTGATCATCCTCATCTGGTTCTCCTGGACGGGGATGCTGATGGGCGTGGTCTCCCTCTACCTGATGCAGGAGATCGTCAAGCGCGAATTCGGGCGGGTGGCCGGCTGGGTCTTCGTCTTCCTGGTGGCAGGTCTGAGCAGCCTGGGGATCTACATGGGGCGCTTCCTGCGCTGGAACAGCTGGGACATCCTGCAGGAGCCCAGCGTCATCCTGCGGGACAGCCTGCACCTGCTCCTGGAACCGCATCGCAGCACCATCGGCTTCACCTTCCTGTTCACCGCCTTCTTCCTGTTCGTCTACCTGACCCTCTACGCCTTCGGCCACGTGCTGCAGGAGCAGAAGGAAGTGGGGAAGAAGGTGGAGGAGGGGTAAGGCTGGGCCAGAAGAAAAACAAAACAGGTGACAGTTACTTTGGAAGTGACTGTCACCTGTTTTTGGTTTAAAATAGTAACCACACAGCAGAGCACACAGCCGAAAGACAATCGATTGGTGGTAATGCAGTCGTTTTTCACAGGGTGACACAAACCTGATCCCCATCCTGCAGGAGGCTCCCATGCAAATACATCCCCCCGGCACGCGCATCGGTCCGTACGAAATCGTCTCCCACCCGCTCATGGGTGAACTCAGCGCGGTCTATTTCGGTATTGACCATGCCGGCCAGGAGCAGCCGGTGGCGCTCAAAGCCATCAAGGCCGGGCTACCATCCGACCCTGCCGCACGCGGCCGCTTCCTGCATGAAAACGCCTGGGTCGACCTGGGTGCCCACCCGCACATCGTGCGCTGTTATGCAGTCCAGTACATCGATCCCATTGCTTTCCTGGCCCTGGAACTGATCGCCAGGGAGCAGGGCAGGTCGGATGCCTCGCTGCGTTCCTGGCTGGGCGCACCCATGCCGCCCGAACAGGCGCTGCTCTTCGCCCTGCAGATCGGGCGCGGCATGGCCCATGCCACCCGAATGATCCCCGGCTTTGTGCACCGCGACCTGAAACCTGAGAACGTACTGGTGGGGGCGGATAAATTGCCCGGCACAGAGTTCAACCAGCTGCATGTGACGGATTTCGGGCTGATCGAAAGCCTGCAGGATGAAGAGGAGGCCCAGGGTGAAGAGGGCAGCCCGGAGGCACCGGGGCGCACGCACCTGAGGCGCGGCATGCGCGGGACGCCGCTCTACATGGCGCCGGAGCAGTGGAAGGAAAATCCGCTCGGGGTTTACACGGATGTGTATGCTTTGGGTTGCGTCTTGTACGAGATGCTGAGTGGGCAGACAGCGGCGAGGGGAGAAAAGGTGCGCCACCTGCGGGCAGCACACTGCTCGGGCGACCTGCAGCCCCTCCCGGAGAACCTGCCGGAGCCGCTCAAGGCGCTGTTGAGGCAGTGCCTGGCCCTTTTGCCACAGGAGCGCCTCCAGGAGTGGGAGACGCTGAACGCCGCCCTGGAACAGTGCTATGCGGCCCTCAGCGGGGTGGAGGCGCCACCCGAAATGTCCACAGACGAAATGGGCAGCGAAGAGCGCAAAAAGACCGGGTGGGTTTACAACGAGCTGGGGTCAGCCTGTGCGAAGACGGGCAGGCTGGATGCCGCCGTTGGATACTTCGAGAAGGCGGCCGCGCTCGGGCGCGAGAGCGGCGACCGGGAGGGGGAAGGCAGCGCCCTGGCCAACCTGGGGCTGGCCAATGCCAACCTGGGCAGGGCACAGCAGGCCACGGCATTCTGCAAACAGGGCCTGGAATTGCTGCGCGCTGGCGGGAACCGGCGCGCCCAGGGCATGGCTCTGGATGCACTGGGGAGCACCCTCGCGGTCCTCGGGGAGGCTCGGCAGGCCATCGGCTTCCACGAACAGGCCCTGGCCATCGCCCGGGAGAACGGCGACAGGCAATTGGAAGGCGCGATCCTGAACAACCTGGGAGAGGCCTGTCGCAAACTAGGACAGATGCAGAAGGCAGACAGTTACTATAAACAGGCGCTGGCTATCCTGCACGAGGGCGGCGACCGGCGGCAGGAGAGCGCGGCCTTGAACAACTTGGGGATCGTCACGCAGCAGCTTGGCAATCCCCGGCAGGCGAACACATACTTTGAACGGGCGCTTGAGCTGGCCCGCTCCAGTGGCGATCTGCGCGCGGAAGGAAACGCCCTGGGCAGCCTGGGAAACCTGTTCTTCGGCCTGGGGAGAGCCGAGGAGGCAGTCGGCTACTACAAGCAGCAGCTGGAAATTACACGCCGGAGTGCTGACCGAAAAGGGGAAGGGAACGCCCTGGGCAACTTGGGGAGTGCCTGCCTGGCTCTGAACAAGGCCCAGCAGGCCATCGAGTGCCAGGAACAGAGCCTGGAGATCGCACGCGAGACCGGCAACCGGGAAGGGGAAGGCAATGCGCTGGGCAACCTGGGAAATGCTTATCTCAGCCAGAATGATCCCCAACGAGCATTGGGATACTACGAGCCGCAATTGGAAATCGCGCGCGCGATTGGTGACCGGACAGGGGAAGGGAACTGCCTGAACAACTTGGGGCTGGCCCGCGCAAACCTGGGTGAGTTCCAGCAGGCAGGCGGGTACTACGAACAGGCGCTGGTCCTGGCTCGCCAGGTCGGGAATCCCAACGGCATCGCAAACGTCCTGTACAATATGGCGTTACTGCACGCAAACCAGGGCCAGACAACGCGCGCCCTGGCGCAGGCGCTGGAGGCAGCCCGCCTGTGGAAACAGACCGGCAATTCCAACGCTCAGTCGGCTGAACAACTGGTGAACATCCTGCAAAGCAGTGGCTTGCCCGCCGGTGGGGACCAGGCCCGGGCAGCCCTCGAGGCTTTTCAGCAAACTGCATCCTTGCAGGCGATGCAGGTAATTGTCGGTCAGTACCCGTTCATGACAGAAGTGGGTTTCATCCAGGCGCTGGAGCAGCTCATGGAGCGAAAAGTGGCCCCGGAACACCGGCCTGTCTTCGAGCAGCAACTGGCCTGGCTCAAAGTGTTGGCAGGCAAATAAACTCGAACCCGGCAAACCCCGATGTTATGGTTTAATTAGTGCATGGATGCGATCATTTTAATTCGCGGCGGCGGGGACCTGGCGTCGGGCTTGGCACTGCGGCTCAGGCGGACAGGCTTCTGTCCGGTGATCATCGAACTGCCGCAGCCCCTTTGCGTGCGCCGCACGGTCTCGTTCGCGGAGGCGGTCTACGCGGGGCAAATCACCATCGAAGGGATCACGGGGCGCCTCATCCACAGCCCCCTGGAAATCCCGGCCTGCCTGGCACAGGGAGAGATTCCCGTGCTGGTCGATCCGGCGGCCAGCCTGCTGAACGAACCCGGGCTGCCGCTGTTGGTTCTGGTGGATGCGCGCCTGGCAAAAATGCCGCCGCCGGTTGGTTACCTGCAGGCAGCCCCGCTGGTGATTGGCGTGGGCCCCGGCTTCACGGCCGGGGTGGATTGCCATGCCGTGATTGAGACCCAGCGCGGCCACCGCATGGGGCGCGTCTACTGGCAGGGCCCGGCCAGTACAGACAGCGGCCAGCCCGATGGCGACCCGCGCCGGGTGCTGCGGGCGCCCTGCACCGGCGCCCTGACCGGCTATGTGGAGATCGGCAAACACGTGGAGGCGGGGGAACGGATCGCCTCGATCTCAACCGGAGGACGGCCCGGGGGGGCGCTGCCGGAGCCGGTCCAGGCTCCCTTTCGGGGCGTGTTGCGCGGGCTGATCCACCCTGGACTGCGGGTGGTGGCTGGGATGAAGATCGGCGACGTGGACCCGCGAGATGACCCATCAGCATGCTGGCTGGTCTCGGATAAGGCCCTGGCCGTAGGAGGCGGGGTCCTGGAGGCAATCCTCTCACGGGCGGATATCGCACGGCGATGAAACTGCACCAGGCGCTACGCGTTTCCGAGGCGGGCGGGGGGACGCCCCTCTGTATCGCCTTCAGCGGGGCGGGAGGAAAGACGACCGCCATGTTCACCCTGGCGCGCGAACTGAAGCCGCCGCTGCTGGTGACGGCCACCACCCACCTGCATCTCGACCAGCTCCGCCTGGCGGATACGCACCACATCGCCGCAAAGCCAGAGGATCTGAAAGAGATGGAAGGATCGCTTCACGGCTTGACCCTGGTGACAGGCCCGTTCGAGGGGGAGCGCACCCGGGGCGTCAACTCGGATGTCTTTTTACGACTATACGAAATTAGCCAAAATCATGCCCTGCCCCTCCTGGTGGAGGCGGACGGGTCGCGCCAGCATCCCCTCAAGGCACCCGCCCCGCACGAACCGGTCATCCCGCCGCAGGCCGGAACGGTGGTGGTGGTCTCCGGTCTGTCCGGGCTGGGCAGGCCGCTGGGCGAAGACTGGGTCCACCGCCCGCAGGTCTTTGGGGAAATGGCGGGGCTTGGCCAGGGCGAAATCGTCACGGCCCAGGCGCTGGGCCGGGTCCTGCTGCACCCGCAGGGAGGGCTCAAAGGCATCCCGCTTGCGGCCAGGCGGGTTGCGCTCCTTAACCAGGCCGACACGGAGATCCTGCAGGGGAAAGGCCGCCAATTGGCGGGGATTCTGCTGGGGGCGGGGCCGGATCCGCTGTCGTCCTTTGCTGCGGTCATTATCGGCTCGCTCGGCAGCCAAGGATCTGGCGGGGCGCAGGTTCATGCCGTCCATGAACCGGTGGCCGGCATTGTCCTGGCCGCCGGGCAGGCCAGGCGCTTTGGCCAACCCAAGCAGCTGTTGGAATGGCAGGGCCGGACGCTGGTGCGCTGCGCTGCAGAAAGCGCCCTGCAGGCCGGGCTCTCGCCGGTCAGCGTGGTGACGGGGGCCTATGAGGGCGAGGTGCGGGCGGCCCTCGCGGAGTTGCCGGTGCAAATCGTCCACAATCCTGCCTGGGAGAGCGGGCAGGCCGGTTCCGTCCAGGCGGGCCTCGCTGCCCTCGGGCTGCCGGGCGCGGCCGTCTTCCTCCTCGCCGACCAGCCTGGTGTGACGCCGGAACTGCTCCGCTCCCTGGTGGAGCGGCACGCCGCCTCTCTCTGCCCCATCCTGGCGCCGCTCGTGGAGGACCAGCGCAGCAACCCTGTGCTCTTCGACCGTGTCACCTTCCCGGAACTGATGGCGTTGCGCGGCGACGTGGGCGGGCGGGCCATCTTCCCCAAGTACACTCTCGAGTACCTCCCCTGGCACGATCCCCTGCTGCAGTTGGATATCGACACGCCGGAGGATTGGGCAAGGTTGCAGGAGGACGGCGCATGATTAGCGCCATCGTCCTCGCAGCGGGCCAATCGCGGCGCATGGGCTGCCCCAAGCTCAGCCTTCCCTGGGGCTCCACCACCATCCTGGGACAGGTGGTGGCCACCCTGGCCCAGGCGGGGGTCGGGGAGATCGTCGTCGTCACCGGCGGCAGGCGGCAGGAGGTGGAGGCGCTGGTCGGAGATCTGGCAGGCACGTATCCCGTTCGCAGCGTGTACAACGGCCGGGCCGCGGAAAGTGAAATGCTCGCCTCCATCCAGGCCGGGCTGCAAGCTTTGGATGCCCGGGCCGAGGCAGCCCTGGTCGCCTTGGGAGACCAGCCCCAAGTGCAGGTGGGAACTGTGCGGCGGGTGATCGAAACTTACAAAATTCATCAGGCAGGATTGGCCATTCCAAGTTACAATCAGCGGCGCGGCCATCCCTGGCTGGCAGGGCGGCGCCTGTGGCCCTCCCTGCTGGCGCTCACGCCCGAACAAACGCCGCGGGATTTCCTCAATGCCCATGCGCCGGAAATCCTGTACGTGCCGGTTGAAGATGACAGCATCCTGCGTGACATCGACACACCGCAGCAGTACGAACGCGAGAAACCAAAGACGGAGCCGGGTCCAACCGCAAGGTAGTTGGAGGCCGGTGACAGGCGCCAGCAGCCTGTTGGATACAGCAAGACACCGGAACCCAGGAGAGAGCATGAAAACATTCGTCATCGTCAACCCGATATCCGGGCGCGGCTTCGCTGAGGCACACATCCCGGACCTCGAGAAGTACCTCAAGCAAGCCGGACTGGATTTCACCCTGGTTCGCACTGAGCGCCCCTGGCACGCTGCCGAACTGGCCGAACAGGCCGCCCGCCAGGGATATGACTTGGTGGCTGTCGCCAGCGGTGACGGAGCCGCCAACGAGGCGCTCAACGGGTTGATGCAGGCGCGCGCTGCAGGCTTCAACAAGACCGCCTTCAGCCTCCTGCCTGTGGGCACCGGCAATGATTTCGCCTATGGAATGGGCATGCGTGGCGACCTGGAAGACTGCTGCCGGGCGCTGGCCGATGGCGAAAGATTCAAGATGGATGTGGGCCTGGTCAAGGGCGGCGACTATCCCCAGGGCCGTTATTTCGGCAACGGCGTGGGGGTGGGCTTCGATGCCGCTGTCGGTTTCGAGGCGGTCAAGATTCGCTGGACGCGCGGCCTCCTGGCCTACCTGATCGCTGCCTTGCGCACAGTCTTCATTTACTTCAAGGCGCCCACGGTGCGCATCCTCTACGACAGCCGGGAATTGAACCAGCCGGCCCTCATGGTCTCGATCATGAACGGCCAGCGCATGGGCGGCGGATTCTTCATGGCGCCCAAGGGCAGGCCCGGCGACGGTCTCTTTGACCTGTGTGTCGCTGCCGCCCCTGGCAAACTGCGCATCTTCGAATTGATCACCTATTTCATGAAAGGCACCCAGGCCAGCCAGCCCGAGATCACCACCGGGCGGGCCCGCCGGGTGACCGTCACCGCCCTCAAGGGCAGCCTGCCTGCCCACTGCGACGGCGAGACCCTCTGCTACGCCGGCCAGGAACTGGAAATCGAGATCATCCCCCAGGCGCTGGAATTCTTCACCCGGAAGGAACCCTGAGATGGAGGCTAGGATTACCAGTCCGGCAACCATGCTCCGCCCGGCCGGCGACCTGCATCCGTGGCTCCGCCTGCAGCGCTGGGTGACGGCAGGCCTGATCATCGGCGGGACGGACATCCTGTGCCGGCTTGACGCCTCCGAACTGGAACGCGTACCCGCCCAGGGCCCCCTGATCCTCTACACCAACCATACTGGTTCCCTGGAAGTGCCCCTCCTGATGGCACGCCTTAGAAAGCGTCCGATCACCGGGTTGGCCAAGATCGAGACTTGGAACAACCCAGCCATGGCCTGGCTGTTCACGCTCTGGGGCGCCATCCCGGTCCGGCGCGGCGAAGCCGATATGCTGGCCATGCGCCAGTCCCTGGAAGCGCTCGAAAAGGGCTGGATCGTCACAGTGGCCCCCGAAGGCACCCGCAGCCGGGACGGCAGGTTGCGCCGCGCCCATCCCGGCCTCGTCAGCTTGGCGCTGCGTTCGGGCGCGCCCCTCATGCCGCTCGCACACTGGGGCGGGGAGCATCTCGACGCCAACCTGAAACGCCTAAAGCGCACAGATTTCCACATCCGCGTCGGCGAGCCCTTCCGGCTGAAAATCGGCGAGGAACAGGTCACCCGCGAAAAGCGCCAGGCACTCGCCGACGAGGCCATGCACCGCCTAGCCCGCCTGATGCCCGAACCATACCGCGGCTGCTACGCCTAATCCCCCCACACACGCCACCCAAGCGAGTACCCATGAAAAAAGGCTTCGCCAGCGACAACTACTCCGGCGTCCACCCTGAAATCCTGCGCGCTATCGGGCAGGCCAACCAGGGCCACGTTGCAGCATACGGCCATGATGACTACACACAAAGCGCCGTGGAAGTATTCCGGCAGCACTTCGGTGCGGACATCGAGGTCTTCTTCGTCTACTCTGGGACGGGGGCCAACGTGCTCAGCCTGAAGGCAGCTACCCGCACCCACCAGGCGGTCATCTGCTCGGAAACCGCCCACATCCACGTGGACGAAACCGGCGCCGCCGAAGCCGTGGCCGGCTGCAAACTCCTGACCGTCGCGGCGCCGGATGGAAAACTTACCCCCGCAGGTATGCGCAAATACACCTACCGCTTCGGCGACGAGCATTACGCCCAACCGAAGGTGGTCTCCATCACCCAGCCGACCGAGGTCGGCACGCTCTACACCCCGGAGGAAGTCCGTGCCATTGCCGCCTTCGCCTGCGAGCACAAATTGATCCTGCATATGGATGGGGCCAGGATTGCCAACGCCGCTGCGGCCCTGGACCTGCCTCTCCGGGCCTGCACCCGCGACCTGGGGGTGGATATCCTCTCCTTCGGCGGTACCAAAAACGGCTTATTGTGCGGGGAGGCGGTCGTCTTCTTCCGGCGCGACCTGGCCGAGGATTTCCCCTACATCCGCAAGCAATCCCTCCAGCTGGCTTCCAAAATGCGCTTCATCTCGGCCCAGTTCGATGCCCTCCTGCGCGGCGGACTCTGGAAACAAAACGCCGCCCACGCCAACACCATGGCCCGCCTGCTGGCAGAAGCTGTCAGTGTGCTTCCGGAGGTCAGGATTACTCAAAAAGTGGAGAGCAACGTGGTCTTTGCCTGCCTCCCCCGCGAGGTCATCCCCGCATTGCAGGCGGAATTCCCCTTCTACGTCTGGAACGAGGAAACCGCCGAGGTGCGCTGGATGACCACCTTCGACACCACGAAGGCAGATGTGCGCGCCTTCGCCGGGTGCCTGAAAAACATCCTCAGCCGCCAGACTTCCTGAGCCAATAGCGGTAGTGGTTGCTTTCCCAGGGGACGAAGCCCATCTTCTGGTACAGGCGGTTGGCAGCCTCGCGCTGCGGCCCGGAACTGAGCGCAACTGATTCGGCCCCGTCCTCCGCAGCCAGTTCGAGCGCCCGCTGCGTCAGGGCCTCCCCCAGCCCCAGCCCACGGGCGGATTCATCCACGACCACATCTTCCAGCCGGGCCCGCAGCCCGGTCGGCAGGATGTAGACGATTAGGGTAGCCATGCCCACAATCGGGCCGTTCTCCGGGTGACGGGCCAGCAGCAGGTACGAACATGGGCTGGCCAGCAGCGCCGCAAGTTCATCCCGGGTCGGTGGGCAGTGCGAGGTCAACTGCGGCATCAGCCGCTCCACGGCAGCGGCGAGTTCATCGGTCAATTCGGTGGCAAGCGTGATGGACATGGGGATATTATACTCATTCCGTACTCGCAGGGGCAAATACCGGGAAAGGCTGCCGGTTCTCTTGGATCAAGGCAATGCGGTGTCATGATAAGCAGGTCTGAGCAAAGAAGCCGGGAAGTTCTCAAATCATGAGGTTTCTGATGTTCGGACATTGTGTTTTTTGGTGATTAGGCGGCGCTCTCTAGCGCCACCGGCTGCGCAGGAAGGCCCAACCCAACCCCGAAATAGTCTTTTTGGGGGTTGTCCGAATCTAATAAAGTTTTGATTGACTGAATGTCTGTTCTGGCATAAACTTGATTCGAATGTAATGGCAGGAAGAGTGACAATGAGGCATGGAGAATGTCCCATATCTTTATCTCTTACTCCCGCAACGATAGCGATCGTGCTCAGAGGATCGTAGACGCCCTGTCACTCAAAGACATAGATACCTGGGTGGATTGGAAAAGCATCCCCAAAGGCGAAGATTGGGAGCAGGAGATCTATAGGGGCATCGAAGAGGCGGATGCATTTCTTTTTCTGGTCAGCCAGGACTCGGTTACGTCGGAAATGTGCAACAAGGAGATAGTCCACGCAGTCGAGAACGGCAAGCGAACCCTGCCAATATTCATAGCCAGCGTGGACAACCGGGATGCCTACGGGGTTACAGAAAATTTTCTCTTCAAACAAGCGAAAGATGAGATTGGCCGGCGCAACTTCATAAACTGCCGGGAGGGGGACGATTTCGATAGGGCGATCCAGGAGATATGGATCACCATTCACACAGATTATGATTGGCTGAAATACCATACCGAATTACAACTTAAAGCACTGAAGTGGGAACTGAAGCAGGACAGAAGCAGGCTTTTACGGGGCAAGGAGCTTCGAGAGGCAGAAGAACAACTTGCCGGGGTGGGAAGCCAGAAGGATCCACAACCGACAGAACTGCTTCGAAAATACGTTCTGGCAAGCCAGCGAAGTGCAGCGCGTCAGCGAAGGCAGATCATGGCCGGGTTGGCATTTGGCCTGGCAGTTGTTGCCTTTCTGGCTGTATTTGCCTGGGATCAAAGGAACAGCGCCCTGGATTCAGAAGGAACTGCGATTGCCGAGGCCAATGCACGCACAACAGCCCTGGTTAGCGAAGAAAGGGCACGCGCGACCGCCCAAGCAGAGCGTGATCGGGCTGAAGAACAAGCCCGAATATCCCGCGCCGGAGAACTTGCTGCACAGGCTGTCCTTTATCGCGAGAAAGATTTTCGCTATGCACTTTTATTGAGTATCCAGGCCTATCGCACATGGGGAAATCTTCGCACGCGCAGCGTTCTCCTGGATACTGTTCAGGCCAACCCTCACTTGCGTCAATATCTCAATGGGCACCGTACCACGGTCTCCAGCGTGGCATTCAGCCCGGATGGAAAGTTCCTTGCATCAGCCAGCCTGGATGGCAGTATCCTCCTGTGGGACGTGGCAAGCGGGCAACCCATTGACAAGGCCCTGACAGGGAACATGGGTGCAGTAACCAGCCTGGCTTTCAGTCCGGATGGAGAGTTCCTTGCCTCTGGAAATGAGGATGGGAGCATCATCCTGTGGAATCTGATCAAACGAGCGCCGCTTGACGCCGCATGGAAAGGGCACGAAGCTTCCGTCATGAGCATTGCTTTCAGCCCGGACGGCAAGACGTTGGCATCCGGCAGCTGGGACGGTGCTGTATTCCTTTGGGACGTGGAGAGCGGCCAGCCTGTTGGTAAGCCAGTGATGGGACAGTATGTAACCAGCCTGGCTTTCAGCCCAGATGGAAAACGGCTTGCCATCAGCGGACTTGCATCAGACAATTGGGGTGGGTTTATCTGGCTGGAACTGGAAAGTGGGCACATCGTTGAGAACCCGCAAATGAGAGGTCTGAGTGTGGCAATCAGTCCAGATGGGAGGATACTGGCCTCAGGCGGTGGGGATGACAGAATCACCCTTTGGGATCTGGAGCTGAATCGGCCCATTGGGGAGCCCCTTGCCGGTCACGCGGGCGATGTGACCAGTTTGGCGTTCAGCCCGGATGGGCGAACACTCATTTCCGGCAGCAGGGATGGCGGCCTCATCTTGTGGAATTTGGAGAATGGCGAGCCAACCGGGATACCGCTGAACGTCCATTCGGACGAGGTGACCAGCGTGGCATACAACCCGTTGGGAGGCATGTTTGCATCGGGCAGCCGTGACAAGACCATCATCCTTTGGAACGTTGAAAGCAGGCCGCCAATCGGGCAACCTCTGGCCGGCCATACGGATTATGTATCCAGTGTAGCCTTCAGCCCGGATGGAAAGGTCCTTGCATCCGGAAGCTGGAGCGGCTTTCTCATCTGGAATGTGGACAGCCTGCAAACGATTGGCGGTTCAGCCTCGGGTCATCCTGTTTCGATTAACAGTGTAACTTTTCACCCTGGTGGAAAAGTGGCGGCCTTTGGACTAGAGGAAGGAAGTATTCTTCTGTGGGACGTGGAGAGCAGCCAACAAAAAGGCAGCCTGATGGACGGAGACTCAGGTCCGGTAAGCAGCTTGGTGTTCAGTCCGGATGGGCAGTGGATTGTCTCAGGACATCAATATGCTTGTATCATCCTGTGGGAGGCTGCAACCCAGCAGCTGCTTTGGGAGGCCCGCCAGGGACATACTGCCCCGGTGCAAAGCATCGCCATCAGCCCGGACGGGAATACCATTGCCTCGGGCAGCCAGGATGCCGGCATCATCTTGTGGGATACACAGAGTGGGCAGCCAATTGGAGAGCCCTTGAAAAAACATACCGGCCCGGTTGAAAGTGTATCGTTCAGCCCGGATGGAAAAACACTTGCCTCTGGCAGCGGGGACGGCACGATCATCTTGTGGGACGTGAAGAGCCGCCAACCATCCGGTAAGCCCCTGAAGAGACAGGCTGACTGGATAAATGTCGTGGCATTTAGTCCCGATGGGAACACGTTAGCCTCCGGCGGCCAGGACAATAGCATCATCCTGTGGGACGTGGAGAGCAGGCAGCCGGTTGGGAAACCTCTGCTGGGACACTGGGAACCGGTAACAAGTCTGTCTTTCAGAACAGACGGTAAAAAACTCGCCTCCGGCAGCGGCTGGGACAGGAATATTATGCTATGGGACCTTGATCCCGGGCGCTGGACAGGAATTGCTTGCAAGCGAGCGGGGGATGATTTTACCCTTGATGAGTGGGGCCAGTTTTTCCCATCGGAAGAGTATCGCCAGACCTGTCCCTGACAGCCTCCCTCTGTTTGTGAGATTGTTGTTTCCAACACTTCTCGACTTTCACCATCTTGTTATAGTCGGCCCGGAAAAAGTAGTCGTGCTTGAAGTGCGGCTTTCTTTTTTGTATAATGAACACAAGTATTGCAACAGCATGTAGTTTTATTGGTGTGCGACCTTTCTCGTTTCAAGCTTGGAGATGATCCATGAACCTTGGTGTCGCAGTGATAAGTGCCGTTGCCTGTTACCTGATCGGGGCAATTTCTTTCAGCCGGATTATCACAAAGCTCCATTCGCCGAATCTGAATCTGGAAGATGTGCATCTTCCGGGCCAGGGCGGCCAGCAGGGCATTCAGCTAAAGACCGTTGGCGCTAACACTGCCGCCGTGGCGCTCGGGCCACGCGTAGGATGTCTCATTGGCCTGCTCGACATCCTGAAGGGCTTCCTTCCGACCCTGGCATTGCGGCTGATTTTCCCGGAACAATACTACTTTTTGCTTGGTGGGCTGTTCACAGTTTTAGGACACAACTGGCCGATCTACTACCGTTTCAGGGGCGGAGCAGGAATGTCGACCATATATGGCAGCCTGCTGGCCGTCGACTGGCCGGGAGTCTTCGTCTGCGCGGCCACGGGCATGCTGCTCGGGTTGGCAATCGTCCGAGATGTATTCGTGGCCTATGTCGGTGGCCTCTGGCTGATCATTCCATGGCTCTGGCTGCGCACACAGGGTCCATGTTACATCTTGTACGCAATTCTGGTCAACATCACCTTCATGCTGGCATTGGTACCCGAAGCAAAACCTTATCTTGAATTGAGGCGCAAGGGGGAAGTGGATTTATCCCAATCCATGGACACAACGCCCATGGGCCGGGGAATTAAACGCATGGCGCAGGCGGTGGGATTTATGAAAGACAAAGCGGGAAAGCCATGAGCCTGCTCCGAGAGTTACAGAAAGGCAGGTTACCGGTATCGGCAGGAAATAAAGCCACAAATCTGCGTTGGCTGGCAGACCACGGAAAACAGATCCCGGTGACCTATGTCCTCGACTGGCGGGCATACCAGCGCTATCTGGCAAACGATGTCAACCTTATTGAGGAATTAAAGAAGGAATTAACCGGCCAGCTGGATCCTTTGAAGCCTTATGCAATCCGTTCCTCTGCTAATATTGAGGACAGCCTGGATCGATCCTTTGCGGGCCAATTCAAGTCTGCCCTGAATGTGCAGGGGGTGGATGCTGTTCTACAGGCAATCTGGTCGGTTTGGGGCACGGCGCAAGCAGGGTGGGTCAATACCTACCTCGAACGCCACAAAGACAAAAACCGCCAGATCTACATGGCAGTGGTAATTCAGGAAATGGTAATCAGCCGGTTCTCCGGCGTGGCTTTGAGCACAAACCCCGTCACGGGCGCAGATGAGGTTGTGGTCGAAGCTGTGCCCGGCAGGGGCGACGCCTTGGTGCAGGCCGGGGTCACCCCTCAAAGGTGGATCAACAAATGGGGGGCATGGATTGCCAAGCCCGATTCACAGGAAGTGCCAATCAGCTTGATTGAACAAATCATTTTGGAGACCAGGGACATCGCCGCAAAGCTTGATGCACATGTTGACCTTGAATGGGCTTACGATGGGGATAGCCTGTACTGGCTTCAGGTCCGGCAGATTACCGCACTCAAGCAAAAGAATATATATTCGAGCCACATTTCCAAGGAAATGCTTCCGGGGATCATCAAACCACTGATCGGCTCGGTAAACATCCCCCTGGTCTGCACCATGTGGATTCGGTTTATGACCGAAATCATCGGCAAAACGAGTGTCCAGCCGGAGGAACTTGCCCGGCTTTTTTATTACCGCGTGTACTTCAATATGGGGACCCTAGGAAAATTGTTCCAGGAAGTCGGCCTGCCTGCGACATCGGTGGAACTCATGATGAACGCCCTTCCAGAAGGGGCGTTGAAGCCCAAAATAGTGCCAACGTTCAAAACGTTCCTGCGCATCCCCAATACGCTTTTGTTTGCAATCCAAAAGTGGTTCTTTGCAAACAAAATGATCAAATCCATATCCGGGTTGCAATCGGAACTCAAAACCTTTTCATATGCCGAGGCCGGGAAACTCACGGAAGTGGAGCTGCTCGGGGAGATTGACCGTCTTTATCGGGTCGTACAGACTGCAGCTTACTACAACATTGTCGGCCAACTGATCATGGGCATGTATGCCCGCGTGTTGAAAGCCCGGCTGCGTAAGTTTGGATTCGACTTCAACCAATTCGATTTCGAAGAAAATGACAATAAACTGGCCCAATTTGACCCAAACACGCATTTGGACGCTTTGCACGCAATCTTCACCAACATGGACGCATTGCTGCAGAAGAAGATCCGTTCGATGCCCTACGCAAGCCTTCAAGCAGAGGCAGACTTACGCACATTTACAGAGGGTGTATCGGCTTTTATGGAACGGTTTGGCCACTTCAGTGACAATGGCAATGATTTTTCATCCACACCCTGGCGGGAAACACCCGAAATGGTGCTCGGCTTGATCTGTGATTTCAAACCCGTTTCGGCGCGGCAAACGCAGGGACTCCATCTCCAGGACCTGCAAGTGGGATATTTACATCGCCGGATTCTGGAAATACTCGCGGCACGCGCCCATCAGTTCCGTGTGCTGCGTGAGGAGGTCAGCTCTTTATATACTTTCGGCTATGGATTGTTTCGATACTACTATCTGGCATTGGGGAAACACCTTGCCGGTAGTGGGTTGATTGAACATGGAGATGATATTTTCTACCTATCCGCCCTCCAGGTTCGGGAAGCTGCCCTGGGAATCGATACCCGGACAGACTTTCGGACCATGGTCAAAAAACACAAAGAAGACATCGATCGCTTCCGTAATATCACCCTGCCGGTGGTCATTTATGGCGATGAACCGCCTCCCCTGGCAGAATCTTCGACCAACAAGCTGGTTGGCATCCCCTCCTCGATCGGTTCATATACTGGAAAAACCGTCCTCGTACGCGGCATCCAGGACTTTGCAAAGGTTCGCGAGGGGGATGTGCTGGTCATTCCTTATTCAGATGTTGGCTGGACACCTTTATTTGCACGCGCCGGTGCTGTGATTGCTGAATCCGGCGGCTTGTTGTCACACAGTTCCATTGTTGCTCGCGAATACAACATCCCGGCGGTGGTATCTGCCGAAGGAGCCACCCGTATTCCTGACCATACCCTGGTCACTGTCAATGGCCACAATGGAGAAATTTTGATCCACGAAAACACCACCATCTAGGAGGCCAGCATGCCCGTCCTGGAAGCCAGAGACTTATCCAAAGAATATCGGATGGGGAAAAACCTTGTCAACGCACTTGCAGGGATTGACCTGCAGGTTGAAAAGGGGGATTTCATTGCGATCATGGGCCCTTCGGGTAGTGGCAAGTCGACGCTCCTGCACCTGCTTGGAGGCCTCGATACCCCTACCGGGGGGGACGTCATCCTGGCAGGAGAGTCGCTGACGCAACTCTCTGAACGCAAGGCAACCCTGGCACGCAGGCACAATGTTGGCTTTGTCTTCCAATTTTTTAACCTCCTGCCGACGCTGTCTGCCGAGGAAAATGTCCTGCTACCTGTGATGATTGACGGTAAAGATCCGGGAAAGTACGAGGAACGCCTGACCAGCCTGTTGGATCTGGTTGGGCTGCTTGACCGCCGTCACCACAAACCCGACCAGCTCTCGGGTGGTGAACAACAACGGGTGGCAATCGCTCGGGCGCTGATCACACAGCCAGCCATCCTGCTGGCCGACGAGCCGACAGGCAACCTGGACACAAAATCCGGGAATGCCATCATGGAACTCATCCGCCGGTCATGCGACGAACTAAATCAGACGGTCATCGTCGTCACCCACGATCCCAAGGCGGCCGCTTACGCGAACCAGATCATCTTCCTCCGGGATGGCGTGATTGTGCGCACATTGAAGCCGGGGATTTCTATCCCAATCCCAAACAGGCTGCGCAGTATTATTGCTACGATGGAAGAACTGGAAGCCTGAGCATGCTGCTTACACGATTGCTTACCATTCGCTCCATGCGCTCACGCTCCCTCCGCTTCTTGTTGAGCGGATTTGGAATCATGCTGGGCGTTGCCAGCATTCTGGCAATCCGTGCCACCAATCAGACAGCCCTCAATTCCATCGTCACACTTTTTGAAAGCACATCTGGAAAAGCCAGGCTGTCCATCGTCAGCACGGATGGCGAAGGATTCTCTGAAAGGTCCCTTGAGAAGATCGACAATGTTTCCGGGATAATGGCAGCCACCCCGCTCGTGTACGCCCAAACCGACCTGGCGGATCGAGATTCCAATGAACAGATGGCCATCGGTTTTTTTGGCACCAACAGCGGTGGCATCATCCTGTACGGGATCATTCCCTCGCTGGAGTCAGCCACCCGTGATTATGTCCTGACGCAGGGCAGCTTTCTGGGCGATGACTTGAAAAAGCAGGAGATTGTTCTCGTAGAGACGTTTGCCGCAGAAGAAAATATCCGCGTCGGCGATTGGGCCGAGATCGTTACCCCAAACGGACCGGAAAAGTTCAAGGTTGTCGGACTGATTGCTCGTGAAGGGCCTGGGCAGACCAACAACGGTTCATTCGGTGTGATTCCGATCCAGGCTGCCCAGCACCTGTTCAACCGCGGGGATGATATCGACCAGGTTGATATCGTTCCTGCCAATCCAGACATCAACACGGCTGAGTTATCTGTGCTCCGCACAGAATTGCAGGATAAACTGGGCAGAAGTTATTCGGTGATATACCCTTCGGGCCAGGGCGAGAGAATGACCCAGATGCTTCAAAATTACCAGATCGGCCTGAATTTTATGAGTGGGATCGCTTTATTTGTGGGTGCCTTCCTGATCTACAATGCCTTTGCCATGACCGTGGTGGAACGCACGCGTGAGTTCGGTATGCTTCGCACCATCGGGATGACGCGCGCACAGATCATGGGTCAGGTCCTTATCGAAGCATTGGCAATGGGAATAATCGGAACTCTTCTGGGCCTTGGAATGGGCATCCTGCTTTCCCGCGGCCTGACCCGCCTCATGGAATTCATTCTCAACCAGGAATTGGGAAATATCCAAATGGGGCAGCAAAATATCCTGTTCAGCCTGCTGATCGGCGTCACCGTTACGATTCTGGCCGCTGGCTTGCCTGCCTGGCAGGCTGGGCGCATTTCACCCATGGAAGCGCTGCGTGTGCGCGGCAAAACGAAAGAAGGCTGGATAATCCAGCATGGCTGGATTATCGGCAGCATCCTGCTTGCGGGTTCCATCATCATCCTGATTGCTAATCCATTCCCATATGATGTCCAATTCCGGCTCGGAAGCATGACGGTTTTTGGTCTCTTTACGGGCGCTACACTCCTGGTCCCTGTGACAGCCAGCCTCTGGGAACGGTTGACCCGGCCGATCTTGAAATTTTTATATGGCACCGCGGGCAGCCTGGGCAGCCGCAACATCCAGCGCTCACGGCTCCGAACAACTCTCACTGTAGCCGCCCTGATGGTGGGCGTTGCCATGGTCATCATGGTGCGCGGAATGACAGGCTCGTTTTCCTCCGACCTGCGCTCATGGATGCAGTCATATCTGGGTGGGGATATTTACATCACCTCCTCGGTGCGGTTGCGAAGCGATATCGCCAGGCGGATCAAAACAGTCGAAGGGGTGCACGCCGTCGCCCCTGTGCGTTACTTCAAAGTTAAATGGCAGACACCTGCTGGAGAAACCGAAGAGCTTGACTTTATGGCAACGGACACGCTCGCCTACACACAAATCACGAATTTCGTCTTCAGCGGAAGGCAGGTGGATCCACAGCTGGCTCTTGAAAGACTCACCCAGGGTAGGTCGATTTTTATCTCGAGCGTGTTGGCAGAAAAATACGATCTGTCCGCGGGTGATTCCATCCAGCTTCGAACGCGGGCCGGTTTCAGTGATTTTGAAATTGCTGGTGTGGTGGTGGACTTCTACAATCAGGGCATGGTTATCCAGGGTGATTGGGGTACCATGCAGCGTTATTTCCACATCCGGGATGCCAGCACCCTGATGGTGAAAGTCGAGCCTGGTCAATCCATTCCCCAGGTACAGGCGCGCATCGAAGAACTCTATGGAAAACGCTATCACTTGAGGCTTGAGTCGAACGAATCGATCCGTGCCCGGGCGCTCAACCTGATGGATCAGGCTTTCCGCATGTTCGATGTGATGGCACTGATAGCCATTGTTGTAGGCTCTCTGGGGGTCATCAACACGTTGGCCATGAGCGTAATGGAAAGGACGCAGGAGATCGGAATGCTCCGGGCGATTGGAATGACCCGCTCCCAGATCGTAAGGATGGTCCTGGCGGAGGCCATCATGATGGGTGTCATTGGAGGAGCGCTTGGCTTGGCAACCGGGGTGATCCTGGCCCGCATCCTGTTCATCGGAATGACGACCATGTCCGGCTATGAATTGACGTTTGCTCTGCCACCGGAAGGAATTGCGATCAGCGTTGTGATGGCACTGATCGTCTCACAACTGGCAGCAATCCCCCCCGCCGTTCGGGCTGCCCGGGTGCGCATCCTGGAGGCCGTCCACTACGAGTAGCCCCCGGCTGATCCCCTGCAAAATACATCATCTTATCTCCAAATCCCCTCTACCGTACCTCTGAGAACATACTGTCATTGCAAGGCCCTGGTGCTCTTCCAGGGCTGAAGCAAATTCCGGACAAAATCAGCCAGGAGGTCGCCCTGCCGGGGGAATCTTCCCCTAGAATGACAAATGTACGGTAGAAAATCCAAATCTTGACAAAAAGAATATTTGTTCTATAATAAGAACATGGACGCCGTTGAAAAATTGCGCAGTTTAAACGCCCAGACAAGTTTTGAACTGGACGGGCCGCCCCGGGTTGGGACAAACGAGGCCTGGGCCTGCCCCGGGCTGGAAAAGCGCCGCGACGACATCTTCATCCACCCGGCCGTCATGCCCAACGGCAAACGCATCCAGCTGCTCAAAACCCAGTTGAGTTCGGTCTGTGAGCGCGACTGCAACTACTGCCCCTTCCGGGCCGGGCGCGACTTCCGGCGGGCCACCTTCCGGCCGGAGGAGTTCGCGCGCCTCTTCATGGCCCTCTACACCGGCGGCGCGGCCGAAGGACTTTTCGTCAGTTCGGGCGTGGCCGGCGGCGGGGCACGCACCCAGGACCGGTTGATCGACACCGCCGAGATCCTGCGTCGCAAGCTCGGCTACCACGGCTACCTGCACCTTAAGATCATGCCGGGCGCCGAAAAAGTCCAGGTGGAGCGCGCCATGCAGCTGGCTGACCGGGTCTCGGTCAACCTGGAGGCCCCCAACGCCATGCGCCTGAGCCGCCTGGCGCCGCACAAGACCTTCTTCGACGAACTTCTCACCCGTCTGCGCTGGGTCGAGGAGATCCGCCAGTCCCAGCCGGCCGAAAATGGCTGGAACGGCCGCTGGCCGTCGAGCACCACCCAGTTTGTGGCGGGCGGAGCAGACGAGAGCGACCTGGAACTGCTCCAGACCAGCGACGCGCTCTACCGGCAGTTGCGCCTGAAACGGGTCTATTACATGGGCTTCGACCCCATCCGCGACACGCCGCTGGAAAACCATCCCCCCACGCCCGAACTGCGCCAGCTGCGGCTGTACCAGGCTTCCTTCCTGTTGAGGGATTACGGCTTCGGGTTGGAGGAAATGCCCTTTGAGCCCGACGGCAACCTGCCGCTGGGGCGCGACCCCAAGCAGGCGTGGGCCGAACAGAACTTGGCCCACGCCCCGTTGGAAGTCAACCGGGCGGAGAGGAGCCAGTTGGTGCGCGTCCCCGGCATCGGTCCGCACGGCGCCGAGGAGATCATGAAAGCCCGCCAGGTACACACCCTCCGCGACTTGTCCATGCTCCGCAAACTCGGCATCCTCGCCGAGCGCGCCGCGCCCTTCGTCCTCCTTGATGGCAGGCGGGTACCGTACCAAGCTACAATGTTCTAGGGGGAAGGCCGGACTCCCGCAGGAGCACTTCTTCTCCGGCCAGTACCAAGATCCCTTCGATAAAGGCAGTCTTCCCGGCCACATAGGCATCAAGATCCTGTTTGCAGGTTTTTGCCAGTTCTTTTTTCAAATCCCCGTATTCCCTGGCAGCCTGCGGGTGCCGCCGCAGGTAATCCCGGAATCTGAGCGGCCGCAGCAGCACCGGATCAGCTACTTCTGCCAGGTGCAGATGATGTGTGTGAACGAGCCGCGTGCCGCGCCAGAAGAAGCGCCGCTGCGGCAGTGCCTGCTCCAGGGCCGGCTCGTAGATATATCCCAGGCTTTCAATGGCGGGGATTAGGGCCGGAGCCTCTGCCAGGCTGCGCAGGCCCAGCCCGATATCGATGACTGGCTTTGCCGCCAGGCCGGGCACCGCCGTGCTGCCGATATGTTCGACCAGCACGAGCGCCCCGCCCAAAGCAGCCCCGATCCGTTCCTTTTCCTGCTCGAAGAGACGGGGCCAGCGAGAGTCGTAGTCCACAACGCAGATGGGGCGGTTGAGTTTGGAGTAGGGGCCCATAATCTTTTGATTACATCTCTCAGATGAATGGTAGAAAACCAACATACCACTGCAAATTCCGCCCAGGCCAGTCAATCAAGAGCGCCAGACTCCTCATCTGGCGCTCTTCTCATCCGTAATCAATCGTTGGCACTATACCCGGGGCCGCTCTGGAAATACTCGGCGTTGGCGGTGATGTCGGGGGTGAGGTCGACCACCTCCCCGGCCTCCAGCGGCTTGGCCGTTTCGATCATCACAGGCTGGCCGTGGTGATTCTTGCCCTCATAATGCCCGCTCAAACCAACCCGGTTGAGGCGCTCGCCGCCTCGGGCAGTGTAAGCAGAGGGCACTTCATCCTCCGGGAAGATGGCCGCGAAGGGGCATTCCGGCACACACGCGCCGCAGTCGATGCAGGTATCCGGATCGATATAATAGGCCGGCCATTGGTCACCGGGCTTGCCGGGCACAATGCACTCGACCGGGCAGACTTCCACGCACCCGCTGTCTCGCAGGCATAAACTGGTGATTACATGGGTCATATTTCCTCCTTTACGAGTAAGGGCTTTGAACCAATTTCACTCTATTTTACCCCAATTTGCCGCATATAAACGCAGGAACGTCCCGGGCGGAGCGTTCCTGTTGCGCCCACCGGCCGAAAAATTACGGCAGGTAGCGTGCCAGGGCAAAGTCCCAGCCGAGAGGCTTCAACAAGCGTCCTACAACAACGATCCGGCCGTTATCTTGGAGGGTGACTGCGCTGGCGAAATCATCCCCGCCGAAACTGGTCAGGAGTTTGCCGTCCCCGCTGAAGGAGGTGTCCAAAGCACCGGTGGAGCGATAACGCACCAGCGCAAAATCACGCGAACCATCCTCGCCGCACGAGCCGACCGTCACGATCTTTCCATCAGACTGAATGACAAGGTCGTACAGGTGTTCATTGGTGCCCAGATTCGTGATCTGCCGGCCATCGCCGCTGAAGGTCGTATCCAAGGCGCCGTTCAGTTTCAGGCGCGCGACGGCGAAAAAGGAATCCGCGGCATAGGCCGTCCCGGCGATCAGGATCTTTCCATCCTCCTGAACCGCAATCGCAGTGGCATCCAGGTTGTAGGTGCTCCCGAAGGAAATCGTCTGCTTGCCGTCCCCGCTGAAAGCGGTATCCAAAGTACCATCGGTATTGAAACGGGCGATTTTCATGTAATCGTCCTCAAGGGCAGCCACAACCAAAATCTTTCCGTCCGGCTGCAGGGCCATATCGAAACAGGTGTCATCCATGCCAAAATCAACACTGGCCCTCCCCTTCCCTTTGAATGTCGGGTCGAGGCTGCCGTTCGCGTCCAGGCGATAGACTGCAATATCGTAGTTGCTGCCGTTGTTCAAGTAGCCGCAGATTAGGATCTTGCCGTCCGGCTGGATGGCCAGACCGCCATAAGTGCCGTTATCGTCCACACCGTCATCGAGCAGGAATTTGCCATCCCTGCTAAAGGTCGTATCCAGCGCGCCTCTCGGTTTATAGCGCACCACAGCCAAATTCCCTTTTCCGCCCACTTCTATGGCATTCCCCGCGACAACGATCTTGCCATCAGGTTGAATGGCAACGGACAAAGCCTGGCCAAAGTCACCCAGGTTGGTGGTTAGTTTCCCATCCCCACTGAAAGCCGTGTCCAGCGCGCCGGTGGACAAATAGCGCGCCACTGCAAAATTGCCCATGCCTCCCGGACCGAAAGTATCAAAATGCTCCCCGACAACGACGATTTTTCCATCCGGCTGGATGGCGACACCACGTCCATAGTCATTATTAAGTGCTCCCCCAATGTTCGTGATTTGTTTGCCATCCCCGCTGAAGGTGGTGTCCAGGTCGCCGCCAGCAGCCAGGGCAACCATCGTCCCCATGAGACTCAGCAGCATGGTCAGCAACATGGCACGCAGGCCATGTCGCTTTACGAAAAGATAAAACGGAAGCAGTGGTTTGGATAACATACGTACCTCCTTTTCTCGATTATCGCGCCGGCAACAACGGCCATTTCCTTAAGAAATTATTAATATATTCCATGCAAAAAAACAGCACGCGGTAATACACATTCCTCGTACATCCCTGAAATATATAAGTTTCGTATGAATCGCCCCTCCCGCAGGACGAATTCTTGACAAAAAAGGTCTATGTCGGTTATTATGAATTTGTTCACAGAAATCTACCAAATCCCATTACCTGTTTGAAGGAGGACACCATGTTCCATCAAATTCTGGAAAAACTGGATCAAAAGATTGGTTTCGAGCGCGCCAGCGCCCACTGCGATATCCCCTGCGGCATCTATGATCCCATCGTTGCCCAGATCAACGCCCTGACCGTGGTGCGCATGATCGACCTGATGAGCGCGCTGGAAAGCGGCGAGAAGAAGGAAAACCTGGAATACCACAACAGCCTGGGCCGTTACATCGCCGTCAAGGAAGAGCACGCCGAGAAAGCCAAGCACGAGATCCGTGTCATCTGGGGCGATTACCTGAAAGCCCAGCACCTGGAAAAGCACCCCAAGGCCCACGAACTGGTGCACAAGATCATGCAGCTGGGTTCCAAGTCCCGCCAGACCGCCAGCCGCGAGACCGCCCTTGAATTCGTGGAAGCCATCAACCAGTTCGCCGAGATCTTCTGGGAGACCAAGGGCATCGCTACCAAGCGCGCCAAGGCCCCCTACGCCCCCAACCTAGAACTCGTCTACCCTGTCCTTTAATGCTGCGCATCCTGCGCGTGAGCGGGGACAGCCTCAGCCCCGAATACCGGGAAGGGGATTTCGTGGTCCTGGCCACACTCCCCTTCCTTTTGCGTCACCTCAAACCGGGTGATGTGATCGTCTTCCAGGACGCCCACTACGGCACGCTCATCAAGCGGGTCGAACGCCTGGAAGCGGACGGAGGCATCTTTGCCGTCGGGACGCATCCCCTCAGCCTGGACAGCCGCCGCCTCGGCCCGGTCGCCCCCCAGGCGGTCACCGGCCGGGTACTCTGGCACATCCCCCGACCGCGGCCATAACCTGCTTAGGAATAAATTCGTCGAGAAGCCCCCCTCTCCGGCAGGTGGAACCAGAACCATACGGTTCCACCCAACCGCCTGCTAGACTAGGAAAACTCTCACCTGTCCTCCCCCAAATTGCAGAGAGCGCAATTTGAGGGAGGTGCCGCAGGCGGAGGGGGCCGCCTTAGCGCACACAGCGCCCCGCAAGGCGCAAGGAACCACCTTCGCGCAACATCCCATTCACCCGGAACTTTTTTTCATCCGGCGGCGTCATCAAACCAGCAGGAGGCCGCCGGCTTCATCTGGCAGTCCCTTCCTGCCCTTACTCAGGAAAGGATGGTTTCCATGTTCAAGATTTCCCGAACGGGCAAGTGGAGTGCCTTGCTGGTATTGGCCCTGTTATTGAGCAGCACATTCTCCACGGGCGCCGTGCAGGCGCGTGACGAGCGCCCGCCGGTCGAGTACTTCGCCGGCCTCGTCCCCACCACCGTCTTCCCCCAGGGGACAGTCCCCATCAAACGCATCGTCTACATCTGGACGGGCGTAAGCGGGGCGACCAAATACCAGTTGCAGCTGGAGCGGGGCGGCGAATATCTGATCAGCCGCGAGTTCAGCGCGAGTATCTGCACCTCCGGCACCTGCTCCGTCAAGCCCGCCCTGATCCTGTCTGACGGCAATTACAACTGGAGGGTGCGCACCTACACCTCCGGCAGTTACCAGTCTTATAGTGCCTGGCAGTCCTTCACGGTCTCCACCGCTTCCGAGGAAGGTTTCTACTCATCCTTCAACAACAATGCCGAAGGCTGGGTGGTGCATAAAGGCACCTGGTTCCTGGACAACGGAGCCTATTACGCCACCCACGGCGTGGAAGGCCGGGCTGCCACCATCAGCCATCTGGACAGTTACAGCACCCTCACCTTCGAGGCGCGCATGAAGCGCAGCGGCTGTCCCGGCTGTGCCAACGTCCTTGCCATCCGCGGCAATCCCATCCTCGACTGGACGGGCTGGTGGAACACCGAATACACTTTTGACTATACGAATAACGGCCTATTCTCCGTCTGGAAGGACCACTACGGCTCCTACACTGCCCTGCAGAACTGGACCTACACCTCCGCCATCAACCAGGGTGGCTGGAACATCCTCACGGTGACTGCCAACGGCAGCAAGTTGAAGTTCTACATCAACGGCGTGCTGGTCTGGACTGGTAGTGACTTGGCCTATTCGAGCGGGCGGGTCGGCATTGGCATGTACCGCAGCCCGAACAGTACCGGTGATACGCTCTGGGTGGACTGGGCTCAACTGGACACCTACGTGGCGGATACTGCCAGGGATGAAGTGGTGGTGCCGGGCGTGGTGGTCGGCGGGGGCGACCGCAACACATCCCCATAACATTCAGGATCGACTGGCTCCTGCCGGATATTGCGCCGGCAGGAGCCAGTTTCTTCCCATTCCAGGGGGTCGGTTCAGGGTTTCAGCTCGAATTCGTGGATGGTTTCATATTTGCCGCCCATCACCACATTCACCCGGCGGGCGTCCAGTTCGTAGACCACCGACCACTGGGTCGGATAATAACCCGCCTGCGAGACCTCCCGCAGCAGATCCAGGGCTGAAGCCGGGTCCAGTTCCCCCCCGCTTTCCATCAAGGTCGCCTGGATGCGCTCATAGCGTTGGCAGGGTTCCGGGTTCGCCAGCAGGAAATTGGTGGCTGCCTGCCAGGGGTACTCATTCCAAAATATCTTCACTTCCCCCTTGTACAACTCAATCACTGCGGAATGTCCGCCGGAGTCTGCCGCCAGGTAGTGCAGGGGCGGGCCGCCTCCCATGGCGAGGTTGTATTGCCCGAAGATCGCCGCAGCCTGCTCCACCGTGGCCGCCCGGTCGAGCGCCAGCCGGAGGATGGCCAGCGAATCGATCGTCTGCTTGGCCGGGTCGGAAGGTCCGTCTGCCGCAGGGACGGCCGCCATGCCGATGGAAAGCCCCTTCTCGTTCATGCCGTCGAAGGGCAGCCAGGGCGCTTCCAGCAGCGCGGCGCGCTCCTCGAGAGGCAGCGCCGTGATCTCCGCCGCAGTCTCATCCCGGAAGCCCAGGTAGGCAATGTCCACCATCGAGACGGAGGCGTAGCCGTCCGGTGGGTCGGTGAATAGCAAAAGCGCTGGGCTGTATTCCCAGTCGAAATTCCGCCCGCTGAGCGAAGCCCCCGGTCGTCCCAGGGCGGCAAAGAGCGAGCAGGCCCAGGCCGGGCAGGATTCGGCGCTCTTCCGGGGCGCTTCCCACAGCCCCGCGGCCGGCGGCAGCTCGCCATAGCCCCCGCTATAATGCATGCTGTACAGCGGGTGGGGATCGACCAGGGCCAGACTGGAGAGTGTTGCAGCCTGGGCTTCGGTCATATCGGCGGCCTGGGCCGTGGCGGGCAGAGGGGCTTGCGTTTCCGGTGTGTCCATCGCCGCCGGGGACCGGCAGCAGGCAAGCAGCGCGGAAGATATGAGGAGGAATAGGAACCGTTTCATGGTTCTTATCATAGCGCATCCGCCCCCAAAAGGCATTGGACAGGTGAATGATTTCCAACTGCCCCCCAGTAAAACAGTTCCAGGAATGTAACCTGCCGCCCAAGCGCCGCCCGCAAAAAAATCGCTCGTCCTCCGCGCAAACGGATCGGGGGGGGCATAAAGATGCGCTGTTACAAGGCGCTCACTGGGATTCTTCGGGCTGGGCCGTCGGCGATTGCAATTTGATCTGCCGCAGGAGCCAGCCGCTGAAAGCCAGCATCAGGCAGACCCACAGCCCGGCTCCCGCCGCCACGCTGAAAGCCCCCGCCACCCCGGTTACTGTGTAGATGGATTGGATCGATTCCAGCAGGCCGGTTTCAGCCGCGGCCGAGGCGGCATAAGTGGAGGAAACCATTAGCGGCGCAATAGCAGGGATGATGACCAGCACAATGATGAGCGAGGGGGCAACCGAAAGGGCCGTCAGCACCCCTCCCCAGATCGTGATCCGCAGTCCCAGGCTGGCCAGGCCCTTCAGGTCCAGCAGGAAGGGCCGCGTCGGGGTGGCGGACAGGGCCGCCGTAAAGCCCGCCGCGCGCTTCGTCAGCCAGGTCGCCAGCCAGAGGTAACCGGCCGTGATGGCCAGCACCAGCGCCAGGCGGGGCAGGTAGGTCAGGAACGAGGCCGTGGGCATGGTCGGCAGGAACCAGGTGGACATCAGGCCGAAGACCCCCACGAAGACGGCCGGCAGGAAAGCCCACACGACTGGCAGCCAGGCAGGAGGTGTCTTCTGCTCTGGGAAGGCGGTCCGCAGCCGTCCGTATAGCCGCCATGTCAGCCAGGCCAGGCAGGCCGCCGGCAGCAGGCGCACGCTGAACAGCACGATCTGCCAGGGAAGCGCCAGGTAGGAAAAGGTCTGCGGGATCGCCAGGGCCAGCGCCCAAAAGGCCGAAACGGCCGCCGCCACCGCGGCAGCGTACAGCCTCAGGTGGCAGGGCGGCTCAGTGCGCCGGATGCGTTCCAGTCCCCAGGCCAGCCACCCGCTTGTCAGGAATGCCGCCAGCAGGCCGGTCAGCATCGGGATGAGCGAGACCCCCACCACCGGGAAGGTGACCGCCAGGGAATACTCCTCGATGGGCTGGCGGGCAGTCTCGGTCAGCAGGGCATACAGCACCAGGTGCACCAGTGCCAGGATCAAGCCGAAGAGGAAGGCCGTCCAGCGAAACCCGAGCGCCTCAGCAGGTGACTCGTCGGTCAATGCCCATTCGGCCAGGGGCAGGCGCGGCGAGGCCAAGCCCCCCAGGAAACCGAGCAGCATGCCAGATAACCCCAGCGCCAGCCAGCCCAGGTAGACCAGGTAGATGACGTTGATCACCGGTTCAGCAACCAGGTAAAGGTACTGCGCCTCGTCCATAGCCGGGGCATAGCCATGCGCCAGCAGGGCACGGCAGGCATACACACCCGCAGCCGGAGCGCCATAAGTACAAAAGGCAAGGCTGGCGGCCAGCAGCCCCGCCGCAGCACCCGAAAGGCCGCGGCGTGCCCGTCGCGGCTCGGGAGAGAGCCACCCCGCCAGGAATCCGGTCAGGAGTAGCAGCAAGGCCGTCAGGCCGATCCCCATCCAGGCCAGGCGTTCATCGCCGCCCTGCCATCCGGGCACATAACGGGCAGGGAATACGACATACAGGGGGTAATACAGGCTGGAGGCGGCCGCCAGGCCCCCCAGGAAACCGATCAGGGTGGTACGCAGGCTCATGGCATGCTCCTTCCGGTCAAGGCAGGTTTGCGCCCCCATGCTAAAACAAAAACAGGTAACCGGTCTTACTGCTCCCGCGTCAAACGGCTGTACAACCAGTTCAGCGCGCGGATCCTGTTCTGCAGGTCAGGGCTGAGGGCGGAGGCCGGCATGCGCCACCTCCAATTGCCCGATTCTCGGCCCGGGTAGTTCATCCGCGCCTGCGTATCCAGTCCGAGCAGGTCCTGCATGGTGGTCAGGGAAAAGACCGCCGTCGAGGACCAGGCCGCGCGCACCAGATTCCACGGGAAGGGCCGCGCATCGCGCTCCAGGTACTGGTCCGCAAAATCGCGCTCGGCGGGCGGCGCGTTGCGGTACCAGCCCAGGGATGTGTCGTTATCGTGCGTGCCGGTGTAGACCACGCAGTTCGCCGGGTAATGGTGCGGCAGGAAGGGATTCTCCGGCCCGGAAAAGGCAAACTGCAAGATCTTCATCCCCGGCAGGGCGAACTGGTCGCGCAGGGCTACCACGTCCGGCGTGATCTCGCCCAAATCTTCGGCGATGATTGGCAGTTCTCCCAGCGCCTGGTTCAGGGCGGTGAACAAATCCGCACCCGGGCCGGGTACCCAGCGCCCAATCTCCGCGGTCGGGTTGCCCGCTGGCACTTCCCAGTACCCGGCAAAGCCCCGGAAATGGTCCAGCCGGACGATGTCCACCATCTGCAGGGTGGCGCGCATCCGCGCGATCCACCAGGCGTAACCATCCCGCTGGTGGATATCCCAGCGGTACAGCGGGTTGCCCCACAACTGCCCGGTGGGCGAGAAATAGTCGGGCGGCACCCCCGCCACCACGCTCGGCTTGCCTTCCGCGTCCAGGTAGAACAGCTCCGGCCGGGTCCACACATCCGAACTGTCGTAGGCGACAAAGATGGGGATGTCCCCGATGATCCTCAGGCCCAGGCTGTGGGCATGCGCCCGCAGGCGCCCCCACTGGCGGAAGAAGATGAACTGTCGGAACTTCTGGCGGGTCACCGCCGGTGCCAGTCGCTCGCGGGCGGCGGCCAGGGCCTGCGGTTCACGCGCGCGCAGCGGAGCCGGCCAGCGCTCCCACGAAGCGCCCCCGTGGTCTTCCTTCAGGGCCATGAAGAGCGCAAAATCCTCCAGCCAGGCGCTCCGGGCTGCACAAAAATCATCATACTCCTGTCGCAGTCCGGGTGGCGGATTGTGCTCGAACTGGATCGCGGCTCGATCCAGCACGCCCAGCTTCCACCAGATGACCGGCCCAAAATCCACCCGCCCGTCCGGGAAGGCCGGCAGTTCGATCAGGTCGTTCGAACTCAGCAGCCCGTCTTCGAGTAGCAGCGCAGGGCTGATCAGGTACGGGTTGCCGGCAAAGGCCGAAAAGCACTGGTAAGGCGAATCACCGTAGCCGGTGGGGCCAAGCGGCAGCACCTGCCAGAGCGCGCAGCCCGCCCCGGCCAGGAAATCGAGAAAAGCATAAGCCTGCTGGCCGAGGTCTCCAATACCGTAGGGGCCGGGCAGGCTGGTGGGATGCAGGAGGATTCCGGAACTGCGTTCAAATTTCATAGGGTTGGCGCCTCGTTTCGATGGTTTCACCGGCCTTGATTGGGCCGGCTGGAATGTCTTCGGGGATCACATCACTGCCAATCACCGCTCCCGGTTCCACGATCAACCCGGCCGGAAGGATGCTGTTCTTGCCCACCAGCGCCAGCCGCAGGCCCGAATTGCCCTCCGGCGCGCCGATGCGGGCGTGTGCGCCGACGTGCACGTGCTTGTCCAGGATGGCACGTTCGACCGTGGCCCCCGGTTCGATGATGCAGTCGGTAAGCACGATCGACTCGCGCACGATCGCTCCCCTGCGCACCACCACCCCCGGCGAGAGGACGCTGCGTTCCACCCGTGCCCCGCGCTCGATCACGCACCCGCCGGAGAGCATCGCGTTGACGACCCGCGCTCCCGCGATAACCAGGGCGGGAGGACGCTCTTCGGTTTTGGTGTGGACCACCCACGAGCGGTCGTTCAGGTGGAGTTCGTCCGTCCCATCCAGCAGGTCCATGTGGGCCTGCCAGTACGATTCGATCGTCCCAACATCCACCCAGTAGCCGGTGTAGGGAAAGGCGAACAGGCGTGCGCCCCCTTCCACCAAGTTGGGGAGGATGTTCTTGCCAAAGTCATGGGCCGAATTTTTCCGGCGGCTGTCCTCCCAGAGCACCTTGTCGAGCACATCGCGGTTAAAGAGGTAAACGCCCATGTTGGCCAGGTTGGAGGGCGGTTCCGGCGGTTTTTCCACGAAGGAAGTGATCCGGTACGAATCATCCACCGCCAGGATGCCGAAGCGCGAGGCATCCTCCATGGGGACGCGGATGGTGGCAATGGTCACATCCGCCTTGTGGTCCATGTGAAAGGTGATCAGGGCATCGTAATCCATCGAGTAGATATGGTCGCCGGAAAGGATGAGGATCAAATCCGGCGATCCCTGCTTGACAAAGGTAAAGTTCTGCTGGACGGCATCGGCCGTGCCGGCATACCAGTCCGCGTTGTAACGGGCTTTGAAGGGCGTCAGGATGCGCACACCGCCGGTGAAATCGCGGTTCAGATCCCAGGGGCCGCCCGCCCCGATGTGTTCGATCAGCGACTGGGGGCGGTATTGCGCCAGCAGCATCACATCGAAGATGCCCGAATTGACGCAGTTCGACAGCGTAAAGTCAATGATGCGGTACTTGCCGGCAAAAGGGACGGCCGGTTTGGTACGTTTGACGGTCAGGACGCTCAGGCGGGATCCCTCCCCACCGGCCAGGATGACTGCGCGAGTTTTCATGGTGACCTCTTCCCAATGATACGAAAACAGGTAAAGTGTAGGGCACGATCAAAGGTAAAGCACCAAAGAAACATAAACCAAAAGGCTGGCCGGGGTCTCGCCGGGCCAGCCCGCTTGCTATTTTTCCACCTGGCTCAAGAGGGCCTGGTAGAGGTTGAAATACTGGCGTGCCGAGCGCTCCCAGGAGAAGTCCTGAGTCATACCGGCTTTTTGCATGGCCTGCCAGCTTTCCCGCTGCGGGAAGGCCGCCAGTGCACTGCGGATGGTCTGGGCCAGGGCTTCTGGTGTATCTCCTTCGAAGACAAAACCGGTCTTGTCCGGGACGACGGTGTCCTTGAGCCCGCCGGTGGCACGCACCAAGGGGATGCAGCCGTAGCGCATGGCCATCATCTGCGCCAGGCCGCACGGCTCGTAACGCGAAGGCATCAATAGCATGTCGGCGCCGCCGTAGATCTGCCGCGCCAGGGTGGCATCGAAGCGCGTCTCCACCCGCACGCGCTCGGGCAGGTCCATCTGCAGCCGCCTGGCTTCAGCCTCCAGGGATGTGTCCCCCGTGCCTAGGATGACTGCCTGCCAGGGCAGGTCCTGCACCTGGCGCAGAGCAGCCAGCGCCAGGTCCACGCCTTTTTGCACATCCATGCGCCCGATCATTGCCAGCAGCGGCAGATTGGGATCCTTGGGGATGTCCAGCCGCACCTGCAGTGCCTTTTTGTTCAGGGCCCGCGTGGAAACGGTCTCCGGCTTGAAGGTAAAAGCCAGGGCCTCATCCACAGCCGGATCGAAGGAGTGCGTATCGATGCCGTTCAGGATGCCGTGAATCACGTCCGAGCGCGTCTGCAGGAAATCCTGCAAGCCCGCGCCGTACTCGGGGGTGAGCATCTCGCGCGCGTAGGTCGGGGAGACGCCCACGATGGCATCCGCCGACCACAGGCCAAGCGGCAGGGGCATGGCGCGCCCCCACCCGGGCAGGCCGGCCTTCACTGGCGGCAGGCCGTAGGCAGCCATGCGCGGAGCCAGGTCGGGTCCCATGAAAGGCAGGTTGTGGACGGTCAGCACCGAGACTGTGCCGGTAAACTCCTCTTTCCAGCGCCGCACCAGCAGGCCGTAGACCGCCAGGGCAGTGTGCCAGTCGTTCGCATGCAGCACGTCTGGCTGCCAGTCGACATGGCGCAGCATCTCCAGGGCCGCCAGCGAGAAAAAGGCATATTTTTCACCGTCCAGGGCCGCGTTGGATGAGTAGACCGTCCCCGTGGAGTTGATCGGGTCGCCGGCGATGAAATAGACCGGCATGCCCTCCAGGTTGGATTCGAAGATCTGAACCAGTTCCTGCCCGCCGGTGCGCGGCAGGTAAAAGGTGACTGCCGGGCGGAGGGTGGCCGATTCGGTCCGCAGCATGGGATGCAGGGGAAGCACCAGCCGCATGTCCACCTGGATCCCGCCGGTGAATTCAGCGGACAGGGCACGCAGGGCACGCGGCAGGGAACCAGCCACATCCCCCAGGCCTCCGACCTTGACAAACGGGTCGGCTTCCGCAGCAATGAATAGAATTTTGAGGATGTTGGACATAGATACATTTTACAATATTTCAGGAAAAATAGCGGCGCAATCTCCTCCAACTGTCACTTCAAGGCGGCGCTCCCGCGTTGCGCCCTGGAAAGGTCCCGCCGGCCTGTGCCGCGCAGCGGTAAGCAATCCCCTCACCATACTATCCCCTATACCATCCCCTCCGGGAACAAACCCGGCGCATCCATCGTCTGGTTAAACAGGTCCAAAGAAAATTTGTCAAGAAATGCTCTCTGTATTACACTATCCACGTGTCACTTAGGTACACATCCCATTACTTCAGGAGGATCCGATGACCAGGAAAACACTGCCCGCACTCATGGCCCTGCTCCTGGCAGTGCTGGCCTGCAATTTCCCCGGCATGACCACCCCGCCGGTGGTCGACCCGGGCACGGCAATGACTGCCATCGTGCAGACCATCCAGGCGACGGTGATGACCGCCGTGGCCGCGACCACCGTCCCGACCCAGGGACCCCCGCCAACCGCCTCCAGCACACTCGTGCCCACCCAGCCGGCCCCCACCCAGCCCGTGCCTACCTTGCAGCCCACAAAGACGAAACAGCCCACCCCCACCAATACCCCCATTCCCTGCAATGTGGCCAAATTCATCGAGGACGTGAACTACCCCGATAACTCCGAGGTGGAAATCAACCAGTCCTTCACCAAGACCTGGAAACTTCAGAATGTGGGCACTTGCACCTGGAACTCCAATTACATGCTCGTCTTCACCACCGGCGACCGCATGGACGGCAACAGTTCACAACCGCTGACCAACGGCACCGTAGCCCCCGGCCAGACGGTGAACATCTCGGTGGACCTCAAGGCGCCCGCCACCCCGGGCACCTACCGCGGCGACTGGAAACTGCGCGAGCCGGGCGGCGCAATCTTCAGCCTGACCACCGGCAAGTCCTTCTGGGTCCAGATCAAGGCAATCAAGCCAAACATCAACCTGCCGGACTGGCCGACACTGAACAAAGGTGACAAGACAGGTGAAGTGCGCGCCCTGCAGTACCTGTTGAATTCTTACGGCAATAACCTGACCGTGGACGGAATCTTTGGGAACAGCACGCTGAATGCAGTGAAGCACTTCCAGCAGCAGAACGGTTTGAAGGTGGACGGCATCGTCGGGCCAAAGACTTGGACCAAACTGGTCCAGGGCAAGCAGCTCTCGTCCGGCATGAAGGGCGATGCGGTGCGCGCGGCCCAGTTCCTGCTCTCGAAGAAGTACGGCTACGGCCTCGCCGTGGACGGCATCTTCGGGCCGGACACCAAGGATACGGTCAAGAGCTTCCAGAAGAGCAAGGGCCTGCAGGTGGACGGCATCGTCGGCCCGCAGACCTGGCAGGCACTCTTCTCGTATTAGAGTGGGAAGATATCCAGGGTAAACCGCCGTACCGGCTGCCATCCAGGGATTGGTGGCAGCCGGTTGGCGCGGCAAGGTTCGTGACCTTCGAAAGGGAATACCGTGCGGTCAATCCGGCTTGCAGCGCTCGGGATGATCTGGCTGGTGACAGCCTGCACAAGCATGGGCACGGCCGCGCCGCCAACCCCCGCGGCAGGCAGTACGCCGGCGCCGTCAGCAACCCTCCTGCCATCCCTGACACCCGCCCCAAGCGCCACACCCGACCCGAACATCGCCTCCACCTGGGCTCCCGTCCCGGTCCAGTTCATTTACCACGGCAGCCGCGCCCTGCCGCATGTGGCACTCACCTTCGATGTCTGCCAGGATCCCGCCTATCCTGCCGGTTTTGACGCGGCAATCGTACAACAGCTTGTCGAGACTAACACCCCGGCGACTTTCTTCATGGGTGGAGACTGGATGCGCACCCACCCGCAGGAAACCGCCCTGCTGGGGAGTTATCCGTTCTTCGAATTGGGCAACCACTCGTGGAGTCACCCCGACTTGCGGAGTCTGAGCGACGAGGCGCTCGACCTGGAAATCGTCCAGACCCAGGATCTGCTCTACCTTTTGACGGGGCGGCAGGGGCAGTTGTTCCGTTTGCCGTATGGGTACGGGGATGAGCGCGTGCTGAACGCCATCGCCGCCCACGGCCTGTACACGATCCAGTGGGATGTGGAGACGGGCGACCCGGATCCGAATTTCAGCGCGGAGACGATCCGGCGGGCGGTTCGCGAGGGCGTGCAGAACGGTTCGATTATCATCATGCACGCCAATGGGCGAGGCTGGCATACGGCCGAGGCGCTTCCGGGTATCCTGGAGGAATTGGGGAGCCGGGGCTTCGTGCCGGTGACGGTGACGGAACTGCTGGGGGAGGAGTGAAGTCTTTCGCTCAGTCGGTCGTAAGTTTTATGAATCGATGCCGGAGGTCAGCTGCCGGTAAGCTCCCACCCACGGCTTGCCCAGCCGGTGATTGGCCGCCACCTGCACCTTGCTCAATTTCCCCGCCACCTGCACCGAGACCTGCGCCACCTGGGGCCAGTCTTCCGCCAGCAGGGCCTGTTTCATTTTCTCCCCCAGCACCCCCGTCCATAACCATTCCATCCGGAATCGGTCGGCCTTGACCCAGTAATCGCGCTTTTCCCAGGCCGCCACGGTGACGTCGATGCCGGCCGCGATCTGCACTAGGGCCAGGGTGATGAAGGCCGCCAGGTCGCGTGCCTCCGTGCTCACCTCGGTCTGTCGGGCAAGTTCTCGTACCGCCAGGACGATGGCTTTGCTCAGCCGGGTGCGTTCCTTGCCGGCGGAATCGGGGTTGATGACTCTGCTCATGAAATCTCCAGGAAGGAATTGTCAGACAAACGGGGAAGATTATACCGTAATTGGGCTTATGGCGTTCTCAAGAATGATTGACAAGTAGACAAAAAGACCCTTCTCGATAAA
>CAYLXB010000021.1:0-43444 GCA_964387495.1 uncultured Anaerolineaceae bacterium
GTTCGGGTCCGTGAGGTCCCCGGTTCAAATCCGGGCGCCCCGACACTTTCAAACCGTATGCCGCATGGATTGACTAACACCAAATCCATGTGGCGTACGGTAACGAAAACACGACAGCAATCCCCTACCTCCCCCCTCACATCTGGTACATCTGCTGGAATAAAAAAAAGCCTGTCGCTGATTATCATGCCACTTTTTTGATTATCATGCAGGCCTCGTGCCAACCAGGAGGTGCACGGATGAACCACAAAATCACCCTTACCCAGGCCGTCCAGGGCTACCTGCTTGCAGCCAACGCGCGGCGCCTTTCGCCCCATACCATTGCCGATTACACCAATACCTTCGCCAAATTTATCGGACACTTCGAAACGGATCCCCCCCTCGAAGAGATCACATCCCACCAAGTGCAAGAATTCTTCGCCGGCCTCACAGGCCTGTCCAACAAGACCATGCTCAACTACCATGTTGGCCTCTCTGCATTATGGACCTGGGCAGTCCATGAAGCCCTTGTCTGTCAGCACATCCTTCGGGAACTGAAACCCCCGCGCCCGGAAAAACCTGAAGTTATACCCTTCACGGAAACCGAAGTCCGCCTCATGCTTTCCACGCTTGGCCGCTCCAGGCCCTACGCCAGGCCCGGCAAGCGCAAATCGGATCATGCCATTCCCCATGCTGATCGTAACCGGGCAATCATCCTGCTCCTGCTCGATACCGGCCTGCGTGCCTCGGAACTATGTGACATCAAAATCCACCAGGTCGACAACCGCAACCGGCGCATCCAGGTCATGGGCAAAGGTGCCCGGGAACGTTCGGTACCCTTCTCTCCCCGCACTGGCCAGGCCATCTGGCGCTATCTCACCACCCGGCCAAATGCCGAACCGGCAGAGCCCCTTTTCGCATCCGGACTCGGCCGGCCGATCAATCGTGACCGCCTCCTCGACCTCCTGCGCACGATCGGGACAAGGGCTGGGATTGCAGATGTCCACCCCCATCGCTTCCGCCACACATTTGCCATCCAATTCCTACGCAATGGTGGCGATCCCTACACCCTCCAGGCTCTCCTCGGCCACTCGACCCTGGAAATGGTCAAACGTTACCTCGCCATTGCCCAGATAGACATAGATACTGCTCACCGCCGCGCCTCCCCCGTCGACAATTGGGTACTCTAACCACTTGGAAAGGGGCCAGGGTAGCCGCTCCTCTCCGAGCGAGTTTTTCCGTTTGGAGAGGAGACTGGGGGGTGGGGTTCCTCAATCGAACAACGAACCCTGCTCCCCCTCCTTCCTCTTCACCCGTTCAGCCTGCTTGAAAGTGCCATAAGCCGAAGGCGGCATATCGATTCCCTTCCCGCCCAGCAACTCCTCCACCGTCAATATCTGCACGCGCGCATAATCCTTTTGCCAGACCTTCGAACGAAAATAACCCGCACGCACCGCCTCGCTGATCATCTCACCGCTTGGCAGTTCCAGCGTGATGAACACACCCAGCGCGGCCCCCTCGCGCTCCACCGTCCCGCGCAGATCGCGCACATCCCCCGACTTGACATGCCCGCTCTTCACTTGGATCAGCACTCGCTGCAGCTTGCCCCCCTCATCCACGAAGTTGAGCGCCCCGTCCACCCCCTTGTCGCTTCCCTTCTTTCCTTCCCGGCCGCCGTCCCCTCCCAGAGGCTTCGCCTGCACCAGCGACAGCGCCCACCACTGGAACTGGTAACGGTCCGACCGCGCCAGCGCCTGCGCCGAAGCCAGGTCTTCCGGTTCCCCGATCACGGCATAATCCCGCTTCTCCGCCAGGTCGAACATGTCCTTCAGCCGGTACTTCATCAGCGAGATCGAAAGATGCGTGACATCGATCCCCACCCAGCGCCGCTTCAATTTCTGTGCCGCCGCCACCGCCGTCCCGCACCCGCAGAACGGATCCAGCACCCACTCGCCCTCATTGCTTGATGCCTCGATGATCCGCTCCAGCAGCGCCAGTGGCTTTTGCGTTGGGTAGCCCAGTCGTTCTTGGGCTTGAGATTGTATTGGCAAAATATCATCCCAAATATTACCTAGCGGAATTCCTGGCAACTCGTCCAAATAACGTTTGATACGGATCCTTCCATTGGGATTTTCCGGAAAAATCAACCTCTCTTGTTTATCCAATTCTTGCATTTTCTCTAAAGAAACAGCCCATCCATTGGGGTGCGGCTTATACCCTTTGTATTCGTAAGTAAGATTTGGACGAGGATTAGGACTGCGCAGATCGCTGGATGAATATCTCCGCCCGTTTTTATCAATATACTTGAAATTCCTCTCGATATAATTCTCATCATATGACATATAGGCTTGGTTGAAGACGAAATTATCCGATTTTGTATAATAGAAGACGATATCGCTCAAGTTTCCAAAATTCCGTCGGACATCATTGTGCGTATTTGTTCGTTTCCAGGTAATTTCATTTCTGAAATTCTCCACCCCAAAGATTGTATCCAGCACGATCTTCAAATAATGGCTCGCCGTCGGATCGCAATGCAAATATAGACTCCCCGTCGGCTTCAACACCCGCTGCAACTCCACCAGCCGCGCCGCCATCATCACCAGGTATGCCATCATCTGGTTCGCCCCCACGAACTCCCGCAAAGCCCCCAGCATCGTTGTCACCTTGGCCGGCGCATTCTGCACCAGCTCATGATACATCCGTTCCGCCGCCACATTCCAGTGCCATGTGTCATCGAAGGCCGCGATCTGCGCCTCCGCCTCCTGCCCGCTCTCGTCCTTGAACAGCACGTTATACGAACGGTTGGAATTGAACGGTGGATCCAGGTAGATCAGATCGATGCTCTCGTCTGGAATATACTCGCGCAGGATCGGCAGATTATCGCCATAAAACAGGGTGTTTTGGCTCAGCGGCTTGGGCATGGCAGCTCCAGGGTGGCAGGATTGCCCGAATTATACCGCAGCCACCTGATAGTTTGTTTCAGGACAGTTCGGTGGTTGACTAGAACTTCGGAAACTTCTCCTTCACCGCCTTCACTTTGGCCAGATATGCCTTCATTGGATTGACATCTCCATTTTGCTGCCAGTAAATTGCATCCGCCAATTCCCTCCAATCCGGGTACGCCCGCCGGCGCAATTCATTGGTCACAGCCGCCTGGATATCTGCGGAATTCGTTACCAGCGACTTGAATGTCACCTTCCCGTTGCCCCAATCAATCGCCGATACCCTATCTGCGTTCTGCAGACCGTCGATAATCTCATCACCGTCAATCATGTCTCCTCCAAAAAAACTAGAACAAAAACTCGCCCGCCCCATAGACTCTTCTCGTGGATCCAGCCGACCAGTTGGATGCATCCACCTTTCGGAATACCAGCCCATTAGCAGCAGTAACAGTGCCCGTTCCGACCGGCAATGCTCCGCTTGATCCATCTCTGCAGTTCGCCGCAAAAGCCGTATTGTCTGTTGCCGTCGCTGGCGTTGTTGCCGCAACATATAATCCTGCTCCGGTCGTCGTAAAATCGAAGTCGACAACGAACTTGCACATGCCGCCGACCATCATGAATTTTGCCGTGGTAATGTTCAAACTCGAAATACTCAGGCCGCTCGATCCGGAAACTGTCGGCGTCCAGTTGAAACTGTCAGGCCACCCAGACGGTTTTGGGAATCGAGACCAGTACGGGCTGCTGATCGCCGCGTTTGCAACTGTATAATCCGTTCCTCCGGTCACGGTCAGGGTTGTACGGTCGTTGCCGCTATCATACGCACTCACCGAAGTAACGACCATAAACTTGGTGGTTGTCTGCACGAACTTGACCCGGTCGCCCTTTTGCGTCCCCGACCAGTCCCCGCTGGCGTAGATTTCCGTTGCCGATTTATACGACCAGGTGCCGCTGCTGGCCGCCACCCATCCATCGTTTGGCACTGCCCCCGCCTGCGCCGCCGTCACACCGTGCGGGTTGCTCGTGCTGCCCAAATGCGAGTCGATCTGGCCGTGAGTGTTTGTTCCAATGTCGCTCAGCTCCGTATGGCTGGGCATGGCATGGACATGATTACCCCGTGCAAATTCCACCGCATCGCCCGGGCCTGCCGTCCCCAGCGCCTCCGGGTTGCTGTCATACGGCCCGGCCCCCGCATGATCATCTACATATTTCTTCGTCGCCGGCTCATAGTTCCCGTCCGGCGTGAACTCCGTCGTATTATCCAGTTCCAGCACATTCGACTTCTCGGCATACCCGCTCAGGTCTTGGTCTCCCGTATTCGTCCCGCTCAGGTTACCGATGTCGGTCATGTCCTCTGCGCTTAAACCATATGCTGGATGCGCCACGAACACCGGGTCGCTCTCCAGTGCGCTGGATGCCATCCCCCAACGCAGGTCCACGATATCATTGATGCTCTTGTCTCGGCGAATGGCTTCCTGCCCCGCATACAGCCTCACCGCCGCGAGTCCGATACAGCCCGCGGCGCTCGCCGGAATATCCTCCAGTGTCAGGTTCTCTTTTCCGTCCACCTCTGCCCCGGCTGTTACTGAGATCGTACCGTCGCCGGCCGCCTGGATCAGGAGATACACCGCCTTTGCCGCCGGCACATAGCTCGCCAGGTCCAGCGTTTCGGATGCGATTCGCACCCACGTCCCCCCGAACGGCAAAACACCTTCGAAGACCGTCACGGTGAAACTGCCCCCCGGCAGCACATTCAACGGCATGATCTGAGGCCCATACACCCAGATCGAGTCGGAATTCGGGTATTCATGGCTTTCGTGGTGCGGTGTCACCACACCCACCCCCGGCGGATAAGCCACCGGGTACCGCGTCCGCAGCACCTGCATGATCCCGGGCATATTGTCCGAATACCCCAGGATCACGTCCAGGTCGTAGATCGGCGGCACGCGTGAATTCCAAACCTCCACCGCCTGGTTGTCGTACAATCGCGCATACACGAAACCCGCCCGTTGCGTGGATAGCACCACGTTGTTCGCCAAGCCCAACTTCGCAGGCCATTCCCCTCTGGCCCGCTCCCGCTTCTCAAGCGACTTTCGTATCTCTCGTAGATGCCTGTTCTTCATGTTGTATCTTCCTCGAGCAATTTTGGCAATACCATGCCTTCCTGTGCCTCGTCCAGCCGTTTGCCATCAAGGCCCACTTGGAAACCCTTGGATGAAGCACATGCTTTACGAACACACTTCCGCATCCCGCGCATTCGACCCGCATCGAATAGGTGATGGTCAGCAGTCCCCTCATCCGATCACCAACACCTTTCTGATCAGGCTGGCCTGCGCCCCCACGATATACGCGAAGTTCCCGCTGCGGTTATATCGGGTGCTGTCTCCGTCCGGCGTAAAGAATACCTGTGGCGGCCCGCCAACTCCATCATAGTCATGTGCGATCACGAAACCCCTCTCCTGCCACCAGTCCACCGCGCTGCGGGCTGCGCCTCGCAGGGTCTTTGTCACCCACGTCGCCCCATAATCGCTCGAAAAATACGAATAATTGTCCACCACGATCAACTGGTATAGGCCCGTGTCACTGATCGCTAGTTCCCCTAGGTAAATCGGCAGTGGCACCGTATTGCGCGCCGCCGTCTCCACCCCGTCCGTAACGGTCCACACCTCACCCCCGGTCCCGATTTCCCCGTACACGTATGCCACGCTCGATGTCCCCACTCGTCGGTGGAAGGTGGCCGCCGAATTGCCGTTCGACAGAACCGTCCTGTAGGTCAGTATCTCCGAACCATCCTCCTTCACCTCCCAGACCGACGACGTGTCGAAGATCCCCGCCGCATCCGCGCTGATCAGCCACTTCCCATTGCCGAACGATATTTGCCCGATCACCGCATTATATACATCCCCCATATCGTTTAACGTGCATCCATATACCAGCCCTGAGCGGTCCCCGATGTAGAACCGCCCCTTCGCCGTCACCACTGCCACCTTCTCACTCTGGTTCGGATTCACTCCGATTGCTACCACCTGGGCCCCATCCAGGTCCGGATCTGGCTCGAACAACCGCGTCCACCCCGACCCAACCCCCGGAGCCATGTACACGTTCTTCGCCCATCCCTCATCCTGCGCCCCGATCGAGCACACCAGAAGCCCCGATGGGCACTTCACAATGTCCTTGACATAACTATCGCTCAACTCGTCCTGCAGCACCTCGTCCATCGCGCTCCACACCGGCTCCCCGTCGGTGGCATCGAAGTTCACCGTGTATATCAACCGCGGCGAATTCTCGTCCCACACCGCCACCACTACGATCTTTGGCATGGTTACCCTGGGCGGGTAATAAGGGTATGGAATTTCCGGGTATGGGATCCACGGGTTGAATGGCGGATCCGGCGGATCTGGCGGAAAATCGCCAGTTACGGCCAGGCCCTCGAACGATTCGCCCTCCCCTGAGATATCCACCGTCATCGCCCCGCTTTCTGGGTCGTGCACATACGAGATTGAGCGCGGTACCACCCTCCCGTCGTACGCCACCCCCCTGATCGTGTCCCCTTCCGCGATGGATAATTCAACGTATTGCCGCGGCCACAGGTCGATCATCCGGTTATTCTGCGCCAAGCTGAAAGTGAAGGACGGATACGTATTGTTGCGCCACCCATAGATCAGCCCGCACAGCTTGTTGCTCTGCGCCTGGTTGCTCAAGAGCAGGTTGTCCAATATCTCCGGCTGCCCGTAATGCGCAAAGATGTGTCCCGGCGACAGGCTGAAATGCGCCTTCCCCGCCCCGCCTGCCTTCACGGATACGCCCGACATCGAAAGCAGCGACACCGCTGGCCTGATCGCCCGTTCCAGGTCCATTTCAGACCAGTCATTCCTCGTCAATTCCATCACTGTTGCCCAGCTGCGGCCCGACTCCGCAACCACCTGCGGCTCTATTTCCACCCACAATCTCCCCAGCCGGTCGCACCCCGGATATGCCAGAATGCTCTCCCCTGCGATGGACCTGATCTGTTCCCATAACGATTGTGCCGGCGTCAGGAATGCGCTCGCCAGCCGCGTATCTCCCGTCAGCTGCACGTCCATCACCTGAGTCGCGTTGCACCGCCAGTGCAGCAGGTGCCACAGCGCCCGGTCGACCGTCAGGTTGGGCATCGCCGTCCACGCCGTTGGTTCCTTTTTCGCCAGCTCCACGCCCGGCGGGAATCCCTGCATCTGCCCCATCCAGTATTGCGGCCCCTCCACGCTGAACCGCACCTGCGATGCATCCGCGTCCCGCTCCACCGTTTCCACGGCAACATACCCCGCGCATACGATATTTTCTCGCCCCGCGGCCGGCCCCACGGAAGCCTTTGCCCCGTTGTAATAGTCCTCCGCAAACAGGATCACCCGGCTCCGGTCCCGGATCTCGGCTTCTTCATCCATCACCCGTACCGTGAAAGACCATCCTCCCGAGTCGTAATCCGCCTGGCAGTCCTCCAGCACACACGCCGCCGGCCGGTGCGTCGCATCGTATACGTATACATATCGGTACCCCGTGAACGACTTGCCGTTTGCCGCCGTCACCGTCAGCCCCACCCGTATCCGCCCCCCCGCCGGCCGGGATGAGATCGTCAGGGTAGGCGTCCAACCAGTTGAACCACTTAGACTTCCCGCGCTGACCGTCCATTGCTTACTGGAAATACTGGATCCAAATACCCATGAGTCGGACCCATCGAATGAAACCGTAATGGGATATGATGACACATCGACAACTACATCGGAACCCATGATCGGAACTGGATCGAAGTCTTCGTGCTGATCACTGTATTCAATATCGTAGTCCATCTTTGCCGTTGAACTGCTGATGCGCACATGCCGCGGCCATAAGAGGAATTCATCCAGGATCGTAATATATAAATTGTCCGCCAGGTCCAGTTCTGATGCTTCACCAACATATAGTTCAGTTGAGGTGGCGGCCTTACGCACTCGGGCCTGGCCGATATCACACGCGCCTGAAGTTGTACCAAACCAGATGGTCATTCCCGGCAGAATATCTGTATATGCACCGCTGGTCACGTTGTCGTACGTGACCACTGCGACCTTGTCATTCGTATCGAATGTGTCGTTGATCCGCGCCGCGAAGACCGTCCGCGGCATCTCCAGTCCTGCCAGGTATAACTTGCACCACTGTCCGCTCGACCGCAACTTCGTCAACTCCGCTGCGGTTGCTGCCCGCGCTCCCATTATGCTTCCTCCTGCAATACCATCGCCCGGAATTCCAGCCGGAAATCGAGCCGCCGGGTCGTATCATAATCCTCTTGCTCTGGCCAGTGCATCACCGCCTGGTATGCCGCATACACGATATCCTCGGATTCGTCGCTTTCATCCGTCCTCGTCCGGATGAAAACATTGGCCGATGGCCCGCTGCTGCAATAGGACCGCAACTGGTCACGCTGGGCCTGGGTCAGCAGTCCGAAATTCCAGATCACCACCGGATATCCCAACCCGCGCCGGCTGCCATCCCCCAGCAGCGCGGTCTTTGCGTATGGCCTGTATTCCGTCTTCGGGTCCGGCACACGCGTTGTCAACGCGTCCAGCTTCGTCAGTCCCGCATAACTCGTTCCGATCTCGAATTTACTGATACCCATCTCGCCTCCTACCGTATGGCCATCGCCAGTTGCTTCCCAAATACCCCCAGCTCATTTTCCACCACTTGGCGTATCTGGCTCATGCTCAATCCGCCGGTATTCACCGTCACGTGCATCATTTGTCTGCCACCCAGTGTCGCCACTAAACCGTCCTGCGTCAAACGTCCATGCATGATTTGCTCAGCAGCTCGTGTAGCCCGATTATTCAGCACGAATTCCCGGCCAGCTTCCCCAAGACGATATATCCCATTATCGGCATAGCCGCCTATTGCCCTGCCAAAAATGCCCGATTGGTAGTAGTTGGACTGAAAACCTGTACCTGGCATATTCAGTTGCACACTTTCCAGCCATTGTTTGAAGTCTGATAACAGCTTGGCCGATCGTGCCTGTAGTTCTGCCTGTCCGCCGATCAAATTGGCATCGATCGTTAAGACGGTCTCCCTCAAACTTTTCGCAAGCAATTGTTTTTGCTCTTCATAACCACGTTCCAACTCCTGGAGGGTTTCAACTTCCTGCTGTTGCAACAAGGCCATTTGTTGTTCGTGTTGTGCAGCCATTTCTTCGAGTTGTTGATTGAAATCGCGGATGCGTCGTTCTCGCTGGATGCGGAATTGATTTTCCATCTGCTGCAACTGGCGGGCAAAATCCTCGCTTCTGCGTTTCATTTCGATTTGGTATTCTTCTTCAGCCTGTTGCCGTTCGTCTTCGTACGCCCGTTCCTCACGTACCAGGCCCAGCGCGTCACGCGCGTCTGTCAGGTCGCTCATTCGCTGCTGGTGATCTTTTAGAAGATCGCGCATTTGGCGCTGGTGATCTTTTTCTGCCCGCTGCACATCGATCTGGTAATCCTGGGCGGCTTCTGCGCGGCTGGCATAGTAATCCTCCAGCGCGTCGGCCTCCTGTTGCTGGAATCGCTGGATGTAAACTGCTCGTTGCTGTTCATACTGCGCCTCCAATTGCGCCCGCTGCTTGGCATATTGCTCGACGATCGCACTGCGCTGCTCGCCGTATTGCTCTTCGAGGCTTGCGATCTGTTCTTGATAACGCTGGTATGCATCCAGGGCTTCCTGGCTGATCATCGGCTGAGCCGTCCCGGCTGTTTCGCTGGGTAGCATGGATAGAGCTGATTGCCAAAGTGGACTGTTTTCGTCTATTGCTCCCGTAATTTTCGCGATCATAGCCGTGAAAATGGTTGTTTTTCGTTCCGCCTCGGTCTCATCCAATAACCCCAGAGCGGTGCTTATATTGCTGAATAAATCTCCCAGGATATTTGCGCCGACAGTCGCATATTGATTCAGGGTTGCCAGTCCCATATCTTGTCCCCACTTGGATCTAGCCATGCCCTCGTAAACTCCTGCCCCTAGGCCAATTCCGCCCAGCACGCTCGCAATGGTCAATAGGGCCGGCGAAATTGCAGTCAATGCGGTCCCAATTGTTGCCAATGCGCCGCCGCCTGCAGCTGTGCCCGTTGCGCTGCCTCCTAAAAGCCCGAGTGATTTCAATGCCCCCAAGGACGTTAAGATTGTACCGCCTGTTTGTAATACAGCGCCCCCTATCTTTGCTGTGATTCCAGTACCCAGTGCCAAAGATATTGCTCCTGGATTCCGCTCTACAAAATCAGCGACTGTGTCCATCAACCTGGCAGCAGCCTCTATTGCAGGTAATAATTCATTTGTAGCAACTGCACCAATCCGCATATACGAACGTTCGATTTCCAACTGGGCACTTCGCCAGCGCGTTGCAATAGGATCTGCCTGATTGGCAGTCTGTAGGAATGCATTCAGCGCCCCAAAGATCGGGGTTGTAATATTGGTGCCAACACGGCTCAGCATTGAGCCAACCTGATTTAGTTTTTCTCCTACATCTCGTAAATAAAATGCACTCTGCCCAGCCTGTCTGTTGACCAGGGCAACCTCTTTCATTTGCTCTTTGTATTTCTTCGCTGCTGCTGCCGCGCGTTCCGTTTCAGTTGCCAGAGCGCTCCCCAATGCTCCTTTGGCACGTTCACGCAGACGATCCATTGCCTTCTCTACAACTGCCAACTCTGCTGCCAGTTTATTGGTGTTTCCTCCTTGTTTCAGCGCGTTTTCAATCTCAGCCTTGATCTCCTTAGCCGATTTTTCCAAGGACGTTAGTTCTTTATGAATTTTTTCCAGTTCTGCGACCGCCCCCTGCACCGATTGGGGATTCACACCCATTGTCAGCAATATACGCAATGTCTTTTCGTCCATGATATCGACTCCTAATCGGACTTCTTCTGTTGTGCTTTCACACCTTCTCTGAATGATTCCGCTTCCAGAATATCATCCAACCAATCTATATCGGTGTTCAATATTTCATTGATTGAAATTTGGAACTTAAACAAATGCAACGCGCCCAGCACCCGCATCACATCTTCCACCGTATGATGAAAGTAAATGTGTTCCGGAAGGCTGGGCGCTGGTGCCTCGTCTGGATCAGCGTAGAACCTGGCTAATCGGATCCAAGCGTTGTCACTTTTTTTTTCTCTGTTTCAGTCCTCGGAACTGTCGAGAAATCCGGTTTCCAGCGCGGATTGCATTCCAGGATAGCCTGATACCATGCATCTCCAATTTCTGCTGGCAATGCCAGGAATTCATCCATCGTCAGCATCTTCGCGTTCTTTCCATTGACCTGGCCATCTACCAGGCAGGCCATGCATTTTGGATAGATCACGATGGCGGCTGTCTTGGCAAATTCATCCTCAAACTCAGTCTCGATGCTCCGCGCCGTCAGGGCCGAATATGCTATTTCGTCCCGTACGGTCGCGGAATGAACTACCAGGTGGGCTGTTATGTCATCGTGTATTACGTCGATTGTCTTTTCCATCTAGCCTGCCACCTCGCGCAATACCACAACCAGATCATTGGCAGATGGAACCGCAACGAACGATACGCCGGCAGTTGTGCATGTGTAATGCGTGGTCAGCGTCTTTTTCACCCCATTCACGAACACCAGGATCCCATCGGTGCTTACTGCCGGCGCTGCCGTCGGAAAATTGAAATCATCCACAATTCCATCGGCCAGCCAGGTCGCAATCCGCAGCGGGTTGTTCGTCCATGCCTCCACAAACTGGGCACTTGAAAAACCCTCCACCAATGCGGAGAACGCGGTACCCCACAGGTGAGCAGTCACCCGGTTCGGAACAACCTGGTATTGAACACTGGCCTTGTCAGCGCTCATCCCACCCGGCTTGCGCACCACTTGAGCGCTGGGGATTAGATAATGGTGCCAGTATGTCTTGCCGGTGTTCAAGCCCTTTGCCGCCTGGTATAACATCAGGCCAACCTGCGGCTCGAACCCCTGTTTGTTTGTTGCCCCTCCCAGAACAGTGATTTCTCCCAGGGTTTGCTTGATGGTGCCATCCAGTAGCGCCGTTACATCCGGATCTGCGGCCTCGCACGTCAGCCGCCCGTCCATGCTCTCTTGCGGCGGCAGGAACGCTACTTGTGTAATTCCATCTTCGCCCAGCCCGGTAATCTTGCGCGCGTCCGGAACATTTAATTCGAATGCGGTGCTGCCCTTGAACTGCAGGCCCTCATAGGGCGTTACTTCGTCCTCTCCATTGGGCATGCCATCCGCATTCAATTCGAATACACTGGCATACCGTAGGCCATAGTTTAGGGTTGGTTCATTAGGTGCTGTCATCTCGACCTCCTCAGTCGTAATTGGCAAATGCGATTGGAACGAAAGTCTTAACCGCCAAGCGGAACTCTGCTCCTATAAAACCTTCTTCCGCAAATAGCAGGATCATTACACCGCTGTCTCCAAGCCACTCGCAGGGCTCGATGTAATCCATTGCTGGGGCAAGAATTGTCCCCAGGGACAGCATAGGCCGTCCCAAGAAAGCATCACGTACGCGCGCCAGGTATGGCTCTACTGCCTTCTCGGCCTCGCCATCGACGCCGGCCCCTTTTGGCTTGACGTACAGCCGCATGATGAATTCGCGTCGTTCATGCGCCAGGCTGTCGCTAAATTTCTGCATCTGGCATGGACCGGTGAAGTTTAAAAATACCGGCAGTTGGTCGGGCGGTAGGCTGGCTGGTGCATTGGCGTAGGCCCGCTTTACGCCGCTGATCGTTGCCTGGACGGCCGCCAGCCTGGTCTTGATGTCGCTCAGGGTTGGCGCTGTCATGGCATCACCACGGAACAACCCGTTTGTGTGGCTCGAGCATTTTGGTCACGCGGATAGGAAACGCCTTCGTATACATCAAAGTGCCAAGTTCTGCCACGCCGATGCTATCCTGCAGACCGGTCTTCACCTCCCGGTACAGCCGCACGCTCAACACGTCCGCTGCATCCAGGATGTCCGCCGGCAGGCTCGCCGTGCTCGCCGCCAGCCCGCCCGTGTACGACAACTGCACGAACACCTTCCCGCGCACGCCCGCCAGGGCCGTCCACAAGGTCACTGCATAACCCTCGCATGTTACCTGCTCTGCCGTGTCGACCGATAGCCAGCCCTCCAGCGGGCTCAGCCGGTACGCCGCAGCCGTAACCGCCGTCACTACTGGCTTGTGCGCGTGGCACAAAATGCGCCCGTCCTTGTCCACCAGCCCCGTCAGCGTTTCCCCCGAAACACTCTCCTGCTTCAGGTAATCGTCTGACAGAACCGCCCCGCTCAGATGCCGGTCTATCACCCGGCTCGCCGCCGTGATGATCGCCGACAACTGCGCATCCGCCGCCGTCTCGCTCGACCCCAGTGCAGTTCGTACCCGGGCCAGAGTCGTGTAATCCACTACTACGCCTCTGCAGCCGGTTCTTTGTCTTCCCCGCCGGTCTTGGCAGCCTTGGCTGGGACAGGCGTCAGGATCCCCGCCTCCACCATGTCGGTAACCCATGCCTCGGCCGGCAGCGCCACGATCCCCTTGATCACCTTGTAGGTCTGGTTGCCATGCGCATATTGGCTGATCCCTTCTGCAGAATAAAACCTGTTTGATATTTCATCTCTTTTGGCCATTTTTCAACCTCTCTCTCTGTGTTTTACCTTCTCCACCCTCTCCAAACCGTGCTCTTCGGTTTGAGGAGGGGCCGAAGATGGTAGGGGTTATTCTCCTGCAAACGTAATCGCCCCGCTGGCCACCAGGCATCCATTCGGGCGCACCAGGATCAGGTACCACGTCGCTGCCCCGGCCTCCACGATATTCAGATCGATATCGCCGTCTGCCTCGCTGGTCAGCAAAAAGGCCTTGTCCGTCACCAAATGTATGCACAATCCGTCCGTGCCAACTGCGACATGGCCCGATGGCGCAGTTGCCGCCACGCTGTCGCCGTTCGCATCATCTGAAAGATATGCGTGCACACAACCGCGTGCTGCCAGGTCTGCGCCTGCTCCACCATCTTTCAACTGGATCGCCACGTTGATCGTGTTCCCGCCCGTCTCTTCTCCAACCGTGATCGTCGCCGAGATCGGGCGCGCCGCATCTGCCATCTTCGTCTCGCTGATCGCGCCGTTTGCGATCGTCAGCGCCCCGTTGGCTGCCAGGCTCGCATCCCCCGAAACCGCCACGGATTTCAGATCCGTCCCATCCCCCACCAGGATCTGCCCCGAAGTCTTCGCGTTCAGGTCCGTCGGCGCATCCAATACCCCCCCTACCTTCACCGTCCCGCGCGTCATGTTCGCCAGTTTGGCGTTTGTCACCGCATCGTCTGCCAGGTGCACCGTCGAGAGGCCCGCGCTCAGCGTCTCCTCGATCTCCTCCACCAGTTCCGCCACCGGCGTATCCATCTCGTCCGTTTCAGATGCCGCTCCGGTCTGCAGCCAGTCTACAATTCGCTCCAGCGATACCGGGATCGGCGTTTCGGCAATTTCTTCGCTCATATAACTCCTCCGAATGATCGTTCGTAAGGAACGCTGAGGGGCTTCCAGGCCCCTCAGCGGAACAGGCTTGGAATTACTTATCTGCGATATTCGTGATCACGAACATCGAAGGCGGGTAATAATGCGCCAGCACCCCGTCGAAGTACACCCCGCTCTCGTACTTCCGCGTCCGCAGCGGCCACTCGATCTGGTAATAATCCCGCCTCAGCCGCTTCTCGAACACGTTCGGTACCCCGTTGATCGGGTAAGGTAGTTGTTCGCACAACCCCGTCATCGTCCCCGCCGGAAGGTACGGATGCACCCGGATCGGGACGACCGTATTCCCCATCCCGAACTTGTTCAGGTACCGCATCACCACTGCCCCGGCCGTCAGCTCCTGCCCGGCCGTCAGCGAGACGTTATACGTCATCCCCGAAGAGGCCAGCACCTTCTTGGTGATATTCTTGGCCTCCTGCACGTTCACGTAGATCATCGTCGGCGTCAGCTTGTAATTCTCCCACAGGCTTTCCAGCGCCTCGTCGATCTCCACGATCCCGCCCACGCCGTCGCTGGTCAGGCCCGTGCCGCTGCCTGGCGTACCAGTCGCCAAGTTCTTGATATAGGCCCCGCTGCCGCTGGTCCACGCGTGGTACAGAATCCCATCATAGCCCAGCGTATTCTTGCTATTGTCTGCCGTGATTGCCGTCACGTTCTGGTGCGTGGTGGCCAGGCTGGTCAATTCCACGCTGTTGATCAGCGTGATCGCCTGCAGCGTCACGTTGCCGTCATGCGCTCCCACATACCACGCATAGGCTACCGCGCCGGCCACGATTGGCGTGTACGCCTGGATGGCGCTGTCTCCGCCGTTTGCCACTGCGCCCGAGTTGGTCGGGTCCGAAGGCAGCGATGAACCGCCGCCATACGTGAACGGCGTGCTGCCATCGGCGGGCGTCACGCTCACCAGCCCAACCACGCCGTTGGCCAGTGAACTGGCCAGGTAGCCGTGCAGGGTCAGCGCAACCACACGCACCACATACCCGCCGGCATCGTCGGCGATCGTACCCCCGCCGTCCACCACGCTCACGGTCGGCGCCGTCGGCGTCCCCAGGGTCACGCTCAGGTTGGCGCCCAGGTCGGCCAGCTCCTCTTCGATCATGGTCGCCCACAACAGGCGCTGTGCCTGCGTGGCGCGCACGTTCTCGAAGCCCTGGCCGGCCAGTTCGGCCTCGAAGGTCACGCTATCCTCTAAGCCCAAAGCCTTGTACGAGGCGCTCTTGTCGTCCACCGCGGTCGTCACCACGCCGTTGCGGGTCCCCTCCGGCACGAATCCGCGCAGCGCCAGGGTATTGATCCCGGTCACGCGCTTCCAGTTGGTTGCCGTGCCGATCCCTCCCGGCACTCGCGGGATCACGTTACGCAGCGGGGTCAGCACCGGGAACAATTGCTTGGCCGGAGCCTGCAGGTCATACGCCACCAGCCCGGTGGACTGGGTCACGCCCGCCTTCCGAAGTTCCTCGTTCGGAATGGGCGTCTGCACTGCCTTGCGAAACTCTTCCATCGCGACGGCAGTCAGCTGTGAAAGGTTGCTGATCAGTTGAGTCATGTCGAATTCTCCTGACTAAATGGATATTGGTTTGGTTTGTGCGGCCTTGATCTCCAGCGTGGAGATCTCCTGCTCCAGCCGCTGTCGCAGCAGCGGATCTGTCGTCTCGGCGGCCAGTTTCTTTAGCACATCGGCTTGCTGGGTATCGGCCAATGCCTGCGGAGTCAGCGCTCCCACCTCGCGGATCACGGGCCCCATGCCGCCGCGCTTCTCCAGCGTTTCCACCGCAACGGCCACCGCCGCCAGGTCTTTGATCATCTGCGCCTTGAAGTCGTCCAATGCCTTGGCCAGCGGCTCCAGCGCCTCGAAGCGTTTCTGGTAGTCGGCGATGACGTGCTCTGCATTGACAAGTTGTTTTTGCAGGTCGTCGACGCGTCCGTCCATCTTTTGCAGCCCGTCGCTGTGTTCCACTCGCTGGAATGCAGCCTGACCGTTGGAGTTGCTTTCCTGAACCAGGCCGAGTTCCATCAGCAGCTTGACGACGATCTCCTTCACACCCTCGGCGGTCAATCCCTGACCATCGCCCGTCCCGGGCTCTTCCGATTCGGTGTTGGACCCATCCTCTGCTTTTGCTTCAGCCGGCTGCTCATCGTCCTGTTCTTCATCGTTGGCCGCTGGCTTGTCCTCATCGTCTTCCCCTGAAGATGCGAACTTGCGCATCTCACTGCCTCCGTCTGCCTTCACCACCTCGAAGGTGGCCCCTGGAATGCACGGCACGTCCACCAGCGAGAGTTCCGTGGGGATGGCTTCGTAACGCTTCAGCAGGCCATCCTGCCAGCGTTTGCCGTACCGCCCGCCCACGGAAAATCCCGAATAGACGCCTTCGAGTACCTTCTGCCAGGCATCCTCGTCCACGATCCTGGCGCCCACGTAGATCGCCTTGTCGTTGTCACGCGTTTCGAAATGCACCAGCTTGCCCACGGCTGCCAGCGCGCCCTTGTGCATCGCCCGCACGTTCCCCAGGCTCTTCCCGCCGGTAGCCTCCTGCACCTGCGCTGACCACTTCTCGAAGTTCCCCTTCGACGACGCATAATCGAGGATCTCACCGGCGCGATCCGGTTGTTCGACTGCCGCTAGCCCCCATACCTCGTGCTTCGCCTCGTCAACCTTCTGCAGTGGTACGAAATACGATAGATCGCTCATGGTCTGCTCCTGAAACAAAATCGCCCTGGAATGCGGAAACACGAGAGACGTAGTCTCTGGCCTTTCCACTCCCAGGGCGCTCTTAGACGTGATTACGGGGCATCCCGCCCCGGTTTACCGTCCGCCTGCTTTTGAGTGCTTGCACCACCATCTTACACGACAAGCCCCTCTGGCGCAATCAATAATTTTATTGTTTCACTTGGGGTATAATTACGTCATTGAGGCCAACCGCGAACCCGGTCTCGCTCCTGAACTGCCAGCACTCCATCTGGCAGTTCACCCTTTAAAAGCACAACTCCCAGCCAGGCTGGGAGTTGTTGTGCCCTTGAACTCGCACAAAAAATTTCAAGGGCGGGGCCGGCCTGAGGGGGGCAGGTCAACCACCGCCGCGTGTTATTTTGTCATAACTTGGTGGGTCTGTCAAGTATATAATTGGTCAGCAGAAGTAATTTTGAAGATATGACAATTGGGGCTTGACTGCGCGAATCGGTTACTGTATTATACATAATATAGAACACTACCTTAAAGAACTGATCGTAGCATTTGGTCTCACCAAGGCCAGCCGATAAAGAAGTGGATGATTTGACCGAGCGATGTAATTATGGCTAAAAATACTCTGACCCTTGCCCTGGAAGGTGAAGTAGCCCTGCAGGATTTTGCGTGTGCTATCAACAGCTTTAATTCACTGGTTAGTCAATTGTCCAAAGAGGTGGGGAAGAACGCTCAGATAGATTGGATCATAGACGAACTGTATAGCGGCAGCGCTGTTGCAACTTTCAGAGGGGTTTATCCAGACATGCTCATGGTTGAAAACGTAATTGGCGCCTATGAAGAGGTAGGTGACGCACTCTCTACCGGAAAAGAAATTCCGTTCTCGGAGACCGTAAAACGGCATGTGGCAGCGTTGACCAGTGTACTCGATGATAAGGTCACGTCGATTAGGTTTGAAACCCATGATCATGATTATTTGATTAGTAGTAAGGTAACAGGAGAAATTTCCGAACCAATAAAATATACCTATGGGACTGTGAAGGGAACAATAGAAACCCTTACAAAACGTAAACAGCTTAGTTTCTATTTGTGGGACTCTTTGTTTGACAAACCAGTGCATTGTTACATCAAAGAAGGAGAAGAGGATAATATGCGTTTTGCGTGGGGGAAAAAGGCTGTGGTTTCAGGAAAGGTAGGAAGACAGCCGCAAACGGGAAAACCACTTGTCGTTCGAGACGTAAGGTATGTGCGTGTCGTTGAGGAAGTAGAGCCAGGAAGTTATAGACGAGCTCGCGGATCGTTTCCTTGGGGGAAAGGTGGCGAAACACCTGAAGAAATGATTCGGAGGCTTCGCGATGTCTAACAAATTATATTATTGGGATGCCAATGTATTTTTATACTACTTGAATGGCGATTCCGAAAAAATGCCAGTTCTGGATGCTATCTTGGATGGTATCGCTGACGCCAATAATAAAGACAGGATTGTTACGTCGGTTCTCTCAAAAGTTGAGGTCGCGTGGGTAGCAAACGAGAGGAAATCTCGTTCTCTTAGTAGAGAAGAAGAAGCGCGAATAGATGATTTATGGAATGATTCATCCGTAATAGAGCTTGTAGATTTCAACGATGAAATAACACATATTGCGAGAAGTTTACTACGAAGATCAATGTCAAAAGGTTGGGATGGTCTAAGGACAAATGATGCTATTCACCTGGCCACAGCTGAATGGGTTGGCGCCATTGAGATGCACACCTATGATGCACGGTTATATAAATACAACGAACTAATTGGTCTTGATGTAAAACAGCCAACCACAATACAACCCCGTTTATTTTAGGGGAATCAACCTATATCTCTCACCAACTCTCCATAAACCCTTCCACCGCTTCCCCAAACGCCTCCTCGATCTCCGGCATCGCCTCCTGCAGAGCCGCACTCGCCTCCATCCATCCAATGGAGCGCATCTTCTCGGCCTGCCTGCTTCCCTGCACGTAATCCGCATACGACGCATTATTCCCCACCACACCCATCACGCCCCCTTCTACATCGTATACTTCCGCAGCCCACGAACGTCCCAGCATTTCCGACGTTCCGCCCTGGGCCAGCTTATACCCGGCCACGGTTGGGATGCCCTTCATCTTTACCCGCCCCGCCGCACGCTTCGCCGTCTCAGCCCCAAAACCAACGCCGATCTCGTCGCCCAGTGTCTTCCTCCTCATCACCGGGTACCACCAGCCCCGCCCGCGTTCGTAGTAACCCATCGGCCGGCCCGCCTTGTCGATTCGTCCTGGCCTGTTCGCTTCTGTGCTCGGGGGGTACTCGCTGATCCGCGCCTGCACCGCCAGCACGCTCGCCCGCATCGCCTTGCGCACGAACGGCAGCACCCGCTCCGGCGCTTCCTTCAGCGCTTTCAGAAGTTCCTCGAAGCCCTCGATTTGAATGACGTCACTCATCGTATTTATCCAACAACCTGTATGCTTCTTCTACTTTTCCTGCTCTGATAAGGTTTCTGATTTCTTCTTCCAACCTCATGCGCGGCCCGGTAATTTCGTCGAACATTTTTACTGCTTCCTCTTTTCTTCCGGCCGCAAATAACTCTTGAATGCCCTTCAATTCTTCTTCGGTGAGCATCGGGATATCTATCGTTACATACCTGCCATCTGGCGTTCTGGGCATTATCTTTTCTCCTTTCTGAACACCAACCCGTATTCAATAGCAAAATCTTCCCAGGCCTTATCGTATGGATTGATGGATGGGTCGTCATACATTTTCATCTTTGCCTCCTTAAAAAGATGATTGTATTCTCCCCATATTTTATCTCCGTCAATCGGAACGTTATTCGGATTTGCCATGATATAAACGTATTCCGGATTGGTTGCTCTGATTTCTTTTAGCTTTCCGTCAGCCAACATTTCTATATCAGCGACCGAAAAGGTTGACCTTTGGGGATGATTATGAGTTAGGGTTGCGCCTTCGAGCAACTGAAACTCTTCATGGGTAAACTCTACTTTCTTTTGTGTTCCATCTTTTATTATAATAACTTTCCCATCTTTGAATACACCCGCCGTCTCAAATTTTTGCGCGGATATTTCGCGCTCGAAATCACTCAGGAATTTCGTGAAGTCGGCTTGAGTTCTCGCTTCGATTTCCGCTTGAGAAAGTTGCCTTATAGGCTTTTGTTGTTCGCTCATTGCGAATGTCGCCGTATCTTTCGACCTATCCCCTTCCAGTGTCGGAGCTACCCAACACCTGCAGTTCGGATGATAAGGCGGCTGGGTAATCACCTTACCTTTGCGATCCACCCCGAACGGCCTCCCGATCGGGACCACCTTCCCGTTCAATGGACCGCACATGGGACACACCAATTCATCTCTGTTCGTATGCCAGGTTATATGCGTAACACCCGCCTCCAGATATGTCATCAATTGTCCGCTGGCAAATGCTCTGGTCGCTTCTGTCACCGCGATTACATTCGCCCGTTGCGCCCCGAAGGCCGGCGTTAACACTGCATTCAGATCGCCCACGGTCGCCCCTGGCCTGGCAATCCAATCTGCCAGCGCCTGCCCCACGATCTTCTCGGTCGTTGTCCCCAGGTCGGCCAGCAGGGTATCCGTATATATCCTGGCCCACTCTTCCGCCCGCCGGTTGTACAGCTCGTTGTCGAATCCAACCCCCACCAGCCGCGCCGCCGCCTGCATCCCTGCCAGTGCCATCTGCGTCAGCCGCGGCAGCAGGATTGCCAGCAAAACCCTGCGTTCGTTCGCCCAAAAGGTCGCATTAAGCGTCATGTTCCATTCCCGCGCTCATCACTCTCTGTTGCAGCCCGGAGAAATACTCAGCCAGCGCCCGTTCCATCTCTCCCGCCGCCGCAGCCTTCAGCGACTCGACAGGGTCGTTCACGATCTCATGCATGGACTTGATCAGCGCCGTATCTCGGTCGAGTAAATTGTTGAATAACCTTTCGATTTCGGCAGTGGACCTTGCCCGCTCCAGCTCTGACCGGATCATCCGACCCAGCTCGTCCGGGATCACCTCGCTCTCGAACGGCGCCGCCCCCAAGCCTTTCTCGAAATATCGCACTGCCTTTCCCCTCCAGGATGTCAGCTCGGATTGCAACGCCCGCTTCACGTATGGCAGGAACTTGGCTGGCAAGGATATCGGCCCCTGCATCGGTACCAATCCATTCCCGTTCATGGGTGCATCCTTCACCCGGAATTGCTCGGGCACGCCCAGTCGGTCGGCCACATACTCCGCCGAGTACACCGTCCCAATATAAATCTGGTCCACCTGCGCTTGCTTTAACTCATCCTCTGCCGGATTCAACCCCAGCCACTGGAACTTCACATCCTGCCTGTGCATGATCTCCCGGATAACCCGGTTAAACAGGCTGCATAAGTAACCCGTGATTGGCCCGATCAGAGATCTCTGCTGCATGTTTTCTGCCCCCTCCATAAATCCGGCGCCTCCCAGCCCTGCACCTGGCACAATCCCGAACTCTGCCGGATTATTTCCAAATGCCCAGCAGGCGATCTGCATCAACCATTTATCCACGTCGATCTTGTCCACATCATTCTGCGCCATCGGAAATACGTTGTTTGCTGAACTCCCCGGCACAAACATGATCTTATTCGCTCGATTGATGTCCCCGGCTGCCAGGGCGTCGAAATATTCCTGGAACACCTGGATGTTTTCGGTTCCCCACTCTGGCGAAACTCCAACCAAAACCCCCGGTATGTTACCCTCGGTGAAATAACCCAGTCGTTGCAGGTCATGCCGGATGGCCGTATTGATGGACATCAGCATCCACTCGATCGGACTCTCACCATATGGCGTGTACACTTTGGTGTTCAGGGGAGCATAGATGAGCGCGCTTGCTGGATAATGGCTGGTCGCCATACCGTGCAGCACCTGCAGGTATGCTGGCGTGGGGGGGCGCGGCGTGCTCCCACGTACGTCCAGCAGGGGTCGGATGGTCGTACCATCGATGATTTCCAACGCCGTCAAACGGGACCCTCTTTTTTCCGGCCATAACGTAACAGCATCTGTGACCAGCAGCTCCTCCAACAGCATATTCAGCCAGGAATCAAAATCATGTACTCCATCTGGCTGCTCGAAAAACGCCTGTACACCCGCTATGTCCACCACTGCTTCGTAAGCCTGTCCGGCCACGATCGCCAGTTTCTCTTTTGCTGGAACGATCTCCCACTCCAGGCCGCGCATCTGGCGTTTGATGTGCTCGATATTCAAGCGCACTTCCTTCGATGCGCCAGCCAACGCGCGCAACGACGCGAACGGCAACACGCCATACCCGGCACGCGGCGTCGTTACTAGGTTTACACCCGGCTGATATTGATACAACCGGGGCGCTTCCTCGTTCCAGGCTGGCGCAGGTGGTGTACCCGGCCCGAAATACGCGTTCACGCTGTTGTGCAGCGCCATCAGCGCCTTGGCCCGCTCGGTCAAGTCGATTCGTGTACCGCTCAATTCAGCCATTCAATCCTTCCTTTTGTGCCTGTTCCATCTGCACTCGGTAGAAATCAGCCAGGTTGCCGACGCTGTACGGAACCAGCGCCATGATGATCGCCTCGCCCACGTCCGGAGACCGGCCAATTCTGGCCTTGATCTCCTCTTTCTCTTCGATCAACACGCCCGACGCCGTCACCTTGTAATGTGCCGAACACAGATCGGCCAGCAACTCTGTATCTGGCGGCAATGCCACATCATCGCCGTGCGCCGGATCCAGTGCATCACGCATCCGCCACCACATCTCGGCGCGCTTATTGCGCATTTTCAGCTTCTTACTCCGATCCCTGAAACTTGAGCCTTCCGCGCCGTTTACTGGATACACATGCCTGAACATGACTTTCAGGCTGTCGTACGGGGAAGACCCAACTCCGACCACATCGACATTGATATATGGCGGCTCCCCTTCGATAGCGGTCTGCACCAGGCCGGCCAGGGCGGGTCCATCCTGGACCATCACACCCGGCCACTTCTTCACCGGCGCAAACCAGTTGTCGTACCGTATCGCCAGGGTGGCCGCATCTTTACCTCCCCGCGCCGGGTCCAGGCCGGCGCCGGACAACGGCACATCCGGCTGTTCCATTTCTTTCCAGCGCTTTTGCGCCAGGCGCACCCACTCGGTTGGAATTACCTGCCACGGATCGGGCAGCTGGCTGGCGTCGAAGTCTCCATACAGCAGCTGAGACCGCAGCGGCTCGGGCAGCGACTGCAGCACGGATATGTAATGGTGATCATGAGCATAGAATGGGTTGTCGCCCAACCTGGCCGGGATGAACGTCCTAGAGCGAGGGTAGATCGTTTCGCCCTTATGCTCAAAGGCGTCTCCGTTCTCGCACTCCTGCTCCTTGCCGTCCACCGTGGCATACCAGCGCAGTTCACCAGGCTGCGCCGGACGCGGATGTGTCTTGTCCAGCCATGCCCCCCAGCGCCGCAGGATCCATGAGCCCATATCGTCTGTCGGTGGGTTGCCAGTGGCCAGCACACGCACCCGTTGACCAGGGTCAATGGACCGATTCCAGCCGCATATGAATTCATACTGGCTCTCTGTGAACTCTGGTAATTCATCGAAGGCCTTCAGGTCATGTGGGCGTCCCTGCCAGTCCTTTTTGTCATCCTCGTATTGCACCGCTCCGAACTCGATCGTATGGCCATCTGAAAATGACCATATCTTGTCCGACTTGTTCTCATCACCAGTCCGACCAATGATCTCTCTCGCCCGCCGCATGATCTCCTTTAGGTTTGGATATACCCGTCTGAAGATCACCGAATGCTGATGCAGCTCCACCGCCGCACCAATTACCAGGTCGCTCTTTCCTCCACCGGCCGCGCCCCCATAGAACAATTCGTCTGCCTGGGATAGCAGTGCCTGCCATTGCGGCTTACTCTGTGGAACCCACATCGCCGTCCTGTTTTGCACCCGTTCCAGGTACGATTTCTCTGAGCGCTTCAGCGAGCGCAGAAAGGGCACGGTCAAATCGTCCATCATCGTCCGTCTTGATAGGGCCTCCATTTGGCCCGGATAACTCGTGTCGTTCGACGAACAAGTTGTGGGCCTTGCCCATCTGGATCAAGGCTGCCTGGCCGTCGTGCAGCTCGATGCGCACCCCGTACCTTGTGTGGGAAATCGATTTCACCAGGTGCCCCTTGGCCTGCAGTGCTGCCACGTCCAGGTTCGCCGTTCCGGGCAGGACAAAGTCTTTCATGCTGACCCTGGCCTGTTCGCTTAGCCTGGCCAGCACCTCATTTGCCGACATAGCCATCTCGCCCAGCCGCTGCTCGATCTCTGCCTTTACCTCAACATTCCTCAACATTCGGCTGCCGGCCTGCCAGGCATGCGCGTAACCCGCACGCCGTGCCGCCTCGGATGCATTCCAGGTTTCGAGATAGGCTTCGATGAATGCTTTTTGCTTATACGAGAGCGGCTTTGGATCGGTCATCGGCTATCTGTGATACGGGCACTGCCAGCCGTCTCCCGCCTTCTGCCATCCGGCCAGCCGCAGTTTGTCCCGCATATCCCCTTCGCTCAACACCATCTCCACCCGATCTGTGCCATGTGTCGTACTGGACCGCAAACAGCGTACGAAACAAACATGGATAAACTCACCTTGGGGCAGGGGCTTGTCGCCGGCGTTGAATACAGTTTGTATCTCGCGCTTTGCACCATCTGGTGCATACCAGCGATTATCCCGATAAACCCAACCACGGTTTCGCAGCTGCCGCCCGACATATGTTTTATTGCGGCTCAATACGATTGCATTGGCGTCACTGGCCGGACACTCCACCAGCGTTGCCAGGAAGATACGCCCATTCTTCATTTCTTCCTCCGTTTCCCTTCTTCCTGTTCCCGCCTCTCCGGCGGAATGTAGACCGGGTCAGCCCCCAAGGCCCGGACTTGATGCACCAAACGATGCGCCCCAATGATGACTTCGTCCAACATGCCTGCTAGTTTCTCCAGATCAAGCACGCGGTTTTTTAGTTCGGCCAGTTCGGCTGTCAACTCAGCAATTTGCTTGCGATATTGTTCCATTTGGCATGCCGCCGCTTCGACGAAATCCCGGGCAGCCCCCGACCGTCCCTTCAATAGATTGCCGACGCCCGTCAGGAGCCCTCCACCTAAAAACCCGGCTACCAGGGCAATGACGACCTGTATCCACTCATTCATGAGATTGGGTTGCTGGCCGGGTTATTGGCCCGGCCAGCCCCTGTTATTTCGTCAGCCGTGTTACCAGGCCCTCAGCGCCGGCGCCCAGGATCACCGCCATGAGTACACCGCTGATAGTCAGCACCTGGTCATCGGTAAACGGTGCATTCGGCCAGAAGGCCTTTACCAGCACAACGATGATACCGGCCAGCAATGCCTGGAATTTCTGACTCTTTGCCAGTTGCGCCAGGTTCTCCAGAACACGCTTTCCCTCCAGGCCTTCGCCAAGGATATAAGCGCCAACCAACGCGAAGAAGGCCATGACCTGTTCTTCGCTGAATGGCAGGTTGGGAAAGACTGCCAGCAGCACCATGAACACCACGGCCGCCACCAGGGCGATCAGTTGTCGAACACGTCCTTTATCCATTGTAGATACCTCCTGTATCTGATTTCCCTCATCGTACAGGATTTGTCCATCAACGTCTATAAAACAATTCTTCTACCGCCCACCTCACGGAGGAAAACCGTGTCGGCTTTTAAAGAGAACCGCGACCTTCATCTTTTATACCGGCTCCCATCGATGACCGCACTTCTCGCAGGCCTGCACAACAGTAGATTCGCGCTTACAGACCGGGCATGTACTGAGGTCACACATAGGATACAGGGGGAATTGCCTGGATTCCTGCATCAATTGCGCTGCCAATTGCGCCCGTGTAGCGGCTCCTGTCGTTTGCATTGCACGGTAGATATGCCCCGCCACGGTCGAACGCTTCAAACCCAGCTCCAGCCCGATCTCCTTATCCGTTTTGCCGGCCAGCAGCAGTGGCAAGATCTCCTGCTGACGCTTCGTGAAAGTCATCCTCATGCTTCACTCCTGCTGCCCGCTCGCATCCAACACACCGATACAGTCCGCCACGCTGGCCAGGTCGTGATCCCCTCATGTTCATCCGCTTCCCGCACGCCAGGATCAACAATCCGCCACATTCCCTTACCACCAGGTGCTCCACCTGGTGCAGAATGCTGCGCACACGCCACTTTCCGATGAGAGACTCGCTCATTGTTTCTCCGTTTCCGTGGAAACAGCAACGTTGCTGCCGAACAATCCGCGTGCCTGCAAGTTGACGCGCCGGCGCTGCACCGCCTGTCTGCTGATCCCCAAACGTTGCGCAACCTGGTTGTCACTTGCTCCTGGCGTTTCCTGCCAGATTGCCAGCAAGACATCGTCCGTCACGGGCTTGCGCATCCGCGTTGCACCCGACACACGCCCTCTGTGCACCTTTGTTGCATGCGTTGCACTCGACATGGATTCGGTTGCGCTCTCCGTTGCACCCGATACATTCTGCGACGCGCCCAGAGACCGATCTGCAAATGCGGCGCCCACGAGCGCCGCCTCGGGCAGGATCGCCGCTACGGCCGATACGATCCATGCTGCGGCGGCGATACGCTCCCGGAAGGCTGCACTCATCGTATAGAAATTGCTGAACGTCAGCAGCAACGGAGAGAGGGTCATCAACACACCCAATGCCCACCAGGCGCCCTGCCTGGCACGCTTCGATGCCAGTCCTGGAATCCGATTCGACACATAGGCTACGGACAGGACGATCCCTGCCCCCGCCGTCACCCCACCGGCGCTGCCCCAGATGCCCAGATCGGCATGCACCAGCCGGAATGCATCCGCATATTGCACCCCCTGTGCAAATGCCGCCAGAAAGATCACCATCTTGGATCCAAACCACGCCAGGTTATTTTTCTTCATTTTTCGAATTCTCCAGGCCCTTTTCTACGTTTTTGTCCGCCCGTGCGCCCGCTTTAAATAACGCCAGGGCAAAATAAAGTACAACGACATAGAACACGATACATCCGGCCAGAATGCAAGGCATATTCATGCACCACCTCGAAATATCAGGATGACCAGGTCGACCAGGCAGATCGCCGACAGGAGCAGGATTACTCCCATCAATACCATCTCGAAGTTATCTATGCTGCCATGCATTGATCCTCTTCTCCAGCCTGAGACCATATGCTTCCGCCTCGGCCGCCGTTTTCAGGAAACGCCTGGCATATCGAGTCTGTCCGGGTAATTTTCGTATCAATACTGCATAGCGCTTGAAGCCGTGAATGACGAGCTTTTGCCGTCGAACGAATCGATACATATGCCTCCTACATATCCATCAGCCAGTGGACCACGTCGCTCATGGCCAAGCCTGCAAACAGCAGCCCCAGCCAGGCTGCCGGCAGGACCCACGCTGGCAGGCCCAACAGCGCCAGGATCACGCCGAGATAGATCAGGCGCAGAGCCGTGGAAATCAGCGGCGCATGCGATAACCAGTGCCGGTGCGGAACCAGCCAGGCGTACGGCTGCCAGATGATACGCCAGGCCAGGGCCAGCAGCGGGCCCACGATCCATATTCGCCGCAGCGTTGCCAGGGAAACACTGCCCCGATCGATATCCAGGTCGGGCGTGATCACCAGCCCCAGCGCCGTGCCGGCCATGATGCAGCCCAGTTCGATCTTCGGACTACCCGGCAATGCCAGCGCCGCACCCTCCAGCGCCAGCAGCCCCACGGTAGCCAGTTGGTGCGTGCGTCCCTTGGCCATCAGGCGCCGTCCATCAGCCACGCCAGCAGCGCCAGGCTCGCCAGCGTGATCAGGATCGATAGTAACCAGTCCAGTTTGCTCATTTCACTCCTGTTCTTCCGGTCGGAGACCGGTTGGAGATGCTTTTAGTTGGTTGGAGGTGGCTGGAGACGGTTGGAGATCGGTTGGAGGTGGTTGGAGCGGTTGGTGGTTGGAGACCAGTTCAGCCCATTTTGGGGCTATGCAATAGGAATTATCTTCTCCTGCAGTCCTATTCAGCCAGCCGATGGACACTAGGTCATCTTGGATGCTGCGTGCTGCCCACTCTCCCACCCCTATCGTCTCCTGGATCAGCGCCCGCGTCAGCCTCCCCCCGTTCGCCTGCCCGGCCAGGAACAACCGCTCCTCCTGCTCTGTCATCACCCGCCCGCCCGCCCCCAGCAGCTCCCTCGGCACCAGGTACGTCTGTACCCGCCCGAACAGGTTCGTGATCGCCAGCCCCTTGCGGCTGGCCGGAATGTTCGCCGCGGCCTTCACCCCCATCTCGGCCAGCACCGGAGAGTCGTTTACCGCAAAGCACACCGTCAATGCCACCTGGTCACGAATGTGCCCGATGATGTCCTTGGTCACGGTTTGTGTCCCGAAGACGATCGTCACGCCGAATTTGCGCCCCCTCCAGGCCAGTTGGTTTACCAGCGCTGCAAATTTGCTGGCTTTCGGCCCGCCCAGGTTGCTCATCGTGCTGGCAAATTCATCCAGCACCAGCAGGATTCGCTTCATCTCCGGCTTGCCTTCTTTGCGCGCTGCGGCGTTGTATTCGTCCAGGCTCTCCGGGTAGCCGGAGACATGGTCGAATATCCGGCTGCGGTGTTCGCATTCCCCCAGTGTCCTGGCAGCCATTTGTTCGATTTGCTCGCTGCTGCTGGCCACGCCGGCCAGCATTGGGAAGGTGCGCCCGTCCAGGTCGGATAGACGCACCTCTCCGCCATCGGCCATGAACTGGTACGCCAGCGAGCGCAGCAGCGTGCTCTTCCCGGCTCCGGTTTTACCTGCCACCATCACGTGGCCCATGCTGTTCAGTCTCCGCCAGGCGATCTGCGCTTCCCCGCGCTGGCTGAGGCCCAGCCGCAACACCCCGGTTTTCAATCCCGGGAAGGGCGCCATTCTCGGTAGCGCCGGACGGCCGCTCACCTGCACCACGTAATGCATGCGTATCATCGCCACCGGCAGGCCCAGCGCAGCCCGCAGGTGCCTGGCGCCCTGTTCGTAGGCCGCGGCCGGTCTCATCAGCCGGTTTTCGTCCAGCCTGGCCACCAGCCAGGCTACACCCTGGCGGTAGGTCAGCAGGTAGTCCACCGGCGGCGTCAGCTTCAGGTCATTCACCATCATCCGGTCAATCTGCCCTCGCAGCTCTTCTGCCCGCTGGTAATGGGATGTGACCAGAGCGCGGTTCGTATTATTCAGCATCGAAGATGTCCTCCGCTTCCGCCAGCAGCGGTTCGATCTCGTCCAGCCGCCCGATCCGCACCGGTTGGGTCCCGCCGAACGCGCCGTTGATGTTGAATTTCACGCCTTGCGGCATGCCTTGCCCGCTGGCCAGCGCCCGCGCCAGGTCTACGGTCTGGGCACGCTGCGTGGTGGCTATCTGGTTTTCCAGGTTGGAGACGGCGTGCGATTTCACGCCGCCTTGTTTCGTAATGCTCATCGCCGGATCCAGCATCCGGTCCAGCCTGGCAATCGTCACCACTTTGCCAGCCACGATCACTGTCTCCACTTCTCCCGTCTCGTCATTGCGCACGACGCGGACGCCCAGGGCCTTGATCATGATCCAGGTGCCCGTGATCAGCAGTACGACGCCGCCGGCATAGAAATACCAGGCTGATACGAACTTCGTGCTTTGGGCTTTCTCTACCTCGATCTGTTTCTGTTCCAGGCTGGCCGACTGCATCTGCAGGTTGATCCACTGGCTGGTCGCCTCCACGTTCACCGCCGTGGCTGTCCAACTGTCATGCGTCGGCTGGATCGCCTGCGTCAACGCCGCCGCCTGGGTATTCTGCGCATCCTGGCGTGCCTGTTCAGCTGTGGATACCGCGTCCTGGCGCGCCTGCTCTGTGGCCTGGGCGGCCTGGGTCAGCGCTACCAGTCGCCGCTCCTGTTCGGACGTCGCCTGGGCATCGGATCGTTTTTGTTCGGCCGTCGCCTGCGCATCCCAACGCGCCTGTTGGGTGGCGGTTCCGCTCAGTGCCTGCGCCGTGGCTGTGCCGGATATTTTGATCAGCTCCACCTGCACGTCGATGCCCTCCGATGTGGCCCAGCCTTGGACTTCCTGCCCGGCCATCGTGCCCAGCATGGGCAGAATGTATCCGCCTGCCGGCGAGGGCGTTGCCGTGGCAACGGACTGGGATGCCTGGACGCAGCCAGCCAGGAGGCTGGCTGCCATGAAAAGCAATGCAGGGTTCAGGAAGGAGGTCGGTTTCGTCATGCTAGAACTCGATTTCTATCGTCCGGTCGTCCGCCTCGGGGGCGACAGGCCTCCGGTTCGTGTTCGCGTCCGGGTAGCGCTGGTTCTGCTGTATCAACAACCCCAGGATCATGCGCTCCTGCCAGCTCAGGCGCGGCGCTGCCGGTTCTGTCCGTTTTTGCCATCTGGCGTTTGGTCCGGGTTTCCATAACCCGCCGTTGCGCCGGATGGCCCGCCGGGCCTGTTTCTTCACTTCGGCGAATATGCCGCCCAGGATGGCCATGATCAAAAGTCCCAGGAATACTCCGACAGCTTTGTCTCCCAGCCAGGCCGGCGTAAAAATGATCTCGCTGCTGCCTCCCGCTGCGTAGGCCGCGCCCAGGAAGACCACGCCTAAAAAGACCAGGTACCAGATCGCTCGTTCGTCCATGTTCACTCCTGTTTCGATGCCACCACGAAGGCGACTGCCATGCCCTGCAGTTCCGGGTATGCCTGCATGGTTGCCGCCAGGCGTCCTTCCAGCCAGTCCCGGGCATAGGCGTTTTGTACGCCTACTGTCAGCCGACCATCCTCCAGGCCAGCTCCCCAGGTATCCCGCACCCAGGTGTCATAGGCTGACTTGGGCATTTCCGCCTTCAGGCGCTTTTGGATGCCCTCCCAGGCCGTTTCTGCTTCCAGGTTGGATGTGTCTGCCTGGCGCGTATATTCTGCCGCCGGCGTAAATATGCACGCCTTTCGGTGGTCTTCGAAGGCTTGCAGGGATGTAAAGGTTTGCTCACAGCGCGGGCATACTTTTTCCAGCAAGCCAATCGCATCCTGGAATTCTTCCGGCAGGCCGTCCAGATCGGCTGTGTAGTGCTCCGCCCTGGGTTTCTCGAGCGCTTTCAGCCGGACATAGACCAGCCCGGCCGGGTTTCGCAGCCGGGCTTTCTGCGCCCAGGCTTGTTTGATCCATCCCAGGACCATTTGGGGAGGAATGCGCGGCAGGTCCAGGCCGCGCGCCAGTACCCCTGGCTCTCCGAATAGCAACGTGGTTGCCGCCAGAATTCTGGCCGTCAGCACATTTTGTGCGTCTTGCGCATTTTGTGTCTCTAAATCTAAAGAAGTAGAAGAAAGAGAATCTTTAGAATCTAGAATTGAGATTCTTTCTTCTTCTTCTAGAGCACACATTGTGTGCAACACATTTTGTGCGTCTTGCACATTTTGTGCACCCTGCAGGGGCAAAATTTGTTGTGCCGGCGTTACCACCGGGCTTAGTGCCTGCTCGAGTGCCTGGAATTTGTGTCCAGGGCTTTGTGCCGGCATGGTTTCCACCGGACTTAGTGGCAGGGCTTTCCCTAGCAGCAGGGCGCGTCCAAATTCTGTCAACACGTAGCCGCGGCCGTCGAAGAGCATGCGGTTGCGCGCTGCGAGCGAGACCATGTATTTCTCGGCCGTGCGCTCGTCTATCTCCAGCAGGCCGGCCATGTCAGCCGCCCGCACCGATCGGCCCGGGTATTTCTGGTCGATCAGGATCATTGCAAACAGGATGACTGCCGACTTTTTCACCGACCGCAGGAAATCGACCTCCTCGGCCGTCAGCAGGGTGGTCATAACATCGCCTCTTGCACCACCACCGGCACGAACCCCCATAGGCCCCGTATTCGTTCGATGCTGTATGGCACGGGGCGGGTCGCCTTCACGTTCACGTTCCACGGCCAGTAGCGCAGCACCGTCTCCCATTCCTTCATGGATGGTTCGCTGCCAATACGATAGATGCCAAGCCGGAATGCGTTTGTTTGCGGTATGAATTTGACCTTTATCTCCAGGCCGTTTTTAAGTGTGTGCACGATGTTCTTGCCCGGGTTCCCCCGGGCTTTCTCGACCATTCCAGATAGGATCTGCTCAAGCATCCTCGTCCTCGCTTCCTGTGATTTCAAGAACTGCCTTGCGTTCGTCCTCCGCATCCTGCAGGGCATCCGAGGGAGCGTCGAACCTGGCAGCAATCTCCAGCCAGTCATCCGGCAGCTCCACGCCCCACGTAGTCGCTACACCCTGCAGATGCCTGGCCACAGCAACCGTCCCCTGCTCCATCTGTTCGTATTCGACTTCATCATCAAGAACGGAGTAAATGATCCCGCGACGCATGTCATTGGCGCTCATCTCGCCGGCGTCTTCGTGAATCATCCGTCTGTACAGCGCGCTCAGCGTCCCCTTGCTCTTGATCCCGGCCAGGGCAGGCGCGAATATCGCCGCTGCACTATCACGTAGGAATACCCTGCTTTTTTCGCAATTCTTCCGGCATTCCTGCGCATGTTCGAACCGGCGTTCCTGCTCCTTGGCGTCCAAAGCGTTCTTATGCAATTCCTTTATTGCCTCCGGGGACGTGTCCAGCAGCTGGACAACGTGCGAGTTGATCACCGGGGTGGAGCTGTAGGAAGTGCTTTGTGGATCGGTCTTCAGGCGCAGGGTCGGGTCTCCCTCCTTGACGCGCCTGATCAGTTCTTTCTGTTGCTCTCCCCAGGCATAGTTGATCGTGATGTATTCCCCATCTTTATCTTCATAGGGCAGCAGTCCGGTTTCCTGGCTGATGCGTCCGAGTTCCTGCTGGGCCCAGGCGACGCGCTTGCGTTCATGGCAGGTTTTCCAGCCGCAGTAATGCATGCCGTCCAGCCTGGCGTATACCGGGCAGTCCAGGCAGACGGGCGGATCATAGTAGCGCGCCGCTGTATCCACATCATCCTGGGTGATGCCCTGCATCGACCAGGTCAACGCCTGGCTCTTGATCTCCATGCCGCCTTCCAGGTAACGCAGCATTTCTCCAAAGGCTTCCAATTTCTGCTCGTAGTGTTTGGCTTTTTCCGTGTAGCCGCAGGTCTTCAGCAGGTCTTCTCCGCACAAGAAGGGCAGGCCCTGGCCCTTGTGTCTCCACTCCAATGGCCATAATCCCCGCCCGGCCCTGGGCGGATCGCCGTCATAGGATTGCCACATGATCACGGTGCCCCGGCTTTGCCTCATCGCCGCTGCCAGGCGCCTGTCGATCTCGTCCGGGTTCATGTCACGGTTCATCTGCTCGGCGGCTTTTTCGGCTGCCTTCGGCGCTACCCTCTGTACCGTGAGCAGTTTCCGGGCTGTGTTCGTCGTGATCGCCCCAGCCTGGACCTGTTCCTGCACCGGCTCCGGCAGGTCGAGCAGCCGGACGACACCGCGTACTGTGGCTGCGTCTTTTCCGAACAGTTCTCCGCATTGTTCACTGGTCTTCCTAAAGGTTGTCATGTAGGTCTGCATTGCCCGCGCCTCTTCGATGGGTGTCAGGTTGCGCCGTTTGATGTTTTCGACCGTGGCGTAACGGAACATCTGCTCGTCCGTCAGTTCCACTACGTTCACCGGAATTTCCAGGAATGACCGGCCGTTTTGGTTCGCGTTCTCCACCAGTCCAATGAAGAACGTCCGGTATTCTTCATCCCATGTTGTTGGAAGTTGCCTTTTGTTTCCGTTGATTTCCTCCTGCGCGCAGGCCAGCAGGCTATAGGCCGCCCAGCGCGAGTGTCCAAAGGCCAGTTCCACGGTGCCGTTGGCGTGTTTGCGCCCGCTTGGAATCTGCAGCATGTCGTCTGTCGCAATGGATACGGCCAGTTCCTTGACGTGCTCTGGATCCTCCGCCAGGCGTTGTTGAAACTCGTTCGGAACAATGCCGTGGATGTCTACCTGGGATATCATGACAGTCTCCTTCTAAAACAATCTGGTTTGCACCGCTTCCGGCGGGTTGTCCCGCCAGCGGCGCATTTCCGCGGCTTTCTGCCGCGCCGCATATAAGTGCCGTACTTTGGCCTCCAGTTGTTCCCGCCTGGACATCAGTTCGGAGATGTATTCATGAAAGATTCGGTCATCGTCCGTCAGGATGTACCCGGCTTTTCCGCTGGAGGCCAGGATCGGGAAGTTCTTCGCCTGCAGGCGCTCGATGCACTCCCGTATCTTCCGGTCTTCGTTCGATGCGCTCAATTTGTCCTGGCTTACATACACACCGAAGACCATCAGCACCAGCTGCGGACGGGTCACTCGCTCGCCGGCATGCTCCGCCAGCGCCTCGAACACCTTCCGTTCGAGATCGTCCGTAACCTCATCCAGCAGCTGGGCATAGACAGGGTGCATTTATACCTTTCGAAGCGTGCATGTCGGTTCGCCGACTTTGCGCGCTTGCTCCAGCTCCGGGTGCGCCAGCAGGAAGCCGTCCAGCAGCCTCGAGTCCCAGCTCACGCGGCCTTTGTTCCAAACCGCCATGAGATGCGCACCGCGCACCGTTTCGCCGCTGGCGATGACAAGCTCCTTGACCTCGGCTTCCAGTTCCAACGCCTGGTTGCTGATTTGCTCTCCTTCGGCTTCGAAACGCTTGTCCAGCGCTTCCAGCTGTATGCGGATATACTCCGGGATCAGCGCGTTGCGCTGCTCTTCGTACGACAACCGCAGCGCGTCGGCCCGGGCGTGCAGCTCGGCCAGCTGGTCCAGTTTTTCGGTAATCGTCTTCTCCGTCTTCTCGTCGCTCATTTTGTTCCTCCGGTGTTCATGCCGGGCAGTTCGGTCTGCCCCTTTGCCGCCAGTGCAGCCGTCCAAACCGCTTTCAGTTCGGCCAGGGCAGTTGCGTCTGCAAGATATTGTCCGCCGCTGTCCTGTTTCGGGTTGAGCCAGTCCAACGCGACCTTGATCTGCGGTCCAGTCAACATCTTGCTGCTGGCCACGTTCCACAGGTACACCATGCACGACCGGCGTATCTTCTGCGCATCCGGATCAGGGGCAAATGCCTCTTCCATCAGCGCCACCAGCAGGCCGCGCTGTTTGTCGCTGGCCACGTGGATACCTGCCCGCTTTACCTTTGAATCCAGCCAGGCTCGCAGGGGCTCGGCCGCCATCGGGCGTTCGATTTCCTGTTCGGGCGGCAGGTCGATCTCTTCGGACCTGTCCACCGGAACGTACTGCGGTTCCGCAAGCCCGCTCTCGGGAGGAATGTCCACCACCGATGCGGCTTCCACCAGCTCTTCGGCAGGCAGTTCGTCTTCGCTCAAGGCCTGGGCCAGCACGGCCCCGGCTTTTCCACTCAAGTCGGCTATCTTCATCAGTTTGCGGATGACCGTCTTTTGCTCCAGGTATGGAAGGATCTTCGGATCCTTCCACTTGGAATAGTCGCTGTGGTAGGAAGGGCTGAATTTTGCAGCGTGCTCGTGGATCTCCTGGATGGTCATGTATTCGCTTTTCTTGAATCCGTTCAGCATTTCGAAAAAGGCGAAATATCCCAGGACCTTGGCGTCCTTGCCGCTCTTTTGTCCGCCGATCGTGTGCAGGCCGGTTAGGATATCCAGTTCGACCGCCATGCCTTCGTAGACCGGGCCCCAGTTGATCGTGCGATACTTTCCCGTACGCTGCGCCAGGTTCACGATCCCCAGATAATGTACGATCAGCTGTGCTTCCTTCCTGCCCGTCTTGCGGTTGTTGTATGGCACCAGCTGCGCCTGGTGCATTGATTCGTCGCAGGATAGCTCCAGCGACGCCGCCCGCAGGGCGCTCTTCATGATGCTTTCGTATGTACAGTCGGCCAGTTCCGGCTTGAAGGCCACGGCCATCAGCACGCTCGAAACGTAGTACCTCGCTTCCCGGCCGCCCATGACCATCGCAAACCGGTTGAGGGCGTCCGGTCGGGTGAGGTAATCGCGCAAGGTGCCGATCTTCTGCAGCGCGGTTTGTGGGAGAGTTGATTCTGCCATTCTGTCTCCTAGAACATGCACATGCCTGCAAGCAGCGATTGCTGCGTCTGATACAGATCATTCCAGTCACGTTCCTGGGCGGCCGCTATCTGGGCGATCTGCTTTTCCACTTCGGTCAGTTCGGCGAACAACCGCAGCGCCTCGTCCATCGTCAGCCCGTCGCTTTCCAGCTTCGACTGCAGTTCCGCCTTCTGTTTCAAAAGTTCTTCCATGTAAGCCTCCATTCGGGTATAATGGGGGCTGTCCGTCCATCCAACGAAGGACAGTCCCCTGAGAAGTCCGCCGCCCGCACGGCGGACTTCCCTTTTAAGTGCTGTCACATTTCGGCTTCGGGGCTTTCTTCCTCCCCGGCCGTGCTGGCCGCGCCCTTGCGGGTGCGCTTGCCCTTGGCCATCGGGGCGATCGCAGTCAGAGCCTTGATCACGGCGTCGTTCGCCGTGATTTCCACGGCCGTGTTGCATTCGACCACCGTGCCGGTCAGCCGGCCAAGGCCTTCGGCCATCGCCACCAGGCTTTGGGCCGGATATCCGTTCTTGATCGGGATCACAATTTTTGGCATACCATTTCCTTTCTGTTTGATTTGGGCGGGGCTGGCTCCGGGGTCAGCCCCGCCAGGAGGAGAAAACACGGCTCACCGGGTGAGCCAGGGCGGCCGGCAGGATTCGAACCTGCACCTGTGACGTCACGTCGCTCTGTCCGTTAAGCTACAGCCGCATGGGCGCCGGAATGCTGCCACACACCCCGGCGCGCTACCGATAAATGGTCAGGGCAGGATAAGGAGTAAACCTGCCCGTGAACCCTACACAGATTTCAAGGTGCCGATCACCTGGTGCAGCCGGTGCACCAGCGAGATCAACGTCGTCGCCTTCAGGTCGTCCGTTCTGGCCTTCTCGTGCACTTCCTCGGCCAGGGCGCTCAACTCCATCACGGCCTCGTCCCGCGCCCGCCGCGCCGCCGTAGGCCATTCTCTCCGCCGGTGCGAATCCCCGGCCATGTTGCGCTTCAATGACCCGCCGATCATCGGCAGGCCGCTGCCGGCAAAACACAGCAGGAAGATCGCCGCCCATTGCCAGGTTGCCTGGGTCCGTCCCCACCAGAAGACCGCCGGCAGGACCAGCGTCGTCGCCACGCCCAGTGCCACCGAAAGCGAAACCATCAGCCGGTATGCCGCCGGATACCTGCGTCCGGCAAGTGCCACCAGGGTGTTGTAGCCCAAGCCAAAGACGAACTCTGCCAGAACCACCAGGGCGATCTCCATCAGCGGGGGAAAGGGGGGAAATCCTGCGGAATTCATCGGGATGCCCCTCGCATGATACGCTGGAGGCGATGAGAACGCAGGTCTGTCCATTTCCTCGTTCCCCTTGCTTGTTCTGCAGGTCCCAGGGCTGCGCATACTGCCCAGGCGTCGTTGTCGTGGGACTCCATCAGTGTCCGCCCGGTGGCCAGCCAGCGCCGCAGGCTCACTTCGCCCAGCCCCGCCCGGCGTCCCAAGCGTCTCAGCCGGCGTGTTACTTCGCCAGGCCCCAGCGCTGCTCCACCTTTGCCCGATGCAAAAGCCGCTTCCTCCAGCGGAACGCCGCCGGCGTAGTGTTCCGGCCGCATGGCTTGCGCCGGGAACAGGCTCCAGCCCCGGGCTGCGGCCAGGCCGGTCAGGGCCGCCCACAGGGCCAGGGGCAGCGCCGTCCGCATATACACGTCCAGCGCATCCCTCCAGGCCCACGTCCGTGCCCGCTTGCCGCACAACAGCAGCGCCAGCAGCAGCGCCCGCTCCAGCGGACTCTTCTGTGCCTGTTTCAGCAGCGCCGCGGCGCCCTGGGCGTCCAAGGGCAGCGCCTGCAGTTTCTCCCTGGGCGGAAGTTCCAGCCCCAGGCCGGTCAGCGAGTTCAGCGCCGATATCCGCTGCCGGATGCTGTTCACCCGCAGTCCCCGCCGGCGCATCTGCTCGATCCAATCCCGGGCTGTTGCCGGTGTTGCCGTAGAAACGCTCGCGCCCGTGCAAGCCTCGAAATCTTCGCCCGCCAGCGCATAAGCCCGCCGGGTATTGCCGGAAAGAGCCGCCATCTACCTGTCCTCCTGCATTACCCACTCCGGATCCACCACCACCACCATCTGCCCGTTCCGCATGTACCCGGCCATCACCACCTTCCTGGAAACGACCACACCGCCAAACTGGCTGCTGAAGGCCGCCGCCAGGTCATTCCCGTCCAGAAGGTTGTTCGTCACCCAGCTCGCCGGGAAATAGTCGTCTGTCGCGGGGTTGTGATGCCAGGCCGGCACCTCGGAGATCCATTCGGATGCGCACCGCACGCACCAATACCCGCTGGCTCTCCCCGATCGGCGGGCAGCCCGGAAACGAAAGGCCTGCCTGGGGGGAAGCGCCACGCCGCAGCGTCCGCATACGCACGGCTTCCTGTTGCGCTCGAACAGGCCGATCTTTCCGCTGCCCGGCCGGCTGATCACCGCAAATTCGCCAAAAGACAGTCCCATCGTTTACCGTCCTTTCGGATCAGGGATGATCGTGCGGCCGCAGGCCAGGCAGTGAAATCCGCGCACGGTCATGGTTGCGCAGCCGGGCGTCAGGCTGCCGCCGTCGCGCGGGTAAATCGCATCCAGCACCACACGGCTTTCCTCCGGGTGTTCGCACAGGGCCTCGCTTACGATCTGCCCCACCAGGTCGTATACCGGTCGCTGTGCGACCGCCGCGGCCACGTCGATGGCCACCTTCGTGGCCGGCCTCACCGAGACCTTTACAAAGTTGTACTTATCCATCTGCTCTCCTTTCGCCCTCTTCGGGGCGCTCATGCCTTTCCGTATCCTTGCCAGGATGCGCCGCTTCTGTGCAGGGGTTGGTTCTACGAATGGCAGCGCTTCTCTCAGCCGTCTCTGCAGGTCGTCGTCGGGGTTATCGTTCATAAAAAGGATCACCCATGACCGAACCAACCGAACAGACCCTTGCGCTTGTCGCCGCTGCGACCTCTGTCGTCGCATTGCTGCTCTCGCTCTATAATTTCATCGTAGATCGGCTCGACAAACGTCCACGCATCGTTTATCAAACCTTCTATTCCATGCGTGTCATCAACGGGAAACTGGTGCCAGCGCTGGTGCATAAGCTTGCCAATGCAGGCCAGCAGACGCAGGTGATCGTAGGGATTTCCATCAAGGCCAAAGATAAATCGGTACCGCTCCTTGGATGGGCAAAAGGCAGCCTGCCCCAGGAACTCGAGCATGGGCAGTTTGTTGAGCTTCTCACCTCGGCTGATGAATTTCACAATGAAGTGATCAGACTTTACGGGAGAACTGTAGTATTTCGCGCCCAGGCTGTAACTTCCCTGGATAGGCGCTATTCTGGCAACCGACAAAAATCGAAATCGCCGGAGGATGTCCTCAAATTCTTCAGAGATCGGGTCGGGAAGTAGCCACGCCTCGTCCCCGAAAACATATTCCCTCGGTTGGACCGCTTTCACGCCCGGATGTTCAGTGGCGTTCGATAGGTCCACCACAAGGTTTTTCGCCTGCTCGTTTTTGCTCATCCCTGCTCCTTCGCTCACTCACACGTCCTGAAAGGATAAAAATATGTCAAACCAAACAGTCACACCCGGAATGGAGTTGAAAGATTTCATTACGCAAACAATGACCGCCATCATCGAAGCAATGGACGACTTCAAAAGTCTCGCCGAAGAAAGAGATCGGCGTATCGTTTATGGTGAAAATGTCGAATTCGATATCTCCCTGACTGTCATCGACAGCGACCAGGGACGCCTGGGCATCGGCGTACTCTCCGCCGTCCTCAATGCCGGTATATCCGGCAAGGAAGAGACCTCCATCCAATCTGCAGGCCGGGTCAAGTTTGCTTATGAAATCAAGCCCATATTGAACCCATACAAAAATGACTGACCCCATACACGCCAACCCCAGCAGCAGTGCAACACAGAAGGCCAGCCAAAACATCGTTTTCGGCTTACGCTGTTTTTTTCGCAAACTCCAGGTTCGTCCGTTCCTGAACATACCCTGCCTCTCTCCTTCGCTCACTTGATAAACAGGCGGATCACTCTGCCGATCACATAACCAATGCCATACGCCACCAGGTATGCAACTGGGATCGCAACTATCAATAGTGCAGTGTTCATTACTGCCTCCAAAGAAAGGATAAAAACATGAAACGTGATCTCGACTTGGTTCGTCAAATCTTGCTCGCTGTGGAAAAGAAAGCCTCGCTTGCACTCCCGCTTTCTCCACATGACCTGGTCAACCCGGAACACTCGATGACAACCCAAGAATGATGACCGTTTCCGGCCTGACCTGGGAAGGCTGCGAGTTTCTTGACCTTGTCCGGGAAGACAAACGTTGGAAAGCAGCCAAGGAAGCCATCGGTGGGGCAGGGGCCTTCACGCTGGATTTGACAAAAAATGTCATCACTGAGGTCGTCAAGGCCGCTGCCATCGCTGCTCTTTCAGGACGGCTTTGATCCGGCTGTCTTCACTGCCTCCACTGCATTTCGCTTTAGTTCCTCATTCATGCCGGTGTAGGCAATGAAGGTTGTCGTGGCCAGGAACCCGGCCACCACGCCGACCGCCAGCCCCAGCAGAAACAAAAAGGCCGGCAGCGCATTCTTCGCCAGCATCCCGCCGCCGAACACTGCCAGCACAGCTACCAGCAGGGCAAACAGCCCGCAACCGATTGTCAAACGCTTTTTCAAAACTTTCTTCGCCTTTTCCATGCATCTCTCTCCTTCGCTCACTGCTTTAGTTGAGTACGCTCAAAATGATAAGCCCTAATGTACATTTTGTCAAGTGCGGAAAAGTATTTAGTTGTGCATACTCAGGATATTTTGGTGAATAATGGAGTTGAGTATGGTTGAAAACTTGTCGAGTTTCCTTGATTGGTTACGCTTACTGATGCATCAGAAGGGTATTATCCCTGCTGATATAGCTCGAACTGGTTACGTGACAGATTCGGCTGTGAGTTTGCTCTTTTCGATGAAAACAAAATCGGTGAGTCACAACATGTGCCGGGCCATCGCCCAGGCTGCCGATATCCCCCTCAGCGAAGTCTATAGCCAGGCCGGCTTATACCCCCTCATCAGCCAGCACGAACAACGCATCAACGCCATCCTGGAAAAATACGCCCGGCTCTCCCCTGAGGGAAAGGCGCAATATGAAAAATATCTTGACTTTCTCATCCAGGAACAAGAGGAAGAAGAGCGCATGAAGACCAGCGCCCTGAAAAAGGCCAGGTCCGCCGGTGGGTAGGAGTGTCTAATGTTGATTGCATCACGCACTGAAATTGTGCTCGAAGGTTCTCCCCTCGCTGTGGCCTCTGCCATGCAGGAATTCGCCGTCTCGAATGAGATCGTCATTCGGAAGGATACAACTGCAGCGGATCTCCTGCGCTATTATCTGGTCAAACCTGATCCGAACAAGATTTTGCACTGCGGCACATTCGACCTGGTCGCACTTCCAAAATCCCAAACATTGTTCGTGCTTGACCCTCGTCCCCATCACAATCACCACCGCCAGCCCACCCAGGCCGAAACGGAATATTACAGCGGGGTTGTCGCTCAACTCCTCTTGCGTTTCGATGCCCTGGGCTTTGTCGACTTGGCCAACGCAGAAAACCCGAAACCGCCTTTGGGCTTTCCCTTGCCAGGCAGGAACCCTGAATGACCTTCCTCGGAAAGCACAGCCTGGCGCAAGAACTCTCCAAGCTGGGTGCAGCACTCCAATTCCCAGCCCATCGCCCGGTACATACGTATCAACCGGTCTATTATTTCAGGACTTCCACTTAGATTCATACACCAATGATAGCACGAAAGTTCTATTTCAACGAACGTACCCCGGCAGCCAGACCGCGATACTTAGAACAAATGTTACTTGACTTTCTTTCCCGAATGGCTATAATAGAAGAGCGGTCGAGAGGGCTGCTTCAGGCGGTCCGTTCGCGAAGGCGACTCGGCTGCATTTTCGTTTAATGGGGGTATGTAGATGTACTTGCTCTATCTCGACGATTCTGGATCTCCGGGTAATATCCACGAGGGCTATTTTGTCCTTGGGGGTGTATGTGTTCCAGAAACCAGCGCGCGCTGGCTGGCACATGAGCTTGAAAAACTCGCCGAAAGCATTCTTCCGGATTCCCCGCAGGACGTTGAATTTCATGCCGCCGAAATCTTCAGCGGTAAAAAAGCGCCGTGGAATCAGATTAAAGATAAAAGCAGACGCATCCAAATTATTCGTGATGTTCTTTGTGTCATAAATAACGCTTATCAGGATACCGTCCTTTTCGCCTATGCCATTCATAAAGCGTCATTTCCTGCTGAAGACCCTGTGATCATGGCCTATGAAGACCTGGCGAGTCGCTTCAATATCTATGTTGAAAAGAATATGAGCACCCCCGATTGCCCCCAGCATGGCTTGATCATTCTTGACAAATCCTCCTACGAAACCGGTTTACAAAGCCTGGCAATTACTATTCGCCGTTCTGGAAATCGCTGGGGACAACAATTGAGAGGCCTGATAGAAGTGCCCCTATTTGTAGACTCGGTCGCGGCGCGTCTTATTCAATTAGCCGATCATATTGCCTATGCGGTTTATCGAAGATATGAAGCCAATGATTTGACGTATTTCAATTGCATCGAAAATCATTTCTTCCAGAGAGATGGTGTGTTGCATGGCTTGGTACACCGGCAGACGATCAATAGAAACTGCACCTGTCCAGCCTGCATGTCCCGCCGTCAATAGTCGAACACATATCAATGCCCTGACACATCATGCCCAACCGCAAACTTCACCACCTGCACATTAACAGGCTTTCACAGGCAGAACGACATTTGGATACCCTGCTGCGGAAATTCCCGAACCCCTTCGACCGGCGCCGAAAGCGCGCCCCAACCTGGTTACGGGCCTCGGTCCTGCTCACGCTTCCCGGCCTGCTTTCCCTTGCCCTGGTATTCGATCCAACCCTGGCCGGCACCTTTCTTGGCGCCATTCCCTGGTTCGGCCTGGCTGCCATCCTGGGAAGCCTGCTTGCCGTCAGCAGGGGAGTGCGTATAGCAGATAAGTTCGCACTTTTGCTTGGCGCCTGCTTCGTCCTCTCCGCCTCCCTCGTCCTGCCAAACTGGAACACTGGCAACCTTCAATCGCCCTATATAGCCGCGATTACGCTCTATGGCAGTTGCCTGGCCATATACACAATTTGTGCTGCCGGCATATATGCCCTCATCATCAACCTGCAGCAACCCGCACCGCGGCGCTACCATCTTATTCGAGCGTCATAATGCCGGAAGTCTCTTATATTCGTCAACCAGACAATGCATGGATACCACCCGCAAAGTACCCATGCTGCCCCAGGTGTGAAAAACGAACAAGTTGGTTCGGGTCCGTGAGGTCCCCGGTTCAAATCCGGGCGCCCCGACACTTT
>CAYLXB010000022.1:0-24562 GCA_964387495.1 uncultured Anaerolineaceae bacterium
GGCACGGTGAACGCCATGGACTCCAGCACCACGGTCAGCTTCGAATATGGGACGACGAGCGCCTACGGCCAGACGGTAACGGCCGCCCAGAGCCCGGTTACGGGCAGCACGGACACGGCGGTCAGCAAGGTGCTCACTGGCCTGGCGCCCAATACCACCTATCACTACCGCGTGGTGGCCGTGAACGAAGGCGGCACGACCAACGGCAGCGACAGGACCTTCACCACCAAAGCCAGGAAGACCCTCACCTCCGTGGCAGCCCAGGACGGCTGGGTGCTCGAATCGGGCGAGAACAGCAATGCCGGCGGCAGCATGAACACCAGCGGCAACCTGTTCCTGGGTGACGACGCCAGCCGAAGGCAATACCGCTCCATCCTGTCCTTCAACACCGGCGGACTGCCGGATAACGCGGTCATCACCAGGGTCACGCTCAAAGTCAAGAAGCAGGGCGTCACCGGCAGCCTCAACCCGCTGGCGACTTTCCAGGGATTCATGGCAGACATCAAGCAGGGTTCCTTCGGCACGGCCGCCCTGCAGACCACCGACTTCCAGGCGGCGGCCGGCAAGAGCCTTGGTCCGTTCAACCCGGGCCTCTATGGCGGCTGGTACAGCCTCGACCTGACGGCAGGCAAGGCGTACATCAACAAGCTGGCAGCCACCCAGCTGCGCCTGCGCTTCAAACTGGGTGACAACAACAACACGGCGGCCAACTATCTCAGCCTGTACAGCGGGAACGCGGCCGCGGCAGCCGACCGGCCGCAGTTGATCCTCGAATACTATGTCCCATAGGGCCTGAAAGTAAAAACGAGCGCTGCTCCCCGTGAGGGGGCAGCGCTCAGTACCCTGCGGCGTTCCTGCACAGCGCCCTTCAGCTGCAGAGAGTGCTCCCTTCGAGTGACACGAACAAGGGTTCTTTCAGTCCAGGCGGACGGCTTGCAGGTGGACGCCGGAGAGGGTGAGGTCGAGGTGTTTACCGGTCAGGTTGAGGGCTTTGGGCACCTGCTGGAAGGCGGTATCAGTGATGTAGATTTCGCCGGGGCCGGCCACATCCTCGCCGAGTTTGCAGGCCCGGTTGACGACCTCCCCGAAGTAGTCCGGGCCGCCGATCAGGAGCACGTCCCCGAAATCAATTCCGATGGATACACGAATGTCAAAAGAATCGGAGGTGTACTGGTTCAGGGCTTCGAAGGCGGTGTTCAGGGAGCGGGCCGCCTGTACCGCCGGCAGGACGGACTCGAACATGGCAAAGCAGTTGTCGGCCTCGAACTTGACCACCTGCCCGCCGTGCTGTTCGATGACCGGCTTGCTCGTCAATTGCATGCGCTTGACCATGGAAAGGTAATGGACGATGCCATATTTTTGCGTCAGGAGGGAAAAGCCCGACATGTCCATGACAAAGATGGCCCGGGTGCTGCCAAATTCGGCCCAGAGGCTCTTTTCGATCTCCTGGCGGCCGGCAGGCGTATCCGCCCGGGCATATTGCAGAAGCAGTTCTTCGAAACGGGGATCCATTTTGCCTCCAGCATCTCCAAAGAGCGGCAGCCCTCCAGCGGCGGGCTGGATGAGCTGAATTATACCCCCAAGCATCTTGACAAATAATAGTAATATGTAGTATATTTTATCAGAAATCAGGAACTTGTAGAGTATATTTATGTCTGTGCGCTACGCCCTGCTCGGATTGCTGCATCGAAAGCCACGCCATGGTTACGAACTGCGCGCGGCCTTCGAGGCCGTGGTGGGCGGCGCCCAGACTTGGGATGTGAAACCGGCCCAGGTGTATGCCACCCTGGCCCGGCTGGAGGAATCCGGCTGGATCGAGCAGGTCAACCGGGAGCGGCAGGACGGCCCCGAGAAGCGCATCTATGCCCTGACCCTGCTGGGCGAGCAGGCCCTGGAGGCCTGGTTCCAGGAAGGGGTGCCACCCGGCCACCAGCGCGACGAGTTCTTTGTCAAACTGATGACCGCCCTGGCCAGCGAGCAGGTGGATCCCCAGCAGGTGATCCAGATCCAGAGAGCCTTCCTGTTCCAGGAAATGCACGCGGCCACCCAGGTGCGCGACAGTTACGACCCGCAGACCGAACTAGCCCAGATCCTGCTGCTCGACAAGGCCATCATGCACCTGGAAGCCGACTTGCGCTGGCTGGACATCACCGAGACCCGGCTGGAGGAAGTGCAGCGCCAGCCGCTGCCCGAGCCGGTCATCCGCCGGCGCGGGCGGCCGCCAAAGGGTGACAAGGGCTCGACCTACCCGCCGCCGGAAGAGCGGTGACCAATTCCCAGTAACCGGTTACCAGTTGTCGCGGCCAGACTACCTGGCGCCAGCGGCCGGGAGGGTTTCGTCCCGCTTCCCGGAAATCCTTTCACGCCTGGCGTGAAATCGAAAGTTGTCGAATGCAAGCCCGGAGTATTCCCATGTCCATCATCTCCACCCAAAACCTGACCAAGATCTACGGCAGCGGCGAAACCGCCGTGACCGCCCTGGACCATGTCAGCCTTAATATCAATCCCAGCCAGTTCGTTGCCATCATGGGCCCCAGCGGGTGCGGCAAGTCCACCCTCCTGCACCTGATCGGCGGGCTGGACCGCCCCAGCCAGGGAGAGGTGTTCCTGGAAGGCCAGCCGATCGGTGCAATGCCGGATGACGACCTGACCGCACTGCGGCGGCGCAGGATCGGGTTCGTGTTCCAGTTCTACAATCTGATCCCGGTGTTGACCGCGGTGGAAAACGCGGCCCTGCCGGTCACGCTGGACGGCGTCCGGCCGGCCGAAGCGCAAAAAAAGGCCGGGGAATGGCTGGGCAGATTCGGACTGGCCGGGCGCTTGAACAGCCGCCCCGACCAGCTCTCCGGCGGGCAGCAGCAGCGGGTGGCCATCGCGCGTGCCCTGGCGGCAGAGCCGTCCATCATCCTGGCCGATGAACCCACCGGCAACCTGGACACGCGTGCCGGGGATGAGATCGCCGGTCTGCTGCGCGAGGTGGCCAAACAATACGGCCGCACGGTGGTGATGGTGACGCACGACCCGCGCATCGCCGCCTATGCCGACCGGATCATCTTCCTAAAAGACGGGAAGATCGTGGATGAAACCCTGCTGGAGCGCAAGAACGGGCGGGAAGCAGCCAGCGTGGCCCGGAAGATCAAGGAAATCGGGGATTGAGGAGCCGGCCATGAACCTGCAACTGACCCTGGCGGCCCGCTATCTTTACGGGCGCAAACTGCGCACCACCCTGACCACCCTGGCGATCATCTTCGGGGTGACGCTGATCTTCGGCATGAACACCGTGCTGCCCTCCATGATGACCGCCCTGCAGGCCAACGTACAGGCCGCAGAGGGCGAGGTGGATTTCAGCATCACCAACGCCACCCGCGAATCCTTCCCGGCGGAGATGACCGGCCGCCTGCAGGGCCTGGAGGGCGTGCGCGCTGTCTCCGGCTCGCTGCTGCGCACCATCAACCTGCCCGCCGACTTCGTGGACGGCGACCCGGCGCGCCCGGACGCGATCCTTGCCCTCAACCTGGCCGGGGTGATCCCGGAGGAAGCGCGCTCGGTGCGCGCCTACCCCATCGTCAGCGGGCGCTACCTGGAAGCTTCGGACGGGGCCGCGGCGGTCATCCCGCAGACGCTGGCGGATGCATTCGGCGTGAAGGTGGGCGATACGTTCCATGTGCCAACGGCCGGCGGCCTGGCTGAACTGACAGTGGTGGGCCTGCTGCCCGGAACGCTGGAGCCGGTCAACGAGACCGTGCTAGTGACCCTGGCACAGGCCCAGAAAATGACCGGTGAAAGCGGCCGGATCAACCTGATCGAGGTCAACATCGAGGCCTTTGCCGGCAAGGAACGGCGGGCCGGGATCCAGCAGCGCCTCGAGGCCGCACTGGGGGAGAATTACCGGGTGGGCACGTTCATGGCTGGCGACGAAATGTACACGGCCATGGAACTCGGCCGGGTGGCGCTCAACCTGTTCGGGGCGCTGGCCCTGTTCATGGGCGGGTTCATCATCTTCAACACCTTCCGCACGGTGGTCACCGAGCGGCGGCGGGACATCGGCATGCTGCGCGCCCTGGGCGCCACGCGGCGCACGGTGATCGGCGCCATCCTGGCCGAAGGGCTGCTGCAGGGCCTGCTGGGCTCCGGCCTGGGGCTGGTGCTGGGCTACCTGCTGGCCGTGGGCGTGCTCAAACTGGCACAGGGGCCGGTGAGCGCATTCATCAACATCCAGCTGGGCATGCCGGTCATCCCGGCGGGGCTGGTGGGCATCTCGCTGGCGCTGGGGGTGGGTGTGACCGTGGCAGCCGGGCTGCTGCCGGCCTGGAATGCCAGCAAGGTGACGCCGCTCGAGGCCCTGCGCCCGACACTGGCCGAAGCGGAATTCAAACAGCAGACCGGCCGCAGCTTCTACGCGGGGCTGATCCTGCTGGCGGCAGCCGTGACCGCCATCCTTTCGGGGAAGGCGGGGCTGATCCTGCCGGGGGGCATCCTGTTCCTGGTGGGATTGGTGCTGGCGGCCCCGGCACTGGTACGCCCGCTGGCCGGCCTGTTCGGGCGGGCGGTCGCCTGGGCCAGCCTGCGCCAGGGCATCGGCGGGCTGGCGCAGAGCAACCTGACCCGGCAGCCTGCGCGCGTGGCGGTGACCGCCTCGGCCAGCATGCTCGGCCTGGCCGTCATCGTGGCGGCTGGCGGGCTGGTCTCCAGCATGTCAGGCTCGATCCTGGATATGCTCCAGGACAGCCTGGGCAGTGACTACATGTTCATTCCCCCCTCGGTGGGCCTGTGGAGCGCCAACCTGGGCGCCGACCCGGCGCTGGCAGACAGCCTGCGCCAAGTGCCGGGCGTGGAGACGGTGAGCACCCTGCGCTTTGCGACCAGCCAGGCAAAAGGGCAGGCCGTCTCGGTACTGGGCATCCAGCCGGAGGAATTCCAGAAGGCAAGCGGGCTGGCCTTCACGGAAGGGGATGAATCGGCTTATGCGCAGATCGGCGCAGAGCGCAGCCTGATCGCCAACGGCGCCTTCCTGCTGGCCACCGGCTCAAAGGTGGGCGACAGCGTGGAACTGCTGACACCGGACGGGCAGGTTTCATACCGCATCGCGGCGGCGGCCTCCGACCTGCTGAACGCCAAGGTGACCACCGTCTACATCTCGCAGGCGAACCTGCAGGCCGACTTCGGCAGCACGGAGGATGTCTTCCTGCAGATCGACCTGCAGAAGGGCGCCGACCGGGAAGCCGCCGGGGCGCAGATCAAGGCGCTGGGCAGGGAATACCCGCAATTCAAGGTCATTTCCGGCGCAGATTACTTCGGGGCAATCCAGGCGCAGTTCAAAGCGGCCTTCAGCGGGATCTATGTGCTCTTCCTGATCCTGGCCTTCCCTTCGTTGATCGCGATGCTGAACACCCTGACCATCAGCGTGCTCGAGCGGACGCGCGAGATCGGCATGATCCGGGCTGTGGGCGGGACGCGCCGGCAGATCCGCAACATGGTGCTCGCCGAAGCCCTGCTGCTGGCGGCCATCGGTACGGCCTTCGGCATCCTGGGCGGGCTGTACCTGGGGTACGTGTTCGTCGTGGGAATCAAGATCATGTTCCCGATGGGATATTTCTTCCCGGCAGCCGGGATCCTGGCGGCGGTGGCCATCGGCCTGCTGTTCGGGGCGCTGGCAGCCATCATCCCGGCCCGCCAGGCGGCGCGGCTGGAGGTGGTGCAGGCGCTGCGCTATGAATAGGGATTGGGAATAAAAAGCAAAGATGTCCGGCAGCCCTATTGCCGGACATCTTTTCAATCCAGGGAATCCAGGAACTGCAGGTTCTAAAAACGATCGTAGATGCGGGTGCGGGTGTTCTCGATATGCCGGCGCATGGCTTCGCGCGCCTGGGTTTTGTCACGCTGTTTGAGGGCTTCCAATATTTCGACGTGCTGGTCGGGATCGATGATGTAAGGGTCCCGGGCCAGCATGCGCTCCATTTCGTCCATGTACTGCTCCACCAGGCGCGCCAGGCGCTGGTTGCCCGAGGTGCGGGCGATGATCAGGTGAAATTCCCGGTTCAACTCGTAGCCAATGTTCCGGGGGTGGATTTCACTGGACAGGGCAACCTGTTGTTCGCGCTGGCGGTTGTCTTCCAGGACGGCGAGTTCCGCGGCGGTGATGCGCTCCACGGCCAGGCCAATGGCCTCGACCTCCAGCAGGGTGCGCAGGTAAAAGGTCTCGAAGATGTCCTGGAGCGAAACGGTGGTGATCACGAAGCCGGTGCGCGCCAGGGACTGCAGCAAGCCATCCGACTCGAGGACGATCAGGGCTTCACGCACGGGGGTGATCCCCAGGCCCAGTTTCCCGGACAGATCGGCGAGGTTGATAATATCGCCCGGATTCAACTCCCCTGTAATGATGGACTGCCGGATCGATTTATAAGCCAGGTCCTTTTTCGTTTCACGAGGCGACATAGTTTTCACCGACTCCTGCTGTTACTCCAGCGTCAAAACTGCAATGCTGGGAACCCATCCCCGGATGGGGTAAGGGGCGGACACCATTGTACCAAAATAATCCCACTTGACAACCTGCCAGGATTATAATATATTTATAATATATTTTATCCGGTTGTCAAGATTCAGACAAGGAGAAAAGAATGAAACCTATCCACCGTTTTGCAGCGCTCGCGGTGCTGGCCGCCACCCTGCTGGCCGCCTGCGCCCCCGCCGCACCTGCCGTCGAAGCGCCGCAGCCCACGGAGGCGCCGCAGGTCCAGGTGACCGAAGCGCCTGTTGAGGCACCGGCCTATGAGGCACTGGTCGTGAACGCAGACTGCGCCTCGGGCAGCACGATCCAGGAGATTGCAGCCGTTGACGAACTGACCGTCAAATTCAGCCTGTGCCGCCCTGACCCGGCCTTCCTGTCGAAGGCAGCCTTCATCGCGTTCGGGATCCAGCCGCGCGAGCACCTGGAAGCCGCGGCCGCAGACAAGTCACTCCTAGAGAACCCGGTCGGCACCGGCCCATGGCAGTTGAAATCCTGGGAACGCGGTGACAGCCTGGTCTTCGACCGCTTTGGGGAGTACTGGGGAGAATCCGCCAACGCCGGACAACTCGTCTTCCGCTGGAGCACCGAGCCGAACGCCCGCTGGCTGGAACTGCAGGCGGGCACCGTGGATGGGATCGACTTCCCGGCCCCCTCCAGTTACGAAAGCATCCTGGGCGATTCCAATTACCAGTTGATCTTCAAGGCCCCCCTGAACCTGTTCTACCTGGGCATGAACAACAAATACAAACCCTACGACGATGTGCGCATCCGCAAAGCCATCGCCATGGGCATCGACCGGCAGCGCCTGCTGGATAACTTCTATCCAAAAGGCTCGAAGATCTCGACCCACTTCACCCCCTGCGAGATCGCCAACGGCTGCGCGGGCGACGACTGGTATGGATTCGACCTGGAAGCCGCCCGGGCTTTGATGGCCGAGGCCGGCTATGCAGACGGCTTCAAGACCAAACTGTACTACCGGGATGTGGTGCGCAGTTACCTGCCCGAGGTCGGCCAGATCGCCCAGGAACTGCAGGCCCAACTGCTGCAGAACCTGAAGATCGAGGCAGAGATCGTGATGCTGGAATCCGGCGAGTTCGTGGCCAGCGCCGGTGACGGCCGCCTGGAAGGCCTGCATATGTACGGCTGGATCGCGGACTTCCCGCACATCACCAACTTCCTGGATACGCATTTCGGTGCCACCAGCGTCCGCTTCGGAAGCTTGCCGCCCGAAATCTACGAACCGATCCAGGAGGGCGCCCAGCTTGCAGACCCGGCCAAGGCGGAACCGTTCTACGCCGAGGCCAATAACGCCATCCGCGACTTCGTGCCGACCATCCCCATGATCCATGCGGTTTCCGCCGCAGCCTACAAGGGGGACGTGGAAAACGCCGCTGCCAGCCCGCTGAGCACGGACAACTTCGCGGTCATGAACCCCGGCGGCCGGGACATGTTCGTCTGGATGCAGAGCGCGGAACCGATCAGCCTGTACTGTGCGGACGAATCGGACAGCGAGTCGCTGCGCTCGTGCGCCCAGGTGGTCGAGCCGCTGTATTCGTACGTCCCCGGCGGCACCGATATCCAGCCCGCCCTGGCCACCTCCTGCGAACCGAACGAGGACCTGACCGTCTGGATCTGCACGCTGCGTGAGAACGTGAAATTCCATGACGGTTCCATGTTGGATGCCAACGATGTGGTCGCCTCCTGGGTTGCAGGCTGGGATGCTTCCAGCCCGCTGCACGTGGGCAACACGGGCACCTTCGAGTACTTCACGACCCTGTTCGGACTGATCAACCTGCCGAAGTAAACCTTCTTAACGGTAAACACGATCCACAACTGTGCGGGATGGAACTACAACTCCGTTCCGCACAGTCTGATTTATGAGCGCATCCTGCCTGCGTGCCGCGCCAGGAGGGGCCGACCCGTGAGCATCTTCCTAAACCATTTCTACATCGTCCTCGAACCTGCCGCATATCGCGACATCCTTCAGAATGAATTCCTGCGCAGCCAGTTTGCCCCGAACGAGGTGCGCACGACCGTCCGCAGGGATATGACCTATTCGGGCCTGTATTTCTACGGCACGCACACCTACTTCGAATTCTTCGACGCCTCCAACCCCCTGCTTGCCGGGCAGTTCCCCTGCGACGGCCTGGCCCTGGGGGTGGACCGCAGCGGGGCATTGGCCGAGGTCGAGAAGAAGCTGGCGGACTTGTGCACCTGCACCCGGGAACAGATCACCCGGCAGTATGGCGGCGGGCAGGTGCCGTGGTTCACACTGATGAAAGCCAGGGATTTTATCCAGGAGCCCACCCTGACGCTCTGGTTCATGGAATACCAGGCGCGCTTCCTGCAGGAGTGGAATCCGCAGGCAGCAGGCCCGAACGAGGGTGTGCGCCGGAAGGATCTCCTGCAGCGCTACGTTGCCGTGCTGAAGGAGAGGCCGCCGCGGCCGTTCCTGAAGGATGTCACCAGCCTGACCCTGGCGACAGACGAGGCCGCCCGTGAGAAAATCAGCCGTCTCGTGCGCCTCGCCGGGTTGGGAAAAGAAGTCGAAATCAAAGTCGTGCCGCCGGCGGGTGAAAAGCCGGGCATCCGGGAGTTCAGCATGCGCCTGCGGAGAATCCCCCGGGGAATGACCGAACTGCGTTTCGGTGAGAAAAGCCGCCTGAGGTTCCACGACGGGAAGTCCGCGACCTGGTCTTTCCATTGATCCCGGAAGGAGAATTTTGCCATGACAAGCGATAAATTCGAAAATGTGACTGTCGTCAAAAAAGCCAACATTTATTACGGCGGCCAGGTCACCAGCCGGACGGTGCTGTTCCCGGATGGGAGCCGGAAGACGCTGGGCATCATGCTGCCGGGCGAGTACGAGTTCGAGGCAAGCCTGCACGAGGTGGTGGAGGTGCTGAGCGGGGAGACGGATTTCCTGGCACCCGGCAGCCAGCAGTGGCAGACGATCCGGGCCGGCGGGACGTACGAGGCAGCGGCCAATTCGACTTTCAGGTTGAAGGTCAAAACGCCGGTGGATTATTGCTGTTCATACGGGTAGGAATCTGGACATCCGGCCGCAAGTAGGGTATCTTATAGAGAAATTCAGCCCGTATTTTCCCAGGAGGATGGCCGCATGGCAGAGGATACGTTCGAAGGTGTGAGCATCGTCAAGAAAGCCAACATCTATTTCGACGGCAAGGTGACCAGCCGCAACGTGCTGTTCGCGGACGGGACGCGCAAGACCCTGGGCATCATGCTGCCCGGCGATTATGAGTTCGGCACGGACGCCCGCGAGGTGATGGAGATGCTGAACGGCGAGATGGAGGTGCTGCTGCCCGGGAGTGACAACTGGCAGACCTTCAAAGCCGGCCAGGCATTCGAGGTGCCCGCCAAGTCGAAGTTCAAGTTGAAGGTCAAAGGGGTGGTGGACTACTGCTGTTCGTACGGGTAGGCCAGGAAAAAGCATCGAAAGGACGACCCCGGGCGGGGTCGTCCTTTATTCATTTTATCCACGGATTCACCAGTAGTATACTTTTGTCAGCATGAAAAAAGGCAAAGAACAAAACAACGCGGCGGCCCAAAAAGACAATCCCCCGGCGCAGTCCGAACTTCAGGAGTACCTGGATTTCAGGCAGCAGCGGCGCTGGATCTTTCCGCGGGCGGCGCTGGTGGGGTTGTGTGCGGGGGTTGTAGCGCTGCTCTTTCGCGCCGGTCTGACGGGCATGGACGCTTTGAGAAACCGCCTGATTGGCTGGTCGCAGGCTGATCGGGCCTGGGGTTGGGTCCTGCCGGTGCTGTTCACCGGGGTCGGGGCGGTGGTCTCGATTGCCATCACACGCCGCTATGCCCCAGAAGCCAGCGGGAGCGGTATTCCGCACCTGGAAGCCGTTCTGCACCGCTATCGCAAACTCGAATGGAAGCGTCTCCTGCCGGTGAAATTCTTCGCGGGCATCCTGGCAATCGGCGGCGGCCTGGCACTGGGGCGCGAAGGCCCGACCGTCCAGCTGGGCGGCACGGTTGGAAGCGCCCTGGCGAAAGGGTTGAAGGTTTCGCCGCGGGAGCATTTCACCTTGATCTCGGCAGGGGCAGGGGCGGGGCTGGCGGCAGCCTTCAACGCGCCTTTGTCCGGGCTGGTTTTCGTGCTGGAGGAGGTGCGCCGCGATTTCCAGCCGATCGTCTTTGGCGCGACCTTTGTGGCGGCGGTGATCGCGGATATCGTGGCCCGCATTGGCGCCGGGCAGTTCCCGGTGTTTGCCGTGCCCAGTTATCCCATGCCTCCCCTGGCAGCCCTGCCCTTCTTTGCGCTCCTGGGGATCGCAGCCGGCGGCCTGGGGGTGCTGTTCAACCAAAGCCTGCTGAAGATGCTCACTCTTTATGCCCGCCTGCCGCGGCAGATGAGCCTGCCGGCGGCGGCACTGCTCGGCGGGGCCATCGGGTTGATCGGCTGGTTCTCGCCGCAGATGATCGGCAGTGGACATGCCCTGGCAGAGTCGACGCTCAAAGGGGAAGTGCTGCCCGGTGCAATCCTGCTTTTCTTCCTCGTCCGGTTTCTCCTGACGACAACCAGTTACAGCACCGGAGCGCCGGGCGGCATCTTCGCGCCGCTGCTGGTGCTGGGGGCGCTGCTTGGCCTGGCCGTCGGGCAAATTGCGCATGCCCTGGCGCCGGAGGTCGTGCCGATCCCGGCCGTGTTTGCAGTGGTGGGGATGGCAGCTTATTTTACGGCCATCGTGCGCGCTCCGCTGACGGGGATCATGCTGATCGTCGAAATGACGGGGAACTATTCCCAGATGCTGGCACTGCTGGTGAGTTGTTTCTGCGCGTATGCGGTGGCCGAGTTATTGAAGGACCTGCCGATCTATGAAGCGCTGCTGGAACGCGATCTGCGGCGCGGCGGACCGAGCACTTATTTCAGCCAGCCAGTGGTGGTGGATTTCACAATCCATGCCGGTGCTCCATTCGCGGGCCTGGAGGTGCGAGCGCTGGGTCTGCCGGCGGGCTGCATCCTGGTGCGTTGTTCGGATGGGAAACGCGAATGGGTGCCAAAGGCCAATACGCACCTGGTGCCGCACATGCAGATCACGGCGGTCATTGCGCCGGAAGCTTCGGAGGGGTTCGAAATCCTGCGCAAGGGGTGTGAGGGGGGTGGAGCAGGATTGGAATGATCGAAAAAAATCATCGTATATCATATGCAGTTCGCAGGCTGGGTGTAGGGGAATCGCAGGGCAGGCGTCAAGCAGTTTTTGGAGAGGTGGGGTAAGATGATGGCGGGTGATTTCTCTTCTCCTCCTTTTGCAAAGACCGGGGCCGGCGTCCCCGGTTTTTGCAATTTAAAGGGGAAAGAGGAGTCTGCGCCCCTGAAAAATTAACAGAGTTGTAAGAACAAGTTCGCGGCGGGGGAATTGTCGGTTGGATGCAAAGTGGAATTAAGAGAAATCGTGTAGTATAGGGGTAGTTCATTTCTATTCTCCTCCTGTTGCGAGAGCCGGGGCCGGCGGAACCCCGGCTCTCGCAATTTAAGGGGGGGATCATAGGGGAGTGCTCTGTTCGAATCCCGAACCTGCTTTCCACCTGTATACACCACTGGATCCCGCTCCGGCGCTGAATGGCCGGAGTCGTGACAATATTCACTTGACAGATAGGGAATGGGTTTATAGAATGAAATCAGGCTGTCTTCCGCTGAAGATCGGCCGCAGCAAAAACGAGAGCGCTGGAATGCGCCCAATCCACTCTAATTCCACAAGGAGGAATGAGATGCTCAGAAAGGTCAACACGTTGTTGCTGGTAAGCCTGGTTGCGGTGCTGGTCCTGGCCGCATGCCAGCCGGGGCCTGCAGAGATCACCGATACCGAGTTGAATGTGCTCTGCACCCCGCAGGAGCAGTGGTGCCAGGGGATGAAGCAGGAGTTCGAGGCTAAATACGGCATCACCGTCAACTATGTCCGCATGTCCTCCGGCGAGGCGCTGGCCCGCCTGCAGGCCGAAAAGGACAACCCCCAGTTCGACATCTGGTGGGGCGGCCCGATCGACAGCTTCGTCGCTGCCAAGGAAGAGGGCATCCTGGAAGCCTACGATTCGCCCAACTACAAGAACATCATCGACCCGACGAAGATGAAGGATGCGGACAACTACTGGGTGGGCGTGTATGTCGGCACGCTCGGGTTCTGCACCAACTCCGAATGGCTGGCGGCCAATCCCGGCGTCGAGCCCCCCAAGTCGTGGGACGACCTGCTGAAGCCCGAGTTCAAGGGCCAGGTGATGGTCGCACACCCCTCCTCCTCCGGCACTTCCTACACCGCCATGGCAACCGTCCTGCAGATACGCGGTGAAGAGGCCGGCTGGGAATACCTGAAGCAGTATGCCGGGCAGATCTCCCAGTACACCAAGAGCGGCGCGGCGCCGGCCAAGTTCGTCGGCCAGGGCGAGGCCGCGGTGGGTATCGTCTTCTCGCATGACATCGTCAACGAGATCGACAACAACAAGATGCCGCTGGTGCTGACCTTCCCTGAAGAAGGCACCGGCTACGAGATCGGCGGCCAGGCGCTTATCAAGGGCGCCAAGCATCCGCAGGCAGCCAAACTGTGGTTCGACTGGGCGATCACCCCCGAAGCACAGGCACTTGGCCCCAAATACGCAGCCTACCAGGCTCCCACGGTCAAGGGTGTGACCCTCTCGCACCCCGAACTGCTCGAAGTCAACCTGATCGATTACGACTTCCTCTGGGCAGGCCAGAACAAGAAGGCTTTCGTCGAGAAATTCACCAACGAGATCGCCAACGCCGAAAACCTGAAGCAATAAGTGAACGTGTCCCTGTTCTGGGCGGCAGTTTTTTGCCGCCCAGAATTTATTATTTCTTTTCCCCGGGAAGCCTATGCAAACACCATCTCTGCACCAGAACAGCCCGTCCGCAGGCCTGCAGCGCCGATTCCGTGAATTTGCCCTGATCTTCAGGGACCCGGTGCTGTTCATGAGCCTGTTATTCTCCGGCATCTTCATCTTCGTTTTTGTCGTCCTGCCGATCTTCAAGACCGTTTCCGGCGGTTTCTTCGCCAAGGACGGTTCCTGGGACCTGACCTATTTTGTGCGCTACTTCGATGATTATTACGGTCCCGCCATGCGGCGCTCGTTCAGCGATACCATGGTGATGGGTCTGCTGACGGCCACCTTTGGGACGCTGGTGGGGTTCATTTTCGCCTATGCCACCGTGCGCTGCAACATCCCCGGCAAAGGCATGATCCACTGGCTGGCCCTGCTGCCGACCGTCTCACCGCCCTTTGCGCTGGCGTTGAGCATGATCCTGCTCTTCGGGCGCAACGGGTTGATCACCAGGAAAGTGTTCGGGATCGAGTTCGTGCAGGGGATGAATGACATCTACGGGCTGGACGGGCTGGTCATCGTCCAGACCATCACCTTCTTCTCGGTGGCATACCTGATCCTGCGCGCCATGCTGGAGCGCCTGAACCCGTCCATGGAGGAAGCCGCGGCCAGCCTGGGCGCGGGCCGGCTGCACATCTTCCGCACCGTCACCCTGCCCCTGCTCGTGCCGGGCATCGCCGGTTCCTTCCTGCTGCTGTTCGTCGAATCGCTGGCAGACCTGGGCAACCCGCTCTTCATCGCCGGGAACAAGACCGTGCTCTCGGCGCAGATCTTCCTGGCGGTAATCGGCGAATACGATTACCAGAAGGCTTCGGCCCTCTCGCTGGTCTTGATCATCCCGACCCTGGTGCTGTTCATCATCCAACGTTATTACGTCAACCGGCGCTCTTATATTTCGGTCACCGGCAAGCCTGCGGGGGCGCAGATTACCGAAAAGGACCCGCTCATCCGCTGGGGGTTCAACACCTTCGTTTATCTCATGTGCGCGTTTGTGATCCTGCTCTACATCACCATCATTTACGGCTCGTTCAGTTCCACCTGGGGTGTGGATTTCCGGCCGACGCTGTGGCACTGGACCCTGACGGTGACGCGCGGCGTGGAGGCCATCCTGGACACGACCTTCCTGAGCGCTCTGGCGACGCCGTTCGCGGCCATCCTGGGCATCATCATCGCCTGGCTGGTGGTGCGCAAGAAGTTCAGCGGGAAGGACATCCTGGACTTCAGTTCGAACCTGGGCGGCGCGGTGCCCGGCACCATCCTGGGCATCGGCTTCGTGATGGCCTTCAACAAGCCCTCCCTGGCGCTGGCAACGGTCGTCTATGCCATCCTGGCGATCTTCTACGTGCTGGTGGTGGGCAGGAACAGCCGGGAGCGCCTGGTGATCCTGCTGGCGGGGACCGCCGCAGGCGCACTGCTGGCGAAGCTGCCTTCCTTCCCGGTCTATTACGTGCTGGGAGGCCTGTACCTGTTGATCGGCCTGCTGCTGCTCATCTCCGCCAGGAAACGGCTGGTTGCCCTGCTGGCCGGGCTGCTGGGGGTGTACCTCATGAGCGCGAACTGGGCCGGGGCCATTGCCCAGCCAATCGCCGTCTTCAGCCGGAACATGGAGCGCGGCTTTTGGAGCAATGCCATCTTCCAGTTCTCCGACCATATCAAGGTGCTGTTACAGCCGCCGCCCTCGCTGCTGGGCATCTTCCTGGTCTTTGCGGGGATCCTCTTCGTTCAGGGCCTGAAACAGCGCTTCCCGCGGGTGGCGGGCGGGATCGTTGGCCTGCTCATCCCGTGCACCCTGTCTTTCATGGAAATCCCGTTCGCACTGGTGGGCGGCGCCTACATCATCATGGCGGCTTTCGTCGTGCGCAGCCTGCCGGCTTCGGTGCGCGCCGGGGTGGCAGCCCTGCAGCAGATCGATCCGTCCATCGAAGAGGCTTCGAACATCCTCGGGGCGGACGCACAGTACACCTTCCGCAAGGTCACCCTGCCACTCATCCTGCCCGCCCTGCTGGCGGGGTTGATCTTCAGCTTTACCCGGCACATGACCAGCCTGTCGGCCATCATCTTCCTGGTCAGCGCCAAGTGGCGGATCGTGACCGCCTCGATCCTGAGCGAATGGGAGCAGGGCGGGGTCAGCATCGCGGCGGCCTATTCGACACTGATCATCTTATTCGTAATGATCGCCATCGCCGTCCTGAACCTGGTCACCCGGCGCCTGCTGCGCGGGCGCGAGGGCATCGATCTCAGCCAGGGCATGTAAATCTCTCCAGAATCGAGGAACAGACAGCATGTATCTCGTCCTAGAAAACATCAGCAAGGTATTCCCGCCGCGCGGCAGCGTGGCCGAAGTCACAGCGGTCAACAACGTCAACCTGGAGATCCAGAAAGGAGAACTGGTCACCCTGCTGGGCCCCTCGGGCTGCGGCAAGACGACCACCCTGCGGATGATCGCCGGGTTCGAGTTCCCCACTGTTGGAGAGATCGTCCTGGACGGCCAGCAGATCAACTCCCTGCCGCCCAACAAGCGCGACATGTCCATGGTCTTCCAGAGTTACGCCCTGTTCCCGCACCTGACGGTGTTCGAAAACGTGGCCTACGGCCTGAACGTGCAGGGGCTGAACAAGAAAGTCATTGCCGAGCGGGTGAACCGGGTGCTGGGCCTGGTGCACCTGGAAGGCTACGGCGACCGCGCCCCGGGGCAATTGTCCGGCGGCCAGCAGCAGCGCGTGGCCCTGGCGCGCGCCCTGGTGATGGAGCCAAAAGTCCTGCTGATGGATGAGCCGCTCTCCAACCTGGACGCAAAACTGCGCGAGGAGATGCGCACCGAGATCCGCCGCATCCAGAAGGAACTAAACATCACCAGCGTCTACGTCACCCACGACCAGATCGAGGCCATGACGCTCTCGGACAAGATCGTGGTGATGAACCAGGGCGTGATCGAGCAGATCGGCAGCCCGGTGGAGGTCTACCGCTTCCCCAACAGCCGCTTCGTGGCCAATTTCATCGGGCGGGCCAACTTCGTGGACGGCACGGTCACTGCGCAGGATGGCAGCCGCCTGCAGATAAAAGCGCTGGGTGAAACCCTGCAACTGTCGAACGTGCAGCGCACTTTCCAGTCGGGCGAAGCGGTCACGCTGATCGTCCGGCCGGAGATGATCCAGGTGAAGAAAGCAGGCGGCACCTACCAGGGGATCGTGCGCCGCTCCACCTACCTGGGGGACGTGATCGAGTACAACGTCGAGGTCGGCGGGATGAACCTGCTCGGTGTCGAGACGGATCCCAACGTGGTGGAGGTCTTCCCGGAGGGAGAAAAGGTGGGTGTCAACTTCGCGGAATGCTGCATCCAGGTCCTGCCGGCGGAAAAGAAATGAGCACCTGCGACATTTTGATGGTCGGCAATTTTGCCAAAGACAAATTGATCGTGGATGGGGTGGAACAGACCGCCTCCGGCGGGGGCGTGTATTACGGCAGCGTGGTGATCTCGCGCCTGGGCCTGGAGGTGGTAATTGCCACCCGGCTGCACCCGGACGACTTCGGCCGCCTGGACGAACTTGATGCGGAAGGGGTCGGGGTCTTTTTCACCCTGGCGGAGGGCACCTCCGGCATCGCCAACTATTACCGCTCGGATGACATGGAGCGCCGGATCTGCAAACCCATCGGCTTCGGCGGTAAATTCCGCATCCAGGACATCCCCGTGATCAAAACACGCGTGATCATGCTCACCCCGCTCTTCGCCGGGGAAGTGGACCTGGCGCTGCTCAAGATCCTGGCCGGCCAGGCACTCCTGGCAATGGATATCCAGGGTTTTGTGCGCGTGCCGAAGGGAGACAGCCTGGAATTCCAGCCCTGGGATGAAATGGAAGAGGGCCTGCGGTCGGTGACCTACCTGAAAGTCGACCGGGCAGAGGCCGAGTTCCTGACCGGCCTGACAGACATCCGGCAGGCGTGCGAGAAATTGACATCCATGGGGCCGAAAGAAATCCTGCTGACGCAGTCCTCCGGCGTGACGGTCTACGCGGAGGGAGCCTTCCACGAGGCGCCCTTCACGCCGCGCTCGCTGGCCGGGCGCACCGGCAGGGGCGACACCTGCTTCTCCGCCTACATCGCCAAAAGGTTGAGCGAGGATGCCCAAACCGCCTGCCAGTGGGCGGGGGTGATCACCTCCCTGAAACAGGAAACGCCCGGCCCGTGGAAAGGCACGGCCGGGGAAGTGGAAGCGATCTTGATGAAAAGGAGAATGCCATGACCCCAAAGATCAAATACGGGCTGATCGTCGGTATCGCCGGCCTGGTGCTGACCATCGTTGTCGCCCTCCTGTCCGGGTGCTGCGGGCCGCTGGTGGCCATCGCCGCGGGCGCGCTGGCCGGGTACCTGGCCAACCGGGAGGAAGGCGGCGGCGCAAAGACGGGCGCCATCTCGGGCGGCATCAGCGGCGTGCTGATCCTGGCCGGGCAGTTCATCGGCGGGATCGGCTCCCTGCTCTTCTTCCAATCCGTGGGCTTCACCCAGCAGCTGGGCATCCTGCCCGGCTCCACCGACCAGGCGAGTTACTGGATCAGCGGGGCCGTCACCGGGTTGTGCTTCGGGCTGCTGGATGCGGCCCTGGCCGCGGGCGGCGGGGCGGCTGCGGCAGCCATCGCCGGTTCGCAAATCCCGTCGGAGCCGCCGCTCATGCCGATGTAAATCTAATAAAAAAAACCGCCGGGTACGGCGGTTTTTCATCCATTGGTACCGGGCGCGTGAAACAACGGGGAAAAACGGCAATAATGAGAACAGGAATCCCATTTCCAGATTCGTTGCTGTTCAACAGTCCGGCTCGCCGTCACGAATGCAAGGCAAATCTACTCGCAACACAAAACGATACAGCAGAGGATCATAAAACCTCGCCCGGTAATCCATCAACCCCGTCCCGCTCACCGCCCGCTGACCGTGTACCCCATATCCGTCTGCGTGATCACCGGCCCCGCCAGCGAATAGTAAGTCTTCGTCGTCGCGACCTCCCAAACCACCCTCACCTCCACTGCACCGAAACTTGCCCTGAGCTGGTAGGTTGAGCCTGTCGAAACCCTGTCGAAGGGTTGCCATATTCTATTAATGCTTTTGGGAGACAGCAATGAACATTCTCTGAATAAGATATCCTATCCAAATGACACCTAAGCACAAGCAAATTAGAACAAATGCGATTCTTATGTCTTCGATCCAAAATACCAAAGCCATAAAACTTAAAACGATGCATCCTGATCGATACAATGCCTCTAATATTGAGGATTTTTTTGTGGGCATCAAGCTCATCGAATATTTATAGCCTACAATTACACTCTTGATTAGGCAATATATTGCAGCGAAGCCAAAAATACCTGTGCCGACAAACCTTAAAACAATATTCATATACACATCCTCTCGTCACCTTGGGTCTATAGACCAATCACTAAAAATGAACTCGGCTGGACCATGATCCCACAGTAGCTCTTTTGCACCCCATAGCGAGACCAGATTCCGAGAAACCAACACAGATCCAGCCGAACCACCATTTACTTTACGCACATGGTCATACTCCAATTGAGCTAAATTTGCCGCAGAGACCCTAAAGGTTTCTTCCCCAAATCTTCATCCCGGCTGGCAGGTACCCTTCTCCCATCAGCGCCTCAACCTGCCGGGAAAACCTTTAGGGTCTGGCATGAATTTTACAGGATCAACGCCGCAAAGCGCGGCCCCTAGCCGTCCACAAACTGCATGAAGACCCGGTTGCCCAGCAGGCGGGCTTTTTTCGTCAGGCGCAGGGAGTCCGAGCGCCATTCCAGGAGGCCCTGCCCCAACAGGCCCCGGATCTCAGACGGGAAGACAGCAAGCATTTCGCGGCCGAAGCGGGCGCGGAAATCGGCGGCGGAGACGCCCTCGCGCGTCAGGCGCAGGCCGAGCATCAGCCTCTCCTGCATTTGGGTGCGGAGGGGGAGCACCTGGCGCCGGGCGGTGGCGGGCGAGAGGGGGAAGCGCAGGGTGGAGGCGGCGCAGCGCTCCGCGGAACAGCGTTCGAGGTAGGTGGGGAGGCGCAGGATATTGGCTACACGCATGTCGTTCGCAAAGCCGTGGGCGCCGGCGCCGAAGCCCAGGTAGGGAAGACCGCGCCAGCAGGCCAGGTTGTGGCGGCAGGCGCGGGCGGGCGGCCGGAGTTCCCCGGCCGGGCGGTGGACGTCGTCCAGCGCCCAGTTGGAAATCTCGTACTGGAGATACCCGCGCCCCTCCAGGCGCTCCCCGGCCCACTCGTACATCTCCGCGGCCAGGTCGGGATCGGGCGCAGAGAGCAGGCCGCGCGCCAGGCGGCGGGCAAAGGGGGTGCCGGGCTCGATGGACAGGGCATAGAGCGAGAGGTGCTTCGGCTCGAGCTCCAAAGCCCGCTCCAGGCTGGCCTGCCAGTGCACCAGGGGCTGGTCCGGCAGGCCGTAGATCAGGTCCAGGTTCAGGTTTTCGAAGCCGGCCCGGCGCGCCCACTCCACCGACTGCACGGCCTCCTCGAAGGTGTGGATGCGTTCCATGCGGCGCAGTTCGTCCGCATGCGCCGACTGCACCCCCAGGCTGAGGCGGTCGAAGCCCAATCGGCGCAGGTCACGCAGGTATGCCAGGCTGAGCGTGCCGGGGTTGGCCTCCAACGAGGTCTCGGCGGTATCCTCCAGATCGAAGTGGTCATGCAGGGCCTGGAAGATGGCTTCGTACTGGCGGGCGCCCAGGAGGGAGGGCGTGCCGCCGCCGAAGAAGATGGTCTGGACGCGCAGCCGTTCCGGCGCCTGGCGGGCGACGCAGGCCAGTTCCCGGCAGAGGGCCTGGATGTAGTCCGGGATCAGACCTTCCCGCCCGGCATAGGTATTGAAATCACAGTAGCCGCAGCGGTGCCGGCAGAAGGGGACGTGGAAGTAGAGGGAGTACGGCATTTGGCTCATGCCGGCTTCCCCCGACTCCCGGTACGCGGCAGGCCAAACAGGAGGGCCAGCGGGCCGAGCAGGAGCAGCCAGATGGCCTTGCCCAGCCCGAAGGCATCCGCGGCCAGGCCGACCAGGAAGGGCAGCAGGCTGCCGGCCAGCCCGGTGATGTTGGTCAGGGCCATGACCGTGCCGGACTGCCCCGGCATGGAGGAATACAGCCGCCCCTGCAGGATGGCGTACCAGCCGGAGTTGAAGAAGCCCAGCAGGCCGACCAGGACCAGTTTCAGCCAGACGAAGGGCACCAGCAGGAAGGCCGGGAAGAGGGCCAGTTCGAGCAGCACGCTCCAGCGCAGGTAGGCCAGGCCGTCCACCTTTTCGACCAGCGGGATGAGTAGAAAATCGCCCAGCAGGCCGACCGCCAGCCATAGGAAGACCGCCCAGCCGGCCTGGTTCTGGGTCAGCCCGGCCACGTCGTAGAAGTACAGGGCCAGGAATCCCAGCAGGACATCCAGCATCAGGTCGGAGAACTGGAGCAGGACCAGCCAGCGCAGAACGGCTCCGGTGCGCAGGGCGGAAAAGGCGCCGCGCAGCCCCGCCAGCAGATCCCCGAAGTCCGGCCAGGCGGAACGCTCCGGCGGGTCGGGGGGCAGGCGGCGGGCGGCAAAGAGCAGGACCAGCAGCGCCAGCCCGGCCAGGGAAACAAACAGGCCGCGCCAGCCGAAACCGATATACGAGGTCCCGATCAACAGGGGAGGGCCGCTGACCACCCCCAGCGAACCGGCAAACGTCCAGCGGGCCATGTTCTGGTCGTGCCGGGAAGGCTCCAGGTCCATCAGGGCGGCCTGCGAAAGGCTGACGAACGCCCCGGAGGCCGGGTAGAACAGGACGAAGGAGAGCAACAGCAGCCCGAACCAGTAACTCAGCCCGGTCAGGAGCAGGGCCAGGGCAAAGACCACCCCGCCGCCCAGGATCAGCAGGCGGCGCCTCCAGACATCCCCCAGGATGCCCAGGAACGGCTCCACGAGCGAGGAGAAGATGCCGGGCACGGTCATGAGCACGCCGATCTGGGTGTAGCTCAGGTGCAGGTCCGCCTGGATGGCAGGCCAGGCGGACTCGGCCACCCCAAAGACCAGTTCGTCGAGGAACTCGATGAGCAGGTAGATCCAGGTCATGGGTGGAATTATACGCCAGAGGCGCACCGATTCCACGCCAAAGGCGTTATACCATTGGGAAGCCGAGCGGCACCTGCAACTGCCGCAATCGGATGAAGACTGGTACAATCGGACAAATCCAACCCATGAGGACCATATGAGCCAACCCATCACGGTAAGCATTGATAAAAAACGCCAGCAGAGAGCCTGGTATTTTTTTGATTTCGGGAACTCGGCCTACGCGGCTGTCATCCTGCTGGCGGTCTACTCGGCCTACTTCCAGAACGGCGTGGTGGGCGGCACGGAAGGGACCCGCCTGTGGGGCATTGCCCTGGGTGCGGCCATGCTGGTGGTGGCCGGGCTGACCCCCATCCTGGGGACGGTGGCCGACTATTCGGCATTCAAGAAGCGTTTCCTGCTCTTATTCTCGGGCCTGTCGTGGATCTTCACCGCCCTGCTCTTCTTCGTACAAAAAGGCGACATCTTCACCGGCATGCTCTTCTTCATCCTGGCCGAGATCGGCTACCGCGGCGGGCAGGTCTTCTACAATGCGCTCCTGCCGGACGTGGCCGAGGCCGGCGAGATGGGACGCGTCTCGGGCAACGGCTGGGCCATCGGCTCGCTGGGGGGCATCGTCTGCCTGCTGCTCATCCTGCCGGTGATCGTCCTGACCAAGGGCGACCCGGCCTTGAACCAGCTGGTCGTGCGCGCTTCCATGGCCTTCACGGCGCTGTTCTTCTCGGTTTCGACCATCCCGCTTTTCCTGCAGGTCAAGGAACGCCGCGAGCCGCACCCCCTGCCTGCCGGGGAGACCTACCTCTCGCTGGCCTTCCGGCGCCTGAAGCACACCATCCAGGCGGTGCGCCAGTTCCGCGAATTCATCAAGTTCATCGTCTCCTTCCTGATCTACAACGACGGCATCCTGATGGCGCTCAACTTCGCTTCCATCATCGGCGTGGTGCTGTTCGGCATGAACCAGACCCAGTTGATCATCTTCATGATCATCGTGCAGGCCACCAGCGCCCTGGGCGCCTATGTCTTCGGCCTGGTGAGCGAGCGGGTGAGTTTCAAGCGCGCCCTGCTGGTTGCCCTGGTGCTGATGATCATTGCGGTGGTCTGGATGGTGCTCAACCAGACCCTGACCGGCTACTTCGTCATCGGCGCGCTGGCCGGCTTCGCGCTGACCGGCGTCCAATCGCTCAGCCGCACCATGACCGGCCTGTTCGCCCCCAGTCACAAGAGCGCCGAGTTCTTCAGCTTCTTTGCCATCGCCGGCAAATCCTCCTCCTTTATCGGGCCGTTCATCTTCGGCGGACTGGCCTACCGCGCGGCGCAGTTCTTCGAGAAAGGCGGCCTGGACCCGGTCCTGGCAGACCAGTACGGCTACCGCGCCGGGTTGAGCCTGATCGTGGTCTTCCTGGTCGCCGGATTGTTCATCCTGCTGGCGGTCAATGAGAAACGTGCCCGCCGGGCCGCCATCGAACACGCCAGTGCGGACTAAGAGAGTACTATAATCAGGTGAATGAACGATAAAGCCAGTTTCATCCCCTATCCTCGCCGCCGGCTGGTGCGCTTTATCATGCACCAACTCTCCAAGCCGGCCTTTGCCCTGCTGGCCGACCTGGAGATCATCGGGCGGGAAAACCTGCCGCCCAAAGGCCCCCTGCTGATGGTGGGCAACCACTTCAGTTTCACTGACCCGGCGGCCCTGGTGCGGATTGCGCCCTGGCCGCTGGAGTTCGTGGGCGGGGCACAGCCGCCGCATGCCCCGAAGTGGTCGCGGATCATCCCCTGGGCCTGGGGCTTCCTGCACCTGCACCGCGGCACCGGCTCGACCGAGGCGCTCAAGGGGGCCGTCTCGGTGCTGAAGCAGGGCGGCGTGCTGGGCATCTTCCCGGAGGGCGGCAACTGGGCCAGCGTGCTGCGCCCGGCGCGGCCTGGCACGGCCTTCCTGACCACCTTGTCGAATGCCCCCATCCTGCCGGTGGGGTACTACGGCTTTACGGACATCTTCCCGGCGCTGAAAGAGGGCCGGCGCGCCCGGGCGACCATCAACATCGGCAAGCCCTTCGGGCCGTTCAAGGCCGGCGGCAGCGGGCGGGAGCGCCGCCAGCAGCTGGACGAGATCGGGCACGAGATCATGCGCCAGATCGCCGCGCTCCTGCCGCCCGAACTGCGCGGGCACTATTCGGACGACCCGGCCATCCGCGCCGCTGCGCTGGGGACGGAGATCTATCCCTGGGCCGATAAAGTGGAAGGGGAAGTCAGCGGGGAGGTCCGCTGAGCATCCAACCCTTTCGCGCACAGCCGGGATTCTTCGCTCCCTGCGGCCGCTCAGAATGACATTTTTTAGATGGGTTCCAACCCGGATCACACATACACTGAGGTGCCACCATGGTTTACTGTCTGATTCTGGAGTTCGTCTTGTTCATGTTCGGGCTGCTCGCCCTGGTCGGGGGAAAGTTGTCGTTCAGGGAAAAACTCGTGGCCAGCGGCAGGACGGCGCGCATTGCCGGCCTGATCCTGATGGCCCCCCTGCCCCTGACCGTCCTGATCGAAGTGGCCACTGCCCCCGGCAGAAAGTCCGCCGATACAACCCTGCTCTTCAGCCTGCTCGAAATGCTGATCCTGCTGGGGAGCCTGGCGGGGGCAGGCCTCTACGTCTGGCTGGAAGGGAAGAAACCCGCCCGCCCGGCGGCCGTCCCACAGGCCCCGGCGGGCAGTGCGCTCCCGGCCGCCTCCACCCCATCCCTGCCGGAAGGAATCACCCTGAGCGGCACCCGCATCAAAACAGAAGCGGGGCGGGCCCAGACCTATGTCGAATACAAAGGCCCGGACGCCGAAACGGCCAAAAGATTCCTGCGCTCCCAGCCGAAACCGGCCCACGACACCTGCCTGGTGGTGGAGACCCCGCAGGGCGTGTGGGGCTGGGATGAGAACGGGCTGTACCTGGAACACCTGCTGGATTGGCAGAAGGACCCCGGCGCCGCAACCGTCCAGGGCAGCTGCAACCCGCTTTCGGCCACCCGGGAGAGCGTGCTTTTCGCCAGGAACGGCGTGATGGACAACTTCGTGATCGAGGTCAAATGCGCCGCCTGCGGGCAGACCTGGCTGGACGGTATCCGCTA
>CAYLXB010000022.1:24662-43212 GCA_964387495.1 uncultured Anaerolineaceae bacterium
GGTTCACTGGCTGGTCGATTCTGCCAGCGTGACCTGGCGCTGGAACTCCTCTTCGCCGCGCACGAACGTCAGGGTGACCTGGTCGCCGGGCTTATAGGTGAACAGGGTGTTGATGAACGAGTGGGTCTCGTCCAGGGCGACCTCATTGAGGCGGGTGATGATGTCCCCCTCCTGCAGGCCGGCCTGACCGGCAGGGCTGTTGGGATCGACCTGGGTCACATAGATACCCCATTCGACCGGCAGGCGGTACCTGGCGGCCACGTAGGGCGTGACCTGCTGCCAGTTGATGCCCAGGTAGGGGCGGGAGAAATAACCCTTCTGGATGATCTGTTCGGCCACGGCGCGGGCCGTATTGACCGGCACCGCAAAGCCCAGGCCCTCGGCCACGGTCCCGCTCTGGCTGGCACGCACGATGAGGGTGTTGATGCCCACCACCTCCCCGGCCAGGTTGACCAGCGGCCCGCCCGAGTTGCCCTGGTTGATGGCCGCGTCGGTCTGGATCAGGCCTTCCACCAGGTAGCCCTGCCCGGTATCGATCGAACGCCCGGTAGCGCTGATCACGCCCACCGTGACCGTGTTCTTGAAGTCTCCCAGGGGGGAGCCGATGGCGATGACCGTCTCGCCGGGCTTGAGGACGTCCGAATTTCCCAGGTCCGCCACCGCCGGGGCCGGTTCGGCCGCCTTCAGCACGGCCAGGTCGGCGAACTTGTCCGCGCCGACCAGGTCCACGCTCTGCTCGCTGCCGTCCGAGAGCACGATCCAAATCTCCTGCATGCTTTCCACCACGTGGTTGTTGGTCAGGATGTAGCCATCCGGGGTGATGAAGACCCCGCTGCCGCTGGCCGTCTGGTCCGCGGTCTGGCCAAAGATGGTCAGCCCGCCGGGGATGGTGCCCACCACCGTCACCACCGCCGGGCCGGCGGTCTCGGCTGCCCGGGTGATGGTGGTCTGGAACTCGGAGGTCTCGATGGAGAGGGTCTGGGAGGGATTGGTATTGGCGGCCGGGACGGCCTCGGGCAGAAGCGCATGGGCAAGCGGCTGGTTCTGGCGCACGGCCTGGTAGACCGCCACGCCGCCGGCCACGGCACCCCCCAGCGCCGAAGCACCCGCCACCAGGATGAGGAACAGGATATAGAAGATTCGTTTCCAGGACATTTTCGCCTCGCACATTTTCGTCAAGAATCCAGAGCGCCCGGGAAGCCCGGATCCAGCAGTTTTCAATTGGAACAAGGGGAATTATAGGGCGCGGATATAAGAAATCAATTAACGCACCGTAAAACCGGGCTAAGAAATCCGCGCAAAGTCACTGAAGAACGAGGGCCACATGTGCCCGGTGGTCAGGCGCACCTCGGGATGGGCGGCGGCAAAGGCGCACAGCCGCTCGTGGTGCGGCCCCAGCACCAGGTGCACCAGCCAGAGGGGGGCCGGGTTGCCAGGCTCGACGGCGGCGGCATCCGCGACGTGGAACAGCCAGCCGCCGGCGGTGCGGACCGCCACGCCGCACTGGCCGCGGGTGTGACCGTGCAGCGGCACCAGCCACATCTCCGGCTCGAAGGGCAGGCGGATGGCCTCGAAATCGAACCACTTTTCGCCGGTATCGTCGTACAGCGCCCAATCCGGCCCGTGGGCGATGTGCCGGCGGACGTAGGCCATCTCGGTCCAATGCTGCCGCCGGCCGGTGAAGGCCTCGTATTCACGGCGGTGGACGTGGACCCTGGCCCAGGGGAAGTCCGGCAGGCCGCCGCAGTGGTCGAAGTGCATGTGGGTCAGCACGATGTGGCGCACATCCTCCGGCCTGCGGCCCAGGCGCACCACCTGGCGGACGGCGGCCTGCTGCGGATCGAGCGGGCAGATGGTGATGAGCTGGAAGAGGCGCAGGATGGCGGGCTTGTGGAGATAGTCCTGCGTGCCCAGACCGGTATCCACCAGCACCAGGCCCTGCTCCGTTTCGATCAGCGGGCAGAGCGCCCCCGTGCGCAGGCGGGCAGGAACGCGGGCATTGCAGGTGAAGCAGTTGAGCATGTGAATGGCCATGGCTATAGAATAGCATAAACGGCTATAATCTGGTACACAAAATGGAGGTTGATATGACCCAGACCCGTCTCGAACATGACCTGCTCGGCGAGCGCCAGGTACCGGCGGAGCGCTACTACGGCATCCAGACCCTGCGCGCCACCGAGAATTTCGACATCAGCGGCATCCCGATCGCGCACTACCCGCGCCTGATCAACTCGCTGGCCGTGATCAAGAAGGCGGCCGCGCTGACCAACCGGCAGCTGGGCCTGCTGGACGGGAAGCTGGCGGAGGCGATCGCGGCGGCCTGCGACGAGATCCTGGGCGGGAGCCTGCACGGCGAATTCGTAGTGGATGCCATCCAGGGCGGCGCCGGCACCTCGACCAACATGAACGCCAACGAGGTGATCGCCAACCGGGCGCTGGAACTGCTCGGCCACGCGAAGGGCCGCTACGACATCCTGCACCCGCTCAACCACGTCAACCTGTCGCAGTCCACCAACGACGTCTACCCCACCGCCCTGCGTCTGACCCTGAGCCAGAAGATGGACGGGCTGATGGCCGAGATGAAAAACCTGCAGCAGGCGCTGGGGCTGAAGGCGGAGGAGTTCCGGGACGTGATCAAGATGGGGCGCACGCAGCTGCAGGACGCGGTGCCGATGACCCTGGGCCAGGAGTTCGGGGCGTGGGCGATCATGGTCGAGGAGGACATCCAGCGGGTGGGCGAGGCGCAGGCCCTGATCCGCGAGATCAACATGGGCGCGACCGCCATCGGCACCGGGCTGAACTCCCACCCGGATTACGCCGCCCTGGTGACCGAAAAGATCCGCGACCTTTCGGGCATCCCGGTGGTGGGGGCACGCGACCTGGTGGAAGCCACCCAGGACGCCGGGGCGTATGTGCAGTTGTCGGGCGTGCTCAAGCGCGTGGCGGTGAAACTCTCCAAGATCTGCAACGACCTGCGCCTGCTGGCCTCCGGGCCGCGGGCCGGGCTGAACGAGATCAGCCTGCCGCCCATGGCGCCCGGCTCGACCATCATGCCCGGCAAGGTCAACCCGATCATCCCGGAGGTGGTCAACCAGGTGGCCTTCGAGGTGATCGGCAACGACATCACCGTGACGCTGGCGGCCGAGGCCGGGCAGCTGGAACTGAACGTGATGGAGCCGGTGATCGCCTACAACCTGTTCAGTTCGCTGGACATGCTCGGGCGGGCCTGCCGCACCCTGGCCGGGCGCTGCATCCGCGGCATCCGCGCCAACCGGGAGGTCTGCCGCCGGATGGTGGAGAACAGCATCGGGCTGGTGACCGCCCTCAACCCCTACATCGGCTACGAGAAGTCGACCGAGGTGGCCGACGAGGCCCTGCGCAGCGGGCGGGCGGTGTACGAGATCGTGCTCGAGAAGGGCTACCTGAGCCGGGCCGAACTGGACGAGATCCTCTCGCCCGAAAACATGACCCGGCCGCGCTACATCCACAAGAAATAAGGCCCGGCCCTCTCCCATGCGCGCCCCTTCCCGCCTCTCTGCCATCCTGCAGGCCGTGCTGACGACCTTCCTGTGGTCCACCTCGTGGGTGCTGATCAAATTCGGCCTGCGCGGCGACCTGCCGCCGCTGACCTTCGCCGGGCTGCGCTACGAACTGGCCTTCCTGTGCCTGGCGCCCTTCGTCCTGTTCGACCCGGGCCAGAGGCAGGCATTGAAAGACCTCTCGCGGGCCAACTGGCGCCGCCTGGCCCTGGCCGGCCTGCTGGTCTACAGCCTGACGCAGGGGGCGCAGTTCGTCAGCCTGGCCTACCTGCCGACCGCCACGCTCAACCTGGTGCTCAACCTGACGGCGGCCCTGGTGGCGGGGGCGGGCATCTTCTTCCTGAATGAGCGCCCCGCCCCGCTGCAGTGGGGCGGCGTGGCGCTGGCGGCCGGCGGCGTGCTGGCCTACTTCCTGCCGGTGAGCTTGCCGCCGGGACAGTTTCCCGGGCTGCTGGCGGCGCTGGTCTGCCTGGGCGGGAACGCGGCCGCCTCGCTGGCCGGGCGGAGCATCAACCGCGGCAACGCCATCCCGCCGCGGGTGGTGACCTTCGTCAGCATGGGCGTCGGGGCGGCCGTGCTGCTGGCTGCGGGGCTGCTCTTCCAGGGCCCGGGGCGACTGAGCGCCCGGGACTGGGCCATCATCGCCTGGCTGGCAGTGGTCAACACGGCGCTGGCCTTCACGCTGTGGAACAACACCCTGCGCAGCCTGTCAGCGGTCGAATCGTCGATCCTGAACAGCCTGATGATGCCGCAGGTGGCGATGCTGGCCTTCTTCTTCCTGGGGGAAAGCCCGTCCCTGAAGGAAATCGCCGGGCTGGGGCTGGTCTTCGCGGGGGTGCTCGTCGTCCAGCTGGGGCGCCGGGCCGCACCGGGAAGGGCCTGAGATGGGGGGCTTCCTGCGCTCGCCTGCCGACCTGGGCCCGGACGAGATCCGGCGCCTGTACGCGGGCTTCGAGGCGCCCATCTGCGAGCTGGACTGCGGCCGGATGTGCGCGCCGCGCAACCCGAACGGCAAGCCGTTCTGCTGCGACATCTGCCACGCCGTGCCGGCGGTCTACGAGAGCGAGTGGAGCTACCTGCGGGACGCCACGGACCTGTGGCACCCCTGGCGCGGGGATGAGTGCGCCGCCGAGAAGGAACCGGAGAAGGAGCGCGCCCGCCTGCAGGCGGAACTGCCGCCCGGCATGATCCTGCTGGCCTGCAAAGGCCCGGCCGAGTGCCAGCGCGCCTTCCGCAGCCTGGGCTGCCGCCAGTTCCCGTTCTACCCGTACGTCTCCGCGGATTACCGCTTCCTGGGGCTGGCCGGGAGCTGGGAGTTCGAGGCGCCCTGCTGGGTGCTGGAGCACCTGGAAGTGGTCAGCGAGGCCTACCGCAGCCAGTTCGTCCAGACCTACGACCGCATCTTCGCCCTGTTCCAGGAGGAGTTCGAGAACTACGCCTGGCACTCCGAGCGCGCCCGCCGTTATTACGCGGCCTGGAGGCGGCGATTCGCGCTGCTGCACCGCAACGGCGGGCTGTATATGGTGAGTCCGGGGAGCGGGAGGATGAATAGTAGATAGCCAATGGACTGATGAAACTCAGGTGGGGCAGACTAAGGTTTGTTCTGCTTTTATTGACAATCATGCTGAGAAAACAAACACTTTAATCGGCCAGAGACTTAAGTTCAGAAAAATCGAAAAAGGATCTTTTGGAGACGAAGTTGCGCTCTCTTGCACTACAAGCGTCGCTACTCTACATGGCGCTATGGTGGAGAGTACCGCCTAATTAAAAAATATCCAAATTCATAACCGGACCTCAATGATTAGCCTCTTGCCAGCGATGTCGTTTTCTTGTATATTTACCTCATGGGTTTAATTATAAAATAGGCGGAGGATTATTTTACGGTAAATCGTACTAAAGTTAAGTAAATCCGCACACGCAAAGTTAATAATTCATATCATTATGGAAAAATTAATAGTTGTCGGCATTGGAATCGCAATTGTTGTAATTGTTATCTCTTGGATCAGCGAGAAGGTAAGACGCGCCGATTTATATGACCTGCTCAAACCTCGCTTAGATTCTGTGGAAAGTCGTGAAACTCAATTAAAACGCGATCAAGAAGAATGGAAGAAGAGAGTTGAAAATGAAAAAGCAGCGCTTGAAATTCTAGCGAAAGAAAAATCAGAGGGCTTTCCTTGGTTGGCAAAGGCTTATGCAGATTACTATTATCTCCAAAACATGAAAGTTGCAACTTGGTTAGAAACCAAATCTCATCCTGCGCAAAAAGCCGCTGACACGGTTAGAGAGATTTCAAGTGCCAAGCGCGAATCTGATAAGTTGTGGCGAACGTTAAAATATCAAATTGAATATTACGAAACTTTGTTTCCATGGCTCACAGACTTCCGAGATGAAGATATTGATGATATTGTTCGACAAGCAACAGAAAATAAGGTAAGTGTTTACTCTGACGATGAAGATAACGATCCAGCTAAACGCTGGCTAACAGACGCAGAATATGATAGTTTGTCGAGTACCGAAAAATATCAGCGCGCCTTAGATCGCTATTGGAATAGAAAAAAAAGTCGATGGGAAATTGGAAGAGATTATGAGCGATTTATTGGTTATCAGTATGAATGTCAAGGGTGGCAAGTTCAATATCAAGGAATTGTTGAAGGATTCTCGGATTTAGGAAGGGATTTAGTAACGACACGTGGAAATGAAGTACAAGTTGTTCAATGTAAGTATTGGTCTCGTGAAAAAACCATTCATGAAAAGCATATTTTTCAGTTATATGGGACTTCTGTAGCTTATCAAATAGATCATCCAAAGAAAAAAGTTCACGCAGTATTTGTAACTTCTACTGTTTTATCAGACAAAGCAAAACATTTCGCGGATTTTTTAAAAATTAATTACAGGGAATTAAAGCCGCTTCAACAATATCCTTGTATCAAATGCAATATATCCAGAAAAGATGGATCAAAAATTTATCATCTACCCTTCGACCAGCAATATGATACGACTGTCGTCGAATCAGAGCGAGGAGAATTGTATGCTACTACGGTTGCAGAGGCAGAAGGGTTGGGTTATCGCCGGGCGTATAGGTGGCGAGGTATTTAGATACTGAACCATCGCGAGGTATAGAGCGCATGGGACCTATGCGGGGCAGGCTTATAGTTTGACATGCTTTTGCGTATCGTAAAAAAAGATAATTGCCTTTTAATAGACAAGAACTCACAATTATGATAGGTGTGCACCACAACACATTGTCGAATCTGCTTGGATAAAGAGAAAAATATTACCAGAGGGCGATATGATCCTTCAAAGTAAGTCACTTGAAAAGCTCAGGTTGCTGATTAACGAAGAAATGCAACGCCGAACGGGCCTCCAATTGGTCCATTTTTTTAACGAATTGGGTTTTAAAGATACTTACGGACAAGAATTTCCAACAAGAGCCTCTTATACGGACGGAAGACTGGCAGAGATCAACGGCACACCAGAATTAGACAGATGCATAAAGAATTTATTCGCTCCTGTTAATTTTATTGGCCGAGTTGGCGAACTAGATAGTTTTATAACAGATTTCAACCGATATCTTGCTTTCGATAAATGGAAAGTTGTCAGAAGCGGGGCAGAAATTAATTTTGTTCGACTTGACCGAATAGAGATTGACGAAAGCGCACCCACCCCCAATGAGGATGAGTTCCTACAAAGAGAGTTTCAAGAGGTTTCGATTGAAAGCATCGGTCTAGATGGGATTGTTATCGAAGTCTTGAAACTCAGAATAAATGAAATTGAAAAATGTTTGTCCGTAGATGCACCTCTATCTGTAATTTTCCTTGCAGGTAGCACACTTGAAGGAGTTTTACTTGGAGTAACATCGAAATATTCGAAAGAGTTCAATCAATCAAAATCATCACCAAAAGGTAGAGATGGAAAAGTAAAGCAATATTCGGAGTGGACTTTAAGTAATTTCATCGATGTAGCATATGAAGTAGGGCTTCTTGATGAAGATGTGAAAAAATATAGCCACGCGCTCAGGAATTTTAGAAATTACATACACCCTTATCAACAAATGAGTTCCAGATTCAATCCTGATAAACACACCGCCAAAATATCTTGGCAAGTATTGAAGGCAGCATTATTTCAATTGTCCAAGAACAAAATTGAAAGATGACCGCTGTTGCTAATCTGCGCTGCAGTCAAGTAGTGCAGGGAAAACAAAAAAGCCGCCCGCAATCCGGGCGGCTTTTTGATGGTTCCGCAGGGGAAACGGGCTATTTGCCCTGGCCGGCGCGGCGGGTGTTGGATTCGATGTCGAGCAGGATGAGCAGGGCCTGGGCCGCGGCTTGCAGGACGAAGAAGAAGAGGATGCCGCTCAACGGCAGTTTCAGGAAGTAGATCATCTGCTGGGCGTAATCGGTCGGTCCCAGCCCCACGAAGAAGCCGCGCAGGACCTGCAGGGTATAGATTCCCACGCTGGCGGCGAATTCCAGCACGTACACCGCCAGGATCAGCCAGGCGGCAATCCTGGCGCCGCCGACGATGCGGAAGACGGCAGCGGAGTCGAAGTAGGTACCCAGGAACCTGGGCGGGTTCTGTTTTGCGCTCATAGTCACCTCGTTAGGCCCAATTATAGCCGCAGAAAGGGATTCTTTTGATATATAATAGACTAATTAACCCGGCGCTGTCTCGACAGAACGTTTCCACCGGGCGACACAAGATTTCCGCCATCCCGGGGCGCGGCCTTCGGCCGGAGCCCTCTCTGCGGCCAAAGCAGAGACCTTCCGGCAGCTAGGGACGCTGTCCCAGGGTGACAAGCCTCATCTTTCAACCCGGAGCAAGAACATGGCACCAGAAGAAACCCAACCCGCTGATTTCATCCTCGAAGCCGTGGCAGAAGACCTGCGCACAGGGCGCTTCAGTTACGTGCGGACGCGCCTGCCGCCCGAGCCAAACGGTTACCTGCACATCGGGCACTGCAAGGCTTTTTACATTGATTACAACACCGCCCGGCAGTTCGGCGGTGAACTGTACCTGCGCTTCGACGACACCAACCCGGCCAAGGAAGAGACCGAGTTCGTGGAGGCCATCAAGGAAGACGCCCACTGGCTGGGCCTGGAGTGGGTCAAAGAGACTTACGCCTCCGACTACTTCGACCGCCTGTACGAGTGGGCCATCCGCCTGGTCAAAAAGGGCCTGGCCTACGTGGACGACCAGTCGCCGGAGCAGGTCAGCCAGACGCGCGGCACGCTGACCGAGGCGGGCCTGGAATCGCCCTACCGGAACCGCTCCGTGGAGGAGAACCTGGACCTGCTGGAGCGAATGAAGAACGGCGAGTTCCCCGAGGGCAGCCGCGTCCTGCGCGCCAAAATCGACATGGCCCACCCGAACATCGTGATGCGCGACCCGGTCATGTACCGCATCCTGAATGTCCCCCACCACCGCACCGGGAACAAGTGGTGCATCTACCCGCTCTACGACTGGTCGCACGGCCAGAACGACTCGATGGAGGGCATCACCCACTCGCTGTGCTCGCAGGAGTACATCATCCACCGCCCGCTGTACGAGTGGTTCCTGGAGCAGCTGGGCGAGTTCCGCACCCGGCAGATCGAGTTCTCGCGCCTGAACCTGACCTACGCCATGATGAGCAAGCGCAAGGTGCGCAAGCTGGTGGAGCTGGGGGTGGTGAGCGGCTGGGACGACCCGCGCCTGACCACCCTGCGCGGCCTGTGCCGGCGCGGCGTGACGCCCGAGGCGATCATCGATTTCATCACCAAGACCGGCGAGACGCGCAACGACTCGTGGGTCGAGATGGCCCAGTTCGAGGCCTGCATCCGGGACGACCTGAACAAACGCTCGGCCCGGCGCATGGCCGTGCTCAAGCCGCTCAAGCTGGTGATCGACAACTATCCCGAGGGGCAGGTGGAGTGGATGGAGGCGGTCAACAATCCCGAAGACCCGGCGGCAGGCACGCGCAAGGTGCCGTTCGCGAAGGTGCTCTACATCGAGCAGGACGACTTCCGCGAGACGCCGCCGCCCAAGTACCACCGCCTGTACCCGGGCAACGAGGTACGCCTGCGCTACGCCTACCTGGTGACCTGCACCGGCCTGGAGCGCGACCCGGCCTCCGGCGAGGTGCTGGCGGTGCACTGCACCTACGACCCGGCCACGCGCGGCGGCGACGCCCCCGACGGGCGGCGGGTCAAATCCACGATCCACTGGGTGACTGCACAGCACGCCGTGCCGGCCGAAGTGCGCCTGTACGAGCAGCTTTTCACCGCCGAGAACCCGGACGTGGGCGAGGACCTGGACAGCATCCTCAACCCCCGCTCACTGGAAGTGCTGGAGGGCTGTTGGGTCGAACCCTGCCTGGCGGAGGCCATCCCCGGCGAGCGCTTCCAGTTCGAACGCACGGGCTACTTCTGCATGGACCCCGACAGCAGCCCCGGCCGCCCCGTCTTCAACCGCACCACCACCCTGCGGGACACCTGGGCCAGGATCGAGCAGAAGCAGGGGTGAGGTAAACTCCTGATGTAAACTCTTAAAGTAAATCCGGCCCCGGAGATGCTTATCTCCAGGGCCGGGTAGTTTTTGAAGGGGATTTTTTGGTATAATTAACTGAAACGTTTCAGTTGAGGTGCGGCAGATGACGGTCACGATACGGGATATTGCCCGGAAACTCAACCTTTCCATCGGGGCGGTCTCGCGGGCGCTGGACGGGTACCCGGATATTTCGGAGGAGACCCGCCAGCGGGTCAGCCAGGCGGCGCGCGAGATGGGCTACGTGCCCAACCGGGCGGCGCGCCAGTTAAGGCGGCGCAAGGCGGATACGCTCGGTTTCGTGCTGCCGGCCGCCCGGCCGCGCTTCGGAGACCCGTTCTTCTCGGAACTGCTGGCCGGCCTGGGTGACGAGGCCAACCGGCACGGGTTCGACCTGCTGGTCGCGACGGCTGCGCCGGGATCGGAAACAGAGGAGCGCCTCTACCGCACCTGGGTGCAGGGGAACAAGGTGGACGGCATCGTCCTGGCACGCCTGCGCCTGCAGGACTGGCGGGTGCGCTTCCTGGCGGCCGAGCACTTCCCTTTCGTCGGGCTGGAGCGCTCGCTGGATGAGGTCGAGTTCCCGCACGTGATGGTGGACAACTGCGGCTCGGTCGCGGCGCTGGTGGCACACCTGGTGGAGTGCGGCTTCGAACGCATCGCCTACATCGGCGGGCCGGAGGAGCTGAAGATCCAGGCGGACCGCCAGCGCGGTTACCGCAGCGGGCTGGAGGCGGCCGGCCTGCCCTTCCGCCCCGGATTCACCTGCACGGCCGATATGACCAGCACGGGCGGCTACGAGGCCGCTCTGGGCCTGCTGGCCCTGGCGGAGCCGCCGGATGCATTCGTCTGCATCAACGACGAGACGGCCTTCGGGGTGCTGCATGCGGCGCACCAGAAGGGGCTGGCCGTGGGCAGGGACCTGGGCGTGGCGGGCTTTGACGGGGTGCAGGAAGCCGCACACAGCCAGCCGCCGCTGACAACCATCGACCAGCCGGTCTACGAGATCGCCAGGCTGCTGGTGCAGATCCTGGTACAGCGCATCAAGGAAGGTGCAGGCGAAAAGATCGTCCATCCCGTGCCCCTGGCACTGTTGAAACGTGCCTCGACCTGTGAGCCGGGAAAGGGGGCGGGATGAAACCCACCGATACCATGCGGCGGTTGAACATCCTGCTCACCCCGGAACGGCGGGATGAGGTGCTGGAGGAATTACAGGTTTCGTCCTCCCCGGGGTTCGACTTCTTTTTCCTGGTGGTGCTTTCCTGTATCATCGCGACCCTGGGGCTGATCACCAATTCGGCGGCCGTGATCATCGGCGCGATGCTGGTTGCCCCCCTGATGTCCCCCATCCTGGGGATGTCCCTGGCTTCGGTGGCAGGCGAACGGCGTATGTTCCAACATGCAGTCCTGGCGCTGGTGGAGGGTATCCTGCTGGCCACCCTGCTCTCGGCGCTGGTGGCCTGGCTGGCCAGCAGCCTGCCGTTTGGCATCCTGCAGGAGCTGCCCGGCGAGGTGCTGAACCGCACCCGGCCCAACCCGTTCGACCTGGGCATTGCCCTGGCAGGCGGCGCGGCTGCCGCCTATGCCCTGGCCCAGCCCCGAATTTCGGCCGCCCTGCCGGGAGTGGCCATCGCGACCGCCCTCATGCCGCCTTTATGCACCGTGGGGATCGGCCTGGCGCTGGCCAACCCGGGCGTGATTTTTGGCGCCCTGCTGCTCTTCGTCACCAACCTGGCGGCAATTTCCTTCGCGGGCATCATGACCTTTGCGCTGCTGGGCTTTCGGCCGCTGCACCCGGCAAACACCTGGCACAGGATCCCGCGCAGTGCCTTCGTCTCGGCCCTGCTGGTGCTGCTGACCACCATCCCGCTCATCACCCTGACCCTGCAATTCGTGCACGACGCCCAGCGGCTGCAGCAGGTCCGGACGGTGGTCGCAGAAGAAACGGCCAAACTGGCCCAGGCGGAGGTGGTGGACGTAGCCATCAACGGGGACGCAAACGTGCTCAACCTGCGCATCACCCTGCGCGCGGTGCAGGCCCCCACCTATGCCCAGGTCATTCGTCTCCAGGAAGCCCTGGCCACCCGGCTGGGGCAGGCCGTGTCCATCAAGTTGACCATCGTGCCCGCCATACACCTGGACCCGCTTGTGCCGCCAACGCCAACACCCACCCGGACGCCGGCACCTACGCTCCAGTACACCGCCACCCCCAGCCCGACCGTGACGGCCAGCCCTACGGCAACCCTGACCAGCACACCCACGGCCACACCGGGGACGGGATATATCATCTCGACCGGCGGGCGCAGCCTGGGATTGCGGGTGGAACCGGCCGGCGTGGTCATCGGGTACATCCCGGAGGGCGCGCTGGTGCAAATCCTGCCGGAAAGGGCCGTCTTGGATAACGTCGAATGGATCAAGGTCCGGGACCTGCTGGGCCGCAGCGGCTGGATTCCTGCGATCTATATCGCAGTCATTCAACCATGAAAAGGAGAAAATAGATGGCCGGAATCGTTGGAATCACAGCCATGCACAAAAAGAGTGAAGTTGCCAGAATGCTGGGCAAAATTGCCTACCGCGGGAAGAAGGAACAAAAGATCATCGAGGGGGCTTCAACGACCCTGGGAGCGGTATGGGGTGAGTCGGAAGAAAGGATCACCCCGCCCTCCATGCGCAGGGGGGCAGTCTGGGATGCAGAGTTCCCGCCTCTGCCCGACCCGGGCGCGCTCCCCGCGCACCACGAGGCTTTTGCGCTGGCCTGCGACCTGCCGCAGGGGTTCTTCCTGGCGCGGGATGCGCTGGGGGTGCGCCCGCTCTACTACGGGAAAACAGGCGACGGTGCGACGTGTTTTGCTTCCGAGGTCAAGGCACTGCTGGAAGTGACACGCGATATCCATGAGTTCCCCAACGGGTGCTGGATGGATAAGAACACATTCCCCCGGCCCTTTTACCGGATCGAGGTCCAGCCTCCCCTGGAAGAGGATTACCCCACGCTGGCCGCCGCCCTGCGCCTGCGCCTGGAACAGGCAGTCTGCCGGCGCATTCATGCCGAAACGCTGGGCTGCTGGCTTTCGGGCGGTTTGGATTCGAGCGTGCTGGCAGCACTGGTGCGGCCGCACGTCCGGCAGATGCACACCTTTGCCGGCGGCCTGGCGGGCGCGCCCGACCTGGAGTATGCCCGGCGGATGGCGGACTTTTTGAAGGCCGAACATCATGAAGTGATCGTGACCCTGAACGGCCTGCTGAACGTCCTGCCGGACGTGATCCGCCACCTGGAATCTTTCGATGCGCTGCTCGTCCGTTCGAGCCTGTTGAATTACCTGGTTGCAGAAGCGGCCAGCCATTTCACCGGCGCTTCCTTCTCCGGGGAAGGGGGGGATGAACTTTTCGGCGGGTACGACTACTTGAAAGACATCCCCGAAAGCGGCCTGGCGGAGGAACTGGCCGAGATTGCGGGCAGGCTGCACAACACCGCCCTGCAGCGGGTGGACCGCAGCGCGGCAGCCCACGGGCTGGCCATCCACGTGCCCTTCCTGGACCTGGAGGTCTTCGAACTGGCCCTGCGCATCCCGGCGGGGGCCAAGATCAAGCGCAATGGGGCGCCGGTCGAAAAGTGGATCCTGCGCCAGGCGATGGCAGACGCCCTGCCGGAAGATGTGCTCTGGCGCGTCAAGGCCAAGTTCTGGCAGGGGTCGGGCGTGGGGGAACTGCTGGCCGAACATGCCGGGACAAAGATCAAGGATGACGAGTTTGTGCGCGAAAGGAACCTGCGCAACGGCTGGTCGCTGAACACCAAAGAGGAATTGTTCTATTACCGCATCTTCAGGGAGCACTTCGGCGACCTGGAGAATCTGGATTGGATGGGCCGCACCAAAGGCGCCCCAAGCGTGTGAGAGTCCGCAAGGAGGCTCGTGTGCAAATCCGTGATTGCATGAAACGCAATGTGATATCCATCTCCACCTCGGCCACCATCGGGCAGGCGGCGGCGCGGCTGGCCGCCCGGCGGATCGGCATGCTGCCGGTGGTGGACCAGGACGGGCGCCTGGTGGGCATCCTCCAGATGAGCGACCTGCTCGAACTGGTGATGCCCGACTTCCTGAAGTTCATCCAGGATTTCGATTTTGTGCACGATTTCGGCGCCCTGGAGAGCCAGCGGCCTTCGGCAGAAAGCATGGCCCGCTCCATCCAGGAGGTGATGCAGGAGCCCCTCTCCGTGCGGGAGGACTGCGGCCTGCTGCGCGCCTTCTCCCTGCTCGACCAGCATGACCTGATCGACATCCCCGTGGTGACGGCCGGCGGCCGGCTGGTGGGAATCGCCTCGCGGGTGGACGTGGGCACGGCCCTGTTGAGCCAGTGGCGCAAAGGCGGGGAGGAAAGCCCATGATCGCCGCCGGCGCCGCCCTGTTGATCTTCGGAGCCAGCCTGTACTTGATCTTCTCGGAAAAACTCAACCGGGTAATCGCCAGTTTTGCCGGTTCGGTGCTGATGGTGGCCGCCGGGCTGGGGCTGGGCTTTTACAGCGAGGCTCAGGCGGTCGAGGCAATCGACTTCAACACCCTGGGCCTGCTGTTTGGCATGATGGTGCTGGTGGCGCTGCTCGAGCCGACGGGCTTCTTCCAGTACCTGGCCGTGCTGGCGGGCAGGCTCTCGAAAGGCAGGCCGGTGCGGCTGCTGGTGCTGCTGGGCACGATCACCACCCTGCTGTCCATGTTCCTGGATAATGTCACCACGGTGGTGCTGATCGCCCCGGTCACCATCCTCATCTGTGAAATCCTGGGGGTGAACGCGTCGCCCTACCTGATGGCGGAGGCCCTGCTCTCGGACACAGGCGGGGTGGCCACGCTGATCGGCGACCCGCCCAACGTGCTGATCGCCTCCGCCGCCGGCCTTTCCTTTGTGGACTTCCTGACGCACTCCCTGCCGGTGGTGCTGGTGGCCTGGTTTGCCGTCCTGGCCATGCTGCGGGTGCTCTTCCGCAAGGAACTGGCGCTCAAACCCGAAAACGCCGGGGCCGTGCTGGAGCTCAATCCCCGGGAGGCGCTGGAGGACGCCCGCACCACCCGGCGGGTGCTGATCGTGCTGGCCGGTGCACTGGTGCTCTTCTTCTTCGAGGAAATCCTGCACATCAAACCGGCCTTCGTGGCGCTGAGCGCCGCGGCCGCCGCCCTGGTGTGGGTGCGCCCGAACATCAACACGGTGCTCAAGAACATCGAGTGGAGTGTGCTGACCTTTTTCATGGCCCTGTTCATCATGATCGGCGGGCTGGAACATGCCGGGGTGATGGACAGGATTGCGGCCCTGATGAGCGCCACCGGCAGCCTCGACCCCCGCCTGCTGGGCGTGGTGGTGATCTGGGTCGTGGCGGTGCTCTCGGCGGTGGTGGACAACGTGCCGATCACCATCGCCCTGATCCCGGTCCTGCAGGAACTCGCCGCGCAGGGGGTCAACGTCACCCCGCTGTGGTGGGCGCTGGCATTCGGGGCGGGTTTCGGCGGCAACGGGACGATCATCGGCTCGACCGCCAACGTGGTGGTGGCCTCGCTCTCCGAGCGGACGCGCCACCCGATCACATCAAAGTTATGGAACAAGCGCGGCCTGCCGGTGATGCTGGCAACCTGTGCCATCGCCAGCATCCTGTTCGTGCTTGGCTATCCATGGCTGAGCAGGTAGGAGAAAATGAACCCGGCAGACTTCTGGACGGATTACAACCGGCTGCTCTTCCCGTTGTTTGTCTTCGCGGCGCGCATCCTGGATGTCACCCTAGGCACGCTGCGGATCATCTTCGTCAGCCGCGGGCAGCGGCGCATCGCGCCCGTGCTGGGCTTCTTCGAGGTGTTGATCTGGATCACGGCGGTGGGCCAGATCGTGCGCAACATCCACGATGTGAGCGGCTACCTGGCCTACGCGGCCGGGTTTGCGGTGGGCAACTACATCGGGATGCGCCTCGAACAGCGCCTGGGCTTCGGGACGGTGGCCATCCGTATCTTCGTCCCCCAGGGCGGCGAAGAGCTGGCCCACAACCTGCACACGGCCGGCTATGGCGTGACCATCCTGGACGGCCGCGGCGCCACCGGGCCGGTCAAGGTCCTGTTCACCCTGATCCCGCGCTGGGCGCTGGAGGTGGTGACCGGCATCATCCACCGGACGCATCCCAAGGCATTCTTCTCGATCGAAGAGGTGCGTTCGACAACCGAAGGGGTCTTCCCGCTGGCGCGCGGCAGCTGGCAGGCGGTCCTGAGGAGCGCCTGGCGAAACCGGAAATAACCACCGGGCCGCAGCCCGGCGGCAGGGTGAGACCGAGGAGGTAAAACATGACAAAAAGCGAAAAAGTGGTGGTGGCCGCAGCGCTGGGGGAATGTGTCCACGTGGCGGGCGTTTCCAATTTCCTGGGGCTGGCCGAGCAGGCCGGCTGGCGGGGCGTGTTCCTGGGGCCGGCCGTGCCGGTCGAGCAGGTGCTGGAAGCAGCCCGGCGTGAGAAGGCCGCGCTGGTGGGCGTCTCGTACCGCCTGACCCCGGAGACCGGGGAACGGCTGCTGGGGCAGTTTGCCGAGGCGGCCGCAGACCTGCACGAGGCCGGGGTGCGCTTCGCATTTGGCGGCACGCCGCCGGTGGCGGAGCGCGCAAGAAAGATCGGCTTCTTCGAGCGCATCTTCGACGGCAGCGAGACGCCCGAACAGGTGTTGGCTTACCTCAAAGGCCAGCCAGCCGAGGGTCTGGCAGAGGCCGATTTCCCGCAGTCTGCGATCGAACGCATCCGCTGGAAATCGCCCTACCCGCTGTTACGCCACCACTTCGGCCTCCCGACCATGCAGGCCAGCCTGGAAGGGATCGAAAAGATCGCCGAAGCCCAGGCGCTGGATGTGATCTCGCTGGGCATCGACCAGGAGGCGCAGGAAAACTTCTTCCACCCCGAGCGGCAGGACCCGCGCCGCACGGGGGCGGGCGGCGTGCCCGTGCGCAGCCCGGAAGATTACCGCGCCCTGTATGCCGCCAGCCGCCGGGGCAACTATCCCCTGCTCCGCACCTATTCCGGCACAGATGATTTCATCCGCCTGGCGGAGATGTACGTGGAGACGATCCGCAACGCCTGGTGCGCCATCCCGCTCTTCTGGTTCAACCAGATGGACGGGCGCGGCCCGTGGGACCTGGAAGGTTCGATCCGCGCCCACCAGGAGGTGATGGCCTGGTACGGCGAACATAATATCCCGGTCGAGCTGAACGAACCGCATCACTGGGGCATGCGCGACGCGCCGGATGTGGTCTGCGTGGCAGCGGCTTATCTTTCGGCCCTCAATGCCAAAAAGTTCGGTGTGCGGGATTACATCGCCCAGTTGATGTTCAACAGCCCGCCCGGCCTGTCGGATGCAATGGACCTGGCGAAAATGCTGGCCGCGCTGGAACTGATCGAACCCCTCGAGGATAAGAATTTCCATATCTGGCGGCAGACGCGCATCGGCCTGCTCAGCCATCCTCTCGACCCGGACGCGGCCCGCGGCCACCTGGCCGCCGCCACCTACCTGCAAATGTCCCTGCGCCCGCACATCTATCACATCGTCGGGCACACCGAAGCGCACCATGCTGCCACGGCCGAAGATGTGATCGAAGCCAGCAAGATCGCCCGGCGGGCCATTGATAATTCCCTGCGCGGCGCGCCGGACATGCGCCGCGACCGGGCCGTCCAGATGCGGAAACAGGAATTGATAGCCGAGACGCGCCTGACCCTGCGGGCCATCCACAACCTGGGGCTGCAGCACAAGACCAACCCCCTGACCGACCCCGGCACCCTGGCGAAAGCGGTGACCGAGGGCATCCTGGATGCCCCGCAGTTGAAGAACAACCGCTTCGGGCGGGGTGCGGTCAGGACGCGCATCCTCAAAGGTGCCTGCCTGTGCGTGGACCACGAGAGCTACCCCATCAGCGAGGCCCAGCGCCTGGCGCGCTACCTGTAAATGCTCGACCGGCGGAGAAAGCATTCCCGCCGGAGAAGGAGAAATACGATGAGCACAAAGAAGTTGAAATTTGCCGTAATCGGCGCCGGACATGGCGGCAAGGCCATGGCCGCCCACCTGGCGTTGATGGGCTTCCATGTCCAGTTGTACAACCGCACCCCCGACCACATCGAGGTGATCCGCAAGCGCGGCGGGATCGACCTGGAAAGCCAGGACGGCACCATTCACGGCTTCGGCAAACTGGCGCTGGCCACCTCGGACATCAGCAGGGATATCGCCGGCGTGGATATGATCATGGTGGTGCTGCCCTCCTCGGCCCATGCCGAAGTGGCCCAGAAGATGGCCCCGCACCTGAAAGACGGCCAGATCATCGTCCTGCACCCGGGACGCACCTGCGGCGCGCTGGAGGTGGAAAAAGTCCTGCGGGATAACGGCTGCAAGGCGGATGTGACGATCGCCGAAGCTGAAACCTTCATCTACGCCAGCCGCTCCAACGGCCCGGCCCAGGCGCGCATCTTCCGCATCAAGGATGCCGTGCCGCTGGCA
>CAYLXB010000023.1:0-42950 GCA_964387495.1 uncultured Anaerolineaceae bacterium
CAAAATGGAGGCATTTTTTACAAGCAGAGTAGCCATAGGTTTTGGAAGGGGGAAAGGTCTAGTTGTCTGACAAGTGTGCCCCTAGTGTAGCAAAAAATGGTGCGCCTGTCAATTGTCTGACAAAAATTGCCCGCTGTGATGGCTTTTGCGAGTAAATGAAAGCGTTTCTATAGGGCCTGAGAGGACATCCAGGGCATCCTCCAGGCTGCCCCAGTGCTATAATGCCCTGCAGGGCCATCCTAGACCTTTAGCGATAAGGAGAATTCCAATGACTGTCGGACGCCTGATTGCGATCATATTCATCTTCATCTGCACCACCGTTGCGTGGGTGGCACTGGGCACCAGCATTGTGGTGCGCTCCGATTACGGAGATTCCACCCTCAGCCGCCAGGTTCAGACGCTGTGGGGTTCCCAGCATTCCCAGCCCGCCCCCACGGTGACATGGCTCAAATCCAAGGATCATTACGCCTCCCTGGAGTTGGATTCCAGCCAGGTCAATGTGGACCTGAAACTCCAGCACCGCCGCAAAGGCCTCTACTGGTACGCGACCTATGATGTGGCTTTTGATGGTTCTTATACCTTTACCAACACGCTCGGGGAAGACAAGCCGCTGATCGTGACCTTCAATTTTCCCTCCTCCGGCACCATCTACGATGATTTCGAGTTCCGGGTGGGAGACCAGTTGGTTTCGCCGGGCGAACAGCTTTATGGCGGTGCCAGCACCGAGGTCCTGGTACCGGCCGGGGAAAGTGTGCCGATTCACATTGCCTACAAATCGCGCGGCCTTGACGAGTGGCGCTACAGTTTCTCGGATGGCATCACCACCGTCAAGAACTTCAAGATGACCGTCACCACCGACTTCAATGAGTACGACTTCCCTGAATCCAGCATTTCGCCTTCCACCAAAACCCAAACTGCCCAGGGCTGGACGTTCGTGTGGGAGTTCAATAACCTGGTCTCCGATTTCGACCTGGGAATCAAGATGCCTGCCAAGCTCAATCCCGGCCCGCTGGCCAGCCGCATGAGTTACTTTGCCCCGATTTCGCTCCTGTTCTTCTTCACCATCCTGATCGTGCTGGGCGCGGTCAAGGGGCAGAACCTGCACCCCATGCATTACTTCTTCCTGGGGGCCAGTTTCTTTTCCTTCCACCTGCTCTTTGCCTACCTGGTGGATCACCTGTTGATCGAGGTTTCCTTCATTCTTTCGGCCATCGTCTCGCTGGCGCTGGTGGCTGTCTACCTGGGCCGCATCAATGGCTGGCGTTTTGCCCTGTGGACCGGCCTGGCCCAGTTCCTGTTCCTGGTGCTCTTCTCGTATGCTTTCTTCTTCGAAGGCTATACCGGGCTGGTCATCACCATCGGCGCGATCGTCACGCTGGCCGTCATGATGCAGATCACGGTCCGGGTGGACTGGGCGGAGATCTTCCGCAAGAAGGAGAAACCTCCGGTATCGCAGTAATAACGCCTGCATATGGATTTCAATCCCGCCCTCAGGCGGGATTTTGCTTTGGCGGGGAGCGGCTGTTTGCCCTATCCCAACCATCCATACGGGTGTATGATAATAGAAACAGGAGCATACATGAGCAATTTCACCCGTAAGACCCAGGAATGCACTTTTGATGGCTTGCGCCCCGACCTGGCAGCCGCCATGCGCACACATGCCGAGCTTTACCAGCTTGACAATCCCGAATCTACTGCCCTGATGTGCGCTCAGACGGTTTCCACAGAGCACAAAAAGGGTCTTTTCGGCAGCAGTACAGAAACGATCGCCATGGGCGTCCTGCTTACTCCCGAATGGCTTATCTGGGCGACCGTGAAGGAAAAAGAAAAACCGGTTGTCGCCTCTGGCCGCCTGCGGGATATCCAGGTGCAGGCTTTTGAAGATACAGCCATGTTCAAAGTCATCCCAGACTCAGGCCTGAATGTCACCGGACGATATAGTGATGTGACCAAACAGGGGATGGTATTTATCGGCCTTGGGCCAGAGCCAGCTGCTTTGAAGTTTCGCCAGGCTTTGCAAGAGGCCATGAAGAAGGCCCGCGCTTGAACTGGGCGCGCACTCTCTCCCTGTCCGTGCTGCAATGAATTAGATGGATTGCTCATTGTGAGTCTGTGTTGGAGAGTGCAGACTCATCCGGCGTTAGCCCTCCCAATGTAATAATCCCTGGCTCTGGCTTGCCAAAGCGTCTGCAATTCTCTATAATGGCTGTATCCTGCCTGACAAGAGAGAATTGCCATGACCTCCTTCCAGCGCTTACTCCTGACCATCAGCCTGTTCCTCTGCCTGCCGGCCTGTTCTGATCCGGCCATTCTGCCGGTCCCGCCCACAGGGGCGCCCTCGACCACCCCGAATATCCTGCCCTCTCCGTTCCCAACGCTTGCTTCCACCTTGCTGCCGTCTGAAACTCCCACGCAGACGCCTGTCCCCGCGCCGTCCGAGACCCCGACCGAGACGCTCATCCCCTCGCCAACTTTCAGCCCAATCCCCAGCGAAACCGCCACGCCTGTCGCCCTGCGCGCGGAAGTCCTGGAGCAAGCCAACTGCCGTTATGGGCCGGGGGCACCGTATTTGTACAAGTATGGGTTGGTAAAGGGCAGTAACCTGGAGGTCATCGGCCGGCGCGAGGATGGCGAGTGGATTTACGTGCAGGCCATTGGCGGGGGCAATCCCTGCTGGGTCAAGACCCCGCTGATGCAGGTCAATGGAGCTGTGCAGAGCCTGGAAGTCTATTACCCGGCCAAAGCGCCGCTTCCCCAGTCCCCCTATTACCCGGCCACGGCTTTTGCGATTGGCACCCGCAGCGGGAACCAGGTCACGGTCACCTGGCAGGATGTGCCGCTGCGCGCCGGTGATGAGGAGGACGAGAACATGCAGCACTACATCATCGAAGTCTGGCGCTGCGAGGCCGGGCAGACGCTTTTCGAGCCGCTGGCCACCAATGACCTTTCCATCACCTTTACAGACGAGCCGGGCTGCGGCCAGCCCTCGCATGGACGTGTCTTCGTCCAGGAAAAGCACGGCTTTGCCGGGCCAACCGAGATCGTCTGGCCGTAGGTGTAATTATCAGCGCGGGTTGCGCGAAGACCCAAAGAAATAAGATCGACCCCTCTCATCAAGCCATTAAGAGGAGAAAGGCGCCGTTTCCCCGGAAATGGCGCCTTTGGTTTGGGCTTGTTTTGTCTCATCCGGTACAGCCGGCTTTCCTGCTGACTGAAATGCAATTAGCAACATTTTGTCCCTCCTTCTCCGCTATAATATTGCTAACCTGTTCATTATTCGTTTCACACATTCCAGCCAAACAGGGATAAACGTCTCGCCCAGAATGAGATACGCTTATGAAAAAGCCACCCAAATACGCTGGCACGGAAATGACTGCAACTGGCCGGGCGGAACAGGCAGACCAGGGGGCTGCACAGAATCTGCGCGCATTCCTGGAGGAATTACCCACTGCGGTCCTGGTAACAAGCCCGGATGGCCGCATCCTGTTTGCCAACGGGCGGACCAACAAACAGTTTGGATCTGATTTGACCGCCCTGGGGTGGACAGCCTTGGATTTTTATGCCGATTCTCAGGAGCGGAGTTATATTCTCGATGCGATCCGCCGCCAGGGCCATTTGGATGATTACGAAGTGCAGTTTCGAAAGTGCGACGGGACTTTAATGTGCTGCCTGCTCTCGGTGCGCCAGTTCGAATTCGAAGGGGAAACTGCTCTGCTTTCTTCCATTGTCGATATCACGGCGCAAAAAACGGTGGAAAAGGAGTTAAAGCACGAAAAAGGCAAGGCCCAGAGTTATCTTGATATTGCCGGTGTCATGATCGTGGCGGTCGATGCTGCCCAGAATCTCATCCTAGCCAATAAAAAAGCCTGTGAAGTCCTGGGGTATGGCGAGCAGGAGATCCTTGGCAGGAATTGGTTCGACCTTGCTTTTCCTGAAGACAGAAGAGAGGAGGTCAAAGCGATCTACGAGGACTTGATCTCCGGAAAGAGAAACATACAGGAATACACCGAGCTCCCCGTTTTGACTTGCGGCGGCAGCAAGCGCTTGATCGCCTGGCAAAATGTTGCGATCAGGGACGAGCATGGAAAGATCATGACCGTCTTAAGTTCAGGGGAGGATATCACCGAGCACAAGCAGGCAACCGAATCTCTGCAGTCCCGGGATCGTTACCTGACACTAATCAATATAGCCACCCGGGATATTCTCGATTCCCAGAAGGCCGTTGACAGGTATTATTACCTGGTCAATTACCTGGCCAATTTATTTGTGGCAGATTATGCTTATCTTGTCCGCTGGGATGCGTTCGAAAAAAGGACGGTATTGGTATCTACCACGCTTCCCTCCGAGCGGAATGCCAGAGAGCTCGTGTTCGAAACCGGAGAAGCATCCATCACCAGAGCAGTGCTGCAGGCAGGCTCTCCCCTGGCCATCGAGGATTTGCCGGCTTCGGAGTACGCTGCCAATTCCTGTTTTTTCAACCCCCCTCTGCTGAATGCTCAATCTGCATTGGGTATTCCATTGATTACCAGGAATTCCTGGCTGGGTGCAGTCCTGCTTGTATACAACAGCAGGCATCATTTTACGGCTGAGGAGATTCACCATGCCCGGCAGGCCGGGGATCAATTTGCACTGTTGCTCTGGATTGTCCAGCAGGAAGCCGATGCGCAAAAGAGGCTGCTCGAGATCAATGCCCTGGTCGAGATCGAGCGGACTTTGAGCGAAACGGAGCGGATTGGGATCGAGACCGTATTTCAATTGATTGCCAATTCGGCCAGAAAACTGATCCCCGGTGCGAATAGGGTGGTCCTTCATACGGTGAGTCAAAATGGGGATTACCTGGTTCCAAAAGCCGTGGCGGGATATCGCCAGCCGGAAAAGGCTCATCTTCAACTGCGGATTTCGGACAGCGTGGCCGGGCATGCGCTTACCAGCGGGGAAGCCATTTTCATCTCGGATGTCAGACAGGACTCTCGCTTTTCAGACCGGGGAATGCCGGTTCAGTTCCGTTCGCTGATGGTGGCGCCGGTACAGAGCAGTGAACACAAATTGGGGACGATCAGTGTACAGAGTGACCAGCCCAACGTCTTTTCAGAAGATGGAGCCAGGCTGTTGAGCGCGATGGCGGCCCAGGCTGCCATCGCCATCGAGAACACCCGCCTGCTGGAGTCGATCCAGCAGAGCCTGAAAGAGACCAACGCCCTTTATCGCATCAACCAGGAATTGGTCTCATCTCTTGATCCTGATGAACTGATGAAGGATGTTGTGGACCTGCTACAGAAAAACTTTGGGTATTACTATGCCCAAATTTTTGTCGTGGATCCGGCGACCGGCGACTTCGTGCTGCGCGCAGGAAGCGGTGAGGTGGGCAGAAAGCTTAAAGAGCAGAACCACCGGCTCTCTGCCGGGGAAGGGCTTGTGGGGCATACGGCTGAATCCAGGACAGCTTTTTATACGAATGACGTTGACGGGTTTCACTTTTTTGTTCGGAATTCCCTCCTGCCGGATACCAAGTCGGAGCTGGCTGTGCCGGTGAAAATTGGTGAGCAGATCCTGGGTTTGCTGGATATTCAACAGGCGCTGCCTGCCTCGATCACCGAGCGGGATGTGCAACTGGTCAGCGCAGTTGCCGACCAGCTGGCTGTTGCCCTGCAGAAAGCAGAACTCTATACCAGCTTACAGCGTTCCCTGCGCCAGGAACAGGCTGTCCGCTCCCAGTTGATCCACAGCGAAAAATTGAATGTCGCCGGGCGCCTGCTGGCTTCGGTTTCGCACGAGTTGAACAATCCTCTGCAAGCCATCCAGAATGCCCTTTTCCTGTTGAAGAGCGAGAAAGGGTTGTCCATGCAGGGCAGGCAGGACCTGGAAATCGTGCTTTCAGAAACCGAACGCATGGCGACTCTGCTGGAAAGGCTGCATACCACCTACCAGCCGGTCAGGGCGGAGGACTTTCGCCCGGTGCAGGTGAATGACATGATCGAAGATGTCTTCGCACTGGTAGCGACACACTTGCGGCACAGCCATGTCTCCTTTGAGTTCCATGCCGACCCGGACCTGCCGGTGGTTCCCGGCCTGCAAGGCCAACTCAAGCAGGTTTTTCTCAACCTGTTCATGAACGCCGTGGATGCCATGCCAAGCGGCGGCCACCTGACGGTGGCAACGCTTTTGCAGGCTGAACGCGAAGAAGTTTGGATCAGCGTTTCCGACACTGGCACCGGGGTGGATATATCCATTCTGCCAAACATTTTCGATGCCTTTGTTTCCAACAAGGAGCGGGGAACAGGCCTGGGCCTGGCAATTTCGTCCGAGATCATCCATAAACATGGCGGGCGTTTCGAGGCAGAGAATAATCCCGATCGTGGTGCAACCTTCAGCATCTGGCTGCCTGTCAACAGGAGGAGTGAAGCATGAACATCACCGGAAAAGTACTGATCATCGACGATGAGCCGGCCCTGCGGCAGACCCTGGCGCGCATCCTGCAGCAGGCAGGTGTCGAGGTGACCACCGCGGAAGACGGTGAGCAGGGCTTGAATTTTTTGAAGACCACGGATTTCGATTTGATTTATATGGACATCCGCATGCCGGGGATGCCCGGCCTGGACGTGCTCCAGTTGATGCATGCCGGTTACCCCGAGACCCCCGTTATCTTGTTCACTGCCCAGCCGGACCTGAATTCTGCCGTGGAGGCGCTGCGGCGCGGTGCCGTGGATTATCTCCTGAAGCCGCTCAAGCCGGAAACGATCATCGAACGTACAAAAACGATCCTGGCGGACCGGTTGAAAGAGCGCCGCAAGCGTGAAATCCTGCAGCAGATCGAAGCCCTGCAGGCAGAACTCAAAACGCTGGAGAAAGATGCGGCCCCCCCGACCACCCCGCTGCAGACCTCCCCGCTGGCGGAGCGTTTTGTGAAGCGCGGCGCCCTGGTGCTGGATCTGCATGCCCGCCGGCTGACGATCGGTGAGCGCACCATCAACCTGCCTCCGACATCTTTCGACTACCTGCTCGTGCTGGCCCGTCACGCTCCGGCGGTGGTCGACTACCAGACGCTTGTGGCAGAAGCTCAGGGATACAAGGCGGAGGCGCGCGAAGCCCAGGAACTGGTCAAGTGGCATATCCACCAGATCCGCCAGGTCATCGAACCGGAAGGCGAAAATTCCGTTTACCTGGTAAATGTGCGCGGGACGGGATACCGCCTTGTAGCCGATTGAACTCTCCTGATAGACTGCATGGGGGTTGAGGCCGGCTTCAGGGACGGCCTGGGGCGGAGACCGGTCTTCCCAACTTTTCCCAACTATTATCCATCCATCCCAATCTGTTGCCTGGCTGGTTTTCTGGCACAATGCGACTATGGAAAAAACAACACCTGTCACCAAAAAACCTTTGGCGCGCATCCTTATTGTCGATGACCATCCCAATACGGCGCTGACGTTAGCCCGCGCCATATCGCAATTGGGACAGGGGATTGAGATCGTCACAGCCAACAGCGGGGAACTGGCCCTGGAACTGGTGCGCGATCGGACCGTGGACTTGCTCATCACGGATATGGTGATGAACGGCATGAGCGGCATGGAGTTGATCGAAAAGATGCAATCCCACCCCGGCGGGCGGCCATCTTTTACTGCGCTGATAACGGCCTACGATGTTCCCGGCCTGAAAATGAGCGCCCAGCGGCTGCACGTCAATGAGGTTTTGATCAAGCCCATCCGGCCGGAGCGGATTTGCCAGATCGTTTCCAAAGCCGTCGAGGATCTGGGGAAATCCTCGGTCGAACCCTCCGAAACCGATACGAAGCCGCGCTTGAAGATCCTGGTTGCCGATGATGTGCCGGATAATGTGGCTTTGCTGACCCGCTACCTTGAGAATGAAGGCTACATCAGCATTTCGGCTTCGAATGGGTTGGAAGCGCTTGCCAAGGCCCGCGCCGAAATCCCCGACCTGGTGCTCCTGGATGTCAACATGCCGGAAAAGGACGGCTTTGAGACTCTTCAAGAGATCCGTACCGACCTGGCGCTCAGCCATATCCCTGTGATCATTCTTACGGCGGCCCGGCTCGAACCAATGGACATGCAGTCGGCCTTGAACATGGGCGCCGATGATTATGTAACCAAACCTTTCGACCGGCGTGAACTGCTGGCCCGCATCCGTACCCGCCTGCGGGTCAAAGAGGCCGAGGATGTCATCCGCCGCCGCAACAAGGAACTCAACCTCCTGCCCGAGATCGGCAGGGAATTGAGCGCCCGTACCGATGTGGGGGAACTGGCGGAGGTGGTGCTTCGCCGCACCGTCGAAACCCTGGGGGCTCTGCTTGGCCATTTCATGGTTTTGACTCCAACGGGGGTGCTTTTCAAGACGTTTCGTTTTTCTGCTCCTTCTTCCATGCAGATGGACAGCCGCCCCACGCCGCTGACCGCTCTGCTGGATCAGGTAAAAGATACGCGCGAGGGCTTCATCATCCGGGATACGGATATTGATTCGCGCTGGCCTGTGATGCTGGAAGACCCGATCCGTTCTGCTGTCATTGTCCCGCTGCTGGGCCGCTTTGGCGTCTTGGGAATTCTTGTGCTGGCCCATGAACAGGTGGATTATTTTTCTCTGGAACATAAGCTGCTGCTGCAGGCCATCGCCAGCCAGGCGGCTATTGCGGTGGAAAATGCGCAACTGTATGTGAGCATGGAACAGGAGCGCCAGCGTTTGGATGCAGTCCTGCAAAGTTCCGAAGATGCTTTCCTGATGTTCGATGCGGGCCTGTGCCTGTCCCTGGTGAATCACGCCGGGCAGAGATTGTTTACAGATTATGAGATCAGGCTCGGCCAACCCTTGAAGCCTGGATGTGGATATGATGAAATCCTTGCCCTGTTGCAGCAGGCCCAACAGGAGCACTCTTCCCAGGCCAGGGAGATCGTTTGGGCGGATAAGCGTGTATTTGCCGGGCGGGTCATCCCGATTGATGACAGTTATGTCGCCAGCCTGCACGACATTTCGCATTTCAAAAACCTCGAGCGGGTAAAAAACGAGTTTATTGCTGCGGCTTCCCATGACCTGAGAAATCCGATTACTTCCATCAAAGGATTCAGTAACCTGCTCTTTCAGGCAGGCCCGCTGAATGAAACTCAACAGGAGTTTGCCCAGCGCATCCAATCGGGTGCAGAGAGCATGGAAAAACTGGTGCAGGATCTGCTTGAGACAACCAAGTGGGAATTGGGCGAGGAATTGAAAATCGAGGTTGTCGACCTTGCTTCATTACTGGAGAAAGTGGACTATGTGTTTCGGCCCCAGGCTGATGCCAAGAAACAACAATTCCAATTTCAAATCCCCGGCCAGCAAGTTGCGGTGCGCGGGGATGAGACAAAGTTGATGCTTGCCCTGGGCAACCTGGTGAGCAATGCGATCAAATATACACCTGAAAATGGCTACATCTCCGTCTCACTGGAAATGGGCACGGATGTGGCCGCGGTGAGCGTGCGGGATACCGGTTGTGGCATTCCTGCAGCAGACTTGCCGTTTATCTTTGACCGCTTCTATCGTGTTCGCAACCAGGATACGGAAGGGGTGGACGGCAATGGTCTTGGCCTGGCGATTGTCAAATCCATTGCAGAACAACACGGCGGGCAGGTGGGTGTGGAGACGGAGGCCGGCAAAGGATCATGTTTCAGGATTTCCCTGCCGGTTTTGAAAACGGCCGACATCCCTGCCGCTGCGGTGCCTGTCCAGGGATTAGGAGATTGACCCGATGAACTCAACGGACCGAAAATCAGGTTGGAACTGGTGCCTTTTGCACGGGAATCACAAACCGGTTGTCCATACCCGCGTTCAATCAGAGGATGTGAAAATGAAATTCATAAAGAAGAACACAGTCCGAAAGTTTGCTTTTGTCGTTTTGCTTCTGAGCCTGATGTTGTCATTTCTGGGGGCGGCCGGACTGCCGTCTTTGGCGTCTGCCCAGGGCGAACGCAAACAGGTCTTGTTCATCAATTCATACCATCCGGGGTACAAGTTTTCGGATGATATTACCAAAGCCATCGTCTCGACCTTTGCCGGGCAGGGCAATATCGATTTGCGCATCGAATATCTGGATACCAAGCGCATCGCCAGCCCGGAATACCTTGAAGAGGTGTACCGCCTTTACAAGTTTAAGTACAGCGGCGCCAAACTCGACCTGGTGATGTCATCTGACGACGCGGCCTTGAACTTCCTGTTCAAATACGCTGATTCCCTGTTCCCGGATGTGCCGGTTGTCTTTGCCGGCGCCAACTATTTCGATGAGACACGGCTGAAGGGCTTCGAACGGTTTACGGGTATCAGTGAAGAGGCGGATATTGCCGGTACGATCGATCTTGCTTTAAGTCTTAACCCTGACGTCAACTCCATATATATTGTGAATGACACCTCGGTCACAGGACAGAGAATCCATGAGAACATTACGAAGTTGCTTCCCCAGTACCCACAAGTGACTTTTGTATTTCTTGAAGATGTGACCATGGATGAAATTCGAGAGCGCGTCGGAACGCTGTCGTCTGACAGCCTTGTACTGCTAACACTTTTCTTTAACGACGCTGCTGGAAAATATTACGAATATGACCAATTTACGTCCCTGATTGCAGAAAGCAGTTCTGTGCCGGTATATGGAACCTGGGACTTCAGCCTAGGCTATGGGATCGTGGGCGGGAAGCTGACCAGCGGTGCCACGGAAGGGGAACGCGCTGCGAAAGTGGCGGTCCGGATCCTGAATGGCGAAGACCCACGCACCATACCGGTTGAAAAGCAGGCTAAAAGCGTCTATATGTTTGATTACAAAGCCCTGGAGAAATGGGGGATTTCACTCTCCAGTTTGCCCGAAGGCAGCGTGGTCCTTGACCGCCCGATCTCTTTTTATGAAGAGAATAAAGGGCTGATCTGGGGTGTTTTGATCGGTTTTGTTGTCTTGACCTTTATTATTGCCTTCCTGGCCGTCAACAACAACCAGCGCCGCAGGGCGCAGGCAGCCCTGGCGGTGAGCAACCGTGAGCTGCAGGCCATCCAGGTTTCGCTTGAAGAGCGTGTGTCGGAGCGTACCAAGGCCCTGGCAACGGTGGCTGAGGTCAGCACGGCTGCGTCCACAATCCTGGAGACGGGCAAGCTGCTCCAGGCAGTGGTGGACCTGGCAAAAGAACGCTTCAACCTTTACCATGCACATATTTACCTCCTGGATGACGCCGGGGAAAACCTGGTGCTGGCAGCCGGCGCGGGAGAACCAGGCCGCCAGATGGTGGCGGAAAAACGTTCGATCCCGCTTAACAAGGAACGATCTCTGGTGGCCCGCGCTGCCCGTGAGCGAAAAGGCGTGACGGTAAATGATGTAACCCAGGAACCAGACTTCCTGCCCAACCCGCTGCTGCCGAACACACGTTCCGAACTGGCCGTGCCCATGATCGTGGGTGAAAATGTCATTGGCGTGTTCGATGTGCAGTCAGATATCGTTGGGCGCTTTACAGAATCGGATATCGATATCCAGACCACCCTGGCCTCGCAGATCGCCTCTTCGGTGCAGAATGCCAACCTGTATACCCGGGCAGAGATCAGCAAGCAGGAAGCGCAACTGCTGTTGGACTATGCCTCGGAAGCCATTTGTATTTTGAACCTAGAAACCGGCTTTTTCGAAGAGCCCAACGAGAGTGCTTCGAAGCTTTATGGCCTGTCACGCGAAGACCTGTTGAAAGTCGGTCCGGCCCAAATGAGCCCTCCCACACAGCCCGATGGCCGGGATTCAACGGAAAAGGCCATGGCAAATATCAACGAGGCCATGCAGCACGGTACCGTTGTCTTCGATTGGATCCACCTCAATGCCCAGGGAGATGTAATCCCGTGCGAAATTCGTCTTGTGCGCTTGCCTGGCACAACTCCCCGCATGCGTGTGACGGTCACCGACATCAGCGAGCGTAAACGCATCCAGGAGTTGACGGCTCAGCGTGCCCGGCAGCAGGAAGCTTTGAACGTGATCACGCAAAAGATCCAGGGCACGACCACTGTGGAAGCAGCCCTGCAGGTTGCGGTGCGCGAATTAGGCCGCGCCCTGGGGAAGAAGCCCACGCTGGTGGCGCTCGAACCAGGTGCGCTGGTTGGTGAACATAAAGGCAGCGAACCTGATCAGCCGGTAGAATCTCCTGCCTTTTAGTGTGGCGAAACTGGTCAAAAAAACTGGCGTTTGATCTTCCAGATACCTTATCTATAGTGGCCGAAAGAGAGAAAACATGTTCAAAAGACTCTTCCATTTTCCTGATGACATGACACGCCAGGCACGCACCGTCTTTGGCGCGGTTGCCCTCATGGCGGGTGTGCTGGCACTTGGCTTGGTACTCTTTGCTTACCAGGCCAGGCAAACAACGGGTTACACGCCCCAGTTTTGGATGATCCTGATTACGGGTATTGTTGTTGTGATCTGCCAGCTCATCAGCCTGAGAGTGACCTGGCAGGGACGCCATGAATTGGGAGTCTGGCTGGCGTTTCTCCCCTGGTTGATCCTGCTGCTTATGGCTGGAGCCTCACTTGCCGAAATTGGCTTGCCTCTTATGGCTGTTGCGATCATCCCAGTTCTGGCGCTGGTGGCTGGGCAGGTCATGCCGGCACGGCGCTCCAGTATCCTGGTCATTGTCAGTATCGTTGATGGGATCTTGATCCTGGTGGCGAACTGGCTCCTGCCGATTAAACTCATGGCGGTACCTGGATTCGCGACGATTGCATATATCCTGGTTCTGGTCTTGATTGTGGCCTTTGTCTTCATTCTTTTTTGGCAATTCCCCACTTATTCTTTGCGCACGAAGCAACTGGTTTCTCTACTGAATGTTTCACTGGTAGTGATGGTGATATTTGGTGTCGTGACGTATATGACAACGCGAGCTCATATCCTGTCTGACTTGGGGGAGTCTCTGCAGACCACCGCCGATTTGCAGGGGCGCATCATGGGTGACTTTCTTGGGAAGGAGGTGGATTTACTCACCAGCCTGAGGAATCGTCTGCGTACTGCTGCTGTCAATGCCAATTCGGCCTATGCGGGGAGTACGGCTGATATTCAGTCTGAAATCCAGGAGCTCGACGCGCAGTGGATCGCAGCAGACCAAGCGGGGAACGATCGTGACCCGCTGGTGGCCTCCCACTTGAACAATGCCACGGCGGAGATCTTGAGGGAGTATCGCCAGGAATTCTCGGAAAACGTGGAGGTATTCCTGACAGACCGGTATGGTGCCATTGTTGGCTCAACCAACCGCACCTCCGACTATAACCAGGCCGATGAGGTATGGTGGCAGACTGCCTACAACAATGGCAGTGGGAGAATATATATTGGCGAGATGGAGTACGATGAGAGTTCGCAGGCCTACGCCACCATTATTGCTGTGCCCCTCCATGCATCGGACTCTGATCAGGTGATTGGGGTGCTTCGTACCACTGTGACTACACAATCTGCAGTTGATTATCTAAATTTAGCCTTGCAGGAGAGTGAGGGCACGCACACGGATATTTTGTTTCCCAATGGCAGTATCCTGACCGAGAATGGCCTGGAAGAAGTTGCTTTGAGTGAACAAAACGTATTACGCGCTGTTGCCCCGCCCTACCTGGAACTTGCCTACCATGGTGAGCCAAGCTTTCTCTATACATCTCCTGTCTTGAGTGACAACCCTGATGTTGACAACGCAGGCTGGTTGGTTATCGTCCATCAGCACCGCCAGGTCGCTCTTGCTCCCCTGGATTCGCAATTGCGTGTCATTACCGTGGTCGGCCTTGCACTGGCCGGTTTGGCGGCGGCAATTGCTTTCCTGTTGGCCAGAAGCCTGACCAAACCCGTTATTGAATTGACCGGCATTGCCGAAAAAGTAGCCGCTGGCGATCTAACCGTCGAGGCAAAGGTAGAGACCGGTGACGAGATCGGCCAACTGGCAGGCACCTTCAACAGCATGACCCGGCAAATTCGGGAACTGATCGGCACGCTGGAACAACGTGTGGCTGCCCGTACAAAAGACCTGGCGACCGTGGCAGAAGTGGGCACCGCCACCGCCACCGTCCTGGAAACGCGTAAACTTTTGCAGTCTGTTGTGGACCTCACGAAAGAGCGGTTTGACCTTTACCACTCTCATATCTACCTGCTTGATGAAACGGGTGAGAACCTGTTACTGACATCGGGAGCGGGTGAAGCCGGGCGACAGATGGTGGCCGAGAAGCGCACCATCCCGCTCGACAGTGAAAGATCTTTGGTGGCCCGCGCAGCCCGCGAACGGAAGGGGGTTATTGTGAACGATGTTACACAGACCCCCGACTTCCTGCCCAATCCCTTGCTCCCGGATACACGTTCGGAACTGGCTGTGCCGATGATCGTCGGCGGCAGTGTGATTGGCGTGTTCGATGTGCAGTCGGACCAGGTTGGACGTTTCACTGATTCGGACGCGAATATTCAAACCACACTGGCGGCGCAAGTGGCCGTTTCAGTACAGAATGTGCGCTTGTTTGAGCGCTCCAAAACACAGGCAGACCTGGAGTTCCTGGTCAACACCATTGGCCAGAAGATCCAGAAGGCCACCTCTGTCCAAGATACTTTGCAAACTGCAGTCCGGGAGATTGGACTGGCATTGGGTGCCTCGCGTGTCAGCGCCAGCATCGGGACAAGCCGCCAGCCTGAGGGCGATGAAACTGCCCGCAGCTGAAATAATTGGAAGCGTGTCAAGGAGTTACTAAATATGTCATCAACCACTGACCCTAAACCCAACCGATTTGCTGCTCTCCCGATCGTAACGGGCTGGCGTGACTTAAGGTTGCGCAGAAAAATTGTACTGGCCATGGTGGTCATCGAAATAATTTCCGTTGGGATTTTGGCCTACTTCGCCCTTACGCGCGCCGGTCAAATTGTCAACTCGCTTTCCAATAAATACGAAACCAGCGTGGAATTGCAAACGGAAACGACATTGAATAATATTGTCCAGACCGCAGCGACCGATTCCGATCAGTTGTTTTCCAAGACTTATGACAGCCTGGTCAAACTGGCCGATAACCGCTCGCAGCTGGAAACCCAAAAACCAACCCTGAGCCAGGGTGTCTATTGGGATGCAAACACAGCATTAAGCCAGCTGCCTGGCGGCCAATATGGCAACTCACCATCGGAAATCGCTTCTGTACTTGTACCCTCCATTGTGCCATATGGTGAAAATGTTATCAGCGATCTGAACACATCCGCGTTCCTTGACTTCTCTGCTCCCGGGATCTTGAAGACCTATCCGGAAATTGTGGCCATTTACTATATCAGTGCATCGGGTACCACGACATATTACCCCAATATCGATCTGGCCAACATTGTTCCCGGTGACTTCGATGCCCGGACACAGCCCTTCTATACCATTGCCAACCCACAGAATAACCCTGGAAAGAGCCCGCGCTGGACAGCCCCCTACCAGGATCCGGCCGGCACCGGGTTGATCGTCACCAGTTCTGCACCTGTTTACTCCGAGGATGGATCTTTCCTGGGCGTGATGGGCATTGATATGCAGCTGGCGCGCATCGCCGAGAATATATCTCAAATCAAGGTCGGTAAAACCGGTTTTGCTTTCCTGGTTGACGATTCGGGCCGCATCCTGGCAATGCCGCCGGAAGGGTATACCATCTTTGGGTTGCAGCCAGAAGAAGTGCCGGTAAACGAGTCTCCAAAGGAAACTGTTTTGGATAAAGGGTCGGATGAATTACAGATCGTGATGTCGCGCCTGGTGAACGGGGAATCAGGGCTGGCGACGGTTTCCATCAATGATGTGGAAAACTATGTTGCCTTTGCCCCTCTCAAGACGCCAGGTTATGGCCTGGGCGTGATCGTGCCGACCGGAGAACTCAATGCCGCCATTGTGGCCTCCCGCGAAGAAATTCAAAACGAGACGACTTCTTCACTGACGTTTGCCGTGTTCATCCTGATCGGCCTGTTGCTGGGCACGGTTGCCTTGAGTTTTGGAATGGGCTTGGTGATCGCTGCACCACTCGTCCGCCTGACACAAACCGTGGAGAAAATCTCGGCCGGTGACCTGTCTGCCCGTGCCACGGTTGAGGCGCAGGACGAAACCGGTATCCTGGCAGATGCCTTCAACCGCATGGCCTCCCAGTTGAGTGACCTCATCAACTCGCTGGAAGGGCGTGTGGCAGAACGTACGCACAGCCTGGTGCTGGCGGCTGATGTAGGCCGGACCGTGTCCCAAGTGCGTGCCCTCGATGTCATGCTCAAGGATGCTGCCGAAATCATCCGCTCGCAATTTAACCTGTACTATGTCCAGGTTTACCTTACGGATGCCGCCCAGACTGCCCTGGTGCTGCAGTCCGGCACGGGAAATGTTGGCGACGAGCTGATCGCCCGCGGCCACCGCCTGGTGCTGAACACGGACTCGATCAATGGGCGTGCGGCCGTTGAGAAGCGTTCAGTCGTTGTGTCGGATACTGCCGAAAGCCCCACGTTCCGTCCCAACCCGCTCCTGCCCGATACCCGCTCGGAGATGGCCATTCCCCTCATGATCGGTGAGCAGGTGGTGGGTGTGCTTGACCTGCAAAGCGCCCAGTCCCAAGCCCTGAACGAGGATAACCTGTCTGCATTCGAAGCGCTGGCCGGCCAACTTGCGGTTGCTGTTCAAAACGCCACCCTGCTCGAGGAAGCCAGACAGGCGCGTGCAGAGGTCGAGGCCCAGGCACGCCGTCTGGTGCGCGCCGGCTGGCAGGATTACCTGGACGCCCTGCATATGCCTGAGCAGATTGGATTTGCTTTTGAGCAAAATGAGGTCGTGCCGCTCGAAAACCAGGAAACTGCGCTGCCGGCTGAGGATGAGAATGTATTTGCCGCCTCCATCGCACTCGCTGGCGAACAACTCGGCTCACTCGTCGTGGAGGTGGACCAGGAAAGACAAACCGCCCAAACCACCGAACTGGTCAATGCCGTTGCCCGCCAAGTGGCCCAGCAAATCGACAACCTGCGCCTGCTGGAAAGCGCCGAGCGCTACCGCTTCGAGGCCGAACAGGCCGCCCGCCGCCTGACCCGTGAAGGTTGGGAAGAATATTTCAACACCAAGCCCAACCAGAGTCTTGGGTACATGTACGACCTGACCGAGGTGAAGCCATACCAGGGTGACGGGCAAAACGATGCCCCTGCGCTTACCTTGCCGCTCAAGGTGCGTGATGAAACCATCGGCAAACTGGCCGTGCTTGATCTTGAATCCTCCGATGCTGAGAGCCTCGAGTTGGCCAATGCAGTTGCAGAGCGCCTGAGCGGGCACATCGAGAGCCTGCGGCTGTTTGAGGAGACTCAACTCGGCCAGGTGGAACTGAACAAACGTGCCCGCCAGCTTGCAGCGGTTTCACAGATCAGTACTGTTTCTTCCCGTGAGCTGGATATTCAGAAGATGCTCACTACAGTGGTGCAGATGGCCCAAAAGGAGTTTGGGTTGTACCATGCCCATGTGTTCACCTACAACGAGCGCACAAAAGACCTTGAGATCGTTGCCTGCGGTTGGAAAGAAGGTGAAGAGCATGAAGGCACCCACGGTATGACCACCATTCCGATTGACCAGGAACAATCACTCGTCGCGCGTGCTGCCCGCAGCCGCACCCCGATCGTGGTGAATGATGTCCGCAGTGACCCGGGCTGGCTGCCCAACCCGCAGTTGCCGGATACTGCCTCAGAGTTGGCTGTGCCGCTGGTGATCGGTGATGAAGTGCTGGGTGTCTTGGACGTACAATCCGAGCGTGTCAATGCCTTTACGGCGGAGGATATCAATATCCAGTCCACCCTGGCTTCGCAGGTTGCCACTGCTCTGCAAAATGCACGCTCCTTTGCACGTGCGCAGCGCCAGGCCGAACGTGAGAGCATGCTCAACACCATCAGCCAGAAAATTCAAAGCGCCACCTCTGTGGAAGCCGTTTTGCAGATTGCCGCCCGCGAATTGGGACATGCCCTGGGTGCGCCTCGCACCATCGCACAGTTGAGCCTGAAAGACAAGTCCTAGGCGGCCCTCAGGAGAATTCCGACCCATGCCTGCCAATAACTTCCAAAAGCGGATCCAATCGCTGTTTTCGGACATTGAGCACATTGCCAGTGACCCACAGCGTGAAAGCGCGGCGATGCGGCGTGAGCTTGAAGCGTTGCAAGCGCGCCTGGTTGAGTTGGAATCGGAATTTTTGGAGATGCAGAAGCGTAAGGCTGCGAAAGAGAGCAAGCCTGTGAAAAAGGGAGATGCGGATGTTGAAATGCCTGCTTCTCCAACCTCTCCGGCTGCACCCAGCTTGTATGAAAAAGAACGGGTCGGGTATGCATTTTCACAAGACCACCTGGAACCCCTGACAGCGCCGGCACAAACCGGCCTGGAAGAAACGGAGGCTTTGCATGCTCCCCTGACCGAGGCCGGCAAGCCGATTGGCGCAGTGATGGTGGAACCTCCCCCCCAGAGTGAGTGGTCATCTGATGAAGCCGAACTGGCAGACGCGGTCGCCCGCCAGGCGTCCCTTCAAATTCAGAACCTGCGCCTGCTTGCCGCGGCCGAGCGGGCCCGGGCGGAGGCACAGTCCGCCACCCGCCGGTTTGCACACGAGAGTTGGGACTCGTTCCTGGATGCGATCCACCAAAGCGAGCGCATCGGCTATGTTTATGACCAGGGCGCCACGGAACCTTACGCCGGGCCGCCTCCGGCGGAGGTCGATTTTCAAGCCTCTGTATCCGTACTGGACGAGCAGATCGGCCGGCTGCTCCTGCGGGCTGATCCCTCCCATCCTCTGGATGAAGAAGACAAAGAGTTGGTTTCTGCTGTAGCCCACCAGCTTGGGCAGCAGGTTGAAAGCCTGCGCCTGCTGGCAGATGCAGCCCGCGCGCGTGCCGAGGCTGAAGAAGCCAGCCGCCGCCTGGCCCGTGACAGCTGGAAGGATTATGCAGAACGTAAAGAGGATTCGACCCTGGCTTATGTCTATGACTCGAACGAGGTAAGTCCACTGGCCGACTTGCCTGACGAAGTCGACCTTTCCCAGCCTCTTGTGGTGCGCGGGGAACCCATCGGTCAACTGGCGGTGACGGGTCTCTCCGAAGTTTCCCCGGAAACTGCGGAACTCATGTCTGCCATTGCCGCCCGGGCCAGTATCCACCTCGAAACATTGCGCCTGACAGAAGAGTTGCAACGACGCGCGGCCGAATTGCAGGAGCTTGACCGGCTTAAATCATCCTTCCTGGCCAACATGAGCCATGAATTGCGCACGCCGCTCAACTCAATCCTGGGTTTCTCGGATGTGATGCTGGAGGGGATCGATGGGCCGTTGACAGAATACATGGAAAGTGATCTGAAGCTCATCCAGAAGAACGGGAAGCACCTGCTGCACCTGATCAATGACGTATTGGATATGGCCAAGATCGAATCCGGGCGTATGAACCTGCATCCAGAAAAATTCAGGGTTCATGATGTGCTGGAAGAGGTGACCAGCATCACCTCCACACTGGCCAGCGAGAGAAACCTCTCCCTCTTTATCGAAGCGGATTCGAACAAGGACGTCGAAATCCTGGCTGATGTCACCCGTATTCGCCAGGTGGTCATTAACCTGGTGAATAATGCCATCAAGTTCACCGAAAAAGGCAAGGTGACCTTGCGGGTGGATCCGGCGGCCGGGGACAAGGTGATGATCGTGATCCAGGATACCGGCATCGGTATCCCGGCCGACAAGCTGGAAGTGATTTTCCAGGAATTCTCCCAGGTTGATTCTTCGACAACCCGCAAGGCCGGCGGTACCGGCCTTGGCCTGCCCATCAGCCGGCGGCTGGTTGAAATGCACGGCGGCCGTCTGTGGGCGGAGAGTTCAGGCGTGTCTGGTGAAGGCTCCACGTTCTATGTGGAACTGCCCCTGGAAGCCCGGCTCGAAGAACCAGTTGAAGTAAAGGAAAAGTAACGTGGCCCGACCGGTATTTCTGGAATGTGTTCTCTGCGGAAACCAGCAGCCTTATGAACCCTTTATTCCGGCTGTTTGTAAACAGTGTGGTTCGCAGTGGCTCGAGGCGAATTACGATTACGAGGCCTTTAAGCGTGAGATATTGAGAGGCCTTCCAAACCGCCCCTCCAATCTGTGGCGCTATCAGGATATTCTGCCCCTGGACAATCCCTCTGCCATTGACCTCTACCCGGCGGGGGGAACGCCTCTCTGGCTGTCCCAGCGCTTTGCGCCTGCCCTTGGACACACCCAGGTGTATATCAAGGATGAGCGTTACGGCTCGACCAGTTCCTTCAAAGACCGGCAGGCTGCTGTGGCGGTAGCGGCGATGAGCGAGGGGGGAGTACGGGAAGCCGTCATTGCCTCCACCGGCAATGCAGCTGTGGCGTATGCCGCGGCCTGTGCACGGGCGGGCATCAAGCTCTGGGTTTTCATGACCAGCCTTGTCCCACAGGAAAAGCTGCGCGAAGCGGCATTGTTCGGGGCCGAGGTGATCCGGGTCAGCGGAAATTATGACCAGACCAAGCAGATTGCCGCCCAGTTTGCGCAGCGCAGGCAGTTATTGCTGGATCGAGGTGCCAGTTCCATCCCGGCCCGTGAATCCATGAAAACCATTGCCTACGAAATTGTGGAGCAGCTCGGCTGGCGGGCACCCGATTGGTATATTCAGGCCGTCAGCGGCGGACTTGGCCCGCTGGGGGTCTACCATGGCTTCAAGGAAATGTTGAGCATGGGCTTGATCGATCGTATCCCAAAACTTGCCATCATTCAAGCGGAGGGATGCTCACCCATGGTGAAAGCTTTCCAAGCCGGCAGGGATACGGCCGACCCCGTGGTTCCTGATACGCATATCATCATCCTGTCCACTGGCGACCCGGGAAAATCCTACACGTACTTGTGGAACCTTGTCCAGCAGTTTGGCGGTACAATGGAGGCAGTTTCCGATATGGACGCCTTTGCCGCCATGCGTTCCCTGGCCAAGAGCGAGGGGATGGCTGTGGAGCCTGCCACGGCGGTGGCATTTGCTGGATTGGAAAAGATGCTCACAGCCGGGCAGATCAAGACAGACGAACTGGTGGTCATCAATTGCACGGGCCATACCTTCCCGGTCGAAAAACACGTTCTCGGCGACCAGTGGGCTGTGGATGTGCATGTCAGCAAGGACCAGACCCCTGCACCGCGGGAGGGCTTGATCTCTGCTCTTGAGAACCTGGACGAGAAGACCACGAATGTCCTGCTGGTGGATGACAACGAAGATGATGCCATGCTGATTCGACGCCTGCTGGAGGCGCGCAAGGAATACCGGGTACATCATGCCCGGGATGGTTGGGATGGCCTGGCCCAGGCACGGCAGACTCTTCCGGACCTGATCGTCACCGATTTGATGATGCCGGGTGTGGACGGCTTTGGCCTGGTCGAAGAACTGCGCCTTGACCCGCGCACCAGGGATATCCCCATTGTTGTGGTCAGCGCCAAGGATATCACCCCTGAAGAACGGAAACGGTTGAATGGCCATATCGAAGCCGTGTACCAAAAAGGATCGTTACCCCCGCGCAAATTTGTGGACCGGGTTATCCAGGTCATCGAGGAAGACCGGGCCGGGGCAGAAAAGGAGAATTGATTATTATGGGACACAATATTCTTTATATCGAAGATAACCCGGACAATATGCTGCTTGTCAAGCGCACGCTTGAGTCGCAAGGGTACCGGCTGCTGGAGGCTGTAAACGGCCTGGATGGGGTTGCCACGGCCGAGAAGGAAGAAGTGGATCTGATCCTCCTGGATATCAATCTGCCCGATATTGATGGTTACGAAGTCGCAAGGCGCCTGCGCTCAAGCGGCAAATCCAATCTTGCCTATATCCCCATAATTGCCATCACAGCCAATGCCCTGAAAGGTGATGCGGAAAAGGCGCTTGCGGCCGGCTGCGATGTTTATATGTCCAAGCCGATCAATATCCGTGAACTGCGGGCACGGGTGGAGGGGTTTGTCCCATCTCCCAAGACGAGCGCGGGGTAGAGAAAAGCGAATCCACAAATCATGGCTATAGAATCTAAGGTAACTGACGGTTTCTCATACCTGGTGGATCTGACGTGTTCCGATTGTGGAAAATCATACCCGGCTGCTGAGGTTAATACCTATTGTCCCGGCTGCCAGGCTCCCCTGATTTCCAACTATGACCTGGCTGCCGTGCGCAGCCACGTGGACCGGGATGAGATTCGCAGGCGCCCAAGAGGCATGTGGCGCTGGCACGAACTTCTCCCTGTCTACGAACCCCGGAATTGCGTATTTCTTGGGGAGGGGGACGCGTGTTTGCTGCATCTTCCGAACCTGGGAACGCACCTGGGGCTGCAAAATTTACTGGTGAAAGATGAAAGTTCCAATCCGACCGGCTCATTCAAGGCGCGCGGCCTTTCTGCTGCCATTTCGAAGGCTAAAGAACTCGGCATCGAGAAGGTGATCATCCCCACGGCCGGCAATGCCGGCGGCGCCATGGCGGCTTATGCTGCCCGGGCGGGAATAAAAGCCCATATCTACATGCCCAAGGATACCCCGATTGCGAACATGGAGGAGAGCCGCATTGCAGGCGCCGAGGTCGTTCTGGTGGACGGCCTGATCAGTGAGGCGGCAGGCATGGCCGGCATCAAGGCGCGTGAAGAGGGCTGGTTCGATGTTTCCACTTTCAAAGAACCTTACCGCCTTGAGGGCAAAAAGATCATGGGGTATGAACTGGCGGAAGCCTTCGATTGGACACTGCCGGACGTGATCCTGTACCCCACAGGAGGCGGCACCGGCCTGGTGGGGATGTGGAAAGCCTTTGCAGAACTCGAAGCCCTGGGCTGGCTGAATAACTCGAAACGTCCGCGTATGGTTTCAGTACAGGCCGAAGGTTGTGCGCCGGTCGTCAAGGCGTTTGAGGCGGGTGCTTCGTTTTGCGATTTCTGGCTGAATGCGCACACACTTGCTTCCGGTTTGCGCGTCCCGAAAAGTTTTGCCGACCACCTCATCCTGCAGAATTTGTATGAAAGCAAGGGGATGGCCGTCGCAGTCAGCGATGATGCCATCATCGAAGCGCAGAATTTGATCGGGAGGATGGAAGGGATATTTACTGCCCCGGAGGGCGCAGCGACACTTGCAGCATTGATGACATTGATCCAGAAGAGATGGGTGCAGCCCGAGGAAAAAATCGTCCTGTTCAATACGGGTTCAGGTTTGAAATATTTGAACTACAAGAACTACCTGTAAACCACGCCGGCAGGACTCCGGCGCCATGCCCACTCCGGGCATATTGATGAAACGAAAACCGCCTCTGCTCGAAAGCCGGAGGCGGTTTCTTTGTTGTCTGGTATTCACCTATTCGACAGCGATATCTGGTTCGGGCAGCAGGTAATCGTCTGTCAGTGCCTGGACATAGATTTCGAACGCGGTGCCATCTGCATAGTGACCGCTGAAGCACCAGGCTGGCTGGACGTACACCGTCCCTGAAGAAGATGTGCCGGCATTACGCAGGTCCTGGGTCAGGTAAACCAATTCGATGCTGTCGATTGCTGCACCGGTTGGCAGGCCCCGGGCATGCTCTGCAGGGATCACACTGGGTGCAAGTTGGAAGATGGCTTCGATTTGTTCCTGGTCGAATTTTTCCTCGGAGGGGACTTCTGAAATGGTTTTCAGCACCGGATAGCCGCCGAAGGTTCGATCGGGAATTACCAGGCCGTGGACATAAACCCATTTTCCACCCGGGATCTTGTTATCAGGTGCGGATCCATAAGCGGCATCGAGCGAGGCCTGCAGGACATAGGCGGTACCGTCCTCGGCGGTGAAGAGCCGCAATTCCTTCCCTTCGATGGTGGCGGTCTGTTCTGTACCCACCAGGATCTGGTTTTGCAGGCCAGGGTAAACCGGCTCATAGCGCTCCACGCTGACCTGAGGAAGGCCATAATCGTTCAGGCCCTCGATCCTGCCCCAGATGCGTACCGGCAGGAGGTGGTAGTCTTCGATGCCACTGGTACCGGCGTCATCCTTCAGACTAAAAGCTGCCATTTCATTTACGGATTCATCCAGCTGCAGCGTGGCTTCCATCTGCCTCTGACCGTTTTCGGCCTCGTAGTAGATGACATAGAGGTTCCCGGCTACTCCTTCCAGCGGCAGGCCGGCCACGTTCTCGGCCGTAAGGGGGGTGGGTATGACCGGGGGTGTGGCTGTGGGGGCAGGCACGCCGCTCAGGTTGAGTTTTGCCAGGGAGGTCATGCCGCCGCCGCCACCGCCGCCGCCTCCCATCGGGCCGGCATAGGCGTTATCCCACTCCAGGCGCTCGCCGTTGATCGTTCCCACGATGTAGAATTCTCCCTTTTCTTCGGCAAGTGCGACGAACTCCGGCGGAAGGTCGGGCAGTTCCAGGCGCTGGTTGTCCTCGGTGAGGAGGTAAACCCTGCCATCCGTGTCCTCGAAAGAACCCGCCATGAAATCGACCAGGTCAGCGCTGCTTTGCCACTGCTCAACCTGCAACTTCATTACTTCCCCATCCAGGAAGAACTGGCCGTCCACCGTCACGGTTCCGTACGGTGCAATAAGTTCCAGGCCGGCCAGTTCTCCGGTGAGGGGATAGTCGTTGAGCAGGAAAATCGGCTCGCCGCCATCGGCAGGCATGAATTTTTCGAGCCTCCCGGCCATGCGCACCGGTTGACCGGTGGGGTAATCCCGGCGCCAATTATTTCCACCAGCCGGGGCGAAAACAGAACTGAAATCAGCCGTCATCCCGAGGTCGGTGCTGGTGCCCAGCATTTTGTCCCAGGCTGATTCGGCTGTGCGCAGCGGGAACGCCCCCAGCGCCTGATAAGCGACCAGGTATGTGTGGATGGATTTGACATCCCCATCCAGGGTGACATAGACACTCAGGTATGGATAGTCATGTGAGAACGAGTAGCGGATTGGGCGGCTGTCCAGAAGGGGTATAAAACGCACTTCTCCGGTTTTGTTCCCCGGGACTTCGACGCGGTAATCGAAATCCAGCAGGCCGTGTTCCTGCAAGTAAGCCTCGGCCATTCGCTGCAGCTTCCGCGGGGTTTCCTCGACCTCGACCTGCTCTGAAAAATGAACATAATCGGGGTAATAGTCGTAATGGGTCGGGGCATACAGATACAGGCGTTGTTTTCCGTCTGTGACCATGTAACTGGCTTTTCCAGGCGTCCAATCTTCCGGGAGCAGGTAGATGCCGCCGTCGAGGCCGAATTTTTGGGCGAGGAGGCGCGCCTCTTCCAGGGTGATCTCGGGCTGCACCTGTTCGTACAGGTTGGCTTCCGCGGGGCTGGCCGGGAAACCGGCCTCCAGGCTGAAGGTTTCGCTGAAGAGCGGTGCGTAAAACCCCGCGCCTTCATTTTCAGTCACTTCCGGGGTGCCGGCTGGATGATCCGTCGATTCGGGTGTGGCGGCCGGGAGCACCGGCGCGGGCGCCAGTGAGCGCACCACCCAGATGACCAGGATTGCGAGCAGGGCCAGCCCCGCCGCACCGGCCAGCGATGGCCACCACTGTTTAAGTGTTTGATTCCAGGCAGGACGGGCAGAGGCTGCCGCGTCCATCTGGTTGGCCAGATTCCTGGCAAAATCCGGATCCGGCTGGATCCTTTCGGCAGCAGCGCGCAGCTTCCCGGCCATGGCGGTCTCTTCGGCAGGCAGATCCGGATGGCCGGCATCCAGTTCGCCGCGCAGGTATTTTTCCAATGCGTCCATTTGTTGTTTGGTTGGATTGGCGCTCATGTAAGTTCCTCCAGGCTGGGGGACAGGTCGGCGCGCAGGTCGCGCAGGCCGCGGAAGACCAGCATTTTGACCGCTGCCTCACTCTTCCCGAGCACACGCCCGGCTTCGGCGGCGGTCAGGTTGCCAAACAAGCACAGGCTGATAGCCTCGGCCCTCTCGGGGCTGAGACTGCGCAGGGCACGCTGGATCAGGCTGATCTGCAGCTGCTTTTCGGCGCCTTGTTCGGCGCTGTCGCCCGGATCGGCCAGTTCTGCAACGGTTTCAAGCTGTGTTTCCGGCTTGCGCTTGCGGAAGAAAAGGGCGCATTTGTGGCGGGCGATTCCCATCAGCCAGGCGGCAAAACTGCCTGTGCCTCGAAAACTGCGGATGCCCTCCAGGGCGGCCATAAAGGTTTGGGAGGTCAGGTCCTGGGCGTCGGTGACACTGCCGGTGTGCACCAGGTGATAGCGGTAGACTTGTGGAAGATGACGTTGGTAAAGCATGGCAAATGCCTCCGGCTGCTGGCGCGCCGCGCGAGCCAGTGCCTGTTCATCTTGTGGATCGGTGCTTGAAAGCACTTGTGTTGTACTCATAGATCTCCGTTGTGGGTTGGAGTGCACTCGTAATATATGTTGCCCCTGGGCAGGAAAAAGTAACACCCACCGCAGAGAATCTTGCTCTCTTTTGGCGGGTGAGTGCAGTTAGAGTGCGATCCCTTTGACGCCGATGATGTTGGCGTATTTGCGCCCGGGCAGGCGTTGGATCATTTGGTCCCAGTCGGTGAGTGGAACGAATGCGCCGCGCGGTTTCTCTTTTAGTTCGTACAACCGGAAACCCAGGTCGGTCAGCATCTGCAGATAGGCTGCGGCATCCCCGCCGGCCTCCCGCAGCCCCTTGGGCCAGAACTCGCTCATCAGGATGACTTTTTCGGAGCGGGCCAGGGTTTTTTGGAATCCGCTGATGGCTTTCTGTTCGTAGCCCTGGATATCGATCTTGACGAAATTGACCTGTCCGATCCCCAGCGCTTGCAGGGTTTCATCCACCGGGCAGGCCTCCACGGGCAGGGTTTCCCATTGCTCGAGCCGGCCCTGGTATGTGCCCTGATACAGGCGGTTGTCTCCCCGGTTTTCAGGATTGAGGCGCAGTTCCACGATGGCGCGTTCCGGCGCGGCCGCCTGGTTGAACGCATCCACGCGCGGTCCGCTCCCGGCTTCAGCCTGATTGGCTGCAATATTTTTTTGCAGGAAGGAGAAGGTTGTGGGATGCGGCTCCAGGGCCACGATGCGCCCGTCCGCATTCAATTGGTGTTGCGCCAGGACGGTGTACAGCCCGACGTTCGCGCCAATATCCACCAGGGTCATTGCACCCCGGCAGTATTTTTGGAAGAAGGCCAGTTCGCTCTGCTCGAAGACGCGCAAAGTCAGGGCGCCAGAGACCACCGGGTCGCTCCGGTCAAGGATCAGGGTTGCCGGGCCGACCTGCAGGCGGTCGGGGATGATGCGCAGCAGGATGGCATTGGCCAGCGCCTTGAGGGGCCTGGGCTTTAGGACTTCCGTGTAGATGAATTCAGCAAGTGACATAACTTGAGCATTATATCAAACTGCCGGGCGGTTGGATTGGCCGGTTCCCGTTTTTCGAATTCTGGTTGACAAATCCATTCAACCGGTATAAAATTCGCACGCTTTTGGCGAGGTAGCTCAGCGGTAGAGCAGGGGACTCATAAGCCCTTGGTCGTGGGTCCAAATCCCACCCTCGCCACACAAACCCGCTTTTCCGGCGGGTTTTTTTATTTTCCTTATTTCATCACTTTGCCATAACACAACCGGGACGTTCACGAGGAAACGTCCCGGTTGGATTTTTGTTGTCAGGGAATGCCTTAGTGGATCGCCGCTTCGGTCTCGGCGTCGAAGATGTGCAGGTTATCCATGTTCAGCGCGATCTGAGCCTGGTCGCCGATCCGGAAGCGCGAGCGCGGGTCGACGCGGGCAATGAAGGTGTTCTTGCCGCTGACCAGGTAGACGAAGATTTCGTTGCCCATCAGTTCGGTTACGTCCACGCGAGCGGCGACCTTTTCGGCATGGATGCCGGGCGGGGTGAACTCCGGGTCGTGGATGTTTTCGGGGCGGATGCCGAAGGTGATGTTCTTGCCGGCATACGGCAGGTAGGTTTTTACGCGCTCGGCGGGAATCTGCACGACAAAGTCGCCGGTGTCCACGAGCAGTTTTTCGCCTTCCTTGACCAGCTTGCCGGAGAAGAAGTTCATGGCAGGAGAGCCGATGAAGCCGGCCACGAAAAGATTGCCGGGGTGATCGTACAGGTTCTGCGGCGTATCCAGCTGCTGCAGTTTGCCCTTGTTGATCACGGCAATGCGGGTGGCCATCGTCATGGCTTCCGTCTGGTCGTGGGTTACGTAGATGAAAGTGGTCTGAAGGCGCTGGTGCAGCTTGGAAATTTCAGTGCGCATGGCCACGCGCAGTTTGGCATCCAGGTTGGAGAGCGGTTCATCGAAGAGGAAGACTTTAGGCTCGCGCACAATGGCGCGTCCCACGGCCACGCGCTGGCGCTGGCCGCCGGAGAGCTGGCGCGGCTTGCGGTCCAGCAGGGACTGGATACCCAGGATGTCGGCGGCTTCCTTCACCCGGCGGTCAATTTCAGGGCGCGGGAATTTGCGCAGTTTCAGCCCAAAGGCCATGTTGTCGTAGACGCTCAGGTGCGGGTAGAGCGCATAGGACTGGAAGACCATGGCGATATCCCGATCCTTGGGCGCCACATCGTTGACGATGCGGTCGTTGATCAGGATCTTCCCCTCGGTGATTTCTTCCAAACCCGCCAGCAGGCGCAGGGCGGTGGTCTTGCCGCAGCCCGAAGGCCCGACCAGCACCAGGAATTCCTTGTCGGCGACCTCGATGTTCAAATCGTCCACGGCGTTGACATCACCAAACCGCTTGTAAACATGCTCATAGGTTACGCTTGCCATTGAAATACCTCCGGGAATTACGATTTTGTTTGTTCAAAGATTTTGCTGTGTTGAATTTGTTCGTTCGACATCAATTATACCCGGTATTTTTGACCTGTACAGGGCTTAACATGCCAATATCAGGCCGAATTTGTTAGTTAGCAAGCATTATTCGACTTCTGTCAGGCCGTTGGCGGCAATGACCTGCCGGTACCAGCGGGCGCTGTCTTTCAGGATACGCTGTTGACTCTGGTAGTCCACCCAGATGATCCCGAAGCGCTGACTGTACCCTTTGCTCCATTCGAAATTGTCCAGCAGCGACCAGACAAAATATCCGGCCAGCGGAACACCGGCCTGCATGGCCTGCCACATGGCACGAAAATGATCGCGCAGATAAGCCGTCCGCCTGGCATCGGCTACCCGCCCGCTGGCATCCGGCCCATCCGAGAAGGATGCGCCGTTTTCGGTGATGTAGATCTTCAGCGGCTGGTAGTTGAAATAAATACGGCAGAGAATGCCCTTCAAGCCATCCGGGTAGATTTCCCAATCCATCTCGGTATAGTTGATGTCGTTCTTTTCTGCGGGGAAGACGATTTGCGGATCGTTTTCCGGGGTGTCTGCGCGGTGAACGATGCGGGTGTAATAGTTCAGGCCGATAAAGTCGGTTGGGGTGGCGATCGTTTGCAGGTCTCCCGGCCGGATGAAACTCAAATCTTGAACGCCTGCCTGCTGGAAATCTTGAAGAATATCCGCGGGATAGCCGCGCCCGTAAAGCGGGTCACTGAACCAGCGGAACCACATCCCATCCACCCGGCGGGCTGTATCCAGGTCGGCGGCGCTGTTCGAGGCTGCCGACGGCCAGCTGATGTTCAGGGTGATGCCGGCTTCACAGCCCGGGCTGTTGCGTCTTATGACCGGCATGGCCCAGCCATGGGAAAGCAGCAGGTGGTGGGCCGCACGCAGGCTGAGGCTGTGATCCTTCAACCCCGGGGCGTGCGTGCCAAGCAGGTAACCCAGCCAGGCAGTCACAGCCGGTTCGTTGTGGGTGATCCAGTGCTGGACGCGGTCGCCCACGGAACGCGTGAGGATATCCGTATATTCGACGAAAGCCTCGGCGGTGGAGCGGACCGTCCAGCCGCCTTCGTCTTCCAGGGCTTGTGGCAGGTCCCAGTGTTCGAGGGTGATGAAGGGGGTGATGCCGGCCTCCAGCAGGCTGTCCACCAGGCGGCGGTAGAAATCCAAGCCTTGCTGATTAATCCGGCCGCGGCCTTGGGGCAGGATGCGCGGCCAGGCAACTGAAAAGCGGTAGGAATTAATGCCGATTGCCTTCATCAAGGCGATATCTTCCTGCCAGCGGTGGTAGTGGTCACAGGCCACATCCCCGGTGCTGCCATCCAGGATCTTGCCGGGTGTGTGTGCGTAGCGATCCCAGGTGGATTCGCCTTTGCCGTCTTCGTTCCAGGCGCCTTCGATCTGGTAGGATGCCGTGGCAGCACCCCACACAAAGGATTCAGGGAATAATACGCTTGTCATTTTGGATGCCTATCTTTTGGATAAATTCCCCAATCTCTTCCGGATCGGGGTTGAGGGACAGGCCGGTGATCAATTCCCAGGTTTCGGCGTGGGAAATCGAGTCGCCGGGTGCGAGTGTCTTCAGGGGGCTGAGCGTTTCCAGCTCGACCAGCCGGTCGTTGCAATAGGCTTCCGCATTGCAGCCCCGGTCGGTGTGCGTGTGATTTTCCAACACTTCAAAATGTTTAGCAAACAAGATTCCGCTGCGCAGGTAGCCAATCCAACCGTGCATGTTGAAATAGCCGATCTTGCAAGGCGGCAGGGCGGAATCCGCATCCAGCGAGATGAATTGATCCGCCAGGTGTAAACGCCTGTCTCCCCAGCCTGCATAGGGCCAGATTACCAGGTGCCGGTTGGGCTGGAAACTATCTGCCGGGCCCATGATCTGCGGCAGAATGACAGTGCCGCCCAGGGGCAGGGCGGTGATGGCCCAAACAGCCAGTTCGACGGTGGCACTGCCCTGGTTGGTGATGGCATGCTCCAGCCTCACCACCGGACGCACCGGATCCAGGCGGATCAGGATGGATTTTTGCAGGCCGGTGGGGGCTTCAACGGGCGCGGTCAGGCGCAGGCCGTCACCCAGTTCTTCGACCTGCACTTTGTCTGGCTCAGGGGCATAGGTGCGGCCGGGTATCTCCGGCGCAACCCATAGCCGGTGCCCGCCGATCAGGTAATATTCCCCATGGGGGGTGGTCCAGTGGTTATCGGGGGCCTCGACGAGCAGGTTCCCGGCATTTCCGGCCGGGCATAAACGCAGGATTCGCAACCCGCCTGCAGTCAAAGCGTCCAACTGCAGGCGGTTGTTTGTCAGGGAAATTACGGGCCAGCCATGGAAATCCATCATCCCAGAATCACCTCTACGAAATGCTCACCGCCGGGAAAGACAGGTAAGAGATTTCCGGCCAGCGGTTGCGAGTCAACCTGGATTGATTTTACTCCTTTCCTGACATGGCTGGGGTTTTGCACCTGGATGTGGTAACTTGCACCGCGAAAGACACGCCGCATTTCAAACCCATCCCAGGCAGAGGGGATGCTGGGATCGATATACAGGCCATCGTATTCTGCGCGAATCCCCAGGATGGCCTGGGTGATGGCTGCGTAGTTCCAGGCGGCGGTGCCGGTCAGCCAGGAATTTTTGGCTTCCCCATGCGTGGGCGCATCCTTTCCGGCAATCATCTGCGCATAGACATATGGCTCGCAGCGGTGCAGTTCACTGATTTCCTCGCGCGCCGAAGGATTGATGCGCAGATAGTAATCATGGGCACGCTCACCGTTCCCGATCTTTGTTTCGGCGATCATGATCCAGGGATTGGCGTGGCAAAAAATCCCGGCGTTTTCCTTGTACCCGGCCGGGTAAGATGAGATTTCACCCAAATGCAGGTAATATTGGCTGAAGGCCGGCTGATGCAAAACAATGCCGTGGGGGGTGGCCAGGTGGTGGGCGACTGCATCCAGTGCCAGTTGTGCCCGGCCATCCTCGATGCCCAGCCCCGCCATGATGCACATCCCCTGCGGTTCGATGAAGATGCGCCCCTCTTGATTCTCTTTTGAGCCGAGGGCGCGGCCAAAATCGTCATAGGCCCGGCGGAACCATTCACCGTCCCATCCATGTTCCCAGATGGTCTTTTCCATTTCAGTTGCTTTTTCGCGGTAGTAGCCGGACACCTTCCCCGGCGAGGCTTCGATTTTCGGGTCCGATTTTTCGATCAAGTCTGCCATTTCTTTGCACGCCAATATAAACAAGCCGGCCAGGAAGATGCTCTCGGCTACCTTGCCGTCCTTATTGGTTGTCGTCTGGAAGGATTGGCCAGGTGTATCCGAAAAACAATTCAAGTTCAGGCAGTCGTTCCAGTCTGCCCGGCCGATCAGGGGCAAGCCGTGCGGCCCGAGCCGCTCGAGGACATACCGGAAGGAGCGCTGCAGGTGTTCATAAAAGGGGGTCTCCGAGCCGGGCTGGTTGTCATATACTACCGGCTCATCCAGGATTGACCAGTCGCCGCTTTCCTTGATGTAGGCTGCCGTGCCCAGCACCAGCCAGAGCGGATCGTCATTAAAGCCGGAACCGATATCATTGTTCCCGCGCTTGGTCAGAGGCTGATACTGGTGGTAGGCGCCGCCGCCCGGCAGCTGGGTGGCGGCCAGGTCGAGAATGCGCTCCCTGGCTCTTTCTGGGAGCATATGGACGAACCCGAGCAGATCCTGATTCGAGTCGCGGAAGCCCATGCCGCGCCCGATGCCGCTCTCGAAATATGAAGCTGAACGGCTCATATGGAACGTAATGATACATTGATAGGCGTTCCAAATATTGACCATGCGGTTGGTATGTATGTCGGGCGTGGTCACCTGAAGTTTCCCCAGCAGGCCGGCCCAATACTCCTGCAGAGTGGTAAAAGCCTCTTCCACAGTTTTATGCTGAAGGTACTTTTCGATCACCGGGAGAACGGTTTGCTTGTTGATCTTCTGTGAATGGGATGGATCGAACTTGGAATCCTTGGGGTTTTCATGATACCCGAGCAGGAAGATAACCTGTTTCTTCTCCCCCGGCTCGAGGTGGATTTTGACATGGTGCGACCCAATCGGCTGCCACCCATGTGCCATGGACCCGGATGATTGGCCTGCCTGCACGGCCTGGGGTGCATCCCAGCCCCGGTAGGCCCCCAGGAAAGCCTCACGCCGGGTATCGAACCCGGCCAGCGGCTCGGAACAGGCAAAATAGGCAAAGTGATCGCGACGTTCCCGATACTCGCTCTTATGGTAAATTACGCCATCTTCGACTTCGACTTCGCCGATGGAGTAATTGCGTTGAAAATTGGCGGCGTCATCCAGCGCGTCCCACAGGCAGAACTCAACGGCTGAAAAGATGGATAATTCCGCCTCGGTCGGACGCTGGTTGGTCAGGCTCAACTCCCAGATCTCCAGATTCTCCTCCAGGGGAACGAAGTAGCGGGTTTTGGCTGCAATTCGATACAAATTACTTCGGATGGAGGTGTAGCCCATTCCATGCCTGCATTCATAAGCTTCCGGAAAAACCTTTGGAATGGGCATCCAGGTAGGGGACCAGAATTTCCCGTCTGCATTGTCACGCAGGTAGATGTAGCGGCCTCCCATGTCCAGCGGCGCGTTGTTGTAACGGTAGCGCGTCAGCCGGCGCAGGCGGGCATCCTTATAAAAAGAATATCCACCGGCAGTATTGGAGATGATGCCAAAGTAGGCTTCGTTGCCGAGATAGTTGATCCAGGGCAGGGGGGTATCAGGCTGCACAATCACATACTCGCGGCGTTCATCATCGAAATAGCCGTAGCGCATAAATGCTCCTATCATAAAGATTTATATGGCGGAGTACCCCCCTTCTCCAGGTTGAAAGGGCTGCTATGTAGTGGTATCTGATACTTTCCAGCACGCGACGAAATGGTCTGCCTCGATCTCGGTGGGAGTGGGGTGTTGTTTGCATTTCTCGAATGCAAGCGGGCAGCGGTGATAATACACGCAGCCGCTGGTATAACCCGTTGGGGCGCTTTTGCTTTCCACACTGACCTGCTTATCCCATTTTTGATCCAGCCGGGGAACAGAGGCAATCAGCATCCGGGTATAAGGATGGCGCGGGTTGTTGAAAATTTTCTCGGTGGCACCCATTTCGGCAAGCCGCCCGCGGTAGAGAATGACCGCGCGTTCGCTGATGTAGTTTGCCAGGGAAAGGTCGTGGGTAATAAAGAGAATGGACAGGCCGCGCTTCTTGAGTTCAGCCAGCAAGTTCAGGACGTCGATGCGGGTGGACGCGTCCAGCATGCTGATGACTTCGTCCGCTACCAGGAATTTGATATCCAACAGCAGGGCGCGGGCGATCAAAAATCGCTGCAGCTGCCCGCCACTTAGCTGGTGCGGAAATTTGTTCAGGACATGTTCGGAGTTCAGGCCAACATCCTTGAGTGCTTTTTCTACTTTTTCCCTCCACGCCTGGGCATCGACTTCGGGATAGAACTCGTCATGGACTACCTGGAAGATGCGGTCAGCCTTGAAAATCGGGTTGTATGAGCTGAACGGATCCTGGAACACGCCCTGGACTTTACGATAATATTCTTTCAAGCCTTCACCCTGGAGCGTGGAGATATCTGTGCCGTCGAGTGAAATGGTGCCTGATGTGATGGAGATCAGGCCCAGGATCATCTTGCCGATGGTGCTCTTTCCGCTGCCGCTCTCCCCAATCAGAGAGACCACTTCGCTGTCCTTGATCTCGAAACTGACCTGACTGACGGCATGCAGTTCCTTGCCTCCAAAGGTTCCAACCCGGTAAATCTTGGTCGCCTGGTCAAGTTTAAGCATTGCTTCCCCCCTCCTTCCAGCAGGCAACGAAATGGCCCTTTTCGATTTCGACGAATGGGGGTATTTCTGCGCATTTGTCAAACGCGGCCGGGCAGCGTTCCCGGAAGCGGCACCCGGCCGGGGGGGTGAGTAGAAGCGGAGGTTTGCCTGGTATGCCCGTCAGGCGTGTATGGGAATATTTCACACCGATTTCCGGCAGGGAGGAAATCAGCATCCGGGTGTAGGGGTGGCGGGGGGAATGGATGATCGTCCTGGTGGAAGCCTTTTCGGCAAGCTGCCCTGCGTACATGATCAGGATGCTGTCGGCAACCTGGTAGAGAATAGAAATATCATGGGTGATGACGACCGCGCTGTTACAGCATTCCTGGTCGCGAAATTCGACCAGCATTTCTGCCACGGCTTTTTGGCTGGCCACATCCAGTGCGGAGGTGATCTCATCGGCAATGAGCAGGGATGGATTCAGCAGTGTGGATATGACCATCACCATTCTCTGTTTCATCCCGCCGGAGAGTTCGATCGGATACATGTTCAGCACCTCATGCGGCAGTTTGACCAGGTCGAGTCTCCGTTTCAATTCGGGCAGGTTGGCCTTGAAATCCACATTCCTGGAGTGCAGCAGTTCCTCGACCATCTTGCCGATTTTGCGGATCGGATTCATGGCGTTCATGGCATATTGGGGGATGATGGAAATATCGTTGAACCTGAAGGCGTTCATTTTTTCCATATCCCAAATGGGCAGTTCTTTGCCGCCAAGCATTACATGCCCTCTGACGAATTTCATCGGTGGAGCCAGATAGATCAAACTGTGGCCAAGCGTTGTCTTGCCGCAGCCCGATTCGCCTGCCAGCCCCATGATCTCCCCACCATCTACTTTGAACGTGGCGTTTTCCAACGCATGAACATCGCCTCTCAGGGTTTGATAGTAAACCGTCAAGTTATCAACTTGTAAACTCATTTTTTACATCTCCCTGAGCTTGGGGTTGAATACTTCATCCAGACCGACATTCATGCTGTAAAGGGCGCCGACAATGGCCGTAATGGCGAGGCCGGGCGGCACGAACCACCACCAGGTCCCGAGTTGAAGGGCGCCCCATAAAACGGCGTACTGCATCATCAACCCGAGAGAGATCGCGTTGGTAGGGCCAAGCCCAATGAAATCCAGCGTGGCCGCATTGAGAATCGCTCCACCAAACTGCAGGATGAATACCAGGAGAAGATAAGACATCATGTTCGGGGCGATCTCTGTGAATATTATCTTGAGGGGTTTCATACCGCTCAATTTTGCAAGGTCCACAAAATCCCTGGTGCGCAGGGAGAATGTCTGCGCCCGAATGGCGCGCGCCGTCCAGGGCCAGGCCGTCAATCCAATGAAGAGACACTCGGTGAAAATACTGCGCACCTCCAGATATGCCGCAATGATGAGCAGGACGGCCAGTGTCGGGATGACGAGTACGATATTCGTGAAGGCATTCAAGATTTCGTCAACAATCCCGCCACGGTAGCCGGCGACAAAGCCGATCATGATCCCAAGGATGGTGCCGAGTCCTCCGCCAATGGCTCCCACCAAGAAGGTTGCCCGCAAACCGTTTGCGAATTGTGAAAAAACATCCTGTCCAAAAAATGTTGTTCCAAACCAGTAATCGGCGGATGGCGGTTGGGCGCCGAGTGGATTTGCATAGTCGAATGGCTCATAGCGGGTGAAGAGAGGCCCGATCAATCCCAGAACGAGAAAAAGGAGGATAATGGCCAGTCCGACAAGTAACTTTTTGTTCCTCAATGCAAAGTAGAGGAATTCGTTTTTCTTCTTTTGGTCTTTCATGCTGTCTCCCCTGTCATGCCCCTGCGGGTTCTCGGGTCGATCAGAACATAGACAATATCAATGGCAAAGTTGGCGATCAATACGCCGATAATGATGAACAGGAAGCACCCTTGAATGAGGAAGTAATCCTGGTTCTGGATGGCAGCCAGGAGCAGATAGCCGATTCCGGGATATGAAAACACGACTTCAGTCACCAGCGCGCCGGCCACGACCACGCCCAGTTTGAGCGCCAGGCCAGTGATCTGTGGGAGGATCGCGTTCCTGAAGGCATAGTTTCTTACCAGCCTTCTTGGCGCTCCCAGCGCTTCCAGATAGTGCGAATAATCCGCCTCGAGTTCATAGATGATCATATTTCGCATCCCGATTGCCTGCCCGCCGAACTCAACCAGGAAGATGGACGCAAAAGGCAGAAACCAGTGGTGCAGAACACTCCCGATGAAGGTCCATGAAAGATTTGGCCGCATCGAGAAACTATAGGCACCGGCAATCGGAAAAACACCCAGGACAATTCCGAAAAACCAGGCGAGCAGAATCCCCAGCCACATATAGGGAGTTGCCGTCAGAATGTAACTCAGGGGGGACAAGGTGTTGTCCAGCCACTTAGAGCGCGCTGCAAAGGCGCCAAACTTGTTGCCTGCATACCAGCTCAACAGGGTTGCGGGAAGTAGTAGAAAGAGATCATAAGGAACAGCACGTAGAAGCACCTGCTTTACTGGGGTTGGAAACAGGTATGTACTGATGCCTAGTTCCCCCTGGAACAGGGAGACCCAAAAGTTGATGTATTGTTTCCAGAGGGGCAGGTCCAGCCCAAACAAATGTGAGTAGTAGTCGTACATCATCTGGATGGCGGTTGCGTTTGCGTTCACAGATACCCGCGACAGCATGTTCGTGATGGGGTCACCGGGCATGAAGCGCGGAATCATCCAGTCGATGGTGACTGCAAGAAAAAAGGTGAGCAAATAAATAACGATCTTCCTGCCAAAATACCTTTTCACGTAAACTCCTCTAGACTGGATGGCCGGTGTGTACCGCCCCTCTCTTTTGGGGCGAGAGGGGCGGTACAAGAAAACGAATATCTTGTTACGGTGCTACTGGCTTCAAGTTAATGAGAGTCTGCAGCCCACCCATCTGCCAGTATCCTGACCAGGTGGTGGGCAGAGTGATGTCGGTCGAGCTTTCGGTCGGCCAGTTCGTCCAGTTGGCATCGCTGTACTGCGCCCACAAGCCGTTGTACCACAGCGGGATCATGGGCATTTCTGTCAGCATCAGTTCCTGGATGTCGCTGCAGGCGGCCTTCATGCCTTCTTCATCGTCAGCAGGTACTTTGGCGAGTGCATCGACCAGGTCGAACATGGCCTGACTGTCGTAACGGCCAAAGTTGCCGCTTTGCATCTGTTCCTGGATGGGATGCCTGAAGAGCAAGTTGTACAGGGTCCAGGGGGTATTGCTCATTGTGGCCCAGTTGTTCAGGGTCATATCAAAGGTACCACCCTGCAGGGCGGTGTTCCATGCGCCGTAGTCAGGGTAGGCGGCCTTGATGTTGATCCCTGCGGCCTGTGAGCTGCTGGCGATAATGTCGATCGCTGCCATCCAGTCTGTCCAGCCGTTCGGGCAGGTGACTTCCAGTTCGATTTTGGAGCCGTCGGGGGATTCGACGAAACCATCACCGTCGACATCCTTGTATCCGGCTTCGTCAAGCATCGTCTTGGCTTTTTCTGTGTCGAAGGCGTAGCCGAGTTGGGCAATTACCTCCGGATCGTCGTACTTGCTCAGGGTCGGCAGCAGGCCGCTCGGGCTGGAGGCCTTGACCAGGTTGGCATAGGCGATATTCACAATGGAGGGAACATCGATGGCAAAGGCGAGTGCCCTACGGAAGGCTAAATCGTCCATCGGTTTTTTGGTCGTGTTCAGGAACAGGACGGCTGTGTTTGCGGAGAGCATGTAAGGCGCACCGCTGTAGAAGGTCTTGACATAGCCCTTGTCGGAGAGGGTGGCGATACCCGGCAGGAAGTTGTTGCTCAGATCAATTTCACCCTTGATCACCATGCCGAGTGCAACGTTGTTGCTTGAAGTGCGGATATCGACGATGTACTTGGGGGCGGGTTTACCAAATATACCGATACCCCACCAGTTCTCGTTCCGCACCCAGATATTTCGATCTTCGGCATTCGCCAGGTAGAGATAGGCGCCGGAGCCAACGGGTTTTTCATTCGCGCCAACGGTGATTTCCTCTTCCGACATGCTTTCCCACAGGTGCTTTGGAACAATGGGCAGGTTGTAGAGGTAGTTCGCCCATTCCTGGTAGAGAGGATCGGTGAAGGTGAATTTCAGGTGGGTGTCGTCAACGGCCTCCACACCACTCAGGTAGTTCCACACAGGGGCAAACCAGAGCGCAGCATACTTCTGGCCGAGTTCAAATGTGAATTTGACATCTTCGGCCGTCAACGGTTGACCGTCACTCCAAGTCATGCCCTGCCTGAGGGTTACTTCATAGGTGGTGTCGTCGCTCCAGGTGCCATCCTCTGCCAGCCAGGGAATGAATTCGCCGGTCATTGGATCGAAATCGAACAGGAATTCATACACGAACCCGATCGTTCCGGTCGTATTGGCCAGGCTGCCCGGCTGGAAGGGATTCCAGGTTGAGGCAGGGCCCCAGGCTGCACCGCTGACATAAATGGTTTCATTGCGGGGGAACTCTGTGGGGACAGCGGCCGGAGCAGCCGGCTCTTCGGCAGCCGGGGGTTCAGTGGCAGGGGATTCTGCAGCTGGGGGTTCGGTGGGCGCCGGCGGCTGAACCTGAGGCGTCGGCTGGCAGGCCGCGAGTAGCATGCTTAAGGCCACCAACACAGATAACAAGATTGTCGTGCGTTTCATCTTCCTACTCCTTTTGGATATTTATGGTATATTTTCCGAATGTGAAACCTGTCTGCCCTGCGAAGGAGATCAGGTTTCCCTCGGTGGCGTCCGGCTCCCTCATAAGGGGCTGGACGCTCTTTCGTCAGAGGATAGTAACGAAACATTTTGGGATCAGCACACCTCCTTGATGACTGGTTTTGGATTTTTCTCGGAGCAAATCATTTGCATGCGGCCAGTTTTCATTTTTTCTGCCTTGCTCCACAGGTTGCACGAATGACAAGCTCGGTGTCCATGATGATATGGCGCGCGGGTTGAATTCCATTCTCTACCAGGTCGATCAGTAGTTCCACGGCACGGACGCCGGACTGGCTTACGGGTTGGCGAACAGTCGTCAATTGGATGTCCGAAAGAGTCGCGATCGGCAGGTCGTCAAAGCCTACGAAGGCGATATCCTTGGGGATGCTCAAACCGGCCTCGCGGGCTGCGCGCATGGCGCCAATGGCCATGATGTCTGAAGCCGCAAACAGTGCATCTGGCCTGGCGGGCAGCAGTTTTTGCATTGCGTAATAGCCGCCTGCTTCGGTAAAATCCCCTTCGGCAATGAGCGTTTCATCGATGCTGAAACCGCGTTCACTTAGCGCCTTGGTGTAACCGGCTTTGCGGTCTATTCCCACGGTGCTTTGAATTGGGCCGGTGATGGTTCCAATGCGCTGGTACCCCAGCCTGACCAGGTGTGTGACGGCGTTAAAGGAAGCGTTGACGTTGTCGATATCCACATAACTGACATTATCCGAGCGAAACGGGCGCCCAATCACCACCTGCGGCATGTTTGCGTCCACCAGCCGTCCAATGATTTTCTGGTCACCATGATGGCCGGATTGGACAAGCACTCCATCCAGAAAACCTTTGCGCAGGACGCGATTGAAGATTTTTTCTTCGTCTTCTTTCATACCCACCAGGAACAATGCCAGCGTGAAATTGTATTGATTGCAGGCTTGAGCAATCCCTTTTGTCAGGTGGGGGTAATATGGGTCGGTAAAGAACAGGGAAACACTGTGGGGGAGAACCAGGCCAAGGGTCCAGGAACGCTGGGATGCCAGGGCACGCGCGGCTGCGTGCGGGTGATACCCCGTGCTTTCGACCACTTCCAGGACGCGTGCCCTCACGTCCTTGCTTACGTTGGGTTGCTCGTTGAGCACGCGCGAAACTGTCGAACGCGAGACACCTGCTTGTTTGGCGATATCTTCCAGGGTCAAATCAGTCATTTTGTTCCTGAACATTGTGGTAGCGCTCCCAGGAGTGATATAATAAAAAAAGAGGTTTTACCGTCTTTTTGCGCCGTTTTCGCCTTGTTTTGCGCATTTATTGGGAGCGCTCCCAATAATTGATATTATTATACAGAGTTTTTTCTTGCGAGTCAACTACTTTTCGTGGAGATTTTCACTAGAATCCAACCCAACCACTCAGGAGGCTTTTTCGAATGAACATGACACTCCTACCGAATATTCCCTGGGAAGAGCGCCCGGCCGCGTGTTCCGATGTCGTCTGGCGTTACAGCGGCAATCCGATCATCCCCCGCAATTTGATCCCCTCGGCGAATAGCATTTTCAACAGCGCCGTTGTACCATTTCAGGGAAAATTTGCAGGTGTATTTCGCTGTGATAATAAAAAACGCGAAATGAACCTGCACCGCGGCTTCAGTGCAGATGGGATCAACTGGACCCTGGATAATGATCCCATTGGGTGGCGGTGTGATAACCCCGAAATTGGTTCGTTCCAATATCGTTATGACCCGCGCGTCGCCTGGCTGGAGGACCGCTACTATGTCACCTGGTGTAATGGTTATCACGGCCCGACCATCGGGATTGGATATACGTTTGATTTCGAGTCGTTCCACTTCCTCGAAAATGCATTCTTGCCCTTCAACCGGAACGGCGTGCTTTTCCCGCGCAAGATCAATGGGAAATATATCATGTTCAGCCGTCCCAGCGACAACGGGCATACACCCTTTGGGGATATTTACCTCAGCCAGAGCCCGGACATGGTTCATTGGGGTGAACATCGTTTTGTGATGGGGGTGAAGGGGGGCTGGCAAAGCACGAAGGTTGGGGCGGGCCCTATCCCGATCGAGACTCCCGAAGGCTGGCTCCTGTTTTACCATGGTGTCCTGACATCCTGCAACGGCTTTGTGTATAGTTTTGGAGCGGCCTTGTTGGATTTGGACCAACCCTGGAAGGTAATTTATCGCGGCGGACCTTACCTGTTATCCCCACAGACGCTCTATGAGTGTGTCGGCGATGTTCCCAACGTGGCTTTTCCCTGCGCTTCGTTGTTCGATTCTGCCACCGGTCGAATTGCAATTTACTACGGCGGGGCTGATACGGTCACGGCGCTGGCCTTTGCCAGACTCCCCGAGGTCCTTGATTTCGTAAAGGCCACCTCAGAAATTTAACCCCGGGAAACGGCAACAGCCTGACGGGACACCACCGCCTTAGGGCGTATTTCCGTTCTTGTGTACCCTCTGCAGGGTTTCGGCCAGGCGCGCTCGAATTCCTGCGTCGGCGCTAATTCCCCCTGCCTCCAGGCCGAGAATGACGGCGCCGATAACTGGTGGGATCGCCAGGCGGATGAAGCGCGCTTTTGGCGCAACCTGCCGGATGGTTTCCTTCATCGGCTCGATCAGTAATTTCCCTCCGGAGAACATACTGCCGGAATAGACAATGTCAAAGGGGATATCTTCAAAACCCATCTGCCGGATGACACCGTTCGTCATTTCGCCGAGCTCGCGCCCGCCCCAGGCAATCACCTGGCGGGCAACCTCGTCCCCTGCCTGTGCCACCTTGAAGATCAAGGGCGCAGCGCTGGCCTCGATGTGGTAATACTCCTGCGTATATCCTTCGAGAAGGTCTTCCAGGTTCCTGGCATGGGTGTATTCGATGAATGCATCGCAGAGTGCGGTGGGAGGAATGCGTTTGCTCCAGGCATAGCCGACCATCTGCATGGCACGCTGGACCAGCTCGGTGGCACCGGCTGCTTCCCCCATCAAACTCCCATAACCGGTGACACGCCCTTCCTGCCTGTGCTCCTGGTCCAGGCCGCGGCAGTTGCAGCCTGTCCCGGAAACGACGACCACTCCCCACCCATTGGGCGAGCCAGCAATCAGCCCGGGGAGGGCATCGTTGACGAGTTTATAAGGAGCCCGGATGCCAGCCCTTTCTATCGTCGCAAACATGTCGGGTTCCTGGGAAGCCCAATCGTATCCAGATACGCCAAGACCGGCACCCTGGATCGCCTCAAGGGTCAACCCCGAATGTTGGAGGGCACGTTCCAGCCCGGTCTGGAGTGCATGGAGCATTCCATCGTACCCCACATTTTGCTGATTACCGGCACCGGTTTCTCCAAATCCCAGGATTTGGCCGGTCTCATCTGCCAGGACTGTGTGTGTTTTTGTACTTCCGACATCGATGCCAAGAAAGAGAGACATTCTTACCTTCATGCTGGTTTGTTGAGAAACCAGGTTCGGGCAGAGAAACCCGGATTATTTCCAAAATTGCGGCAGTAATTCCCGCTGCGTTTCCAGCATGTCATCCAATACAACCTGGACGCGATCGGCCATGGGCCCGAGCGGGTGAGCCAGCAAGGCCTGGCAGGCAGCCTGGCGGTCGCCATGCACGGCCGCTTCCACGGTCAGCAATTCGTATGACTTCACCTGTGCAATCAAACCAAAGCAGACAGGCGGCAGCGGTTTGGCCG
>CAYLXB010000024.1:0-41672 GCA_964387495.1 uncultured Anaerolineaceae bacterium
GACATTGCCGGACATGTCCAGCAGGCCATCAGGGCCGGCGCCGCCGGGGAAACAGCCCACCGCGCTGGTGGCGCCCAGGCCGGTCTCAGCATAATTGGCGCGCTGCGGGTCTGGCTCCGGGCCCCACGGGTAGCGGCGCCCGTCCGCCCCGCGGGCGGCCTTCTCCCATTCGGCTTCCGTTGGCAGGCGCAGACGCCATTTTCCCGGGGGGAGTTCCAGAGGCTCGATCTTTCCAGCCCGCCAGACTTGGAATGTACCCTCCCCGCGCTGCAGGCGTGCCTCCAGCCAGCGGGTGAAGGCCCAGGCTTCGTACCACCTTACGTTGACCACCGGGTGGTTGGGCAGGTCGAAGACCCCGCCCTGCTTTTCCGGGCCGGTTCTCTTCCCGCGCCATTCCAAACCGGCTTCCGTCCACCAGGCATCCTGGCGGTAACCATCCGGGTCAGCCAGGAAGGCCTCGAACTGGGCGTTGCTGACCGGGTAGCGGCTGAGGTAATACGGGGAAGTCAGACGGTCATAGGTAAACTGGGGTTTCTCGTCATCATCAGCATCTTTGTCACCCTTGCTGCCCATCAAGAAGGGGCCAGCCGGAACCTCGCAGAAGAGGAAGGAGCCGGCCTGCACGCCGGGGCGCGGATCACCCAGGCGGGCCAGGCTGTCGCCGGCCGCGGCGCGCTCGAGGGCCGGCAGGCGGCCGCTCTCCAGGATGTACACCAGCCAGCGCACGACGCGTTCCTTTTTGAGCAGGTTGCGTTCACTGACATTGTTCAGGGCCGCGCTTTCCACCAGCGCCAGCCCGGCCAGGTGCGCGCCCCACTGTTCCTGCTCCGGGCTGTCCGGCGCAGGCTCGTGGAAACAGAGCGCATCCACCAGGCTCCAGATGGCCGAGGCCGTACCGCCGGCGGCTTTGGCGCCGGCCAGCAGGGTTACCTCGCGCCAGCGGTCGAAGTCGGCACAGACCAGCCCGGCGACTTTGTCGGGGTAATCGTGGTCGGTCAGGTGGCAGGCCGCCAGGTACTCCTGGAAGGTGCGGTGCGGGAAGGTGTAGACGCCCACGCCGCGCGGGATGAGCAGCCCGGCGCGCAGGCTGAGGTACTCCACCAGCTGGCGCGGGTTGACCTCCGGGTTCTGGCTGAGGTGCATCAGGCCGCTCACCAGTTTGTCTTCAGGGATGTCAGCAGTGCCGGTCAGGCCGGCCTGGGAGGCGTGCGCCTCGAAGGCCAGTTCCTCCAGCAGGCTGCGCACCTTCTGGCGGTCCACCTTGAGCCATTCGGCCAGGCTCGGCTGGCGCACGACCATGTCCCCGCACGCGTTCCGCACCACCTTGGGGCTTTCCCACCAGTCGAGCAGGAGTTCGACTGCGTCGGCATACAATTCTTCGCGCTTCTCGGGCAGGGTACTGCCGCGCCAGGCATGCAGGGAGGCCATCAGGGTCAGCAGCAGCGGGCGCTCGGCCAGCCCCAGCAGACGGTCGCTGTTGAAGATGGTGCGCTTGAGCAGTTCGGCACTACCCTGGGCGTCCTGCCGGTTCTTGTTGCGCAGGACGGCAATGTGGGCATACCAGCGCTCGACAAAAGAGCGGATCTGCCCCCGCGAAAAGGGCGCCAGCACGCTTTCGGCAAAGTCGTTCAGGCGCCAGTCCTGCCGCTGGTAGGCATAGGTGCGGCTGGTCACCAGAAGGCGGCAGCGGGGGAAGGTGGCGGCAAAACCCTCGACGGCCTGTTTGATCTGCGCCCGGCGCCGGTCGGCCTCGGGGACTTCATCCAGGCCATCCAGCAGGAGCAGGCCACCGCGGCGCAGCAGTTCCTGCCTGAGTGGTTCTTCAAAGTCACGCAAAGCCCAAGCCTGTAGTTCGGCGGCGATGAAATCCCACAGGGTCCTGGCGCTGGCGGCTTCCCCCTCCGGCGGCAGGCCGCGGGCGGCAAAATCACGCAGGATGACCCGGATGGGCAGCAGCGGGCCGTGTTCCCAGGGCTGGGGCTGCGGTTTCTCTTCCTTCTTCCCTGGCAGGGAGGGCCGGTTGGTATCTTTATCCACCGGCAGGGGCGCGGTCATGGTTTTCAGGTTGGCATCCGGGTTCCCCAACGCTTCACCGGCCAGGCACATGGCCACGAAGTTGACGAAGGTGCTCTTGCCGGACCCGGGGTCGCCCAGCAGGACCAGACGCGGGAAGCGGTTCAACTGCTCCAGGGCCGAAACGCGGCGGGCTTCGCCGCGCGGGGTGCCTGGATCGAATACCGCCTGGTGCGCTTTCTGCAAGGCGTCCTGCTCGTCGAGGGAGAGGGTCAGCAGGGCGGTATAGACCGCACCCAGGTTGAGGCGCGCTTCGGCGTCCGAAGCCGTCTTGCGGTCGATGCCGGACAACTGCAGCCGGCTGGTGGTCTCGAAGACGTGGTTCAGGTAGGCCAGACGCAGATCTTCCACGTTCACAGCAGGCTGCTGCGGTGGATGAAAATTCTGCACCAGATTTCCTCCAACCTGGGTCACATGATCGCCGGTGGCAATGTTGCTGTTCCTGGCGTCCCGCCCGATGCCGATACTTCTCCCCTCGGCCTCGATATGGACCTCATTCAATATCACCGACACATCTTTTAGAAGAGATGCATCCTCCCTCAGGAAATCCTCCAACTGGATTTCCAGAACCGTCCATAAACGCTCATCCTGGGGACGCGCAGCAACCCGTTCAATTGCATCCTGCGCGGCGGGGCGCGCCTGCGCCTTGGGCCAGAGTTTCTGCCACAGGGCTTCGGCCTGCTCCCAGGCCTTTTCGGCAAAGAGGCTCCCGGTTTTTTCGAGAGCCCCTTTGGCGGCCAGTCTGCCGCCCTCCAGCAGGTAGGGCAGGTAGGGCGCCAGGAACCGGGCCAGTTCCCCGGCCAGGCGGGCGAGTTCGTTTTCCATGCTTGCCTCCCATCTCGAATGTGCGGCCACGCGGCTGCGGGCGGTCAGCCGCCCAGGCGCGCCAGGCGGACGATCTCGTAGACCATGACCAGCTCGCTCCGGCCCTTGACCTGCAGGGGGGTGAAGGGGTTGGCCACCACCTGGTCCTTGACGTGTTCGTAGGCCGCGGCGCTGATCAGGATCTGGTTTTTGGCGGCGTTCTCCTGGATGCGCTTGGCGGTGTTGACCGCGTCGCTGATGGCGGTGTACTCCAGGCGCTTGGCGGTGCCGATCCAGCCCAGCACGGCCTCGCCGCAGTGGATGCCCGCGCCGAAGGAGAGCCGGGCCTCGGGCGGTAACTGGGTGTGCAGGCGCTGGACGGCCTCGCGCAGCCCCAGCGCGGCCCGCACCGCGCGCAGGGTGTGGTCGGGCTGGGGCAGGGGGGCGTTGAACCAGGCCATGACCGCGTCGCCCAGGAACTTGTCCACGGTGCCCTCCTGGGCCAGCACCGCCTCCGCCCCCGCCGCCAGGTAGCGGTTCAGCACGGCCACCAGCTGGGCCGGGGACTGCTTCTCGGCATAGGTGGTGAAGCCGCGGATATCCGCGAACAGCACGCTGATCTCGCGCTGCTGGCCGCCGATCTGCAGGCTGTCGGGGTCGATCTGGTCGAGCACGGCCGGGCTGACCATGCGCTCGAGCAGGCGGCGCTGGGCTTCCAGTTTCTTGCGCTCGGTCATATCGTCCAGCACGATGGCCACGCCCTGGGTGGTCTGCTCGGCGTCCTTGAGCGGGGAGAGGTTGAGGCGCCATTCCTTGGTGCCGCGTTCGGGCAGCACCGGGCTGATCTCCAGGTCGATCACCGGCCGGTCGTTCTGGCGCACGGACTGCAGGTGCGGCAGGATGCTGTCCTTGTAGGAAGGCAGCACCTCGTCCAGGTGGTGCCCCACCAGGCTGGCGGTCTCGCGGCCCAGGATGGCTTCGGCCGCCCGGTTGCAGAGCGTCACCTGCTCCTGCACATCGGCCGTGATGACCCCGCTCGGGATGGAGGCAAAGATGTTGTCCATCAGGTTCTTCAGCCCGGTCACCTCGGCCAGGGTGTTGCGCAGGGAGGCGAACAGGCGGGCGTTCTCGATGGCAATGGCGGCCTGGTTGGCAAAGGCCGTCAGCATGGCACGCGCCGAATCCTTGAAAATGCCCGAGCGGACGCGGTTGTCGGCGTAGATGACCCCGATCAGGGCCTCCTTGACCATGAGCGGCACGCACAGGATGGAGCGCAGGTTGTAGGCCACCACGCTCTCCTGCCCGCCGAAGCGCGGGTCTTCCTGGGCGTTGGTGGTCAGCACCGGCTGTCCTTCGCTGATGACCCGCTGGACGATGGTGCGGCTGATGGCAGCCTCGTTCTTGTTGATCGATTCCTGCTCCCAGTTGCGGGCCACGCGCACCGTCATCCGGCCTTCTTCATCCCGAAGCATCAGGAAGGCACGCTCGGCCTGCGTCAGGCTGATGATCGTGTCCATCACGATGCACAGCACCTCGTCCAGTTCGAGGGAGGAGTTCACCACCTGGCTGATGCCGGTCAGGGCCAGCAGGTTCTGCTTTTCCTCGGTGTGGACCGCCGCCTCCTGGCTCAACTGCGCCAGGGAGGTTTCGATGCCTGCCAGTTCTTCCAGCTGCTGGGGGGGCAGGCCAGCCGCATCGCGCAGGGTGGAACGCAGTTTGCCAACCTGCCGGCTGAGAACCAGCAGGCGGTCGACAGGCTGACTGGGCCGGGTGTTATCAGACATAAGCATATTCCTCGAAGTTAGAAACGTTCCCGCAGGGAATTCACCCGGCGGCGGATGAGGGTGCGCAGGGTATGGCGCCAGAGCTCCAGCCGGGCGCGGCGGACGCGCCCAAGGTCGGCGGGGCGCGGGCTGTAGAGGGCGGCCTGGTGTTCGCTCACCAGGGTCTGGATGGTGGAGGCCGCCTCGGGCATCAGGTCAGCCAGGACGCGGCCGCGCTGGGCCGGGGTGGCGTGGATGGGCGGCGGCTCCCCCAGCCAGCGCAGGCTGAGGTTGACCGCCTCGAAGGCGCGTGCGGTCGGGCCGGACTGGCTGTATGCGGCCCAGGAACGCAGCCAGCCGGGCACGTCCGCCTGGCGCTGTTCCAGGGACTGCACCAGGCGCAGCGGCAGCCTCTCCAGCAGGGCATGCCGGCGGTCGAGATACCAGAAACCGGCCAGGGCCGCCAGGAGGCCCAGCAGGGACAGGCCAACGGCCAGCGCCCCCTGCCAGGCGGAGGCCGGTCCTTCCGCCACGCCGGCCTCCACGTCCTCCTGCCCGGGGCGCTCCGCACCCGGGAAGCGCCCGTCGTCCTCGGAAAGCGGGCGGGCCGGGTTCTGAAAGCCCAGGCCGCCTTCCGCGTCCAGCCCGGAGGGGCGCACGAGGGCTTCCTGTCCGGCGGTGGGCTCGAACTCCACCCAGCCGATGGCCGGGAAGTAGACCTCCGGCCAGGCGTGGGCGTCCCGCTGCAGGACGGTGAAGGTGGTGCGGCTCATATCCGCCTGGCCCTGGGCAAAGCCGGCCACCATCCGGGCGGGCACACCCACCGAACGCAGCATGAGCACTTCGGCGCTGGCATAGTAGTTGCAGAAGCCGCGCTTGAGGTCGAACAGGAAATATTCCAGCGGGTCCCGCCAGGCGGCCGGGGGCGGGATGCTGGGCGTATACTCGATCTCCCGGCGCAGGTAATCGGTGATGGCCCTGGCCCGGTCATAGGGGGTGGCGGCATCCCGGGTGATCTGGCGCGCAAGGTCCTGTACATCCGGGGAGAAGTTCTCCGGCAGCTGCAGGTAGCGCGAGCGCACCCATTCGGGATATTCCTCGCCGGCCGCCCGCAGGCGGGCGATGGTGGGCACAGCCACGGCCCCGCGCGCCTGGTAGACCTCGCCGGGCTGCATGATGGCCGGGGTGCGCAGGTAGGCCACGTCCACCTGCCCGCCCGGCAGGCTGAATAGTTTGGCGTTGGCCCGCCGGCTGATCCACAGCGGCTGGCTGGGCAGGTACAGCGTGCGCTGCTGCCCCCGGACGGTAAAAGTAAAATCCACGAACAGGCGCCCGGTCAGGTCCGGGAGCGGGGCATTGCCGTCCGCCGGGTCGAAGGTCATGCTCTGGGTGGCGCTGGAAGTCCAGGTGCGGTTCTCGTAGCGGTCGTAGACCCGGCCGCGCCAGTAATAGCGCGGCACACCGCTCTGGCCTGCGGGCAGGTGCACCACGAACATCACTTCCTGGCTCAAGGGGCTGCCCGTGCCCAGGGCCAGGTTCTCGCCGAAGAACTCGGTCGCGACCCCCACGTCGCCTTCCGCCGCGGCAAAGGCATCCCCCAGCCGGTCGCGGATCACGCGCCAGGGCTCGGTCAGGCTTTCCCAGGCCTTGGCGGCGGCAGGGGAACTGGATATCCCCGGCACCGTCCAGGCCGCCAGGATGATGACCGCCGCGGCAATGGCCGCGCCGCTGGTCAGGTCCAGGCTGGTCTCGGGCGAGAAAAAGACGCGCCGCTCGCGCCAGCCGGCCTGGCTGCGGCGGTAATTCAGACGCTCTAAAAGGACCAGGGACAGGAAGATATAGAAGCCCAGGAACCAGACCCGTCCCGGCGGGTAAAAATCATAGGCCTGGACGATGAGCATCAACAGCCCCGCCGGCAGGGTTGCGGCCAGGAAGTTGGCGTGCCGGACCAGGTAATAACCGGCGGTCAGGCCGATGACCCAGCAGACCACCGCCAGCAGGGTCAGGAAGAAGATCGGGTCTTCCACCGGGCTGCCGCGGGAAAACTCGCCCAGCGAGAAGGACAGGCGGCCGCCCACGCTCAACAGGCGCTGGCCCAGGCTCATGTCCGGGTCCATGACGCGCACCAGCTGGGCGGGGATCAGGGTCAGGCCATATCCCAGGGCCAGGCCGGTGACGGTCCGGCGCGGGAAACGGCTCAGGCCCAGGGCCAGGCCGAGCAGCACGCCAAGGACGGCCAGGGTCTGGACGTAATCCAGGTCCGGGATCCAGCGGGTCACCCCCAGGCGGCCGACGGATGTCAAAACTGCCGCCAGCAGCAGGCCGGCCGCGGGCAGATCCCAAAATCGAGAGGTTTCTACTTTCATGCACTGAGTGTACAATAAAAGGTAACCAAACGTCAATCTTCATGGAGTACAAATATGGAAAATTGGTACCTGTATCAAAGCCAGATCGTCATTGCCATCCAAAGCCTGGGGGATTGGCTGCTCCTGCCGATGAAATTTATCTCCGTGTTGGGATCCGAAGATTTTTTCCTGCTGGCCCTGCCGGTCATCTACTGGGGCCTGGATGCGGCCCTCGGGCTGCGCATCGCGCTGATCCTGCTGGCCAGCACAGGTTTTAATGAGGCGTTGAAGATGGCCTTCCATGCCCCCCGCCCTTACTGGTTCAGCTCCGAAGTGGCCGTGCGCGGGGCAGAGAATACTTTCGGCATCCCTTCCGGGCATTCTTATTACACCGCCTCGGTCTGGGGGACCCTGGCCGCCTTCTACCGGAAAGGCTGGCTGTGGGCGCTGGCGGCCGGCGTGATCTTCCTGGTGGGAATTTCACGCATGTACCTGGGTCTGCACTTCCCCCAGGATGTCCTGCTCGGCTGGGGCCTGGGTGCAGCCAGCCTGTGGGCTTTCACACATTTCTGGGAACCGGCGGCCGCCTGGCTGAAACGCCAGAGTCTGCAAACCCAGATCCTGCTGGCCTTTGGGGCTTCATTCATTATTATATTGATGGGCGCCATTCCTTTCATTTCCCTGCAGGGCTGGGCCATGCCCGCCGCCTGGGCCGCCAATGCAGTCCGGGGCGGCAATCCCCTGCCGCTGCCGGTTTCGATGCACAACAGCCTGACGGCAGCCGGGGTGCTCTTCGGGCTGGGGGCCGGCCTGGCCTGGCTGGAGCGCAGGGGCGGGTTCCAGGCCGGTGGGTCGTTCAGCCAGCGCTGCCTGCGCCTGCTGGTGGGCCTGCTGGGGGTAATGGCCCTGCGCTTCGGGCTGGGGGCGATCTTCCCGGAGGGGGAGAACCTGGCGGCCTTCGGGCTGCGCTACCTGCGCTACGCCCTGATCGGGGCCTGGGTGACAGCCGGCGCGCCTTTGCTTTTTGTAAGGCTCAAGCTGGCCGAAGCGCCCGGGAAATAGCGGTACATTCTGTTATAATCGGACAATCCATCTTTATGTTGATTTGGGAGATAGCAACGCGCGATGACACTCGAACGCGGCACATTATTACATAAACGCTACCGGATCGTCGAAATCCTCGGCCAGGGTGGCATGGGGTCGGTGTATCGCGCCATGGATGAGAACCTGGGCGTCGAGGTTGCCCTGAAAGAGAACCTCTTCACCACGGATGAATATTCGCGCCAGTTCCGCCTGGAAGCTGTCATCCTGGCGAACCTGCGCCACCCCAACCTGACACGCGTGACCGACCATTTCGTCATCGGGGAACAGGGCCAGTACCTGGTGATGGATTACATCGACGGGGAAGACCTGCGCCAGCGCATGGAACGCACCGGCTTCATCCCCGAAGAAGATGCCATCCAGATCGGGGCAGCCGTCTGCGAAGCGCTGGCCTACCTGCACACCCGCAAACCGCCCATCCTGCACCGGGACGTCAAGCCGGGCAATGTCAAGATCACCCCGGAAGGGCAGATCTTCCTGGTGGATTTTGGCCTGGCCAAGGTGATGCAGGGTTCGCAGGCCACCACGACCGGCGCACGCGCCATGACCCCCGGGTATTCCCCGCCGGAGCAGTACGGTACCGCCCGCACGGATGCCCGCACCGATGTCTATTCACTGGGCGCCACGCTCTACGCCGCGCTGTGCGGGATCATCCCCGAGGATGGTCTGGCACGCGCCATGGACAATGCCCAGCTGACCCCGCTGCGCAAACGCAATGCCAAAGTCTCGCGGCGCCTGGCGGCTGTCATCGAGAAAGCCATGGCCGTCCGCCCGGAAGACCGCTTCCAGAACGCCGAAGAATTCAAGAAGGCCCTGCTCAGCGCCAGCACAAAGACCCAGCGCCAGAACGGCGACTATACCGTTTCCCCGCCGCCTCCGGTGATGGAGGGCGAGGACGAGCCGCAGCCCAGCCTGGCGGTCGAACTGGCGCGCCCGGTCACCGGCCAAATCGTGGAGGCAGACCCTCCGCCGCCCTCGCGCCCGCGCAAGAAACGCCGCGGCCTGGGGTGCTGGGGGGTGGGCCTGTTGCTGCTCCTGCTGGCAGCCGGAGGCATCGTGGCCGCAGTCCGGATCAATCCAGACCTGCCCTCGAAACTCTCTCCGGCGCTCCTGGGCTGGCTGCAGCCGACCGCAACGCCCACTCTGCAGCCGACGGCAACCGCCACCCCCACGGCCGTCATCGCCACCGGCACCCTTGCCGCCACCGGGATGCCCACGCTGACGCCCACACCCACCCAGACGGACGTGCCGACCCCCAGCATGACGCCCACGCCGACTGTGACGCCCGCCGGCGGCGGGATGGGACAGATCGCCTTCGTCTCCGACCGCACCGGGATCCCCCAGGTGCACCTGATCAATGTGGACGGCAGCGATGTGCGCCCCATCACCGATGTCACCGGCGGCGCCTGCCAGCCGGACTGGTCCCCGGACGGCCGGCAGGTCGTGTTCGTCTCGCCGTGCGACTTTACGCTCAACAACTTCTCCAAATCCAGCCTGTTCACGATCAATGCCGACGGCTCCGGCCTCAAGCAGTTGTTCGAGACAGCCGGCGGTGATTTCGAACCTGCCTGGTCGCCAAATGGGAGCGAGATTGCGTTCACATCCCTCCGTGATGGCTATGCGCAAATCTATGCCATCAACCTGGCGGATGGAACCACAAAGCGCCTGACAAACACCACGCGTGAGCGCCCGACCACCCAGCCGGCCTGGTCGCGCTTTGGGGATATGATCGTGTACACCATCCACCGGTACGAGTCCTACCAGGTGCTGTGGATGCCCAAGGATGGACAACAGAACGACCAGTTGGTGCGTTCCGGCCTGGATGTCTGGGACAGCGCGCCCGTCTGGTCGCCCATCGAGGATAAAATCCTCTTCAACCAGCGCTACCCCAACACGCCCCTGAACGCCACCTGGCTGATGGGCATCACCTTCGAAGCCCGCGGCGGGACAGGCGAAAAGCTGGAAGCCGGCCCGCGCCCGATCCTGAACGTTGACTACTCCCCCGATGGGCTTTGGCTGACCTTCAACGGACTCGAAAACCTGGACGGCAGTGTCAAACCGGATATTTACATCCTTCCGCTCGACGGCAGCGGCCGCATCCGCCTGACCACCGACCCCGGCACCGATGTGGATCCGGTCTGGCGGCCTGTTCCAATCCCCTGACCCCGAAAAAAGCACACCGCCTGGAGTTGAACCTCCAGGCGGTTTTTTATTCATCGAGCGGCGGGTCTACTGGCAGTCGTGCAGAAAATCCTGCCGGCCGAATTCCATGTGGGCGGGTTCGTCGATCACCAGTTTGACCCAGCGGGATTTGTAGGTCACGTTGCGATTCAACTGCCAGCTTACTTTCACGGTCTGGGAACTGGCTTTCTCGAATTTAAGTTCCTTGTACTGTTCGGCAGTGTCATCGCTTTTTTCCCAGTGATAGGCGATCTCCAGCGGCCCGCTGACCGTAATCGTGGCATAGATGGTGTAGGTGACATTGGCCGGGCAGCCAAACTGCGGCTCCCGCTGCAGCGAATAGACCACGTTGGTGACGCCGTAACCGGGCTTCTTCGAGTCCGACACGGCCACCTGCACATACATGGACTGGTCATACTCACCCACCCCAAAGGCAATCCCGTTCGGGGATTGAATTCGCCAGTAGCCGGTATAGGTGCCGTTCTGTTCCGGGGCATACAGGACGATCGGGATTTCCACGGTCTGCTCCGGGATGGCAACGGTGGGGAAATTGTAGACATAAGCCCCCCCCATCAGGTCCCCGCTCCAGAAGACCAGTTTATAAGTCGTATCCCAGGTGCAGGTGCCGGAATTCTTCACCCGCCAGACCTTCGTGAAAATCTCGCCGGGTTTCAGGATGGTGCCATCCGGGATGGTCTCACCGACCAGGTTGGCGCGCAGGCAGTCCACCGTGGGGCCGCCGGCAGCCTGGGTGGGGGTGGGCGTGAGGGTTTCGGCAGCCGGGGGCAAGGTCACCGGCATCTGCTCCGGCGTGTCCGTGACGGCGGCCATCTGCGTAAAACTTGCCACCACGGTCTGGGCGGCGGAGGTGGAAACAGCCGCCGGATCCACAGCGGGAGCACAGGCACCGAGCAGCAACACCAGCACAGCCAGCACGGAGAATGCAAAGGGCTTGCAAAACATTTTTTCTTCCTTTCCTTGGCAGGGATGGGCCTGCCGCTGACTATTATACGGGAAAAAGCGATCAGCCGGGCTTGCGTCCCGGCTGATCGCTTTCATTCGAAGGACAGGTCAGGGACAACTGAAACTGGCGCGCCCGAACTGCTGGTGGTTGGGCTGGTCGATGTAGATATCCACCCAGTACGATCCAGGAGCACTGACATCCCAGGTCGTGGTGACAGATTTTGTGCCCGCCGCGGCAAAGACGATCGGGGCATGGGTCATCGTATCCTCACCGCCGTCGCTCCATTTCCACTTATAGGTCACCTCGCCGGGACCGTTGACCGTGACGGCCGCGGTGATGGTGAAGCTGCCGCAGGTCCCCGCCGCAGTCATGCTGACATTCGTCACAGTAAAAACAGGCTGGGGGTTGACCCTGATCTTGACGTAGATATTGGCGAACAACACACCGGAGGAATTCCGCAGTTTCCAATAGCCGCTATAGTCACCCTGGGCAGCCGGCGCCTTCAGGTTGACTGAAATGTCCACCGTCTGGCCGGGAGCCACATTGCCCACCAGCGGCTGGAACGTGGGGCCGCCCATGATGTCACCGTTGCTGAAGACCAGGGCATATGCCGTGGTCCAGGTGCAGACGCCGATATTCTTCAAACGCCAGGTCTTGGTAAAGGTCTCGTTGGCATTCAACTGCGTCCCATCGGGAATGGTCACATCGGCAATAAAGGCCGCCTTGTCACACTCCGGCGTGGCTGTCGGCGGGGGCGGCAGGAAAGTCGAGGTTACCGTCGGAGCATTCCGGGTGAGCTGCGCCTCCATCGTCTGGGCAGCAGCCGTATAAACCACGTTGAGATCTGCTGTCGGTGCAGCCTGGGTCAGCTGCGCCTCCACGGTCTGGACGGAGGCAGTAAAGGCCAGGTTGGGGTCCGGCGTGGGCGTCTTGTTCGACGGCAGGTTGCAGGCCGCGAGCAGCAGCGCCAGACTCAGGACAACGGATAACAGGGGAAATTTGCGCATACGCTTCTCCTTTTCAGACTGGCTGAATTTTACCTTAAGCAGTCTGAATATGCATACTCATTCCGGATGAGGCCAGGCCCCGGCTTTTACCGGGGCCTGGTAAGACTGCACAAGAGAATGGCAGGTCAGGGACTGACCACAAGGGTATCTTCAAGGACGTTGTTATTTTCGTTACTCTCGTCAACGGTATCGTTGACATCGACAACTGCCTTGATTTCATACGTGGACCAGCCATTATAGGTATAGTTGCAGGTCAGCACCTTGCCGCCGCCGGGGTTGCTGCTGGCCACATCCCACTCACAGGCAATCTTGGCGTGGCTGGACCACCACTCCACCTGGTAACGCCCGGAGGCAGAACCGCCGTTGTTATACGTCTGGATGGTGACGGTGATTTCATCGCCCTTGTGCGGGTGGCGCGGCGTGATGGACATCGAGGTGATGACCAGGTCCGGCTTGCCCCCGGAGGGCGAACCGCCGCCCACCTTGACCTTGACCCAGAACGGGTCGTTCGTGCTGGCATTGATCCCAAAGAGCGCGCCGTCCGGTGACTTCAGGCGGAAGAAGCCCTGGTAGGTTCCGGCGCTGGCGGGCGCGGTCAACTGCACCGAGACATCCGCCGTTCCGCCGGGGGGAACTGTTCCATTGGTCAGAGGCACAGAGTCGGGCGCTCCCATCCGGTCGCCGTGATCGAAAACGACCGAATAGCCCGAAGTCCAGGTGCAGCTGCCTTTGTTCACCAGGCGCCAGGTCTTGACAAAGGCTTGGGATTTGGTCACTTCGGCATTGTCCTCATAGGTCAAATCTGCAACAAATCCGCCCCAATTGCAGGGAACGGGAGGGGTGGTGGGGGAAGCTGTGCTGGCAGGCGCAGGGAGCGAGGCTGGCGGCATAAGTGTATCCGTTGGCACAATCACCTGGGGCTGCGTCGGAGCCGGCAGCGGGGTGGTGAGCGCGCCCTGCGCAGCTGCCACCGTCAGGGCCACACTGGTTGCAACGGTATCCCCCGAAGGTGTCGGCGGCACAGCCTGGGATTGTCCGCCGGGCAGGTTGCAGGCCGAAAGGAACAGGATCAGGCTGATAAAGACAGGGACAAAGCGGGATGGTTTGATCATATTCTTCTCCTCTCGATACAATGGCATTCGACGTCACCCATAATTCTACATCAGGCGTTGGAAATATCCATCCCCCATTGCTGGCAATTCCAGCCGGAAATCAAAGGGTCCCTGAAAATCTCAGGGACCCTTGATTGTACGGACCACCGGAAGCGGGCTACTTTTCGTAGGGCTGTCCATCCGCCGCAGGCGGCATGGTGCGGCCGACCACTCCCGTAAGCACGATCATGGTCACGATATAGGGAGCCATCGCCAGGAAGGAGGACGGGATGGGCACGCCCAAAATCTGCATCTTGACCTGCAGGGAATCTGCAAAGCCGAAGATCAGGGAGGACGCAAACGCGCCGATGGGAGTCCACTTGCCAAAGATCATGGCAGCCAGGCCGATAAAGCCTTTGCCGGCTGTCATGACCTCATCGAAGCGCCCCACGGAGCCAAGCGTGAAATACGCCCCTCCCAACCCCGCGATCATGCCGCCGATGATCACGTTGACATACTGGACCAGGTAGACATTGACGCCCAACGTATCTGCGGCCTTGGGATGTTCGCCGACCGCCCGCGTGCGCAGGCCCCAGGGTGTATAGAACAGGAGGAAATGCAGGCCGATAACCAGCGCCAGCATCAGATAGACGATCAGCCCGTTTTCGAAGAAGATCGGGCCAAGGATGGGGATCTTCGAGAGTCCCGGGATGATGATGATCTTGAACGTCCCGGAATTGTTGAGCAGGTTAGTGTTCGGCTCCAGGAAGCGGGAAGAGACAAAGGAGGTTGCCCCGGTGGCAAAGATGTTGATGGCGACGCCGCTGATGATCTGATCCACCTTGAAACGGATGACCAGGAAAGCATGGATCGCTGCGATCAAGGCGCCGGTCAGGATGGCAACCAGCAGGCCAATGTACAGGTTGTGGCTCAGGGTGCCGGCAATTACCGCCGTCTGGGCGCTGAGCAGCATAATGCCTTCCAGGCCGATGTTGACCACGGCCGCGCGCTCATTGATCACACCGCACAACGCCGCCAGCGCAATGGGGGTGGCACGCATCAGGGAACTGCTCAACATGCCGATCAGGCTGAAAGATTTATCCGCAGTGGCCCAGATCAGGAAGGCTGCCACAAAACAAAAGGCCACAACGCTGATCGCCAGTCCAAACGACTTTGTGCCGCGCGCGAACTGCCAGGCGCCGAGGAACACGGTGATGATGATCAGGGCATACAGCGTCGGCTGCACCGGTACCACCAGGTCAGGAATGGGAATGGCCTGGGAGGTGGTCAAATGCATGCCAAAGGTGGCAATCTGGCCGGGCTGCGTGCTGCGGGCAAAGAACAAAAAGATCAGCAGAGCAATGACAAGCAGTGCGATCCCGTTGAAGATGCGCCGGTTTTTCGAAATCAGTTCAGGAGAGGTTTGGGTTGTCATGGTTGCCTCACTCCGGCCTTATTTGCCCCAGCCGCGTGTCAGGACGGTACCCTGCTCGGCTTTGCCGCGCAGGCGGTACAACCAGCGAATGATGCCGGGCGCAGCCACAAAGACGATCACCAAGCCCTGGATGATCGAGATGATATCGATCGGGATGCGCGCCACCGACTGCATGTTGGTGGCGCCGCTGCGCAGGACGCCAAATAACAGCGCCGACAGCACAACCCCCAGGGGGTGACTCTTGCCGAGCAGTGCCAGGGCCAGGGCGTCGAAGCCATACCCGGCCGAGAAACCTGCTCCCACCCAGTAGTCCACGCCAAGCACCTGGGCTGCCCCGGCCAGGCCGGCCAGCCCGCCGGAAATCACCATGGCCAGCACGAAATTACGCGTGACGCTCACACCGGAATATTTGGCTGCATCCGGGTTGGCGCCCACCGTGCGAATCTCGAAACCGAGCGTGGTCTTGAACAGGAACCAGTACACCAGCCAGGCCACTGCCAGGGCCAGGAAGAAGCCCCAGTTGAAGCGCAGGGGGGCAGAGAAAAAGCGTGGCAGCTGGGCCGTCACTTCGACATTTGGGGTCACCGGGCGGAAGCCGGCGGATTTCATGGGGCCAAACAACAACCAGTCGCTCAAGCGGAAAGCAATCCAGTTCATCATGATGGTATTGACCACCTCATGCGCCCCGAATTTGGCTTTCAAATAACCGGGCAGGGCGCCCCAGGCTGCCCCGGCGAAGGCGCCGCCGAGGAGGGCCAGCGGCAGGTGGATGAACCAGGGTAGGCCCTCGATGCTGTAGCCAACAAAGGCAGCACCCAGGGCACCCATGAACAACTGGCCTTCGGCACCAATGTTGAACAGGCCGCAGCGAAATCCCACCGCCACAGCCAACCCGGCAAGAATATATGGAGTGGCCGTGACCAGGCTTTCGGTAATGGGATAGAAGGCTTTGAGCAGCAGGGCATTGTCGCCCGTCTCACGGTAAACACGAAACGCCTCAGCCATCAAGCGCGGGTTGCCGATCGAGCCGGCGAATAAGGCTCCGTAAGCGGTCGCGATCGCGGTCCAGGCCGCCTTGAAGGCCGCGCCCGGCGCCTGGAAAAAATTCTTGAATGCAACAACCGTGGCCGCGTCGGTAACGATAATGACGAGCGCACCAATCAGCAGGCCGGTAACAACAGCCAGGACTGGCACCAGCAGAGTCTGAGCGGATCCTGAACGCCGTTTTTCTTTGGGCGGCGGGGCCGCTTCTTTCTTCGGTTGGACGGTTGAATCTGACACGTTGACTGCCTCCTAAAAAACCCGCTCGACCTCAGCCTTTTCCCTGGAGCGCGGCGCGGATTTGGCCGCGTCAGCCGGGCTCACCCCGGCCATCAAGAGGCCAAGATATTCCTTGCTCACATCGGCTGCCGAAACAATATCCACGATCCGGCCGCGGTACATGACCGCAATCCGGTCGGAGAGGGCAAGGATTTCATCCAATTCGGATGAAACCAGCAGGACGGCCGTGCCTTCATCCCGCTTCTGCACGATGCGGCCATGGATATATTCAATCGAGCCGACATCCAGGCCGCGCGTCGGCTGGGAGGCGATCAGCAGTTTAATGGGACGCGAAAATTCACGCGCCACGATCACTTTTTGCTGGTTGCCGCCGGACAGTGTGGAAGCCGCAACATAGATGTTGGGTGTGCGTACGTCGAATTGTTTTACCAGTTCCTCCGCATTATCGAAGATCTCTTTTTCCTGCAGGGACACACCGTGTGCAAAAGGCGGCTGGTAATAGGTGCATAAGACCAGATTGTCATGGATGGGAAAAGACAGCACCAAGCCGTGTTTCTGGCGGTCTTCCGGGACATGCGCCACCCCGCGTTCCAGGATCTCACGCGGGGTAACGTGACGGATCGGCTCCCCCAGGATCCGGATTTCCCCGCTTGCAGGCGGCAGCAATCCGGTCAGGGCATATACCAGTTCGGTCTGCCCGTTCCCCTGCACCCCGGCCACTCCGAGGACCTCGCCCAGGCGGACCTCGAAAGTAACCCCGTGCACCGTCAGATGCTTGCGGTCATCCTGGACGTAAAGGTCTTTGACCTCAAGGGCTACCTCTTTCGGCTCGGCAATCTTCTTCTCTACCACCAGGTTCACTTCGCGGCCTACCATCAGGGCCGCGAGTTTTTCGGGGTTCACCTCGGCGGGGATTACGGTGCCGACCGTCTGGCCGGTGCGCAATACGGTAATCCGATCTGCCACGGCCATCACCTCTTTAAGTTTATGGGTGATGAAAATAAGCGATTTGCCTTTTTCGACCAATGTGTGCAGGACTTTGAATAGGGCTTCGACTTCCTGGGGCGTCAGGACAGCCGTCGGCTCATCTAAAACAAGAATGTCAGCCTGCCGATAAAGGACTTTGATGATTTCAACCCGCTGTTGAATGCCAACCGGCAAATCCTTGATATACGCATCTGGATCCACTTCCAGGCCATATTGCTCGGAAATTTCACGGATGCGTTTGGCTACTTTCGCCCGGTCCAGAACAATGCCGTGGCGCGTCTCTTCCACGCCCAGCATCACGTTTTCGGTCACGGTCATGACAGGCACCAGCATGAAATGCTGGTGGACCATGCCGATGCCGCGCGCAATGGCATCATTCGGACCGTGAATATCAGCCTTTTCCCCGCGTACCAGGATCTCACCTTTGTCGGGCTTGTACAACCCGTAGAGGATGTTCATCAGGGTGGTCTTGCCGGCGCCGTTCTCCCCCAGCAGGGCATGAATTTCGCCCTCTTCCAGGGTCAGGTTGATATTGTCGTTGGCAAGCACACCGGGGAAAGACTTGGTGATCCCCTTTAATTCCAGAACAGTTGTCATTGGCAACTCCTGGGATGGATTCGTCCAAGAGATAAAATGAGGGCCGGGGAAATCCCCCGGCCCTCACGCGTCGAGCAGAAATTACTGGCCCAGGACACCATCAACGGTCAGGGAACCGTCGCTGAGTGCCTGCTTGATGGTCTCAAGTTCGCCCTTGAGCTCATCAGAAACCTGGCTGTCGAAATCGTGGAACGGAGCCACATCCACACCGCCATCGGCGATGGTATAGGTCACCGTACCACCGGCGAATTTGCCTTCCACAGCATCCTTGATGCTGTTGTAGACAGCAACGTTCACCTTCTTCAGGACGCTGGTGAAGACAACTTCCTTGTACTCGGGAGCGGTTTCATACCAGTCAGCATCCACACCGATGACCGTGCATTTGAGGGTCTCTTTGCAGACGGCAGCCGAGCCGAGGCCAACCGGACCGGCCACAGGCAGGATGATGTCCGCGCCTTCCTGCATGAAGGATTCGGCCATGCGGCGGCCATCATCGGTGGACTCGAAGTTGTTGGTGAAGGTGCCGGTCTGAGTGGCGTTATCCCAACCCAGGACCTTCACATCGGTGCCCTTCTGCTGGTTGTAGTACTTGACGCCAGCTTCGAAGCCCTTCATGAAGATGGTCACGGTGGGGAAGGGCAGGCCGCCATAGGTCGCGACCTTACCGGTCTTGGTGAAGCCAGCCGCAGCGTAGCCGGCCAGGAAGGCAGCCTGGTCGGTCTGGAATGCCAAGCCACGGGCATTGGGGATATCGGTGGCTGAACCGCAATCCTTGCCTTCCACAGCGCCTTCCCAGCAGTCGGGATAAGCATAGTCCACGATGGCGAACAGGGTATCGGGATTGGCCTTGGCGGCCGCAGCGGTGTCGACACCCATGTTGAAGCCGACGGTGATGACCATGTTGCTGCCTTCACCCACGAACTGCTGGATGTTCTTGCCATAGTCAGCCTGGGTCTGAGATTCGAGGAATTTGCCGTCCACACCGAAATCGGCAATCGCGTTCTGGACGCCTTCCCAGGCGGACTGGTTGAAGGATTTGTCGTCCACGCCGCCGAAGTCGCTCACCTCACCAACCGTGAACTTGGGGGCGGGCGGTTCGGTTACAACGGGGGCCTCAGTCACGACCGGGGCTTCGGTGACAACCGGGGCTTCGGGTTCCACGGCTGGCTTGGGTTGGCAGGCTGTGAGTACCATCGTCGCGATGAGCACCACAGCGAGAACAAAATACAGTTTCTTCATTCTTCTTCTCCTCTTAGAGTGAATAGATTCGCGGATAGGTAATTTTTGCGTTGGCGTGTTCTCAACTCGCTTCTTCGCACCTCCTTTGTCTAATTATGTCAGACAAACTCCGCTTCATAGAGTATACAGCATCCCCACTTGTTGTGCAAGACTGGAAGATTCTTAAATAAAAGTCTGTTCGTCACTTTGGCATGGCTGCAGGGACATTTGTACGTATGCTTCCATCCCCAAGACCCTGGCGCAGCTTCTCCAGTTCCTCAACAACATCCGGGGGGAGGATCACATCCAGATCGCGATAAGGGGCCAGCTGCACCTGGCCCGTGTAGAAACCGCCCCGGGCCATCCCGCCGCTTGCGGCCCGGATCAACTCCAGAATCTGGGAGGCAGGCTGCTTGAACACGGAAGTGATTAAAACCGGGCGCGCCTCCGGCAGTGCGTGGAACTGGTCCCGCTCCGAGCCGATGGCATAAACACCCTCCTCGACGGCAGCCAGCAGGGCACCCTGCCCCGTACCGCCGCCCACGCCAAAGAGGATGTCAGCACCGCTGTGGATCAACTTGCGGCCCATATTCTGTCCCCAGGCCGTATCGATGAATAATTTGTCAGAGCTTCCATTGTCACGGTAACGCACATCGACCAGCACCTGGGGGTCAACATAAGCCGCGCCGTTGCGGAAACCTTCGCAGGTTTTCCAATTCGAGTCAAAATCGGATGTCTCGCAGACTGCCCCAATATGAGCAGACTGGCTCAAATGAGCCGCCAGAGCTCCGGCCAGAAACCCGGCCTGGTCTTCGGGGAATGTAATCACCATCAAATTGGGGCGGGTTTCCTCTCCGGCCTGGTCAATTCCAATGAAAACCATCTCGGGATACAAATCGGCAGCCTGAAGCGTTTCGTCGCGCAGCCCCATGCCGGTGGTGATTACCAGGTCGTAGCCATCCAGCGCAAAGGCATCAATATTCTTGGCATAATCCTTTGAATCCACACTTTCGATATATTCGGCAGCCTGGAGTATCCCTTCACTATGGGTAATTTGCATGGCTTCCCAGGCAGCCTGGTTGAAGGCATGGTCATTGAGGCCCTCGGTAGTTGTCACCAGGCCGACGCAAAAGACCTGCGGATCAGCACAATCCGGAGGTTGTACACTGCAGGCGCTTGCCATCAGCAAAATAATGAAAAGAAGAAAAACGCGCGAAGTCATGACACTTCTTCAGGGTCCTCATCCAGACTCTCTAAAAACTTCCGGTCCTTCTTTTCCAATGAGGCGCCGTCAAGCAGGTCAGGGCGCCGCCGGCGGGTGCGTAAAAGTGATTGCTCGCGCCGCCAGCGGGCAATCCTGGCATGGTCTCCGGAAAGCAGGACTTCAGGAACATGCCAGCCTCGAAACTCGGGCGGGCGGGTATAGTGCGGGTACTCAAGCAAGCCTGAAGCATGTGAGTCGTCTTCGGCGCCATCCGGGTCTCCCAGGGCGCCGGGCAGCAGACGCGTAACAGCATCCACCACAAGCATGGCAGGCAGTTCACCCCCGGTCAGGACATAATCGCCCACCGAAATCTCGTCCGTGACCAGGTGCTGCCGGATGCGTTCATCCACGCCCTCGTAGCGCCCGCAGAGGAGCCCAATACGCTCATGGCGGGCCAGTTCGGCAGCCACACTTTGTGTAAAGACGCGCCCCTGTGGCGTGAGCAGGATGATGGGGCAGGCAGGGTGTCCTTCAGATCCTGTACCGTCTTTGAGGCCGAGCACGGATTCGACGGCTTCGAAAACCGGCTCCGGCTTCATGACCATCCCCCCACCGCCGCCATAGGGCAAATCGTCCGTCGTATGGTGCCGGTCGTGAGTCCAATCGCGAATATTGTGCAAATGGATTTCAACCAGGCCTCGCTCTGCAGCTTTTTGCAGGATGCTGGCATTCAAGTACGGCGGGAATACTTCGGGCAACAATGTGAAAATATCGAAACGCATATCTACATTCTATACGCAAGGCGGGCAAGTGGCAAGCACTTGACTTGTGTTAACGGCTGATGGTAAGATGATTACATGTATCTTAAAGGCAGTAAATGGAGCATGAACCGCCGGCGCAAGCCGGTGAATTGGTTTCGGATTATCCTGCTTGGCTTATTGGTATTGATCTTTATTTACATCAACCAGGTTGTGCTGCCAGATGTCCAGCCAATCGGTGTACCCACTGCAACCCCCACCCGTGATCCAGAGTCTTATATCACCGAGGCAGAGGAGTTATTCAATCAGGGGAAACTGCTGCAGTCCATCGATGCGTACCAGAACGCGATCCGTTCGAACCCCAACAATCCGGCCACCTATATTGCCCTGGCCCGCGTCCAGGTTTTTGCAAGCCAATACCAGGATGCACAGGTCAATGCCGAGAACGCCTTGCTGCTCAACTCGAACAATTCCATGGCACATGCAGTCCGCAGCTGGGCGCTGGATTTCCAGGGTAACTACCTGGAAGCAGAAGCAGCCGTTAAAACCGCTCTGGAACTCGACCCAAATAACGCCCTGGCACACGCCTATTACGCCGAGATTATGGTGGATGCTTACCTGTCCGGAACCGGGCCGCTGGATGCGCTCGAACGAGCCGCAGAACAGTCACGCCTGGCGATCGACCTCGCACCCGACACGTTGGAAGCCCGCCGGGCGCGCGGCTACGTGCTCGAAGTGACGGCAAATTACGAAGAAGCGATTCGCGAATACCAGGCAGCAGTCACCATCAACGAAAACATCCCTGACCTGCACATGGCTCTGGGACGCAATTACCGGGCGTTGGGTGTTTACGACAGGGCTGTGGAAGAATTTACACGCGCTAACGCCCTCAATCCATCCGATCCAAATCCCGACTTGTACATTGCCCGCACCTATGCCACGATTGGTGAATACAGCAAGGCAGTGCAGTATGCCGAAGGAGCGGTTAAAGACAGCCCGGCAGACGCCCGCCTGCGCGGCACCCTGGGTGTGATGTACTACAACAATACCCAGTACCCCGAAGCGATCAAGGAATTGTCCCTGGCGATTGAGGGGGGAAACACGAGTGACGGACAGCCGGTGAAAGGGCTGCAACTGGCCAGCAATGAACCCAGGCTGGCCGAATATTATTACATCTACGGTCTGGTCCTGGCCCGCAGCCAGGGCTGCGGGAAGGCCGTGCCGATTGCCCAGACCATCCTGACAACGATCCCCGGCGATGAAGTTGCCTCTGCAAATGCCGACGAGGTGCTCAGGATCTGCCAGCAAAACCTGAATGTAACGCCTACAGTGGGAATCGAGACAGCCGCGCCGGAAGAAGCCACAGTCACCCCTACACCATGAACGTTTCTCCCCGCCGACGCTTGTTTTCGCGCCAGGAAAGGGTCAATCCTTACCGGCTGGCGTTTTATATTTTTCTCATTCTGGGGCTGATCTGGATCATCCGGCAGGTGGAACGCGGGGAAATCGAGAGACCCTTTCTGCCCACCCCCACTCCCACACGTTCATCCGAATCTTTTGCGCTGGAGGGAGATGCACTGTTTACGGCTGGAAAGCTGGATGCAGCCATCCAGGCCTATCAGGATGCCCTGGCTGTCAACCCCAACGATGCCCAGGTATGGGGAAAACTGGCGCGCATCCAGGCCTATTCTTCTGCCCTGCTGACCACCGACCCTCAAAGGCTGGCACGTTTACAGGACGCGCTGGCCTCTGCCGACAAGGCGGTTGAACTCGCACCCGATGACAGTTCCTTGCATGCAATCCGAGCCTTTGTACTGGACTGGAACGCCAATCCCGGCCTGGTTGGGGAAGAAAAGACCCGGGACCTGCTGACCGAAGCCGAACAGGAGGCTGTGCGCGCCCTGCAGTTGGACAGCCAGAACACCCTTGCACTGGCGTTTTATGCTGAAATCCTGGTCGACCAGCAAAAGTGGACCCAGGCCGAACAATATATTGTGCAGGCTGTCGAGCGTGACCCAGGCCTGATGGATGTGCACCGCGTCTATGCATATGTGCTGGAGACGCTCGGCCAGTACAACCAGGCTATCAGTGAATATGACAGGGCCATTGCCATCACCCCCAACCTGACTTTCCTGCACCTGCGCGCGGGAGCAAATTACCGGCGGCTGGCCTTTGGCAGTGCAAGCCCGGAACAGGCAGCCCCGCTGTACGAACGCGCCCTGGAGTACTTCACAAAAGCCGCCAACATTAATAAACAATTGGATGTTCGCGATCCAATCCCCTACCTGTCCATTGCCAAAACTTATTCACAGACGGGTGATTACTACAGCGCCGGCCTGAATGCCCAGAAAGCCATTGACTTCGATTTGACCAACCCTGATCTTTATGGACAATTGGGGATCATTTTCTTCAAATCCCGCAACTACGAGGGCTCGATCCCCGCTTTGAAATGTGCGATCTACGGCTGCACAATCGAAGAATCCTGCGTCGCCCGCTACGGGCGCGAATGTGATCCCGACTTCGAAGAGTTCGGGGCCGCCGTGGAAGGCCTGCCGCTCAGCGACAGCACAGTGGTCTATTACTACACGTATGGCTCGGTACTGGCGGCACTCAGCCGCCCGCGCGACAACCAGTGCGTTGAGGCAATGAGAGTGTTGAATGAAGTCAAGCAGGCTTATGGAGGTGACCCGGATATTGCCGGCATTGTACGTGCAGGTCAGCAGATCTGTGAGTCACTGGGCCAGCCAGCCTCGCCGTAAACCGGGTCACGGGGGAATGTCAGAATTGCGTTAATATTCTCACTTGCCTCTTGACTTTCAATTGAAAAGTAGTTAATATAAGGCCGAAATTTAGCACTCCGGGAGCTTGAGTGCTAATTCTTGTGTATAAAACTTTTTTCAGGAGGCGCGTAAGCTATGAAACTCAAACCGCTTGGAAGTCGTGTCGTTGTGGAGCCGATCGAACAGGAAGAAATTACTGCCGGTGGCATTGTGCTCCCTGAAACAGCCAAGGAAAAGCCCCAGCAGGGTGTTGTTCTGGCGGCCGGACCCGGTGACCGAGACGATGACGGCAAGTACATCCAGATGGATGTCAAGGTTGGCGACAAGGTCCTGTTCGCCAAATACGCAGGGACAGAAATGAAGCTCGACGGCAAGAAATTGCTCATCCTGCGTGAAAGCGACTTGCTCGCAATCATCGAAAAATAAACGATCTGGAGGATTTTAGATATGGCAGCCAAACAACTTGCATTTTCTGAAGATGCCCGTCGGCGTCTTAAGAACGGTATCGACATCGTTGCGACCGCGGTCGCAACCACCCTCGGCCCCAAAGGCCGCAACGTAGCCCTGGATCGCAAATTTGGTTCCCCCACCATCACCCATGACGGTGTGACCGTGGCCAAGGAAATCGAACTGCAGGATCCGTTTGAGAACATGGGCGCGCAACTCCTCAAGGAAGCCGCCAGCAAGACCAACGATATTGCCGGTGATGGCACCACCACCTCGACTGTACTGGCGCACGCCATCATCAACGAAGGCCTGAAGGCGCTCGCGGCTGGTTACAACCCAATGCTGGTTAAGCGCGGGATTGACCAGGCCACCGATGCAGTGGTGGAAGCGCTCAAGAAGATGGCCACCAGCATTGATACCAAGGAAGAAATTGCTTCTGTGGCTACCAACTCGGCCGCGGATGAAGAAATTGGCAATCTAATTGCCGAGGTCATGGACAAGGTCGGCAAAGATGGCGTCATCACCGTGGAAGAGTCCAAGTCCATGCAGTTCGAAACCGAGTACGTCGAAGGTATGCAGTTCGACCGCGGTTACATCTCACCTTACTTCATCACTGACGCCGAGCACATGGAAGCTGTAATCGAGGAACCTTATATCCTTATCAACGAAAAGAAGATTTCTGCTGCTCAGGATATTGTCCCCATCCTGGAGAAACTGGTGCAGATTGGCAAGCGCGAACTGATCATCCTGGCTGAAGATATTGACGGCGAGGCCCTGGCCACCCTGGTACTGAACAAACTGCGCGGCATGTTGAACGTGCTGGCCGTCAAAGCCCCCGGCTTCGGCGACCGCCGCAAGGCCATGCTGCAGGATATCGCCGTGCTGACCGGCGGTACCGTCATCTCTGAAGAGACGGGCCGCAAACTGGAAACTGTCACCCTGCAGGACCTGGGCCGCTGTGAAAAGGTCGTTGCTGACAAAGAGAACACTACCATCGTCGGCGGCAAGGGCGATGTCGCTCAGATCAAGGGCCGCATCGAGCAGATCCGCGTGGAGATCGACAAAGCCACCAGCGACTACGATCGCGAAAAACTCCAGGAACGCCTGGCCAAGCTCTCCGGTGGCGTAGCCATCATCCGTGTGGGTGCGGCCACTGAGACCGAACTCAAGGAAAAGAAGCACCGCGTTGAAGATGCCCTGTCTGCTGCCCGCGCGGCTGTTGAAGAAGGCATCGTGCCGGGCGGTGAGATCTCCCTGATCAACGCTGGCGAAGACCTAGACAAGGTCAAGATGGACAATCAGGATGCCCAGATCGGTGTCAACATTGTCCGCAAGGCACTCGAAGAACCTATCCGCAAACTATCTGCCAACGCCGGGCAAGATGGCTCTGTCATCATCGACAGCGTCCGCCGCCAGGCTAAGGAAAAGAAGAACAAGAACATCGGCTACAATGTACTCACCGGTGAGTATACCGACATGATCAAAGCCGGCATCATCGACCCGGTCAAGGTTGTGCGCGGCGCGTTGGAAAATGCCGCTTCGATTGCCAATATGATCTTGACCACTGATGTCCTGGTCACTGACGTCCCAGAGAAAGACAAACCGGCCCCCATGCCCCCTGGCGGAATGGATTACTAAACCGCACTGAACCCCGTGCAGTAGTTAGTTGTAGGGGCAGGTCTGGAACCTGCCCCTACATTTGTTATAATCGGGGCAATGTCAAACCAAAAACTGCTCATGATCACCCTGGCTGTGGCCCTGCTCCTGGGCACAGCTGCCTGTACCCGCAACAGCGACCCCCCAACCCCTGAGCTGCCCACAGAGACAGCCGCCCCCCCCCACGGCAACCATGGAACCCATGGCAGCACTGGTAAATAGTGAGGGGATTACCGTCATCGAATACAAGGTAGAAGTCGAACGTTTCCAGGCATCCGAGTCCGCAAGAGGGAAAGAGACTCCCCTTGAAGATGCCAGCAAGATCGTGCTGGATGACCTGATCAACCAGGTACTGCTGGCTCAGGGTGCAACTTCCGCTGGGTTTAAGCTGGATGAAGCGGCACTGCAAACGCGCATCGAAACTCTGGCATCCCAGGTTGGCGGACAGGACAAACTGGCTGCCTGGCAGGCAGCCCACGGTTACAGCAATGAGACATTTCGCACGGCCCTGGAACGTTCACTCGCGGCTGCCTGGATGCGCGACCAGATCATTGCCTCTGTACCCAGTACTACCGAACAGGTTCACGTCCAACAAATTTTGCTCTATAATGAAGAAAAGGCGCGCAGCATTAAGGCACAACTGGATGCCGGCGAGGATTTTGGAGAACTGGCTGCGCTCTACGACCCGGCCACGCGCGGCGATCTGGGTTGGTTCCCGCGAGGTTACCTGTTCGAGGCACAGATCGAAGACAATGCGTTTTCCCTGCAGCCCGGACAGTATAGTGATGTGATCGTCAGTGAGGTTGGTTTTCACATTATAAAAGTCTTGGAGCGCGGCTCACAGCACTCCCTCTCACCGGATGCACGCCGGACTTTACAGGATCTGGCCTTGCAGGGCTGGCTGAAAGAACAGCGCGAAAAGAGCACAATTGTGCTAGCTCCATAAGAGAGCCCATGAACGGAGAAACCGAGTATGGCTGATAACTATAACTTCGATGAACCGGCACCGAAGCCACCCCGCCGGTCCCTGCCTGTCACGGATGTGGTCAGCATCCTGTTCCTGCTCATGGCCGTCTGCCTGGCAGGATATTTCCTGCTGGTGTTCATCAATCCATACTCGGCACTCAACCCGCTGCAGCCGCCTGCAGGTGAATCTCTCAAAACGCCGACCGCCACCGTTACACCGATCCTGCCGCCCACCTGGACATCCACGGCCACCATCCAACCAACTGCCACCATCACCATCGCCCCCAGCTGGACGCCGGAAGCCACCTACACACCTTTCTCCCTGGTTCCGCCCACCAAGACACCCCAGCCAAGCGCCACACCGAAGTCGATCTACCCGTTCACCGGAACGGTCACCGCCATTGAAAGCACCATCATCCACCCGGAAAACGGCTGTGCCTGGCTGGGTGTGGGTGGTGAAGCTACGGATATGAACAACAGTCCCGTGCTCTACCTGGTTGTGCGCATGGGTGGAACCTTGAACGGCAAAATACTCGACCCCAACATGTTCACAGTGGTGACGGGTATTGCCCCCCAGTACGGGCGTGCTGGCTTCGAATTCCCGCCTCTGGGAATCGCCCCGGTTGCTTCTGAGAAGAACGCACTCTGGGTGCAGTTGCTTGATCAGGCCGGCCTGCCGCTCTCAGACAAGGTTTACTTCAGCACCTATAACGATTGCAAGAAAAACCTCATCCTGGTGCGGTTCAAGAAAGTGAAATAGTCAATAGAAAATCTCCGGCCAACTGGCGGCCGGAGATTTTTGTTTTCACCATGAGGGGACACTGCGGGGTGCCGTCCGATGTACATCCGTCAGGCTATACTTCCACATTCCAATGGGCATATTTGGAATTCCTGCCGCGCACGATATCATCGAACAATTGACGCAGCTGCGCGCCCACCGGCCCCATCACCCCCTTGCCCACCGGGCGATGATCCACTTTGGTCGCCGCAGCCACCTGGACAGCCGTGCCTGTCAGGAGCAGCTCATCGCAAATATATACCTCCGTGCGGTCGATCGGGCGCTCCACCACATCCAGGCCCAACTCGTTGCGGGCCAGTTCGATCACGGTGCGGCGGGTGATGCCCTCCAGAATATTATCCGTCACCGGCGGTGTGATCAGAACGCCATCGCGCACCATGAACACGTTCATGGCGCTGCCCTCGGAGATGTGCCCTTCGTTGGTCAACACCAGCGCGTCATCGAAACCGGCGCGGTGTGCATCCGTCTTGATCAAGGATGAATTGGCATAAGCCCCGGCAATCTTGCCGCGCGCCGGGATGGTATTGTCATCGATGCGCCGCCAGGAGGAGATGGTCAGGTGAACTGCCGTTGGATTCTTAAGATACAGGCCAAACGGCAGCGCAAATATGGTGATCTCATCCGTCAGGTCGTGGAGTTTCACGCCGATCTGCTCGTCGGCCTTGTACGCCAGCGGACGGATGTAGATATCTTCCTGGTAGCCGTCTACATGCAGCAGATCAAGCAGTACCTGCGTCAGGCTTTCGGGGGTATGTTCAAACTCCATGCACAGCAGGCGGGATGAATTCAGAAAGCGGCGAAAATGATCTGTGGGACGAAAAACGAAGAGCTCCTTCTTCTCTTCGTTCCAATAGCCGCGCAGGCCGCCAAATACAGCTGTGCCGTAGTGAAGCGCATGCGTCCCAACCCCCACTTTCGCTTCAGCATAGGGGACAATCCTGCCCTGGAAATAGGCATTCTTCGGTAAAGCCATTCGCACCTCCTGAGAATTGGAAAATAGGATGGTACTTACGCGGGAATTATACCTGAATTCAAGCCGGTTCATTTCAAACACGCCCAGCCCTGCCTGGTCGCTTCCTTCGCCAGGGCCTTGACAATCCTATAATAATATTATAAAATTAATTTGATAAATATCGAATTAATTTTACGAGGTGTACGATGAACGATCCGCAAATGCTCGACCTGCTCAAGGCCCTGACAGATGCCGACCGCCTGCGCATCATCGGCGTGTTGACCAAGAGCCGTGCCAACGCCCAGGAAATCACTGGCCGGTTGAATTTACCCTTCCGCGAGGTGGTAAACCATCTGGCATTCCTGGAGTTTGTCGGTATTGTCAAGCTGCAGGATAACCTGTACGCGTTGCAGACCGACAGGCTGGAAGAACTGGCTCGCCAGAAGTTCAGTCCGGAACACCCGGAATATGTGCCGGCGCCGGAGCTGGATGAACAATCCCGAAAAGTGCTGTCGGCTTACCTGAATCCTGACGGAAGCATCCGGCAGATCCCTGTCCAGAAACCGGCCAAACTCAGGGTTATCCTTGATTACCTCATCCAGGCATTCTCCCCGGGTGTGGATTATACCGAGAGGGAAGTCAACCAGATCATCGCCCGCTTCCACGTTGACACCTCCGGCCTGCGACGTGATCTGGTGGATGCCGGCCTGCTGGCACGCGAGAGTGACGGTTCCCGCTACTGGCGGGTAACTCCAAAGGGTCAGGGGAGGCCGGGATGAGCGAAGAACTGGCCTCCCTGTTCAAAGCCCTGGCAGACGCAAGCCGCCTCAAAATCGTGGGACTGCTCGCCAACAAGCCGTATACGGTCGAGCAGCTGGCTGCCATCCTGGAACTGCGCCCTTCCACGGTTTCACATCACCTTTCCAAACTTGCCGAGGCCGGGCTGGTCAGTGCGCGGGCCGAGTCTTACTACAATATTTACCAGTTGGAGGAGCAGGCGCTGCAGCGCATGCGTTTGCTCTTCTCGCAGCAGGATTTGAAGCAGGTTGCTTCTGAGGTGGACGCGGATGCCTATGACCGCAAAGTGGTCCGGGATTTCACCCGGCCAGACGGCAGCCTGAATGCCCTTCCCGCGCAGCGCAAGAAACTCGAAGCTGTGCTGCGGTACGTGGTGCAGGCTTTCCAACCGGGTATGCGCTACAGCGAGAAACAAGTAAATGAAATCCTGTTCCACTATCATCCGGATGTGGCTTCCCTGCGGCGGGAGCTGGTGGCGGCCAGGTTGATGGATCGCGAGGGGGGCGGAGGCGAATACTGGCGAAACGAAAAGGCAGAATAAAGCAGTTGACGGCCGCATCGGATGCGGCCGTCAACTGCTTGTTCCAGATGATTCGAGTCAGTTTTCCAGGTAAACCGAGTCGACAATCCCAACGATTACCGAGATGACGCAGGCATCCGGGTTCTTGAGCACTTGGCGCGCTCCGCTCCCTTCCCGGTTCACCAGGACGGTATCGCCAATTCCGGCGTGGGTATTGTCCAGGGCGACGAAATCTCCCTCCGCCTTCTCCCCCTGCAGGCCCAATGGCTGCACCACCAGCAGCCGCCGGTTCTTGTAATCCGGGTGGCTGACGGTGGCCACGACCGTCCCAACGACTTTTGCCAGGATCATCCCAACCTCTCAGGAAAACTGGTTCCAGCCGTGCTTCAGGGTGAAATCGAACTCCCCGTCGGGCCGAACGTCCAATTCGTCCACGATACCGACCAAGGCCAAATCCACCGGCACGAACTTGACAACGGGCATGGCCAGGGCCGCTTCACGGGCCCGCACCATGACACACAAGTCTCCCGGCCCCGCGTCCACCACATCCGCAGCCACCTGCAGGGCGCCCATCGGCTCCAGTTTCCGGTCCAACGGCTGGACGACCAGCAGCTTCAACCCCTCGGTGCCCGGGTATTTGAGCGTGCAGACTGCGTTGCCTTTTACCCGTCCAAACAGCATGGTTACTTCATCCCGGTGCTCTTCAGCACACGCTGAATGATGATATCCAGCAGGGCAGGATCGACCTGGCCGCCCATGCGGGCCAGCACAGCCTCGCGGATGCGTGCATGCAGGTCAGTACCGGCCGGCACAGCAGAAATCTCCGCAAGAGGTGCGGCAGGAGGCAGGGCCGATTTCTGTGCCAGGTAAGGCCGGACGGGTGCAGAGGGCGGGTTATCCGGCTGGCCGCGCACCAACTGCATCCCAAGGCGGTTGGCCTTTTCATAAGCCAGCTCGGTCAGGACGACATTCTCGTTGACATTCAACGACAGGATGCCGCGCTTGAACAGGTCTTCGATGTCTCTCTCGGTATAAAACTCTTTGGGCATAACTGCTCCTTTCAAGCCGGGGTGCGGTACGCTTTATGCACCTTCCCGGCCGGTCAGGCTTTCAAGCGCCTGGACGGCAGCATTTCTGGCCGTCATGATCTCAGCCTCTGTCCCGGAGAGCCACATGCGGCCAAAACGCCCGACCGATGAGACATGGATCAGTTTGATGCTGGCCGTCTTTTCGGCTTCGTTGCAGGCAATATTAATGTATGCCGCCGGGGCGCACTCCAACACCAGCATGGTCTCGCCCGCCACCAGCATGGAGCCGCGCCGGAAGCGGTTGATGAGTTGGGCCTGGTAGGGGTCGATGCGGGTGATGACCTGGGTCGAAACCACCTGAGGTTTGATGCGGTCGGCCACACTCAAACCCAGGCGGTCCAGGACAACATTGCCCGCCTCGATCACCGCGGCTTGGTTGGGGGAGTGCACCTCAAACATGCCAAACTCGCGCTCCACGATCTGCGCACCGGGCCGGGCCTCGGTGGCCTTGACGGCAATATCCACCACCCGGAAGACCTCGTTGCCGGGTGCCATCTCGACATACAGGGCGGCCATGCCCTCGGTCGGCAGATCACCCTGGGTGATGGTTCCGACGAACGAAGCAAACTGCGGCTGCATGCGATCAAGATAACAATAGCAGCGCAGTGAAAACGCCTCAGCCATGCTCACATCTCCTTCCCGCCAGCATTCCCGTCCCAGACACTGCCTGGTGACGCCATACAGTCGCGCACTCCCCGGGTGGGGCGGCAGAATAACGCGCCTGCCCGGGTCAGGCGCCGGCAGAATCACTCGCCTCGGGTGTCAGCCCTTTGGAGACACCCCGCGCTGTGCTGAAACTATTTCGCTTTTGGCTCGGCAATGTGGCCGCCGATGCTGCCTTTGCTCGACTTGGGCAGGATCATCTCCACATCGGCGTGCGGGCGAGGGATGACGTGGACCGAGACCAGTTCTCCAACGCGCTTGGCCGCGGCAGCCCCGGCATCGGTGGCAGCTTTAACAGCGCCCACGTCGCCGCGCACCATAACGGTCACATAACCGCCACCGACGTACTCGGAGCCGAGCAGGACCACGTTGGCAGCCTTGACCATGGCATCCGCGGCTTCCACCGCTCCAACCAGGCCTTTCGTCTCGACCATGCCGAGAGCAATCAAAGAGGGATCTAAAGCCATTTCGTTCCTTCCTTTCTAAGGTTGGGATCAGGAATATTACTTGCTTTCCAGGATTTCATTGACAACCTGCCGGACAACCCGCTCGATTTCATCGGGGGTCGGTGCAGACGAGTACTCACCTAGCATAAATGCCTCCGCCGGGGGCGGCACGGTTTCATATGCCAGGCGCTTGATATTGATCAAATGCTGGGCCGAGACATTATCGCCGGTGATGGCTCCCCCCAAGCCGCCAGGGCCGAGGGTCAGCGAGGGCATCAGGCCAGTCGTCAGGCCAATGGCTCCCAGCGTGCCCATGGTGTTGACCAGGATGCGGAAGACTGGCTTTTCCAGTCCGAAGGCCATGATGATCTTTTCATCGTTGGCGTAGATGATCTGGGTATGTCCCAACCCGCCTGCCTCGATGGTAGCAATGGACATCTCGCAGCCCTGCTCCCAGCCGTCGGCTGTATACCAGCCCAGCACCGTGGTCATTTTCTCGTGCGAGAGCGGCTCTGTCCGCCCGATGTTTGTCAACGGAGCGACCAGGATGCGCGTTCCGTTTGGAACGCGGAAGCCGGCTGCCTCCGCCACAACAGGAGCAGACCTGCCCACCACGGCCGTGTTGAGCGCCCCGTTCGGCTGAAAAACCGTCCGGCGCAGGGCTTCGGTTTCATGCGGGTCGGTAAAATAGGCACCTTCGGCGCGCAGGAGTTCCGCCAGCCGCGCTGCAACCGGCAGGTCGGCAATCACCGCCTGCTCCGTGGCACAGATGGTGGAGTAGTCGAACGACTTGGATGCAACGATATAACGCGCCGCTCTCTCCAGGTCGGCGGAACGGTCCACGTAGACTGGGACATTGCCCGGACCGACGCCATAGGCCGGCTTGCCGGTCGAATGCGCTGCCCGCACCATGGGGGTGCCCCCCGTCGCCAGGATGATGGCCGTCTGCGGGTGGGTCATCAACTCCTGGGTGCCAGGCAGTGAGATCTGGCGGATACAGCTGATCAGGCCGCGGGGCGCGCCCGCACTCTCGGCAGCCTGAGCCATGGTCAGAGCGGCCTCGTACGTGCAGCGGGCTGCTGAAGGGTGCGGTGAAAAAACGATCCCGTTGCGCGCTTTGACAGCGATCAAGGATTTGAAGAAAGTCGTCGAAGTGGGATTGGTGGAGGGCACCAGCGCAGCCACCACCCCCATCGGCCAGGCAATTTCATACAGGCGGCGGGCGGGATCATGCCGGATCACGCCGACCGTTTTCAGGTCACGGATGCTGTTCCAGACCAGGCGCGAGCCAAACTCATTCTTGAGTTTCTTGTGCAGGGCAACCCCAAAGCCGGTCTCCTCCTGGGCCATGCGCCCCAGGCGTTCAGAGGCCTGGAAGCCGGCTTCGGCCATCGCCGCGCAGACGCGGTCCACCTGCTCCTGCGAGGCCCGGTTCCAGGTCTTCCAGGCTTCGTGGGCGGCATTTACCAGGTCGCGTGCTTCCTGGATCGAGGCGAGGTCTTTGTCAAGGCCCATGGGATCACCCAATCAGCAGCTCATGACTTGCGGAAGACCACTTCGCCGTTCACTTCCAGCGAATCGATGATCGCCATGATGACGGCATCCACCGGGGTATCCTTGGTGATGGCCGTCTGGCGGGCAGATGAGCCTGCACAAGTCAGCACCAGGTCCCCCGCACCCGCATCAACAGTATCCACGGCAACATAGGGTTTTCCAAACGGTTCGCCGTGCTCATCCGTCTGGCGGACAATGAGCAATTTCCGGGAAATCAGTTTCTCGTCTTTGATGGTGGAGACAGTTGTCCCTATTACTCTGGCAATCAGCATGGCTGTACTCCTCGTGTCATCACCTTGCCAGCCGTGCACGGCTGGCAAGGTGCTCGCATTCAAATCAATAATTCTTTGCTTCCGCCGCCGCGGGAGCGGACTCTTTGGCCGGTCCTTGAATGATCTTCACGCCCGCGCTGGCACCGATACGGGTGGCGCCGGCATGGATCATGCTGGTGGCGTCTTCATAGGTACGCACCCCGCCCGAGGCCTTGACGCCCATCTCGGGGCCGACCACCCGGCGCATCAGGGCGACATCGTGAACGGTTGCCCCTCCGCTGGCAAAGCCGGTGGAGGTTTTGACGAAATCTGCCCCGGCCTCCTTGGACAGCATGCAGGCAATGGTTTTTTCCTGGTCATTCAGGAGAGTAGCTTCGATGATGACCTTCACAATCGCGCCGCGCGGGTGAGCCCTCTGCACCACACAGCGGATATCCCTGGCGACCAGGTCCAGGTCGCGCGCCTTCAACGCCCCGATGTTGATCACCATGTCGATCTCCGTCGCGCCGTGGTCGAGCGCCACCTGCGTCTCGAAGGCTTTGACCTCCGGCGAAGTCGCTCCCAGGGGGAAGCCAATGACCGTGCAGACCTTCACCGGCGTGCCTACGAGGAGTTTGGCGCACAGTTCCACCCAGGTGGGGTTGACGCACACCGAGGCGAAGCCATGCTTGCGGGCCTCGAAGCACAGCTGGGCAACCTGATCCTGTGTGGCATCCGGCTTGAGCAGGGTATGGTCGATCATCTTCGCCAGGCTGGCATCCTGCGGGATAATGCCGATCGTCGAGGAAATCCGCTCCGCTCCTGCGCTGACCACCTGGCCGGTCCGGTCGAAGCAGGTATACACGCACTGGGATTCGGCGCAGTCGAATTTACAATAACCGCCTTCCGGAATCCTGGCTTTTTCCTGCTGTTCCAGCATGACTGCCAGAACTTCGTGGGTGATGATCTCGACCAGTCGTTCGACAACTTTTGGATCAGGAATCATAGTGCCTCTATTCCTTCAAGTATTGCTTTTCGACCGCCGAGATCTTCGCGATGCGGGGCAGATGGCGGCCTCCCGCAAACTCGGTTGACAGCCAGGTATTGACGATCTGCTTTGCCAGGTTCGCACCGATCAGCCCGGCGCCCAGGGTGAGGACATTCGTATCATTATGCTCGCGGCTGTTCACAGCCGAAGAGTAATCATAGGCCATGCCTGCCCGCACCCCCGGCACTTTGTTGGCAACGATGCAGCTGCCAATCCCGGCGCCATCGATCATGATGCCGCGCCAAGCTTTTCCCTGGCTGACCTGTTGGGCCACTGCATGGGCATAATCCGGATAATCCACAGCATCCTTGCTGTTTGTACCGACATCATTCACATCAAAGCCCATCTCACCCAGCGTGGCTTTCAGGGTTTCCTTCAATTCAAAGCCGCCATGGTCGGCACCCAGCGCCACCACTTTCCGGACAGCCGGCTTTTGGTCGGCAGGTGCAGGGGCTTCCTTTGGAGAATGGGACAGCGCGGCAGGAGGCGGGGTCGGACCCGCCTGTCCCAGCACCTGGCTGAGGACGCGCTGGACGATCTGGTGAATTTGGGACTCATCAATGGTACTCATGGCCGGCTTCTTTCTCGACACAAAGTGGTAATGACCACATGACCATCGTACAACTTTATATTAGCATGCCGCAAGGCAAAAGTCAAGCCTGCTCGAATAAAACCTGCCACACTCCTGTCAGCGAATGCCACAGGGGATTCTTCAGCGGGTAAGTTTTGCAAAATACCGGTAGCGGTCACCCCGATACAGGATCTTTACGAACTCGATTACGCGGCGGTACTGGGAATAAGTGGTGCGTTCGCTGAGCAAAAGCGGGCTGCCCGGGTCGATCTGAAGGAGCGCAGCCTCACGCGGCGTAGCCAGGGTCACTTCCAGGGTTTCATCCGCCTCGGTTGGGATGAGGTGGAATCTCTCCTGCAGCAGGCGGTAGATGGAACCGTATTCTTCCAACTCTTGCCGCGTGACGGTCTCCCCCTCCGGCAGGCTGTAATACGAGGTCTGCAGCCCCATAGGGATGTCATCCCCCAGGCGCAGGCGCTCGACATGCAGTACCGGCCTGCAGTCCTCCGGTAGTTCGAGATGCTGGCGGACTTTTTCAGGCGGCTGGACGTACCCGATTTCCAGGATTTTCTGCCCCGGCGTCAGGCCGCGCTGCTTCATATCCTCCGTGAAACTGGTCAGTTCGGAAATCCCTTTTTGCAGTTTCTGTGGTGAGACGAATGTGCCGCGCCCGTGCTCGCGGTAGAGATAACCCTGGCGTACCAGCAAATCGATCGCCTGGCGAATGGTTGTCCGGCTGACGGAATACAGGCTTTCCAACTGGCGCTCAGAGGGGATGGGCTGAAGTGCCTCGAACTTGCCGTTCGCGATACTCTCCCGCAGGATGTTCGCCAACTGGTAATAACGGGGCACAAAATCATTGGGGTCGATCATATCAGGCATGGCAGACCGGTCCACTGGTGAGGATGTGGTAATTACCAGTTTGATTATCGTTTCGTTTACAGCGCATGTCAAGGAACAATGCCTGCCGGAGCCGGATCACCTCGACTGCAAAGAAAAACCTTCCCGGCCTCCCAGCGCCCTGCCGAGAGGCTGCGCCTCAAGGGCCATTACCCGGCTGTTGGCAAAAAAGGCAAAGTCGAAATTGGTCTGCTCGCCGGCCGCTTTGCTGGGGATGGGCATCAGGCGGGCAGTGAGAGGCTTATCCAGTCGCAAAGCCAGGGCAGAGAGGTCCAGCAGCAGGGCAGCAATCTGGTTTGCCGTCACATCCCCGGGCAAGGGAACCGTATCCAGCCCCGTGCCGCAGACTGCGGAGTAGAGGAGCAAATCCTTGACAGTCAACGTCCCTTCGGCGGCACGCCTGGCCAGCACGGCATCCTCGAGCACCGGCATCATCAATCCGCTGAAGCCGGTGCGCGGGAAGTCGGCCCGCTCGATGGATTCGGTCAGGATGGCAGCCGCCGCCAGGGACCCCTGCAGGCCGACCGCCGGAACACCCAGGCGCTCGAAAGCTGCCCCCAGGGATTTGCTCTCCTCCGGGAAGGGAGCCAGGGAATAATCGATCCCGCCGAACTTGAACATGTACTTGTACTTCAGGAAGTCGGCCACCCGGCACAATTCACGGGCATGTCCCTCCAGCGCTTCAACCAGCGCCTGCCGGCCTGCCTCCACGGTGGTTGCATCTTCGAAAGCGCTCACAGCTACATCCGCGGCTTCCATGGCCAGGGCAAAAGTCGGTTCCTGTCCTTCCGAATAAGCGGCCGGAAAGAAGGGCGCCCCTGGCGGAACGTTCGCCAGCGCTGCGAATCGCAGGTTGGCAAAGCCGTTCGGATCGAGTGGCGACAGGCGCAGGATGATATCGGCGCAGGCGCGCACGGCGGAGAGGTCGATCCCATTGGGCTGCTGGGATAAACCCCGGCCGGCAGCCATCACCGCCGAGAAGAAAACATTGTCCGAAGCCGCCACCGCCTCGGGGATCAGCCTGTAACTATCCGGGAAGGCGGGCAGGGCCGGTCCCAGGGCAGCATAGGCAACGCCGATCTCCGGCAGGAGCGTGCCCAGCGTCCGGGCCAGCAGCGGCGCCTCTGCCTGTTTTTTGAGCATCTGCGGGAAGGGTACCGTCGCCAAGCGGGTGGACTGGACTTCGTAACCGGCCTGTTCGAATGCCGTGCTGGCTTCGGACAGGAATGTCCCGGCCAGCCGCAGTTTCTTTTCGTCCAGCGGCCAGCCGGGGTTGCAAAAGTAGGTAATGGAACGAATTTTCATCAGGAGATCAGCCCCATCTGTTTGCCAATCTTTTCAAAGGTTTCGAGCACGCGCTCCATCTGCTCATCGGTGTGGGTAGCCATGTAACTGGTGCGCAGGAGTTGGCGGCCATCCGGGACAGCCGGCGCAAGCACCGGGTTGACGAATACGCCCGCCTCGAACAGCGCTTTCCAGGTAAGCAAAGTGCGGGTGTCATCGCCGATCAGGATGGGTATGACCGGTGTCTCAGATTGGCCGATGTCAAAGCCCAAACGGCGGTATTCCCGGCGCATGTGAGCCGCGATCTCGTTCAGGCGGAAAATCCGCTCCGGCTCCTCGCGCATGACCTGCAGGGCAGCCAGGGCTGCCGCGGCATTTGCAGGGGGGATGCTGGCACTGAAAATGAGAGCGCGGGCATGGTGCTTGATGTAGTGGATGATCGGCTCATCCCCGGCAATGAATCCGCCCAGGGAAGCGAACGATTTGCTGAAGGTGGACATGATCAGGTCCACGCCGGAGGTCAGGTTGAAATGCGCCGCGGTGCCGTGCCCGCCCCCCAGCACCCCCATGGCATGGGCGTCATCCACCATCAGGCGGGCGCCATATTTCCGGCAGAGCGGGATCATCTCCGGCAGGGGAGCAATATCCCCTTCCATACTATAGAGGCCATCCACCACCACCAGCCGGCCCTTATCATCCGGGATGCTCTTCAGGACACGCTCCAGGTCGGCCATGTCGTTGTGGCGGAAACGCTTGGTTTCCCCCCAGGCCAGGTATGCCCCGTCCACGATGCTGGCATGGTCCTGCTTGTCCAGCACAACCACATCCTCACGCCCCACCAGGGATGAGATGGTGCCCAGGTTGGCCTGCATGCCGGTCGAGAAAACCAGTGAGGCCTCCTTGCCCACCCAGGCCGCCAGTTCATGCTCCAGCTGCTCGTGCATCTCCAGGGTGCCGTTCAGGAAGCGTGACCCGGTGCAGGAAGTGCCGTAGCGCTGGATGGCATCCAGGGCCGCCTGGCGCACCTTGGGATGGGTGGTCAGGCCGAGATAATTATTCGACCCGCACATGATCAGGCGGTGGCCGCGAAAGACCGCCTCGGTGCCTTCATTCTCTGTCAGCGGGATAAAGTAAGGATAATATCCGGCCGCGATGGCCTCCTTGGCTGCAGTAAAACGGGTGCACTTATTAAAGATGTCCATGATACATTCTCCTCAAAATATATTTTTGGCCATACCGAACAAAACAAAATGACTGCGGCTCGCTGCGCATTTATCATCGCAGGCTGCAGGGCACTTTCGAGGCCTGCCCTGCAGACCTGAAAATCACTCGGCGCCTCCAGCCGGAACTCCCGAGACATCCTCCGGCTTCTTCCGGCGCCCGGCAGCCGCCAGTTGGTCGAGGACAAAGAACACCAATCCCTTTGGCAGAATGCTGGTCAGGGTATGATAAAACCAGGAGTCGAAGCCGGGAAAGACCAGGTAACGGCCGCGGGCAGCCTGTTCCAGGATGGCAGTGGCCACCTCTTCGGCAGACAGGGCCTTGGATGTGCTGGCGATGGCCCTGGTCTCCTCAGGTTTGAAGGGACTCTCGAAGGCCAGCTGCGCCGTATCGGTATCCGGCGGGAAGGCCACTGAGACGCGTACGCCGTGCGGTTTCATCTCCGCCCGCAGGGCTTCGGAGAAGCCGCTCACAGCATACTTGCTGGCACCGTAGGCGCTGTAGCCAAACACGCCCATGTATCCGGCAATGGAGGAAATATTGATGATGTGCCCGGTGCGGCGGGCGAGCATGGCTGGCAGGGCGGCTTTGACCATATAAACCGTCCCAAAATAATTGACCGCCATCTGCTCTCTGAATACATCCAGCGGCAGATCCTGGACATAACCCGGCATGGCAATCCCGGCCGAGTTGATGAGCACATCCAGGTGGCCGGCCTCCTGCAGCAGGCTGGCCACCGCATCCGCGGCCTGCCGGGGGTCGGACACATCCACGGTAAGGATCCGGCAGGGGCGGGCCGTTCCCTGTCGGCAGGCATCCACCTGCTGGCGGGCAGCCTGGAGCAAATCCAACCGTCGCGCCGCCAGCCAGACATGGGCTCCCGCGGCGGCCAGCAGCCTGGCTGCCGCCAGTCCAATCCCGCTCGAGCCGCCGGTGACGAGAATGGTTTTCTCTTTCCAATACGCCTGTAAACGCATCATTGCTCTCCTGGCACAGTTAAAATATCTGGTTGATACAACCCTTATTACTGCAATTCGATTCAGGAAAGTGTGCTTCTTTGCCGCAGAACTTCGAACATCAGCGCCGAGCCGGCCACGGCCACATTGAGCGATTCGGCAGCGCCGGGCATGGGCAGGCTGACGGACGAGAACGCCAGGCGCCGCGCCGGCTGGCTGGCTCCCTGTGCCTCGCCGCCCACGATCAGGGCCAGCGGCCGGGTCAGATCGGTCTGCCAGCAGGAGCGTCCACCCATATCCGCCAGGTAGACCTGCAGGCCGGCCGACGTGCAAAACGATTCGATTTCAGGCCAGTCCAGTTCGTGCACAGGCAGGTGAAAATGCGCCCCCATGCCGGCGCGTACCACCTTGGGCGCAAAGGCATCGGCTGTTTCCGGCGGCAGCAGCACGGCCTGCACGCCCACAGCCGCCGCGGTGCGCAGCAGTGTCCCCAGGTTGCCGGGATCGCGCAGCTGGTCAAGGACGAGGATGAAGGTTGGGTGATCAGGGATTGGCAGGTTCCCCAGGCCAAGCACCGCCAGCAGACCCTGTGAGGTTTCAGTCTCGCTCAGGCCGGCCAGCAGGCTGGCGGAAACCTGCTCCACATCCACCCCATGCAAACGAAGGCGAACCAGCAGCGCCCTGCCCCGCTCCGAAAGGCCGTCCGTATATAACACGAACCGGAACGGCCAGCCGGCGGCAAACGCGTCTTCCACCAGGCGCACCCCTTCGGCCACAAACGCGCCAGCCTCACGCCGCTCTTTGGGGCGTCCCAGTAGTGCACGCACCAGTTTGAGTTTAGGGTTCTGGGTCGAAGTGAGCATGCCAGGCCTGCTCGAAGGCGGTCAGCGTGGGGGTATCATAAAGCACGATCCGGACGGTGGCGAGGCTGGTGGCTGCGCTGAAAAACGCATCGATCTCCGCCAGGATGATGCGGGCAGCGCGTTCTTTGGGGAAGCCAAAGATGCCGGTGGAGATGGCCGGGAGTGAAACGGAGGTCAGTCCCAGTTCCGTGGCTACACGCAAAGAACCGGCCGCCGCGGCCGCCAGCTTGGCATCCTCATCCCCGTCACCCCACACGGGGCCAACGGCATGGATGACATATTTCGCAGGCAGGGCTCCGCCGGAGGTCCAGGCGGGAGCCGCATGGGTGACCAGCCCGTGCGCCTGCACCCATGCATTCGACTCCTGCTGGATGACCTCCCCGCCGCGCCGGACAATGGCCCAGGCCAGTCCGCCGGCGTGCTGGAGATACTCGTTGGCCGCGTTGACGATGGCATCCGTGGTTTCGGCCGTGATGTCACCCTGCACCAGTTGCAGGCGCTGGCCGCCGGGCAGGCGGGTCTCGAACAGAATGGTGTTCATGGGATTATTTTACCCGAATAAACAATGAGACGGCAGTTGAACTGCCGTCTCATCAAAAATCACCTGCTGTTAAGGTCAGGCTTTGTTCGCCTGGGTCACCACAGCCGCGAAGGCCTGCGGATCGCGCACGGCCAAGTCGGCCAGCATCTTGCGGTTGAGGCTGATCTCAGCCTTTTTCATCGCAGCCACCAGGCGGCTGTACGTGGTACCGTTCAGCCGGGCGGCAGCGTTGATGCGGGCGATCCACAAACGGCGCAGGTCGCGCTTGCGGGAGCGGCGGTCACGATGGGCATACCACAGGCTCTTCAGCATGGCCTCATTGGCACGGCGGAAGAGGAAGTGACGCGTGCCGCGCTGCCCCTTCGTGATCTTCAGAACTTTCTTGTGGCGGCGCCATCCATACGGGCCGCTTTTAATACGAGCCATAATTTACCTCCTGCGGTCCCCCGGGCGTCGGCGCAGTGACTCTTTTGGTCCCTGCCGCCAGTTGCATACACCCGGCAGCCGCAAACAAAAACGGAAACGAACGAATCGGGGATTACCCCTCGAGGTTGGGAGC
>CAYLXB010000025.1:0-40941 GCA_964387495.1 uncultured Anaerolineaceae bacterium
GCGGCGCAGCAATTTCCCCTCGCCGACGATGTGCTCCTGGCCGATGAACTCGTCCAGGTTGCGCGGCCGCATGCGCGCCGCCAGGGGCGCTTCGTTTTTCATGCGTTCGGTCATGGCATGGTCGAAAAGGTCAGACATGCCTGTGATTATAAACGCTTCCAGCCCCGGCGTGCGGGGCCTGTGGATTTAATGACCGGCTGTGTTCTGCAACCCCCTTTTTCCTCCGGATGTGTGCAGGAAAAAAGCTGCGGCCAGCGTCAGGACCACCAGTCCAAAGGTGATCCAGGCCGAAATGGATACCGCCGCAACGGCAGCATGTTTCGCGGAAATTCCGGCCAGCGCCCACAGGATGACAGCCGCGAAGGCCGCGTCCCGCCGTGTTAGATTCATCAGCACTGTAATCACCAGCACGGCCGCCAGCATGATACCCATCCAGATTTCAGGGGCCACGCCAAAGCCGTCCCATTTAAGATAATCAAGCACGGAGGTGATGTTTGCCACGGTTGCCACGGTAACCCAGCCCAGGTAGATGCTGAACGGCAGGCGTGCTGCCCAGCGTTCCCCTGCAGGGGCGGCTATGCGGCCGGTTCCCAGGCGCAGGTAGGTCACAATCAGCGCGGCCAGCAAACTTAGCATGACCGCCACGGTCAGCAGGAACTGTTCATAGTGCCACAGGAAGATCCAGGCCATGTTCGCCAGCCCGCTGAGCGAAACCCACCAGCCGGCAGCCCGCAGTCTGGGATTCTCCCGCTGGGAAGGCAGTGCCTGGAAGACGGCGAAGGCGACCAGTCCCAGGTAGATGAGCCCCCAAATGGAGAATACATATCCTGCCGGGACGAAATAGACCTTGAAACGGTTGGAGATTTCCCCGGTGTTCAGGCCGTTGAGGGGCAGGGCGTTGGCCAGGGCGTTGACGACGATGGTGGCGATGATGCTCAGGAATACGGATATTTGTCGCAGTATGTCCTTCATGCTTTTCCTTTCATTACCTAAAAAATTAGCATCTCATTCACCCAAATTCTGCAGGGCGGCGCGCTTCTTCCGGTATTCGATGATCGGCAGGTCGCCCTGGATCAGGATTTCACCAACCTTCAGCCCGCTGGCTTTGGGCTGCTGGGTGATTACCACCCGCCGGTCTTCATGGACGATCTTCAGGTTGCCCGGCATGGCAAGGCGGGCGAAGAGTTTTCCCAGCAGGGGCAGGCGGATGAAATTCTGGTAGAAGCGCAGGTACAGCAGGGTATGCGTATCATCCACCGGCACAAAGGCGATCAGAATGCGCACGTTCTCGCTGATGTAGTTCTGCCACAGGTTGGGGAAGATGAATTCCAGGTGGACGCTGACGGCGTCTTTTGGGGAGAGTTCCGCCGGTTTGCGGGGCGGGGTGCCATCGTCGAGCCGGTTGAAGACGTAGGTGTAGAGCATGCGGCCGCCCCTCCATTCCACCAGCGGCCCGTCCACCAGGGTGCGGTTGCCGCGCCCGATCGTGTTGCGGTGGACGAACGGCAGGTGGACGACATCCAGCTGGTTTTCGATGACCCGCGAGTAGTGCGCCTCCCAGGGGTCGATCGCCGAGCCGTAGGAGAAACTTTCGTCCAGGTTCTCGAAGAACTGCGGGGCGGGCAGGTCTTCGGGCGCCGGGTTCCCCCACCAGAGCCAGATCAAGCCGTGGGCTTCGTGGGTCGGATAGGTATCCAGGTGCATGGCATTGGGGATGACGCCGCCGCGCCCGTTGGCGGGGATCAGGACGCATTTGCCCGAGGGGTCGAACTCGAAGCCGTGGAAGGGGCATTGCAGGTGCCCGGCCTGGACCTCGCCGAGGCTGAGGGCTGCACCGCGGTGCGGGCAGCGCTCCACGGCCGCCCAGACCTTCCCGGACGGATCCCGCCAGAAGACCAGCCTTTCGCCCAGGCGGGTGACGCCCACCGGCCGGGCGTGGACTTCAGCGGACTCGAGCACTACGTACCACTGGTTGCGGATCATGGGCAAAACTCCTTGTTGGCTATAAGGGGGCCAGGATGAAGCGCCCGTAGGCGGCGAAGGCGGCCAGGGCGAACAGGATCAGGCTGACCCAGACCTTGGGCTTTTCGCGGCTGAGCAGGTGGAAGACAAGGGAGGCCAGCAGCATGCCGGCCGTCACGGCAGCAGCCCAGGGGGCCAGCCAGCCCGGCACGCCGGAGAGCGCCGGCAAGAGCAGTCCAAGCCCGCCCAGCAGGCTGCCCAGGGCGGCCAGGTAGAGCAGGGGCCGCGCCGGCGCGCCCAATTTGTGGATGGCCGCCTGCACCTCGGGCTTATCCTGGCGCAGGGCATGGATGAAGGCGGTGGAGATGAGTTTGATGGAGAGGATGATCTGGATGATCCACAGGACGGTGTTCATGTTTTGACTCCTACTGTTTTTTGCTCATCGTTGAACTTTCGGGCAGTTTTTCCATGATGAAACGCATTCAATGGCTTTAGATAACTACGCAGCACTTCGGAATTGATTTCAAAGAAATAGATAATAAGGTGTAGTTACTTATCCGCTTTGGTCGAAGAAAAAGGATTGCAGGTGACTTCATCCACAGTTTCGTTGTCATCCTTGAAAGAAATCCTCGCGTGTAATTTTGTTCCCGTAAGGATGAGAGGCAGCCAATGATGGGCATCCTGCCACATCGAATCGTAGGGAATATCGGCGGTTCGAAACCAGCATGGTTTCATCTCGCTGCTTTCCGCCGGTTCTCCCTGCCAGTCATCTGCCAGAAAAACCGACACTTCCTGGTTCCAATCAACCCTGAAAGGGAAAATGAATGTCGTTGTTCCCATAAATTGCATGTTACTAACAGAGATTTTTACCCCGATTTCTTCTTCGACTTCCCTTACCGCCGCCTCTTCGATCGTTTCACCTGTTTCCAATTTCCCGCCGATCCCGGCATACTTCCCGGTGCCAAACCCCATCTTTTTTTGGCCCAACAGGACTTGCATTTCGGGAGTGTATCTGACCAGGAAGCAAACAGTCGTTTGTTTCATTTTGCGATAACTACTCCTACTCTCCGTAGCTTATATCTTTTCTACGGAATTAAGGTGGGGAAATTGAGCGGTTGTCGATTGTCGAAATTATAGCACGCCGCAGCCCGCCCGGCACCCAATCTTCCCGGCAGGGAGGCCCGGCCACTTGCTTGTATATCCGGGCCGGTATGGGGTATCATCAAGGCCATTCCGCGCAGACAGGAGTTCATTATGCAGCCCTTGCTCTATGACCTGACTCCCCTTCACGGGGCCATCTTCACCCTGGTGGCGGCCCTGTGGGCCGTGCCCGAGTTCATCGGCACCTTCATCCAGCGTTCCCGGGCCGATTCTTCCCGGCGTGACAGGTTTTCGTATCTCTTTGTCATGCTGGGGGCCGGGGTGGGCCTGGCCAGCGCCTTCTGGAGCGCCTCCTACCTGCCCATGCTGGGCGTTTCCACCCTGCGCCACTTCACCTATTGGCTAGGCATTGCCCTGATGCTGGCTGGAATTACCCTGCGCTGGACCTCGATCGTCTACCTGGGCAGGGCTTTTACCCGGGATGTGGCCACGCGCGGCGACCAGGCCCTGGTGCAGAGCGGCCCCTACCGGCTGGTGCGCCACCCGGCCTACAGCGGCGTGCTGCTGACTATGCTGGGCACCGGGATTGCCCTGGCGAACTGGGGCAGCCTGGTGCTGATCCTGTTCTTCAGCCTGCTGGGCATCCTGTACCGCATCCGCGTGGAGGAAAAGGCCCTGCTGGAAGCCATGGGCAGCGCCTACCAGGAGTACATGCAGCGCACGCGGCGCCTGATCCCCTTCATCTGGTAATTCGTTTGGTCATTCGTTCCCTGCCGGCACGCGGCAGGGAACTTTTCTTTCCCTTGCAGCGTTTCAAGGGCAGGCCTTTTGTACCTCTTCCCCGGCTTGACAGACTCACCAAGCCGGGGCATACTGGCAGCATCCCAAAGGAGTGCGCCCATGAAGCACATTTTCCGTAAAGCAATTATCCTGTTCGTGGCTTTCCTGGTGGCCTGCGGGCCGGTTGCGCCGGCTGCCACACCCACCCCCACCCTCGTGCCGCCTGAATCCCTGCCGGTCAAGGCGGAGGCCAGCACCGCCGGGCCGCAGGTGGCCGGGCGCTCTCCGCTGGAGGGCGAACGCCTGGCGCTGGAGCCCGAGATCCGGATCGTCTTCGACCAGGAGATGGATAAGGCCAAGACCGGCGCTGCCTGGAGTTTCACCGCCGCGGACGGCCAGCCGCTGGAGGGGATTGCCAGCTGGGCGGACGGGCGCACCTTCGTGTTCAAACCCGGCAAACTCCAGCCGGGAACTGCCTACACGGGCACTTTCTCCACCCAGGCTGCCGGGAAGGACGGGCAGACCCTGGCGGAGACCCTGACCTTCGAATTCCAAACCGCCGAGCCGCTCAGCATCGGGCAGGTCTTCCCGGCGGACGGCGCGGGGGATGTAGACCTGAACGCGGCCATCACGGTCATCTTCAACCGGCCGGTGGTGCCGCTGACCATCGAGGAGGAACAGCCCGGCCTGCCCCAGCCGCTGGTCTTCACCCCGGCGGTGGAGGGCACAGGCAACTGGCTGAACACCTCGGTCTATGTCTTCCAGCCGGCGGAACTGCTGAAGAGCGGCACCACCTACGAGGTGCGCATCCAGAAGGGCCTGCGGGATACCTCCGGCAGCCAGCTGGAGACCGATTTTGCCTGGCATTTCCAGACCCGCCTGCCGCAGATCGACCACTTTTCCCTGCGCGGCGGCGACCAGTACCCGGAAAGCAACATCCTGAACGTCCGCCTCGACCAGGTCTTCGTGATCTCCTTTTTGCAGCCCATGGACCCGGACAGTGTGAAGAAGGCGCTTTCGATCGTGGAACAGGACAGCCGCCTGGCGCTGCCCATCCGCCTGAAGTGGAACGATGCCCTGACCGAAGTCAGCGTGGGGCCGGCGGAGCGCTACCAGATCGCCAGCCGGTACATGGTCAGCCTGACGGATGAGGCCCTCTCGGCGGACGGGGCGCGCCTGCGGGAAGGCCTGGATTTCCGCTTCTCGACCGTGGCCCTGCCGGCGATCAATTTTGTGCGCCCCGCGCCAGGCTCGAAGTCTTCGGAATACGATGCCTCCCTGACCATCCAGTTTGCCTCCCCGATGAACTTTGACAGCACCAAGGGCAAGGTCAAGATCACCCCCGAGCCGGAGGATTTCGACTGGTATTACAACGAATACGACTGGGAGTTGTATGGTTATGGTCTGGAGCCGGATACCGAGTATTCCGTGCGCATCCTGCCGGGCATGGCTGATATCTACGGCAATACCATCAAAACCGAATACGCGTATTCCTTCCGCACCGGGAATATGGGATCGTATGCCAGCATGCTGCTGCCCTGGCAGCCGCTGGTCTATCGCGCCGAAGGGGCGCAGGAGTTGTTCTTCGACTACACCAACCTGGAGTCGGCCTCCATCGAGGTCTACCCGATCGAGGCGGAGCAGTTCGGCAAACTGGCCCGCGGGGCACTGGACCCCACCCTTTACAGTCCGCAGGCCAAGTCAGTGCGCACGATCGAACCGGAACTCAACCCGAAGCGCAACAGTTTTGCCCGCGCCCGCCTCAGCCTGAAGGATGCCCAGGGCCAGCCCCTGGAACCCGGCTACTACTTCATCGGGCTGGATGCTGCGCCGATGAAATATACCAGCCGCTACCTGCAGGGGGCGGTCTTCGTGGTGGCCACCGACAGCGTAACCTTCAAGGCCACTGCCAATGAGGCCCTGGCCTGGGTGACCGACCTGGAGGGGGGCAAGCCTCAGGCGGGGGTGCCGGTGGTGTTCTATAACGAAAACTTCATCCAGGTTGGCAAGAGTGAAACAGACCAGGACGGGCTGGTTTCCCTGAAAGGGATTCCCAAGCCACATTATGTGCGCACGGATGAGCCCGGCCACGTGGCCCTGACCTCCCTGGACTGGGGCAGCGGCGTTTCCCCGAGCGACTTTGGGCTGTGGGAGAACTATTATGCAGAGGTCTCCGGCGATTTTGCCTACCTGTATACCGAGCGGCCGCTCTACCGGCCCGGCCAGGAGGTGTACTTCAAGGGCATCGTCCGCCGCAATGACGACCTGCACTACAGCCTGCCGACCCGCTCCGAGGTCTACGTGACGATCGGTACCCAGGGCGAAAGCCTGTATGCCGAGAGCCTGCCGCTCTCCGAATCAGGCAGTTTTGCGGGTTCCTTCCAACTGGGCGAGGCGGCCGCGCTGGGCAACTATGACATCAGCGTGGGGCATGTGGCTGGCAAGGATCCTTTCGGGCATGTTTCCTTCCGGGTGGCGGAGTACCGCAAGCCGGAGTTCGAGGTGCGCGCCTCGGCCGACAAGCCGGGCGTGCTGGCAGGGGAGCGCATCAACCTGGCCGTGGATGCGGTCTATTATTCCGGCGGCGCCCTGGGTGACGCGGAAGTGGACTGGTTCATGGAGAGCAGCCCGTATTACTTCAGTCCCTCGGAAGACTTCCGTGATTTCAGTTTCCTGGACTGGGAGCGCGACAGCTACTGGTCGCCCGCCAGCAGCACGCGCGGCGGGACCCTGGCCGAAGACCGCGGCCGTACGGATGAGAACGGCCATCTGGCCGTCCCGCAGACCGCCAGCCTGGGCGAGGACAAGACCAGCCGCCAGGTCTCCTTCAAGGCCAACGTGACCGATGTGGCCGGGAATGTGGTCAGCGGCGGGACGAGTTTCATCGTCCACCAGAGCCTGATCTACGGCGGCATCCGCTCCGAGCAGTATGTCGGCGAGGCGGGCGAGGAGCAGTCCTTCGAGATCGCGGTTGTGGATTGGGATTCCAACCCGGTCCCGAACCAGCCCGCGCGGGTGGACATTGTCGAGCGGCGCTGGTACAGCGTCCAGGAACAGGACGATAAAGGCAACCTGCGCTGGGTCACCTCGGTCAAGGAGATCCCGGTGGCTTCCTTCCCGCGTGTGGTCACGGGCGAAGACGGCAAGGCCAAAGTCGCCTTTACGCCTCCCAACGGCGGCGTCTTCAAGGCCACTGTCACGGTCCGGGATGCGAAAGGCAACAAGCACCAGGCTTCCACTTACCTGTGGGTTTCGAGCAGCGAATATGTCTCCTGGCGGCAGACCAACGACCGCAGTTTCACGCTGGTGGCGGACAAGGATACTTACTCGCCGGGCGAGACGGCCGAGATCCTGGTGGCACAGCCCTTCGAGGGCCAGGTGTATGCCCTGCTCACCTATGAGCGCGGCCACATTTACGAGAAGGATGTGCTCCGGCTGGACGGCAACAGCACCATCTACAAACTACCCATCACCAAGGAGATGGCGCCGGCCGCGTACATCTCCGTGATCGTGGTCAGCGGGGCGGAGAACACCAAAGTACCCGACTTCAAGGTCGGCATGCTGCGCCTGAACGTGGATACCGAACAGCAGGCGCTGGACGTGCAGATCAGCACCGATAAAGAATCTGCCGGGCCGCGCGAGCAGGTGACGTACACGGTCACCACCAAAGATTACCAGGGCAAGCCTGTCCAGGCGGATGTCTCGCTGGCGCTGGTGGATAAATCCCTGCTGGCCCTGGCGCCCTCCAACTCGGCGCCGATCCTGAGCCAGTTCTACCCGTTGAAGGCTCTCAGCGTGCGCACCTCCGTCAGCATCGTGCTGACCGCCGAGGATTTCAACGCCAACTACTCCGAGATTGTGCCGGACGGCGAAGGCAGCGGCTCGGGCGGCGGCGACGGCAAGGGCGAGGGCGACTACGGCATCATCACCGTGCGCCAGGACTTCCGGGATACCGCCTACTGGGAGGCCCAGGTGATGACCGACGAGAACGGCCAGGCCCAGGCGGTGGTCACCCTGCCCGAGAACCTGACCACCTGGCGCATGGATGCACGCGCCGCCACCAGGGACAGCCTGGTCGGCCAGAACACGCACGAACTGCTCAGTACCAAACCGCTCTTCGTCCAATTGCAGACGCCGCGCTTCTTCGCGGCCGGCGACCAGGCCCGGGTGGGTGCGGTGGTGCGCAACACAACCGGGAAACCGCTGGCAGTTTCCGTCAGCCTGGAGGCCTCGGGGGCGGAGATCACGTCTGAAAAGGGCCAAAAGGTGGATGTGCCCGCCGGGCAGCAGGCTTACGTCACCTGGGACCTGAGCGTCCCGCAGGGCGTCAGCCGGGTGGACCTGACCGCCAGCGCCGAGGGAGGCGGCTACAGCGATGCCAGCAAACCCTCCCTGGGCACGCTGGAGGGCCAGGGCATCCCGGTCCACACCTACTCGGTGACCGAGACGGTCGGTACCTCCGGCCTGCTGCGCGAGGCAGGTTCGGTCAGCGAGAGCCTGCTCCTGCCCACTGCATACGACTATACCGGTGCACAGGTCTCGGTCGAGATGGCACCCTCGCTGGCGGCCTCCATGACCAAAGGCCTGACCTACCTGGAAAACTACCCCTATGACTGCCTGGAGCAGACTGTCTCCGGCATCCTGCCCAACGTCATCACCAGCCGGGCGCTGAAAGACTCCGGCCTGCCGAACCTGCCCCTGCAGCGGAACCTGGATGAGAACGTCAACCGGGCCCTGCAGCGGATCTACAAGGAGCAGCGATCGGACGGCGGCTGGGCCTGGTGGAACGACATTTACAGCGACCCCCTGATGAGCGCCTACGTGGTCCTGGGCCTGCTGGAAGCCAAAGAGTCCGGGTATACGCTGGCAAACAGCGTGCTGCCGGACGGCATCCAGTACCTGCGCACCAGCCTGCCCGCTCTGGACCGCAACGATCCGCGCTGGGAATTCAACCGCCAGGCTTTCATCATCTGGGTGCTGGTCCGTGCCACGGGTGACCTGCCCGGCCAGGCAAATTCCCTGTACAGTAACCGCAGTTCGCTCGGCCTGTATGGTGAAGCCTACCTGGCCATGGCCCTGCACCAGGCGAACCCCGAGGATGAACGCATCGACACGCTTATGTCGGACCTCGTGTCGGCCGCGGTCATGTCTTCCTCCGGCGCCCACTGGGAAGAGGAGTTCGTTGACTACTGGAACTGGAATACGGATGTACGCACCACGGCCATCGTGCTGGATGCCCTGACCCAGATCGAGCCTGAAAGCCCACTGACGGCCAATGCCGTGCGCTGGCTGATGGCGCACCGCGAGGGCGGACGCTGGAAGTCCACCCAGGAGACCGCCTGGGTGCTGATGGCGCTCACGAACTGGCTGGAAGCCTCCGATGAGTTCGAGACGAATTATCCCTATGCCATCGGCCTGAACGGCGAGCGCCTGGAAGCGGGCGTGGCCGCCCGCCAGAACCTGACCACGCCGGTGGACTTGAAGATCGAACTGGCCGATCTGTTGAAGGACCAGGCCAACCAGCTGGTCTTCACCCGCGGCGATGGGCCGGGCAACTTGTATTACACCGCCTACATGAGCGTGGACCTGCCCGTGGAATCCATCCAGCCGCTCGACCAGGGCATGATCCTCTCCCGCCAGTACTTCAACCTGAACGACCTGAAGACGCCTGTCACCCAAGCTAAACGCGGCGACCTGCTGCGAGTGCGCCTGACGCTGGTGGTGCCGAACGCGGTGCACTACGTGGTCGTCAATGATCCCCTGCCCGCCGGGCTGGAGGTGCTGGACAGCACGCTGGCGACCGACATGGAAGTGCCGCGTTCCTATACCCGTAAGGACTATGATGAGCGCGGCTGGGGTTGGTGGTACTTCAGCCATATCGAACTGCGGGACGAGAAGGTGGTGCTCTCCTCCAGTTACCTGCCTGCCGGGACGTACGTCTACACCTACCTGGTGCGGGCCAGCACGGCCGGCACCTTCAAGGTCATCCCGCCGCATGCCGCCGAGTTCTACTTCCCGGATGTGGCTGGGCGCGGCGCGGGCAGCCTGTTCATCGTCAAGTAAACTGATTTGCAAAAGTGACGGTCACCTTTCGAGGTGACCGTCACTTTTTTATGCGGCTGCAGTGCCTTTCCCTATGGCAGGTAATACTCGATGATCAACTTCGGGCGGCTGGCTGCTCCGGCGTTGCCGCTGTACAGGCTGAGGTAGTTTGCCAGGCTGTTGTCGTTGTCACCCAATGTGAAGAACAGTCGCACCTGGGTCAACCCGCCATTGGCGTTTAGTTTGTTGATGTAGGCCTTTGCGCCGGTCAGGTCGAGGCTGTACCAGCCGCTGGCCGGGGTGGGGGTGAACGGCCCGACCGTCTTGCTGGCCAGGGCCTGGAAATCGCTGGCAGCCAGGGCGGCAGCAGTGCCGAAGAAGCCCTTTTTGACACCCGCCTTGAACCCCTGGAAGACGGCCAGCGGGTCACCGCCGCCCGTAACGCCCTGCTTCTTGACCTTGAGGACGACTTTCATGATGACCGCGTTGTCTGGCAGGCTGGAGGTTTCGAAGGACAGGATCGAGCGGTACTGATTTCTGGCATTATCATCGCCCAGGCGCAGGGTGGTGGCCGCCGCGTCCAGGCTGCCGCCTTTCGCGCTGTTCTCGCCGGATTCGAGCACCCAGCCGTCCTGGCTGCCGGCAGAGTTGAAGGTTGAGGTGGTACTCTGGAACTCGAAAGCGCCGGAGTCGCAGGATATCCCCTGGGGCCGGTGGGTACCACTCTGGTCGTAGCCGCCCGCACCGTAACTCGGAGCCCCTACGGGGAAGGCGCAGGTGTTATTATTGCCAGCCCCAATGGCCGAACTGCCCGCCAGTAAGGCCATGGTCTGGGTGCTGCCGCCGTTATTCTGCAGCGGGCCCAGTTTCAGATTGGCCAGGGTGGTAAGTTTGGCCGAGCCGCAGGAGGTATCACTGGCCAGGTTGTAGGTGTTTGCAGTAAGCGTATCCGAGTTGTGGCAATTGTCTCCTCCATCGTAAGCCAGGATGGAGTTGCGGAGTGTGACTGTGCCGTCGAAGTTGCGCAGGGTCCCGCTGGTGCTGGTGCCGCTGGCAGAAAAGGTGCAGTTGGTCACGTTCAGCGTGGCGCCCCAAGCGTTGCTCAGGCTGCCTCCTTCCGGGGCACTGTTGACAGAGAAGGTGCTGTTGGCGATGGTCAGGGTGCCGCTGTTGTCGTTATATACGGCGCCGCCGTGGGCGGTTGCGCTGTTGTCGTAGAAAGTGCTGCTTGTGACGGTTACGGGATGGGTGGTGGAGAGATAATTGTTGATGGCGCCTCCGCCTGTGGTTGCGCTGTTGCCATTGAAGGTGCTGCGGGTCACGCTCAACACTCCCTCACCGCTTGCAATCGCCCCGCCGTAGTCGGCTTGGTTGTTGGAGAAGGTGGTATCCTGGATGGTCAGGGAGCCGCCGCCATTGTGGATGGCGCCGCCGCTGCCGGGAGCCTGGTTGGAGGAGAATACGCAGTCTGTGACCGTCAGGTTTCCACCAGCCACCTCCACGCCGCCGCCGTGCCCGCTGGGCGCCTGTCCGTGGGCGATGGTCAGGTCGTTGAGTGTCAGGAATACCCCGGGGTTGAGACTCAGGACGCGGTCGTTGTCATTCCCGCTGATGGTCAACTGGTTGGCTCCCAGTCCCTGGATGGTCAGGTCGTCTGTGATGGCCGGCAGTTGGGAGTTCAACGTGATGGTGTTTGGGTGAGGGATGCTGAATGTGATGGTGGCCGTCCCACCGCCGCCCGAAGGGCAGTCGCTGGAGCCGGACTGGTCGTTGTGGTTGGAATTGAGGATCGCCTCGCGCAGGGTGCACAAGCCGTCCGCGGCCTGCGTATCGGCGTTACTTGTAACGATGATGCCGGGTGAGGAAATGTTCAGTTTGAGCGTTACGATGTCACGGGTACCTGAATAAGTGTTCAGCGGCGCGGCAGCACCCGGCCCGTTCCAGGTGGCGTAACTGCTGCCTGCCACATACAGGTTTCCATTGCCCTTCTGTGTGACGGCATAGCCATAATCACTCTCTGTCGAGCCGTGGAAGGTGTGCCACTGGTAGGCACCGGCGCTGTTCAGTTTGAGCACTGTAATGTCATTGTTGCCTGCATGTGCATTTAGCGGCGCAGCCGAGCCTGGCCCGTTCCAGGTAGCGTAACTGTAGCCTGCCACATACAGATTCCCGTTTGCATCGTTGGTGATGGCATTGCCATAGTCGGTGGCGTTGGAGCCATGGAAGGTATGCCACTGGTAAGCACCGGTGCCGTTCAGCTTGACGACCACGATATCATGATTCCCTGCATGCGTATTCAGCGGCGCCTTTGCCCCCGGTCCATTCCAACTGGCGTCGCTGTAGCCTGCCACATACAGATTCCCGCTCGCGTCGCTGGTGACGGCATAGCCTTCATCCCAGGTTGCCGAGCCGTAGAAGGCATGCCAGGTATAGAGCGGGTCAATGGTCAGGGCATGCTCCGGGTTGTAATGGCCCAGGGTAAAGCCCACCAGGCCATCGTTCAATCTGAAACGCACCGCCACCGGGATGCGCTGCCCGTTGATTTCCTGGAATGCAACCGGCGCGCTCTCGGTCATGTAGCCGCTTTCGAAGGCAAAACATAGCCTGTTGTCTGCCATCAGTTGTGCCGGTGTGTTGTACGCCAGTTGGATATCCTCCGGATTTGCTCCGGCTTTGATAATGTAACTGCTCTCTGCCAATCCCCCTTGAGCCGCAGTGTAGACCACATCTACCCCCGGCCACATATCTTGATAGGTAACGCGCCCCAGTGCAGGTGTGCCGTTGGCCCCCGCCGATGAGGCCGCGGCCTCCCCGGTTGGGGTCTTTGACTGCCCGTTGACGAATGCCATTGTCAATGCGTGCTCCAGCCCGGCTAGGTAGACCTTGTCGGCTGCAAAGCCCAGTACATGCCCGCTGGCTGTGTACTGCAACAGGATGGGCACCCCGGCGGCTGACCCCGGCTCTGCCAGGGGGGCGGCCTGGGCCGGACCGGCCAGTGCCAGCATGAATAAAAAGATGAAAACGACCAAGAACGAACGTGAGACTGCCTGTCTGGCGTGCATGGAAGCCCTCCCGGTTTGGAATGAGGATTGGATTTCAGGCCGCCAATGTGTGACTGCTGTGCAGGTTATTCTGTTTGGCGGTTGCGTTGTAACACTTTCACTATACGATTATTCAAGGTTCTTTTCAAGTGCTTTGGAAGGCCAATCAGACTGGCTCTTTCGTACTGCCAGATATTTGAGAAATATTTGAGGCCTTTCCGCCTTCCACCGGCCATTCGAAATCGGTAAATGCCATTGCTTGGAGCAATTTTTGCACCGAAGCAATCTCCAAAAGGAAAAATGGTTATATAATACTTATGAAACTTCAATGGAGCAGACGTATGCCTTTTGCAGCCGGTGAAACAGTCGGTCCCTACCAGGTCATCGAGCAACTGGGCCAGGGCGGAATGGCGACAGTCTACAAGGCTTACCATCCCGGCCTGGACCGTTATGTGGCCATCAAGGTTTTACATCCCGACCTGAAGGAAGACAATACATTCATCGCCCGCTTCCAGCGTGAAGCGCGCCTGGTGGCGAAGCTGGACCATCCCAACATCGTCGCCGTGCACGACTTTGCCGAGCACAACGGCTACCCTTACCTGGTGATGAAGTTCATTGAGGGGGAAACGCTCAAGCACCGCCTGCTGCGCGGCCCGTTGAGTTCCAGGGAGATCGAGGATGTGGTCGAGAACGTCGGGTCGGCCCTGGCTTACGCCCACCAGCAGGGCATCCTGCACCGGGATGTCAAACCCTCCAATGTGCTGCTTTCCCGCGATGGGCATCTGTACCTGGCGGATTTCGGCCTGGCGCGCATCGCCCAGGCGGTGGATTCCACACTCACTTCGGATGCCGTCATCGGCACACCGCAGTACATCTCACCCGAACAGGCCGTGGGCAAGAAGGAACTGGACGAGGGCACGGATATCTATTCATTCGGCGTCATGCTCTACGAGATGGTGGTCGGGCGGGTGCCCTTCAACGCCGATACCCCCTTTGCCATCATTTTCGACCATATTTACACGCAGCTGCCCATGCCGCGCTCGGTCAACCCGGCCGTGCCGGAGAGCGTGGAGCAGGTGCTGGTGAAGGCGCTGGCCAAGGAGCGCGCCGACCGCTACGCGAACGTGCCTGAAATGGTGGATGCCTTCAAGTCTGCCTGGGAGTCGGCGGGGATACCGATGCAGGGCACGGCCATCATCCTGCCCGAGCAGCTGGCCACGCACCTGGAAAAGGAGCTCAAGAAGACAAAAGCGCCGCCAGGGGCCGGGAAGGAGCCGTCTGCCCCTGCCGGGTCCAGAGCGGTGGAAAACCCCCTTTCCGAGCCGGGGAAGACCAGGGTGCCCGCCTCGGAGGCCGGAAAAGAAAAAGAATACACCCTTTCCGGAACCAGGCTCCAGGGGAAGAGAACCAGCCCTCTCCGGGCGCTCTGGCAGAAATATCCCATCTGGCTGTTCATTGCCGGGGGCCTGCTGCTATCGCTCTGCTGTGCCGGGGCGGTTCTATCCTTCAGTTTCATGGACAACTTCGCGGAATTTCGAAAGTCCCTGGGCATCGGCCCGGCCGTTGAAACCGCCGCCCCGGTGCCCGCGACAACTGAGTTTACATTTTGCGCTGGTGAGCAGACCTGGATCAACCGGGGTTATTTCCCCGAGCAGGAGATCAAACACTGCTGGGGGCGCAACCATTACATCACCGGCATGGCTTACAGCGGCAAGACCTGGTCGGTGATCATGACCAAAGAAGTACCCTACACCGACCAGTCTTACCTGACCGACACGGTCTTCCCGGCTGCCAGCGTTGAGGAATACTGGAACCGGGGTTTCGATATCACGAATGTCTATTACGGGGAGGGGGAGTGGATCGTTGTCATGAGCAAGGGTAGCGACATCACCCACCAGCGCTACCTGACCGGCGCGGCTTTCCCTGACGAACAGGTGCGCCAGTACTGGGAGCAGGATTACTGGATCAGCACCATGGCCTTCGACAATACCAACGGCTGGGTGGTGGTTATGTCACAGGGACCGGCCATCACGGACCAGGTGTACTTCCTGCGCCCGCAGTTCCCGGCAGACGAGATCAAGGGCTACTGGAACGATGACTTTTACATCACCACCGTCACCTACGTGAACTCGGTGTGGGCTTTTGCGATGTCGAAAGGAAATATCTATTCGAACCAGCACTATCTCGTCAATGCCGACTTCCCCGAGGACGGGATCAGCACAGACTGGGACGAGGATTACTTTATCAGCGGTGTGGCCTTCGGGGACCCCTACTGGACCGTGGTCATGTCGAAATAGGCAGCCGTCCCAGGACTATCCGGCCATTCCCTGCTGCTCCTGTTCGATCGCCCTGTGCAGGTCACCCAATCCCAGGAATGCATCCACGAGTGCGGGGTCGAAATCCGTCCCGGCATGCTGGCGCAGGTAGTCCTGCACCTCGGCGGGGGCCATGGCTTTGCGGTAGGGGCGGTCGGATACCAGGGCATCCCAGACATCGATGATCGAGAAAATGCGCGCCATCAGAGGGATCTGCGTGCCCTTCAAGCCGCGCGGGTAGCCGGTGCCGTCCCACTTTTCGTGGTGGCAGTAAGGCACATCAATGGCCGGGTGCAGGAAGTCGATCGGGTCCAGCATCTCATAGGCCAGCACGGGGTGCTGCTGGATGTGCAGCCGTTCCTCGGGCGTCAGGGCGCCGGGTTTGAGCAGAATTTCATCGGGGATGCCCATCTTGCCGATGTCGTGCAGCAGGGCGCCGCGCGTGACGTGCACCAGGTCTTCCCCCTCGAAGCCCAGTTTCCGGGCCAGGATGCGTGTCAGGGCAGTCACCCGCTGGGTGTGGCCCTTGGTCTCCTTATCGCGCAGGTCGAGTGCCCGCACCCAGCCTTTGAGGGTGGCGTCATAGGCGATCTCCAGTTCATCGTTGGCAGCCTGTATTTCTGCGTAGGCCTCGGCCAGCTGGTGGTTCTTCTCCTGCAGTTCGTGGATGATGGCGTTATCCGTCTTGCGCAGGCGCAGGCTTAACTGGCGGATGACTTCGAGGGCCAGGTCGGGCTGGCGGTGCAGCAGTTTATCGAAACTGGCGTGGCTCATCTCCAGCAGGGTGGCATCCGTGCGCGCCTGGGCAGTTGCCGTGCGGTGGCCGTCCGGATCGAACATGCTCATCTCACCCAGCAGGTTCCCCGGCCCCCAGTGCTGGAGGATGCGTTCTTCCGGCGTGCCAACCGCCTTGAGGATCTCGATTTCACCGTTTTCGATGATGTAGAAACTGCCGCCGGGTTCATCCTCACGGAACAGGATTTCACCGTCTTTCAGTTCGACCGGCTCGAAACCGGCGGCCAGGACGGCCAGCTCATTCAATTTAAGGGAGGCAAACAGGGGAACTTGCTTGAGCGTCGAGAGGATACCCATAATATTTACTCCACTTGGAAGATGAACCGGGGACTCAGCCAGCGGCTTCCGTCCGCAGGCCCTCGCTCCACTTGATCCCTTCACGGGCCATGTAATAGGCTCCCAGCAGGGTGATGGGAAGCCAAAGCGCCACATGCAGGACGAGGGTGTAGCCGGTTGCGACCGGCTTGGCCAGCCCGAATGCCACCAGGACGGCAATGCCGGGCGTATCGAAGGTGCCCACATAACCCGGCGCGGATGGGATGGTGGTCGCCAGGTTGACGATGCCGTTCATCAGCATCAGCCCGAAGAAGCCGCCCTCGTAGCCGCTGAAATCGAAGGCGTGCATCACGAACCAGTATTTGCCTGTTTCCAACAGCCAGATGATGACGGAGGTGAAGAAAACCATCAGGACGTTGAAGGGCGAGCGCAGCGCGGCCAGCCCTTCCAGGAATCTATCCATGATGCCGGTGATCTTTGCGTGCCATTTGTGCGGCAGCAGCCGTTGGATCATCCATCTCCCGATCCTGGAGGTCACCTGCGGGAACATGGCGGCCAGCAGGAAGACCAGCAGGGCAGCCAGAAAGATGCCTGCACCCCACAGTGAGAGGCTCTGGATGTTGCCGACGAAGCCCGAGTCGGAGGTGAGGCGGGCCAGCTGCGGCAGGTTGACGAAGACGAAGGCCAGCATGACCACGCCGTCGAAGATGCGCTCGACGATGATGGTGGCCAGCGAGGCCGAAACCGGCACCCCCTCGCGCCGCTTGAGGAGCACTGCCCGCAGCACCTCGCCGGCGCGCGCCGGGTAGATGTTGTTGCCCATATAACCGATGCAGGTGACCGGGAACATCGTCCGGGTGGGAATCTTCTTGACCGGCCCGAGCAGGTAATGCCAGCGCCAGGCACGCACCCATACCCCGATGAAGTACACCGCGATGCCGGGCAGGATCCACCAGTAGTTGGCGGATTTTACCGACTGCCAGAATTCATCCAGCTTCAGACCGCGCAGGGCCAGCCACAGGAAAACCGCACTGATCAGAACACCAACCCAAAATTGCCAACGTTTCATACCTAATTCTACCACCGCGAAAATATTCAGTTGTTACCGGGGGAAGATGCCGTGCCGTGCTCTCAAGCAGGCAACTGCTTCTGCTCCTGCTCGATGGCCTTGTCCAGGTCGTCCAGTTCCAGGAACACCTTGACGATTCTGGGATCGAAATCGGTCCCGGAATGCTGGCGCAGGTAGTCCTGCACCCGGGCGGGCGGCATGGCCTTGCGGTAGGGGCGGTCGGATACCAGGGCATCCCAGACATCGATGATCGAGAAAATGCGCGCCATCAGAGGGATCTGCGTGCCCTTCAAGCCGCGCGGGTAGCCGGTGCCGTCCCACTTTTCGTGGTGGCAGTAGGGGATGTCGATGGCCGGACGCAGGAATTCGATCGGGTTCAGCATCTCGTAGGCCAGCACGGGGTGCTGGTTGATGCGCTCGCGTTCCTCGGGCGTCAGGGCGCCGGGTTTGAGCAGGATGCTATCGGGGATGCCCATTTTGCCAATGTCGTGCAGCAACGCGCCGCGCGTGATATGTGCCAGGCTCTCGCCTTCGAAGCCCAGTTTCCGGGCCAGGATACGCGTCAGGGTGGTCACCCGCTGGGTGTGGCCCTTGGTCTCCTTGTCGCGCAGGTCGAGCGCCCGCACCCAGCCTTTCAGCGTGGCATCATAGGCGGTCTGTAGTTCCTCGTTGGCGGCTTCCAGGTCCTGGTTGGCTTCCTGCAGGCCTTCGAACAGGCGGGCATTGTGGATGGCAATGGCAGCCTGGTCGGCAAAGGCGGTGAGCAGGTCCAGGTCGCCTTTGTGGAAGATGCCCGTGTGCACCCGGTTGTCCACGTAGATCACCCCGATGATGTCGTTTTTTAGTTTCAGGGGGGCGCACAGGATGGAACGCAGCTGCAGGGTGATGACGCTGGCTTCTGTGTCGAAGCGGGGGTCCTCCTGGGCGTTCGTGGTCAGCACCGGTTCCCCGCTGGCCATGACGCGCTGGACGATGGTCCGGCTGACAGCGATCAATTCGGTATCCAGAGCGGCGCGGTCCATACCGCGGGCCACCTGGGTGGTCAGTTCGCCGCCGCCGTTCTTGAGCATCAAGAAACCGGATTCTGCGCGCATGAGAGAGATCAGGGCATCCATCACCCCTTCCAGCACTGCTTTCAGGCCCAGCGAGGAATTGATCATGTGGCCGACGTCCACCAGGGCGGTCAACTGGGTTTTGTCTGTCTGCAGGTGCCCGGAGACCCAGTTCTGAAGGAGTTCCGCGGCAGCCACAAGGCCTCTCAAGTCTTCGACCAGGACCTGGGTCTTGGGATCGGTCATCTGGGAGAGGTCTTTCATGGCCTTCAACAGGAGCATGTTGACGGTCTGGAACTCTTTTTGAATGGACTGGGTGCTCCCGGTCGGATTGGTTGGCATGGACTGGGTGCTGCCGGTTTGTTTGCTTTGCATGGAGAACTCCTTACGGAACGCCTGTACTTGCAGGAGTTACGGGTATGGATATTTTACATTAAGGGGTGCTGCTCGTCACGGTCACGATGACAGGCTGGCTGGTGATGATCCGGCCGTCGGCGCGGCTGGCCTGGGCCCAGAAGATATGCTCCCCGGGTGCCAGCGGCCACCAGACCTGGTAGGGTGCTGATTCGAAGGCCGCGATCTGCCTGCCATCCACCCACAGTGTGACATGGCTGAGACCCTGACCGGCGGCGGCTTCCACCAGCAGCTGCTGGGCACTCCGGGCAAATGTGCCGGAGACGTGGTAGGTGGTGTTCGGGCGCGGTGAGAGCAGGGCCAGCGGAACGGTTTCGCTCATTTCTTCCCCTTGAGGCAGGTCGGCCAGCAGTGGCAGGTCATGGGCACGTGCCCAGGTGTGTGCCTGTACCGGCAGGTCCAGCAGGGTGCGCAGCACACGGCGCCCGGGCGGGGTCCCCTCACCGGCGAGTGCTCCGGTCGATCCGTCCACCCAGACCTGCCGGTAGATATTGTCGGGCCGGGTGGGCTCGGTGCCGGCGATGAACCATTCGGTGCGGGTGTGCTCGCAGGCCGGGGTTGGCAGCAGGCCTGAAAGGTCGCAGACCTCCACCTGCACCAGTCCTTCCGGCCGGGGGAAGGGCCTGTCGGGCCGGCCTGCCAGCAGGCGGCGGATCACATCCTGCCAGATGGGCGCCGCGCCGGTCAGCCCGTTGACATCACGCATGGCCTGGTAGTTGCTGTTGCCGACCCACACGCCCACCAGCAGTTCTGGCGTGTAGCCAATTGTCCAGTTGTCATGGAAGTTGGTAGTGGTACCGGTCTTGACGGCGGCCGTGCGCTCGATCTTGAGGGTGCTGTTCTCCCCGAAACCGACCTTGCGGGCGTAATCGTCGCTCAGAATGTCGTTGATCAGCCAGGCCACGCGCGGGTCGAAGACCTGCACCGGGGTGGGGCGGGACTCGGTGTATACCAGGCTCCCATCCGCAGCCTGCACATCGAGCAGCAGACGGCTGCCGGTAAAGGTGCCGCCATTGGCAAAGGCTGCGTAGGCGTTGGACAACTGCAGCAGGCTCATCTGCCCGCCGCCCAGCGCCAGGGAGAGGTCGTATTCGTCCGGGTCTCCCAGGCTGGTGATCCCCAGCCGGCGGGCCAGGTGGATGGTTTGGGGGATGCCCACTTTTTCGAGCGTCAGTACGGCCGGGATGTTGAGCGAGGAGGCCAGCGACTGGCGCACGGAGACCGGCCCGTGCTCACGCCCGTCATAGTTCTTGGGAGTGTAAGGCTTGTCCTCGTGGGTGAGGAAGGTGGTGCGCACGTCCAGCAGCATACTGGCTGCGGTCCAGGGATTGGGGCGCTGCGGGTCGAGACTTTGGGCATACAGGAAAGGCTTGAAGGCCGAGCCCGGCTGGCGGCGCGAAACGGCCATGTCCACCGCGCCCTGGATGGACTCATCGAAGTAGTCCGCGCTGCCGATCAGGGCCAGCACATCGCCGCTGCGCGGGTCGAGCACGACCAGGGCGGCGTTGTTGACGTTCTGATCCAGGCGGCCTTCCTTCGGTTTGAAGGCCTGCAGCCGGCGGGCAATGACTTCCTCCGCCACGCGCTGGTAGTTCAGGTCGAGGGTGGTGTGCACCACCAAGCTGGCCTGTTGGTCGAGCTGACCGGCCGTGAACAACGCATCCAGACGGTCCTTGACCAGCCAGACGAAATGCGGCGCCTGGATGGGGTAAGGGGCCGGGTTGTAGCGCAGGGGGGTGATCCCGGCTGCATGCCGTTCTTCGGCGGTGATGAACCCTTCCTTCTCCATCAGGCCGAGCACGATCAACTGGCGTTCGCGGGCCTTCTCCGGGTCGGTCAGCGGGTCGTACAGTCCGGGGGCCTGCGGCAGTCCGGCCAGCAGGGCACATTCGGGTAGTAGCAGTTCCCAGGCGGGTTTGCCGAAGTAGGTCTGCGAGGCGGCTTCCACCCCGTAGGCCAGCCCGCCGTAATAGGTCTGGTTGAGATACAGGGCCAGGATTTCGTCTTTGGACAGTTTGCGCGTCATCTGCCAGGCCAGCACGATTTCGCGCAGTTTGCGCCGCGGGGTGCGTTCCGTCCTTTCCGAACCCAGGAGCAGGTTGCGGGCCACCTGCTGGGTGATGGTACTGCCGCCGGCAATGGTCTCCCCGCCCTGCAGGTTGATCCAGAAAGCCCGCAGCACGCCCTCCAAGTCCACGCCGGGATTCTGGTAGAAATTGCGGTCCTCGATGGCAATCGTCGCCTGCAGCATGCACTGCGGCAGTTCCTCCAGCGGCAGCACCGCATGCCGCCCGCCTTCCTCGGGCAGGATTTCGTAGAGCAGGCTGCCATGGCGGTCGAGGATGCGCAGGCTGGGCTGGTTGAGATGTTCGGGCAGGCTGTCCACGTCCGGCAGGTCATGGAAGAGATACAAACAGCTCCCGCCCGTAATCACCAGGAGCAGGAGCAGCACGGCGGACAGGAATTTCAGGCGCGGCTTCATCGATATGATTATATACAAAAAGGACTGTCTCCGCGACAGTCTTTTTCGTTTCCCTATTCTGCCGGAAACATCTCCGGCCTCAATTCCACCCTCGTGATCTGGTTGAGCAGGTAAATCACCAGTGTGCGCAGTTCCATCCGTTCCAGGATCGTGTGCGAGATCTGTTCCTCCGTGAGCAGGACCGCGAAGCCGTGTACCAGGCTCCAGATGCTCACTGCCGCCAGGTCTGCCGGACCCGGCTCGAGGATGCCGGCCGCCTGGCAGGCCGCGGCCACCTGCACCACCAGTTGGAAGTTCTTCCGGGCAATCTCCACGAAATCCGGGTACTCCTTTTCCTTCTCGACCACCCCGGAGAACGTGACCTTGAAATGCTCCCGGTCGCTGCGGGCAAACTCGACATAGGCGCAGGCCACTTCCACCATCTGGCGCGCCGGGTCATGCGGATATTTTTCGATCTGGGCCTCGGTCTTCCCGTACAGCCGGCGGTAGCCTTCGGTGGAGATGGCTGCGATCAGGGCCTGCTTGTCCGCGAAATGAGCATAGGGCGCGGCGTGGCTGACTCCGGCCAGGCTGGCCACCTTGCGCAGGGACAGGCCGCGCGCGCCTTCGCCGGCCAGGATGCCGACCCCGGCTTCGATCAGGGCGTTCTTCAGGTCGCCGTGGTGATATTTTTCGTTTGGCATGCGGCAATCATACAGTCAAATCTTGACACTGTCAAGATTGTGCCCTATAATCTTGCCAGCGTAAAGATTCGCTAAAAACCATAATTGAGGTTGATCATGGGAAACTTTGAAGCTGAGAAAAAACTTGTGGTCGAGACTGCCCAAAGCCTGGTCACCAAGGGCTACCTGATGGCCACCGGCGGGAACCTGTCTGTGCGCATCCCTGCCCGGAATGCCCTGGCGATCACTCCCTCCAATTATGATTACATGCTGATGAAGCCGGAGGATATTTGCGTGCTGACTCTCGACCTGCAGCCGCTGGAGGGGGAGCGCAAACCATCGGTCGAGACCGGCATGCATGCGGCCATCTACCGCGCCCGCGGCGACGTGAACGCCATCATCCACACCCACCAGGTCTACACCAGCGCCCTGTCGCTCATCCAGGCTCCCATCCCGGCCCTGTTCGATGAGCAGGCGCGCTTCCTGGGGCGCAGTGTGGAGATCATCCCGTATGCCCCCTCCGGCACCCGCATGCTGGCGAAGACCATTGCCCGGCACGTCCGGAACCATAACAATGCCTTCATGATGCAGAACCACGGCGCGCTGATCTTCGGGCACGACATGCTGCGCGCGGTCCACAACGTGGAAGTGCTGGAAAAGTGCACCCTGGCTTACCTGCTGGCCCTGTGCACGGAACGCAAGGTCAGCAAGGTGCCGCTGGCGGCGCGTGAGATCGCCTTTGCCAAACTGCGCAAGGACCAGAAGAAGATCGAGGCTGGCAATTTCAAGACCGGTGGAGAATAGACATGAGCGATGTACAACATTACGGGATTTCTGAATATCCGGACGTGGAGGCTGTCAACCGCCGCCTGGAGGCGCTGGTCGCCGGGCCCATGCGCCCGGTGCGGCGCGACCGCATGCAGGCTTACCTGGGCTATTTCGAGACGCGCTGCGCCCGCTCGAAGGAACTGACCGATGCGGCCAAAAAACTCATCCCTGGCGGCGTCCAGCACAACCTGGCCTTCAATTACCCCTTCCCCATCGCCATCGAAAAGGCGGAGGGGGCTTTCCTGTGGGATGCGGACGGCAACCGCTACATTGACTTCCTGCAGGCGGGCGGACCGACCGTGCTCGGCTCGAACTACGCCCCGGTGCGGGACAGGGTCATCGAGATGCTCCAGACCTGCGGCCCGGTCACCGGGCTGTTCCATGAATACGAACTCAAACTGGCGGCCCTGATCCAGCGCTTCATGCCCTCGATCGAGATGTTCCGCATGCTGGGTTCCGGGACCGAGGGCGTGATGGCGGCGGTGCGCGCGGCCCGCACCTTTACCCGCAAGAAAATAGTCATCAAGACCGGCGGAGCCTATCACGGCTGGAGCGACCCGATGGTCTACGGCTTGCACATCCCCGGCACGGGGCGCCTGGAGGCCAAAGGCATCCCGATCGGCGCCACCGCCGGCACGCAGGAATTCTTCCCCAATGCCCTCGGCGCCCTGAGGCGCAAACTGATCCTGAACCGCCTGCGCGGTGGGACGGCGGCGGTCATCCTGGAGCCGCTCGGTCCGGAGTCCGGCACCCGCCCGGTGCCGCGCGATTTCAACCAGAAAGTGCGCGAGCTGTGTGACGAGTTCGGGGCACTGCTCATCTTCGACGAGGTGGTCACCGGCTTCCGCCTCGGGCTGGGCGGGGCGCAGGGTTATTTTGGAGTCAAGCCTGACCTGACCGTTTTCGGCAAGTGCATCACCGGCGGTTACCCGATGGCGGGCGGCGTCGGCGGGCGGGCGGATGTCATTCAGCGCTTCGCGGCCGGGCTGGGCGGTACGGGCGAGCGCGCCTACGTGGGCGGGACGCTTTCGGCCAACCCGCTCTCCTGCGTGGCGGGCTACCACGCCTTGCTCGAAATGGAGCGGACGAATGCCCCGGTGCTGGCCGGGCGTGCCGGCGACCGCCTCACCCGCGGCCTGCAGGCGCTGATCGGGAAATACGGACTGCCCTTCGTGGCTTTCAACCAGGGTTCCATCTGCCACCTGGAAACGGCCGGGGTGATGCTGCTCGATTTCCGCCACCCGCTGCGCCTGGCAAAGGAACTCAAGCCGCGCAAGCACATGATGGAGGAGATGGGCGCCGCCTATATGGCCGAGGGACTGGTCACCCTGGCGGGCAGCCGGATGTACACCAGCATGGCCGACACCGATGAAATCATTGCCGAGGCGCTGGCCCATTTCGAGAAGGTCTTTCAGAATATCGAGGGCGTAAACGTATAGGGGCAGGTGAGCCCGCCCTCCCCGGGAGGCAGCATGACCGAACCAACCTTTCTCGCCGTAGACCTGGGCACCTCGGGCATGAAAGTGGCCCTCATCACCGTGCGCGGCCGGGTGCTGGGCTGGGAGACCGAGCCGCTCAACCTCATCCTCACGCCGGATGGCGGGGCGGAACAATCGCCGGAGGAGTGGTGGCAGGCTTTCATCCTGGCTGCCCGGCGCCTGCTGGGGCGCGGCCTGGCACCCGCCTCTGCCGTGCGCGCCGTGTGCTGTTCCACCCAGGGCGAAGGCACCATCCCGGTTGACAAAGACGGGCATGCCCTGATGAACTGCATCTTGTGGATGGACATGCGCGGCGCACCCCACCTGCGCCGGCAGTTCAGGGGGCTGGTCAACCTGACCGGCGCCGGGTTGCGCAACACCCTGCGCTGGGTGCGCCTGACCGGAGGCATGCCCTCCATGACCGGCAAGGACCCGGCTGCGCACATGCTGCTCATCCGGGAGTGTTTCCCCGTCATCTATGAACGCACCTACAAGTTTCTGAATGTGCTCGACTACCTGAACCTGCGCCTGACCGGGCGGTTTGCGGCCACCTTTGACTCGATCCTGACCTCCTGGGTGACCGACAACCGCGACCCGGATGCCATCCGCTATTCCCCGGCCCTGGTGCGCGCCTGCGGCGTGGAGGGTGACAAACTGCCCGAGATCGTGCCCTGCACGGCCGTGCTCGGTCCGCTCCGCCCGGATGTGGCCGCCGAACTGGGCCTGGGAACGGAGGTGCAGGTGGTGGCGGGCGCCATCGACAACACCGCTGCTGCCATCGGGGCCGGTGCGGTGATGGATTACCTGCCGCACCTGTACATCGGCACCTCTTCCTGGATGACCGCCCATGTGCCCTTCAAGAAGACGGATATTATTTCCTCCCTGGCTTCTGTCCCGTGCGCTGTGCCGGGGCGCTACCTGTTGACTGCCCTGCAGGCCACTGCCGGCGGGAACCTGACCTTCCTGCGCGATAATATCCTGTACCATAAGGACGAACTGCTCCAGGAGGCCGGCGTGCCCGACATCTTCAAGGTGCTCGACCAGATTGCGGCGCGCGTGCCAGCCGGGTCGAACGGCGTGCTTTATACCCCCTGGATCTGGGGCGAGCGTGCCCCGGTGGATGACCGCACCCTGCGCGCCGGGCTGTATAATCTATCCCTGCACAACACGCGCGAAGATATCCTGCGCGCCTTCCTGGAGGGCATTGCCCTCAACACCCGCTGGCTGCTCGGCCCGGTGGAGAAGTTCCTCGGCCGCCGGGTGAGCGAACTCCATATCGTCGGCGGCGGGGCCCAGTCGGACGTCTGGTGCCAGATCTTCGCGGATGTGATGGGGGTGGCGATCCGCCAGGTGGCCGATCCGCTCTATGCCAACGCACGCGGCGCGGCCTGGATCGGGGCCGCCGGGATGGGTGAGATCTCCTTCGCGGATGTGCCCGGGCTGGTGCAGTTCAAACATACATATACGCCGGACGAAAAGAACCGGCCTGTTTACGACGAACGCTTTGCTGTTTTCACGCAGGTCTACCGGCAGATGAAGGACATCTACCGGCGCATGAATTCATAGCCGCAAGGAGGCCCCATGAGCGAAAGATCCTACCGTCTGTACGGCTACCGCTGGGTGGTGCTGGCCGTCTTCATGTTCATCAACCTGACCATCCAGATGCTCTGGATCGGCTACGCCCCCATCACCGGGCCCGCGGCGGCCTTCTACAGCGTCTCGGACCTGCAGATCGGCCTGCTGGCCATGACCTTCATGCTGGCCTTCATCCCGCTCTCCATCCCGGTCTCGTGGGCCATCGATACCTACGGGTTCCGGCTGACGGTCAGCATCGGCGCGGTGCTGATGGGGGTCTTCGGCGTGGTGCGCGGCCTGGTGGGGACGAATTATCCCATGGTGCTCATCAGCACCATCGGGGTGGCGGCTGCCCAGCCCTTCCTGCTCAATGCCTGGACCAAGGTGCCGGCGCAGTGGTTCAGCATCGAGGAGCGCGCCACCGCCGTCGGGCTGGTGACGCTCTCCAACCTGGTCGGGACGGCGCTCGGGATGGTGCTGACGCCCAGCCTGATCGAGAGCCTGTCCATCCCGGATGTGCAGCTGATCTACGGCGGGCTGGCGGCCTTTTCGGCCGTTCTCTTTCTTATCTTCGCCCGTGAGAAACCTGCCACCCCGCCCTGCCCGCCCGGACAGGAGGTGCGCGCCCTGATGCTGGACGGGCTGAAGCATGCCCTGCGCATCCCGGCCTTCTGGTTCTACCTGGTCGTCTCTTTCATCGGCATGGGCATATTCAACGGCCTGACCACCTGGGTGGAGGCCATCATCCGGCCGCGCGGCTTCACGCCTGCGGATGCCGGTACGCTGGGCGCCCTGATGCTGGCCGGCGGGGTGCTGGGCGCGGTGGTGCTGCCGCCCTTCTCGGACCGCCAGCACAAACGCCAGCGCTACCTGCTGCTCGGCTTTGCCGCGGCCATCCCCGGCCTGGTGGGGCTGACCTTTGCCCCTTCCCTGTGGCTGCTGCTGCTCTCGGGCTTCATCCTGGGTTTCTTCCTGGTCAGCACCAGCCCGATCGGGATGCAGTATGCGGCCGAGATCACCCAGCCCACCCCGGAGGGCACCTCGAACGGCCTGATCCAGTTGTTCGGCCAGGCCTCGGTCGTCTTCGTCTACATCATGGAAGCCCTGAAATTATCGGACGGTTCCTTCACCCCCGCGCTGCTGCTGGCCGTCAGCCTGATGCTGTTCAGCCTCTTCCTCATCACACGTTTGCACGACCCGGTGCAGGCGGGTTGACAGGATTCCCGCCTCACTTTTTTACTCTTTTACGTACCGGTCGAAGAACGCCACCGCCCGGTGCATGAAGGTCTGCCAGTCCTCGCCGGTGAACGAGTGCCCCTGGCCGGGGTAGGTGTAGTATTCCACCGGTTTCCCGGCTGCCAGGAGCGCCTCGTACAGCTTGCGTGACCAGGCCGGCGGGGTGGCGCCGATGTACTGCCCGTCCGCCTCGCCGATGTGGATCTGCACCGGTGCAGCGAACCACTCCAGGTGGTGGATGGGCGCCATTGCCTCCAGCAGGAGCGGGTCGGCGGCCGCCTCACGGTACGCCTGGATCAGTTCGGGCGGCAGGCTGCCGGGGATGATATCGGCCGAGTTGCAGTCCTCGCGCAGTTCCCCGCTGCTGATGTCCCCGATGCAGCCCAGCCCCCAGCGTTCGATCAGGTCGGCGTCGTCGGCCGAGTTGGGCGCATACAACACCGCGGCGCGCACCCGGCCGTCCACCGCCAGCACCTTGGTCGTGACCCCGCCGCCCATGCTGTGGCCCCACATGCCGATGCGCTGCGGGTCGGCTTTGGGGATGGAAGGGACGGCCTGCAGCAGGTTGATGACATCGATCACCAGGCCGGCCTGGAAGAAACTGTAACCCGTGTCCGAACTGCCCCAGCTGCGGTAATCGGGCGCGATGGTGATGTAGCCGCTGCGGTTGAGCACCTCCGCCGCCCGGCGCGTACCGTCGCCGGAGGCGTACTCGCCGCGCTTGAAGAAGCCGTGGTTCATCACGATCACCGGGAACGGCCCTTCGCCGTGCGGAATTTGCAGCACACCGCTGATGGTCAGCCCGTCGCTGGGATAGTCGACCAGGTAGCTGGTGTAATCGTTCGTGAGGCCCAGCGCGGCGCGGATGCGGATCTCTCCGCCATGATAGGCGTGCTCGCGCAGCCCGCGTAATGTATACGGATACATCAGGTAGGGGATGGGCGTGGCCGAAGGGGGCGCGGTTGGTTCCGCCGTGGCGCTGGGAGCCGGGCTGGCGGTCGCGCTTGCCGTGGGGGGGAGGGTGGGCGCCGGCGTCATTGTCGTGTTTCCGCCCGGGGACAGGCAGGCGGACAGGAGCAGGCTGAGGAGGAGCAGAGGCTGGATACGCATGGGGGGATTGTACTGTGACCTGGGTGGATCAGAGATACCTTTCGATCAGTTTTTGGGCGGCCTGCAGGCTGCCCACCCTGTGGTCTGCCTGCAAGAAATCCTGGTCTTCTGTGAAGAAATTCGGCACCGCGATGCAGACCATCCCGGCCCGTTTGGCGGCCTCCACGCCGTAGCCGGAGTCCTCCAGGGCGAGGCAGGTTTCGGGTGGCACGCCGAGTTCGGCGGCTGCCTTCAGGTATACGTCCGGGAAAGGTTTGCTGTGCGGCAGGCCGAAAGCGGAGACGACCCGCTCGAACAGCCCCCCTAACCCCAGCAGGTCCAGGATGGCCAGAATGTCCGCCGGCGGCGAGGAGGAGGCGATCCCGGTCCGCACCCCTTTCCGTTGCAGCCAGGAAGCCAGTTCGACCAGGCCCTCTTTCGGCTGCATCTTCTCTTTCACCAGCCGCAGGTAGACGGCCTTCTTCCTTTCGATGAGCGCCTCGATGCTCTCGCCGATGGTGTACCTTTTCTTCAGTTCGCCAAAAATGAACGGCTGCGTGGTGCCGACGTATTGCTTGAATTCAAGCGGGGTGAGCGAAACCCGGTATTGGGACAGGATCTGGTTGAACGATTCCAGCTGCAGCGGTTCGCTGTCCACGATGATGCCATCCAGATCGAAGATGACGGCAGAAATTCGTTTCACGGTCTGTGCTCCGGGGGTAGGGGAAATGTATGCATGGGAGAATTGTACTGTGAATCCGGCTGGCCGTGCGTGAAGCGCGCTTCGGAAGCCGCAGCCGCAGCCAAAACTGGCGTATAATTAATCCATCCCACATCCTCCCGGGGACTGCCCATGCCTGAACCCAAACTGCTCAAAGTCTTCCTCTGCCACGCTTCCGATGACAAACCCGTTGTGCGCGAACTCGGCCGCCGGCTGCGCGCTGAAGGCTGGCTGGATGTCTGGCTGGACGAGGAGAAACTCCTGCCCGGCCAGGACTGGGACCTGGAGATCGAAAAGGCGGTGGAAACCGCCCACATCGTCCTGGTCTGCCTTTCGAAGCACTCGGTCAGCAAGGAGGGCTATGTCCAGAAGGAACTGCGCCTGGTGCTGGACGTGGCCCTGAACATGCCCGAGGGGTCCATTTTCGTCATTCCCCTGCGCCTGGAAGAGTGTGAGATCCCCCGCCGCCTGCGCTCCTGGCAGTGGGTGAATTACTTCCCGCCCGAGAACCGTCCGGCGGCCTGTGAACGCCTGCTGGCCAGCCTGCGCCTGCGCGCCGGAACCCTGGGCATCTCCGTCCCCGGCTCAGTTCCAGCAAAGGTTGAACCGGAGAAGCACTTTCCTGAGCCTGAACCGCCGGTAATCGAAAAGCCCGGGCAGCGGGGAACTTCCGCTCCGCTGCTCGAGCTTTATGTTCCGCCCGAATATGCGGGCGATGCGTATGTACCGCCGCCCTCCAGCGTGCCAACCTGGACCCTTGGCGGGATCGAGTTCGTCAAGGTGCCGCGCGGCGAGTTCCTGATGGGCAGCAAGCAAGATGACCCATCTGCTTATGATGACGAGAAGCCGCAGCGTAAATTCGACATCCCTTATGATTTCCTGGTTGCCCGTTTCCCGGTCACCAACCGGCAATTCGAAGCTTTTATCAAGGCTTCGAGCTATGGCACGCGTGCGGAGACGGCCGGATATGGCTGGATTTGGGATGGAAACCAATGGGTAAAGACCAAGGGCGCAAACTGGATGCACCCGCGCGGGCCGGAGACAAACCTAGAGGGACTGGCGCTGCATCCCGTGGTGCAGGTGAATTGGCATGATACCCTGGCCTTTTGCGACTGGCTCAACCAGGAGTACGGGACTTCCCTGCCGCGCGGGCTGGTTTTCCGCCTGTCTTCGGAAGCCGAGTGGGAGGAAGCCGCCCGCGGTCCGGACGGCCGTATTTGGCCCTGGGGGAATGAATTCGAAGCCGGGTTGTGCAACTGCTTGGAGGGCGGGCCGGGACACACCACGCCGGTGGGGGCTTACTCGCCGCAGGGAGATTCCCCTTATGGCTGCGCCGACATGGCCGGCAATGTCTGGGAGTGGACTTCCAGCCTGTGGGGAAGTGATTCGGGAAACCCGTCTTTTAAGTATCCGTACAACGCCAGGGATGGGCGCGAGAATCTCAAGGCAGGGGATGATGTGCGCCGTATCGCCCGCGGCGGCTCGTTCGGCACTGAGGTGCGCGACGTGCGCTGTGCGTGCCGCGGCGGGGGCGATCCACGGAGCGCCTACGGTTACAGGGGTTTTCGTGTGGTCGTCGCTCCCATCTCTCGCTGATAAAGGTTTTCGGGATCTTGATTGGAGAAAACCTCGGAGACTTGTTATCTGCAATGTCAGACAGGTGGAAATTCATCACTTATAAACATGGAGTACAATTGCAATATGAATTTACCTCTTTTTGCACTCCCTAAACAACTTGATGATCGTTATAGACCGGATGCCGATATCGTGTTATATCATGGCGATGTCAAAGATTTGTTACTTGAAATCCCTGATGGATCTGTACAGTTGGTTATAACCTCTCCTCCATACAATTTAGGGAAAGACTACGAAAACCGTGTTGACATTGAAAAATACCTGGATCAGCAAAGCGGTATTATTGCGGAACTATACCGTATTTTGAGTCAGGATGGGAGTATATGCTGGCAGGTGGGTAATTTTGTTGAAAACAGCGAAGTATATCCATTGGATATTTTATATTATGGTATTTTCAAGAAGCTGGGTTTGCGCTTGCGCAACCGGATTATCTGGCGTTTTGGGCACGGTCTGCACGCCTCCAAGCGTTTCTCGGGACGTTATGAAACAATATTATGGTTTACGAGGAGCGATAAGTATATATTCAACCTTGACAATGTTCGAGTACCTTCCAAATATCCGGGAAAGCGCCATTTCAAAGGAGAAAAGAAGGGTCAACTTTCCGGTAATCCATTGGGAAAAAACCCATCTGATGTCTGGGATATCGTCCTGCAGGATTGGGAACAGGAAGTTTGGGATATTCCTAATGTCAAAGCCAACCACCCGGAAAAGACGGAACACCCTTGCCAGTATCCGATTGAATTGGTCGAGCGATGTGTTCTTGCCCTGACAAATGAGGGGGATTGGGTATTCGATCCGTTTGCGGGGGTGGGTTCATCGCTGATTGCGGCTATAAAAAACAATCGGCGGGCAATTGGGAGCGATAAAGAAGAGAAGTATGTTCGATTAGCCCGCGAGCGAATTTTAGCTTACTTCAATGGCACACTCGGATATCGCCAGATTGGAACACCTGTGTATCAACCAACAGGGAAGGAAAAGGTAGCTCAATTACCTGATGAGTGGAAGGTAAACGCCACGCAAAATAGACTCTTGGACAGAAAAGAGGAATATGATTCATGAAAATAGCCGGAATCTACTCGTTCAATGGCGGATTGGAAGAAATAGAGGCAAATTTTGCACCTGAACTGTCGGAGATATACAACATCCTTGCTCGAATAGACGTCGGTGAGTATAAAACCAAGAAAAGCTTGGAAAAAACGATGCCGGGCAAAATGTTGTATAGCCCCAAATTAATGAATAAGGCATTTGATGTTGAATTTTTAGCCTTGGGTTGGAAAAAACAAAGAGTACTTTGTGATTATCCATCACAGTATTATCTAGACGGATATAAGGTTCCCAGATCTTCGAAGGGCGCATTCAGGGAGATGGATTTTATAAAGAATCGGCTTGGCGTTGAGGTACAGTTTGGAAAGTATTCTTTCATGGTTTACAATGTTTGTGCCAAGATGACCATTTTCCACAACATGGGTTTCATAGATGCCGGCGTCGAAATAGTACCGTTAAAAGAGCTTGCTGAGGAAATGTCATCAGGCGTTTCGTACTTCGAGCAGTTTGTGTGGGATTTGGAGAAGCGTGGTGTTTCAGATATTGATATCCCCGTTTTGATTTTGGGTATCGCGCCTTAACGGTCTTCGATCAGCAAAAGAGACTGTCTTTTCGGCAGTCTCTTTTTTTGTCGCGTCCTTCAGGCCATATACACCATCTGCGCCGAACTAAAAATCTCGCGCTTTCGATACGGGTTGCGCAGCGCCTCTTTTTCCAGGATATCCACCGGGCGCTTGAAGAGGGCCTCCAGCTCGATCTGCATTTGGGCCAGGTCGAACAGGCTGATCTCGGCCCCCGGCGCAAAGGTCACCAGCACGTCCACGTCGCTTTCGGGGGTGAAGTCCGGGCGCAGGACCGAACCAAACAGCGCAAACCCCACCACTTTCCAGCGCTGGCAGAAAGCGGCGATTTTGGTTTTTGGGATGGGGATTTTTGCTGCGGCCATCTCTGAATTGTATCTTACACTACTGTCTTCTCCCTCCCCCAAATTCCGCGCCCTTCGGAATTTGGGGGAGGGTAGGGTGGGGGCGGATTTACGCCTCTTCCTTCGGGTGGGTCTTGTAATACTTGAGGTACCTTCCGGCGTAGTTATCGCGTCCCAGCAGCAGGTCGGTGGCGCGGATGAACAGGGCATACTTCATGGGGTCGGTGATGGCGCAGGTGGCCCCGGCCTGGATGCCCAGCGCCAGGAAGGCCTGGTTGACCACCTCGCGCTCCGGCAGGCCGAAGGAGACGTTGCTGGCGCCCAGGTTGATGTTCACGCCGTAGGCACTGCGCACCATCTGGATGGTCTGCAGGGTGACCCAGGCGGCCTTGCTGTCGGCGCCCACGGTCAGCACCAGCGGGTCGATGACGATGTCCTCGGGCGGGATGCCCACTTTGGCGGCGCGTTCGATGATCTTGCCGGCGATGGCGGTGCGGGATTCGGCGTCCTTGGGGATGCCGTTGTCATCCATGGTCAGTCCGATGACCGCCGCGCCGTAGGCCTTGACGATCGGCAGCACCGCACCGAGCGACTTCTCCTCGCCGTTGACCGAGTTGACCAGCACCTTGCCGGGTGCGATCTTGATGGCCGCCTCCAGCGCCTGGGGATTGGGCGTATCCAGGCAGAGCGGCAGGTCGAAGGCCTCGCTCAGCATCTGCACCACTTTGGGCAGCATGGCCACGTCATCCAGCCCGGGCACGCCCACGTTCACATCCAGCACATCCGCCCCGGCGGCCGCCTGGTTGGCGGCGATCTCCTTTACGTATTCCAGGTTGCCCTCCTGCAGGGCCGCGGCCAGTTTCTTGCGCCCGGTCGGGTTGATCTTCTCGCCGATCATCACGAAGGTCCCCTGGGTGTCGATCTTGACTTCCTTGCTCTTGCTGCGAAGAATGGTTTGCATCAGGCCAGCTCCTTGTCTGCTTTGCGTAGTATGGCGTCGATCTCGCCGTTGATTTTATCCGGCAGGGGGTCCGCCTGCGGGGCCTCCAGGATCTCGCGCACCTTGTCGCGCGCCTTCGAATACATCGAAGGCTTGCCCAGTTCCAGCCAGGCTTCGTGCGGGTTGTGGTCGAGCAGGCGGGAGAGGTAGAACTCCCCGCTGCGCGGCGCCTGGCGCGAGCCTTTGGTGGTCAGGAAGTGCCCGCCCGGCCCGACTTTGGCGATATCCTCGAAAAGTTCCTTGCCTGCTTCCGAGTTTACCCCCTCGAACAATCTTTGGCAATGGTGGGCGATTTCGTTGTCCACGATGTACTGTTCCAGCACCAATAACTGGTCGCTCTCGATCTCACCGAAGCCCACGATGATGTTCGAGCCGGCCAGCACGGGCGGGAGGGTGGTGATGAGTTTCTCCAGCACGGCCTGCGGGCCGGGCTCCTTGGCGTCGGCGGTGCAGCCGGCCGAGGTGCTCGGCAGGTTGTAGAAATGGCCCATCTCGGTCAGCGCCCCCGACATCAGCCCCATCTCGGCCGTGCCGCCCAGGAAGGCGCCGCTGGAGAAGTCCAGCGTGCCGACCGCACTGCTGTAGATGAGAGCCCGCCCGGGATGCGCCAGCTGATAGACGACGATGCACGAGAGCGCCTCGGCGTTGGCCAGGCACAGGTTGCCGAACAGGCTGGCGGGGCCGGTGGTGCCGGGCACGGGCATGGGCATCAGCATGACCGGGATCTCGTACTGGCCCAGTTCCAGGTAGGCATCCAGCATCTCGCCGTCATGGGTCAGCGGTGCCACCGGGCAGTAGATGAGCGAATAGGCCTTGCGCTTTTTCAACTCGTCCTCGCCCCCCAGGATGGCGGCCAGCCCCTCGGCCAGGTAGGGCGCCTGCTCCCGGCTGTGCAGTTCGTGGTTGCCGTGCTTGGAGGTGCTGCGGGCCATGGTCAGAAATTCGTGCAGGGCACGCGAGCCGGCCGGGGCGTCCGAGGCGGTGGTGCAGGCCCAGGCCATCACGCCCATGTCCATCTGCTGGAAGATGCGCGCCCCGTTCTCGATATCCCTGCGCAGCCCGTAGCGCCGTTCGCCGGTCTCGAAGTCCAGCGCAAAGGCGGCGGTGCCGTCCATGCAGTAGCGCGAGACGCCGGAGGGCATGGGATAGTCATACTGCGGGTTGCGCGCCCCCAGCACGAAGGATTTGGGCGCCGTCGCCAGGGCCTGTTCGACCAGCGGGCGCGGGATTTTGGCGGTCTTGCTCTCCAGGTCCACCCGGGCGCCGGCTTTGGCCAGCAGGGGCAGGGCTTTGTGGCCGTGGAAGCGCAGTCCCACCTCTTCCAGGATGCGCAGGCTTTGTTCGTGCAGCCGGATCTTTTCGTCTTCTGACAGGAGTTGGGCTTTGAGTTGCATGTTGGTCCCTTTCGAAAGGATGGTTATGAGCGGCGCGCACGCCGTTCGAGTTGTTCCAGGGCGCGCAGGCGGGTTTCGTCCAGCGGCAGGGGGGGATGTGCCGCCAGGACCTGGGCGATCTGTTCACGCGCCTGCTCCAGGATATCGGGTTTTCCGCCGGCTTGCCAGCGTTCGTACGAGTCGTGCACCCCCAGGCGGCTGAGGTGGATCTCGCCTGCCCGCAGGGCATCCCGCGTGGAGGCCTGTGCCATGTAGGTGCCGCCCGGCCCGGCCCGGCGGATGACCTCCTCCAGCCACTTCCCCTCCGCCGCTTCGATGCCGCGCCCCAGCCGTTTGCAGCGCCGGATGACTTCCACGTCCAGGACGAGCTGCTCGGCGCTGAAGACCGTCGAACCACCCAGCGAGCCGGGCCCTACCAGCAGGTCCGGCTCCGAAAGCACCGGCAGGGTGTAGTTCAGCGCGCTTTCATACCCGACCTGGATACCCGGCACATGCGGGTCTGCGCCCCCGGCGGAGGCTTCGACCGGCAGGTTGTAGGAATGGGCCATTTCGCTGACCGCGGCGAAGGTCAGGGCGTGTTCCACCTCCCCGCCGCCGTAGCGCCCGGAACGGGGGTTGGCGATTGCCGGCACCGGTGCGTAGATGAAGGGGGTCCCCGGCGCGGCGGCCTGCACTAGGCACAGGCCGGCCAAGGTCTCGCAGTTGCACAGCACCAGGTGTGAAATGAGCGTCCCCGGCCCGGTCATGCCCAGCAGCGGCATGGGCATGGCGGCCACGGGGATGCCCCATTCCAGGGCGGCCAGGCAGGCATCCGTATAATGCTCGTCGATGCCCAGCGGCGACTCGGGGCAGATCAGGAAGGAGAACGGCAGGTCCCGGCGGATGGCCTCCCGGCTGCCGAAGATGATCTCCAGGGCTTCCAGCGCCCAGCGTGCCAGTTCGGGCGTGGAAAAGGATTCCTGGACGTGCTTGGAAAAGTTCTGGAAGATGGCCCGCATAAAGGCGACGGTGCCGCCGGGCGTCTCCTCGAAAAGGCCTTCCACCGGGTTCCAGAAACAGCCGAAGTCGTCCAGGGCGTCGCTCAGGCGGGTGCCCAGCAGCCAGTCATCCATCACCGGCGGGCGGCGCTGGCCTGTTTGGGCGTCGTGGACGTGGATGGCGCCGCCGTCCAGGATCAGGGCGCAGGCGCCCCGGTTCACCGGCAGGGACCAGCCGGGGCGGCGTCCATGCAGGTCAAAATCCCGGGGGGCCAGGCGCAGGGCCTGCTCGACCAGGGCGCGCGGGAAGCGCACCCGCCGGGAGTTCTGCTCCACCTGGGCCCCGGCCTCCCCCAGGAGGCGGCGGGCCCGGGCGCTGTCCACGCGCAGGCCGGGGTCTGCCAGCAGGCGCAGGGTCTGCTCATGGATGCGGGTCAGTTCTTCATCTGAGAGAACGCGCAGCAGTGTTTTCATCGGGACCTTTTTTTTGTACACGGATGACACGGATGGCACGGAGTTACACGGATTTTCTCTGGATTTCTGAGGGAGGCAGGGGTCGCAGAAATCTGGGAGCGCAGGGTGGGATTTTGTACACGTTTTTTCTATTCTTTCAACCAGCGCAGGGAACCTTTGAGCTCGTTATCAAGTACTTTGCGCTTGAGGGTGGCGGAGGGACCGAAATTCAGCACGTAGCCAACTTCGAAGCGGGTTGCTTTAAGGTAATTCAGCAGCTGGGCCTCATGTTCAAGGGCAATTGCACCGGCCGACTTGAGTTCGAGAAGGATGAGGTCATTCACGACCATGTCTGCCAAAAACTCACCCACAACTTCGCCCTGGAAATACACATTGATGGGAACCTGCTCCTCGACCGTCAACCCGGCTTTTCGCAGTGCAATTCCATAGGCCTTTTGGTACACCTTCTCCAAGAAACCATAACCGAGTTCTGTGTGCACCTGGAAGAATACCTTGATGATCCTCTCGCTCAACTCTGCGTGCTTCCCTGCAAACTTTGGCTTCGGTGTCAGCTGCCTTTGCATCATTTCTCCTTGGGCAAAAAATCCGAGCAATCTGTGTACAAAGAACTTACCTTTATACGCCAGTGGTTTTCTGCGACCTCCGCCTCACAAAGAAATCTCAAAGAAATCCGTGTCAATCCGTGTACAAAGCATTTACACTTCGCCTATCTTTTCCAGCACTTTGTACGGATCGAACGCATCCCGCAGGCCGTCGCCGATGTAATTGATCGAAATGATGGTCAAAAAGATCATCAATCCAGGGAAGACCGCCAGCCAGGGATGGGTGGTCATGTGTTCCTGGGCGTTGCTCAGCAGGTTGCCCCAGCTGGCCGTGGGCGGCTGGATGCCAAAACCCAGGAAACTCAGCCCCGACTCCTCCAGGATGGCATAGCCGATCTCCAGTGTGCTTTCGACGATGACCGGGCCGACGGCGTTTGGCAGGATGTGCCGGACGATGATGCGCAGGTTTGGCGCCCCGAGCATGTGGGCGGCGGTCACGAAGTCCAGTTCCCGGATGGAAAGGTACGCCACGCGCACCAGGCGGGCCGTGAACATCCACGAGAGGCTGCCAATGACCAGGGCGATGGTCAGCACGGGGTTCCTCTCCAGCAGGGGGACATCCACCTCGCGCAGGATGGCGCTCAAGAGGATCAGCACCAGCAGGGCCGGCAGGGACAGGGCCGCGTCGGTGACACGCATCAGCAGGTTGTCCACCCAGCCGCCGAAATACCCGGCCAAGGCTCCCACCGGTACGCCGATCAGCAGGGTGACGACCACCACCGAAAGCCCCACCAGCAGGGAGATGCGCCCGCCGTACAGGACGCGCGTCAGCAGGTCCCGGCCCAGGGCATCCGTGCCCATGGGATGCTGCCAGGAGGGGGGCTGGTAGCGTTCGGCCAGGCTGGACGTGTTGGGGTCATACGGGGAAAGCCCGGCCAGCGAAATGCTCAGCAGCAGCAGGCTCAGGATGGCCAGCCCGGCCAGTGCCCCGGGGTGGCGCCGGAAGCGGGCCCACACCATGCTGGACATGGTCTCGTGCGCAGTGTGCAGGGAGCGGGAGTCAGTCATAGCGGATGCGGGGGTCGATGAAGGCATAGATGATATCTGCCAGCAGGTTGGCCAGGATGACCACCCCGGTGCCGATAATCAGGATGGCCATCAGCAGGGGATAATCACGGTCCATGGCGGCCTGGTAATACAGGCGGCCCATCCCCGGCCAGGCGAACAGGATTTCCACGTACAGCGACCCGGCGAAGATATAGGGCAGGTCGAGGGCAAAGATGGTCACCAGCGGCAGCAGGGCGTTGCGCAGGGCATGCCGGTAAAGGACATTGCGCTCGTGCATACCTTTGGCACGCGCCGTGCGGATGTAGTCCTGGTGGATGACGTCCAGCATGCTCGAGCGCAGGAAGCGTGAATACCAGGTGAACCAGCCCACAGAGCCCATGGTGACCGGCAGGATCAGGTGCCTGATCCAGTCCCAGAGCGAGAAAGGCTGGCCGATGGTGAACATGCCGCCGGCCGGCAGCAGGGGTGCGCCGCTGACCGGGTTCTTGAGCCAGCCGTAGAAGACCAGGATCAGGATCAACCCCAGCCAGAATTCCGGAATGGCCTGCCCCATGAAGGACAGGGTGGTCACCAGGATGTCGAAGACGGAGTACTGCTTGATGGCCGAGAACACCCCAACCGGGATGGCAATCAGGGCCACGACCAGCAGTGTGACGGACATCAAATAGATCGTGTTGGGCAGATAATCCCCGATCACTTCCAGTACCGGCTTGCGGTTCCGGTATGAATCACCGAAGTCACCCCTCAGGATGCCGCGGCCCTGGCCGCGGCTCTCGGAGGTGCCATCTCCATCGGCGTCCACCCTGGCCCAGTCATTGCCGGCCAGCCAGTAGATATAGCGCAGCACCAGGGGCTGGTCCAGGCCGTACTGGCGCCTGAGGATGGCCGCTTTTTCGGGCGAAATATTCTTGGACTGGCCATGCCCGGCCAGCGGCCCGCCCGGCGCCAGGTTGATCAGCGCGAACAAAGCAATGCTGACCAGGAGGAGCATCGGGATGGCCTGTAACAGCCGTTGAAGGATGTGTTTTGCCATCGGGCATTTGACACTGCCGGGAGGCACTGCCTCCCGGCAGTTTTGAATTTACTTGAGCATCCAATCCGCCGCGTTCCAGGTCACCAGGTCGTTGGTGGTGGACTGGACACCCTGAAGGCGGGTGGAATGTGCATCGGCGGTGATGGTGGTGAAGAGCAGGGCGATGGGCACCTCCGCCTCGAAGATCTCGGCCATCTGGCAGAAAGCCTGCTGGCGGGACGGCTCGTCCAGGGTGTAGACCTCGCCGAGCAGGGCATCGAAGTCCGCGTTCATCCAGCGCCCGTAGTTGTAACCGCTGTCGGGCACGGCCGCATCGGAAGCGTAGTATGACCACAGGAAATCGGTCGGGTCGGTGCTGTAATAGCCATCATCCCAGATATCCATGTCGAAGTTGCCGCTTTGCTCGATGCCCCCATCCGCAACATAGGCCCACAGCACGCTGCCCTCGACGATGCTCAGGTTGAGCTTGATGCCGAGTTCGCCCAGTTTTTCGGCGATGTACTGCTGGGTCAGTTCCAGCGGCTCCCCGTATTCGGCATAGGTTATGAATTCCATCTCCATTTTATAGCCTTCTTCAGCCGTCTGGCAGCCATGACATTCGCGGGTGCCATCCCCATCCTGATCGCTCCAGCCGGCCTCTTCCAGCAGGACGGCGGCCGCCTGGGGATCGTAGACGGGGCGCGGGATGTTGCAGGTATTGTAGGGCGGGCGGAAGAATTCCGTCCACACCGGCTGGGCAATGCCGTAGAAGAATTCCTTCGAGATGGTGTCCACATCCACCGCCATGCGGATCGCCCGGCGCACGCGTACATCGGAAAGGATCGGGTGCGGCGTGGCAGCCGGGTCCGTGGTGCCTTTGGCTGCCAGGTTGAAGAACAGGCGCATGACAAAGCGCCCGTTGGGGCTGGGGTTTACTGCGACGTTCGGCGCGCTCTTCAGTTCCGAGACCATTCCCTCGGTTGTCCACATATCCAGATCGGCATCCCCGTTGATGAGCATCTGCTTGCGCACCGATTGGTCCGGGACGATGCGGACGATGATCTGCTTGATCGAGGGCTTGCCTTTTTCATGATAGTCAGGGTTGTACACGAAGGTCAGATGGTCGCCGACCACCCACTCCTGCAGAAGGTATGGACCGTTGCTGAGGGGGTTGGAAGCGCAGTCCCAGGAGGCAAAGCCCTGGGTGGGGTCGCAATAGTGGGCCGGCCAGATGACCATCTGCTCGCCGCCGAACTGGGTCAGGTAGCCGGGATAGATGGTGTTGTAATGTATGACGACGGAGTGGTCGTCGATCTTTTCGACCCCGTCCACGTAGTCAATGCCCTGGATCCAGCTGCCGGTCTCCGGGTTGACGATCGCCTGGTAGGTGAAGACGACATCCTCCGCGCTGACCGGCGTGCCATCCGCCCACTGGACATCCGTGCGCAGTTTCCAGGTGACATCCATGGTGCCGTTCTCCTCATCCAGAACGACATCCCCGTTCTCGACCGTCGGCAGTTCAGCGGCCAGTTCCGGGAAGACGTTCCCATTTGGATCGATGTCTGCCAGGCCGAGCATAACCAGTTCCATCACCAGCGCGTCGTAGCCGGTGTCGGTCATGGTGGCGTTGAAGGATGGCGGGTCTTCGGCGATGACGATGGTGATTTGTGATTTCTCTTCCGGGGCTGGCATCAAGGTGATGTCGGTTTTTGGATTGACGGTTGGCGTCCCGGGTTTGGGCGCACAGCCGGGTAAGAACGCTCCGAGCAAAACCAGGATGGCGGCTGCAGCCAGGCATTTCCGCTTGGTGATCATCTTATCCTCCTTTCGGGCAAGCAAACCTGCGTGCCCATAAAAACACAACCTCACTGTGGCAACTTTATTATATATCCAACAGCTAGCTACCTGACAGTTTCATAGAACAATGACAAAAGGATAGTTGGTCGACACGA
>CAYLXB010000026.1:0-40767 GCA_964387495.1 uncultured Anaerolineaceae bacterium
CGCATCAGCATGACACGCGTGAAGAACTTTAAGAAAGGCCTGACCTCCGGCAAATTTTTTGCTTGACATTTCCCGCGCAGGCGTGATAGACTCAGGCCCGCTTGTTAGGCGAATTCTAAGGAAAGGAGGCGTGCTCGTGATGGTATGGTTCTCTGAAATGGCAGTTCGTAAGCCGGCCGGTTTTGGACCGCCTCGGAGTGCGCCTGTTGGCCGTTAAGGCCGACCTGGACTTGTTCACAGCCACGGTGCACTAGCGCATCGTGGTTTTTTTTATCGTCGTTCACAGACCCACCCCGGCCTCCCGGTCCCCTGGGAGGCGGAAGGATGGCAACAATGGCCCTCACAATCCCAAGCATCTCTCCCTTCGACTTCCGCAAGGCCCTGGCAAAGAACAAACTGCGGGGCATCCTGAAGATGATGGCGGATTACCGCCTGACTTACCTGGCGGCCAATCTCTTCATCGGGCTTTCGGCGCTGGCCAAGATGGCCACCTCGCTGGTGCTGCTGCGCGTCTTCGCAGCCACCATCCTGGGCGAGCGGCCGCCCTTTGCGGGGACGCTGGAACGCACGCTGATCTGGCTGGCCCTCGGCTTCCTGCTGGCGGCCGGCTTCGAGGGCGGGTTTTCGTTCCTCTCAGGACGGCTGGCAGCCTACACGGCCGAGAGCATCACCCGGCGCCTGCGCGACTTTCTGTTCGACCACATCCAGCGCCTGAGCTTCGCCTACCACTCGAAAACCCCGACCGGCGACCTGATCGAGCGCGTCACCTCGGACGTGGACACCCTGCGGCGCTTTTTCGCGGACCAGGCCATCGGCGTAGGGCGCATCTTCTTCCTGTTCGTGATCAACCTGGGAGCGATCCTGTACTTGAACTGGAAACTGGGCCTGGTGTCCATCGTCGTCATGCCTTTCATCCTCTCGGTCTCGGTCTGGTTCTTCCGCCGGGTGACCAAGGCCTACGAGAAGTACCAGGAGCAGGAAGCCGTACTCTCGACCACGCTGCAGGAGAACCTGACCGGGGTGCGGGTGGTCAAGGCCTTTGCCCGGCAGGAGTACGAGAAGAAGAAGTTCGAGAAGGACAACTGGGAGAAGTTCCTGCGCGGCAGGAAGCTGATCTTTATGCACGCCCTCTTCTGGCCGCTCTCGGATATCGTCCTGGGCCTGCAGATGCTGGGCGGTTTCGTCTACGCGGGGCTGCTGGTGATCAACGGCACGCTGAGCGTCAGCGATTACCCGGCCTACGTGGCGCTGGTGGTCTGGCTGATCTGGCCGATCCGCAACCTGGGACGCCTGATCGTGCAGACCTCGACCGGGATGGTCTCCTACGGGCGCCTGATGGAGATCGTCAAGCAGGAGCGCGAGGCGCTGACCGAGGGCCGGGTGCAGCCCGGCGGAGCGGTGCGCGGCGAGATCGTCTTCGACCAGGTCTCGTTCCAGTACGAGGACGGCGATTCGGCGGTGATCAAGGATGTCTCCTTCACCTGCCGGCCGGGCCAGGCGGTGGCCCTGCTCGGCTCGACCGGTTCCGGCAAGACCTCCCTGGTGAACCTGCTGCCGCGCTTCCACGAGTACACCGGCGGGCACATCCTGCTGGACGGGGAGGAGTTGAAGGACTACCCGCGCGCGTACCTGCGCCGGCAGATCGGGATCGTGGAGCAGGAGCCTTTCCTGTTCAGCCGCTCGATCCGAGAGAACATCACCTACGGCGTGGGGCGGGACGTGCCGCAGGAGGAGATCGAGAAGGCCGCCCGGGCCGCCGCGGTGCACGAGGTCATCACCAGCTTCCCGGATGGGTACGATACGCTGGTGGGCGAGAAGGGCGTCACGCTCTCCGGCGGGCAGAAGCAGCGGGTGGCCATCGCCCGGGCCCTGCTCAAGGACCCGCGCATCCTGATCCTGGATGACTCGACCTCCAGCGTGGACACCGAAACCGAGGCGGAAATCCGGGGCGCCCTGAACACCCTGATGCAGGGCCGCTCGACCTTCATCATCGCCCACCGCATCCAGTCGGTGATGAACGCCGACCTGATCCTGGTGATGGACAAGGGCGCGGTGATCCAGATGGGCACGCATGAAGAACTGCTGGAGCAGGACGGCATGTACCGCCGGATCTACGAAATCCAGACAAAGATCGACGCAGAGCTGGAAGAGGAAATCGCCTCTGCGGCGGATTGAGCGCCGGAACCAGGAGACTGCCCCGGCGGAAAGGCGCCGCTTGCAGTGACACCGGTTAAGGCAGCGACACGGAGAAAACCGCATGGCTGACATCGAACTCGAAGAAGAAGAATACACAAGTGAATTGACCCTGCCCGTGATGAAGCGCATCCTGGGCCTGCTCAGGCCGCACTGGACCTGGGCGCTGGGCTTCCTGGTGACCATCGCGCTCACCTCGGGGCTGGATTCGGTCTTCACCTATATCAACAAGCTGATGATCGACGAGGGCATGGCGCTGGGCAACAAGGAAGTGCTCTACCGCATGGCCACCTATTACGGCCTGCTGCAGATCGTGCAGGCCGGGATGGTCTTCGGCTTCTTTTACCTGGCCGCCGTGCTGGGTGAACGCATCCAGTACGACCTGCGGAAAATGATGTTCGACCACCTGCAGGAATTGTCGCTCTCGTACTACAGCCAGAACGCAGTCGGGCGGCTGATGGCGCGGGTCACCTCCGACAGCGGGCGGGTCGCGGACCTGATGACTTGGGGGCTGGTGGACACCACCTGGGCGCTGTTCAACATCCTGACGGCGACAGTCTTCATGCTCATCATCAACTGGCGGCTGGCGCTGATCGTGTTCGCAGCCATCCCAATCCTGGTGGTGATCGCTGTGCAGTTCCGCAAGCGGATCCTGGTCGAGTTCCGGGCCTCCCGGCGGGCCAACTCCAAGATCACCGGCGCCTACAACGAGAACATCAGCGGGGTGCGGGTGGTCAAGGCCCTCGGGCGCGAGGATGCCAACCTGAAGGAGTTCCAGGTGCTGAGCGGGAGCATGTTCCGCTCCAGTTACCGGGCGGCCTGGCTTTCGGCGCTGTTCCTGCCGACCGTGCAGATCATCTCGGCTGTGGCGCTGGGGGCGGTGGTCTGGTACGGCGGCCTGCAGTCCCAGCAGGGGCTGTTCACGGTGGGCGCCATCCACGCCTTCGTCTCCTATGTGACCTTCATGATGTGGCCGGTGCAGGACCTGGCACGGGTCTATGCCGAAATGCAGCACTCGATTGCCTCGGCCGAGCGAATCTTCAAGCTGCTGGATACACCGCCGGACGTCCGTGACCGCAGCGAAGCCTCCCCGGCCTCCACCCTGCGCGGCACCATCGAGTTCGAGCATGTCCATTTCTACTATGAGGACCGCAAGCCGGTGCTGAGCGATTTCACGCTCAAGGTGCGGGCGGGCGAGACCATCGCCCTGGTAGGCCCGACCGGCGGCGGCAAGACGACCCTGGTGAACCTGCTGTGCCGCTTCTACGAGCCGACCGAAGGCCGAATCCTGGTCGAAGGAATAGACTACACGCAATTCAGCCTGCAGAGCATCCACAGCCGGGTGGGCATCGTCCTGCAGACCCCGCACCTGTTCTCGGGCACGATCCGCGAGAACATCCGCTATGGAAAGCTGGATGCGACTGACGAGGAGATCGAGGCCGCGGCCCGGATCGCGGGGGCGCACGATTTCGCGGCTGCGTTCGAGAAAGGCTATGACCAGCCTGTGGGCGAGGGCGGCAACCTGCTGTCGGTCGGGCAGAAGCAGTTGATCAGCCTGGCACGCGCCGTGCTGGCCAAGCCGGAGATCTTCATCATGGACGAGGCCACCTCCAGCGTGGACACCCTGACCGAGGCCCTGATCCAGCGCGGCATGGAGGCGCTGATGAAAGGGCGCACCTCGTTCGTCATCGCCCACCGCCTCTCGACCATCAAGCGGGCCGACCGGATCGTGGTGGTGGAGGGCGGCCGGATCGCCGAGATGGGCACACACAGCGAACTGCTCAAGCAGCGCGGGCACTATTACCGGCTGTACACCCAACAGTTCAAGTATGAGCGCGAGCAGGCGTATGGGGTGGCGCTGCCCGAGGCGGTGGGGGCTTTGGAAGGATAAAGGAAAAAGGCCGCGTCAGAATGGCATGCCGATCAAGCAGGAACCAGCGGGCCGGAAAAAACACCGGCCCGCAGAAGATCAGGGCACGGGAACGACAGACCAAGCGATGCGTTCGAGGGAGACGGTAGTGTCGTCACCGCTGCCCCAGTACCAGTAGAGGGGAACCTGCAGGAAGGGCGCGATGTAATTATCCGGGGCGGCGGGGACCATAACGAGGTTGAAGCCCTTATTCAAGATGACGCGCTGGTTGTCCATGCTGCCGAAGTAGTAATTTCTTTTGGCAGGGTCGGACTGGCCAATGGTGGGATCAACCGGTACCCAACCGAGGCCTTCCAGATAAAATTCGGCCCAGACGTGCGTCTGGTTTGTGCCGGTTACAGCCCAGTAGCCCACGATGGGACGGGCCGGAATGCCCGAGGCCCGACTGAGGGCGACGAAGAGGGAGGCATAGTCACCGCACTCGCCATAACCGCCAGTGAGAAGGTCCTGTGCGCCAGCCAGGCCTTCGCCTTTAAGTTCGTATCTGGAAGAGTCAATAACGTAATCATAGAATTTTCGAGCCAAGAGGAGCGGATTGGTCTCGCCAGCAGCAAGCCCGGCGGCTTTGGCCTGGATGGCGGGAGCATCGGACTCGATGAAGCGCTCCGGGCGGGTGTACTGCAGGTAGAGTTCCGAAGCGGTGTCATACGGCAGAACCGCAGCCGGGTCGAGGCTGGTGAGGGTCTCGTAGGCCGTAAAGGTAAACTTGATGGTGAAGGAAGCAATCTTGCCTGGTTCAGGCGTGCCGGCAAGTTCCCAATAGTAGATGCCGTTGCCAAGGGCATCCAGGTTTTCCTGCGTGGGCGGGGGTGAAACTTCGTCAATGGTCAGGTCTTTCTGGGCATCCCATTCGACCGGTTTCGGCTGGTAGAGTTTCAACTGGTCGAAATTAAAACTTCCAGGGCGCACAGCAATCGTATATGTGACCTGGTAGGTGACCGGGTTGGTGTAGGTGTTCCCGGAAAGCAGGGGCGCCGTAGTTTCCGTGGCGGGCACAGGGGTGGGCGGCGGAAGCGGAGTGTTTTCGGGTGGTGGGAGCGGGGTATTTTCGGGCGGCGGCGGAGCCGAAGCCGGAGAGGCTGCCGGGGTCTGTTCCCCGCAACCGGCCAGCGCGGCCAACAAGAAGAGCATGCACAAACAGCGGTAGATGGTTTTCATAGTGGTTGCCTCCAAGAGAATGCTGCGGGCATGACAGACCCGCATATCCTGTTAATTGTAGCAAAAGCGAGCCGGTTCACAAACAGGGAGTTATTCCCAGCGTGGAGACAAGCAAAGCAGCCTGGCTCATCCCAAAGACGGGAAACAAGCCAGGCTGGCTGCCAAACGCTACCAGAATCAGCTTCCCTTCGAGGTTTCTTTCCCGGTCAATCCCTGCCAGTAGCGCCGGTCGGCGGGGTTCTCCGCGTCCAGCAGAGCCGGATGGATCTCGGGACGCAGCTGGTAGCCATGCGCCTGCCACAGTCCGGCGGCCAGGCGGCGCGGCTGCAGGTCGAGCCCCTGGGCGGTGAAATACTCGCACAGGCGGGTCACATCCCGTTCGAAGAGGTTGAAGGCGTTTTTGTTCTGGTGCGGCGAGACGACCTGGGGGAAGTCGATCAAGGTGACCGCCCCCTCCCAGTAGAGGACGTTGTAGGCCGAAAGGTCGCCGTGGACGACGGCGCGGGCGAGCATGATCTCGATGTTCTCCAGCAGGCGGGCATGGAGCCGGCGGGCCTCCCCCCGCTCGAGCGTGACCGTGTTGAGGGTGGGCGCGGCGCCGGATTCGTCACCGATGTAGTCCATCAGGATCGCGTTCCCGCCCATGGCATACGGGCGGGGGACATCCGCACCGGCCGCGTGCAGCACGCCCAGGGTCTGGTATTCGTAGGCGATCCAGGACTGGTGGCGGATCTGTTCGCCGTAGACGCTGCGCTTGTGCTGGGCCTTGAGCATGCCCAGGTCGACAATGGGATTGCCGTCTTCGTCGAGAACCTCCCGCCCCTGGCGGTAGAGATGGTCATTCTTCAGGCTGCGCAGCATGCGCGGGCGGTAGACCTTAGCCGCCAGCAACGGCGCTTCAACCTGCTCCCCGGAGCGGCACAGGTAGACGGAGGCTTCCTTGCCGACCTTGATCTTGGAGAGCACATCCGAAATCCAGCGCTGCTCGAAAAAGTAACCGAGCGAGTCAAGGAGCCAGCCGGCCTCGAAGCGGGCGGCCGGGTAGGTCATGGCCAGGGTGCGGCGGCTGTCGTCCTGATCCTGGATGAAGCGCTGCAGTTCAGGCGGCACTTTTTTTGATTTTGCGGTCCTTGGACGGCGGCGGCCAGTCTTGCCTTTGAAATCGAAGCGGCCCTCGTCGTCCAGTTCGTTATCGTATTTTATGTTTCTACTTGTATCCATAAGAAGTGAGACGGATGAAAATATCAACGGCAAGGCATCCCCTGCGGTGTTTTGGGAATCAAAAACCGCAGGCTGGCGCGCCTGCGGCTGGATGATGATCCCAGTATGGATCAAGCAGACAGCGGGGCAGGAGGCGCGTCAAACACATCGAAACCGAACAGGCGGACGTTTTGCATGTGTGCGGACCTCCTTTCCAAATCTGAATGATGGACACAGTCTATCACCGGGCGGAGGGGGTGTCAAGACTGGGATACAATAGCCGAATGCGACTTATCTCCCTGACTTGTCTCAGCCTCTGTCTTGCAGCCAGCGCCTGCAGTCCCCTGCCGCCGGCGATAGAAACCACGCCCATCCCGACCCTCCCAACCCTCCCAGCGACCGCGCCCCTTCCCACGATCGCAGTGGTTCCCACCGCAAGCGATGCCCATCCCCTCGGCGAAAGCCGGGTAAGGCTGGCCGACCAGGCTGTGATGATGTACGTGCCCTCCGGCAGGTTCGTGATGGGCAGTGATTCGCAAGCCGTGGCGGCCGCCCGCAAATTGTGCCGCCAGTACAGCGGCAAGGACGCGATCGGGGTGTGCACCCAGGCGGCCTTCGAGAACGAGTATCCCGCCCACCCGGTCAGCCTGGACGGCTTCTGGCTGGACCGCAACGAGGTGACCAACAGCCAATACCAGCGCTGCGCGGAGGCAGGCGCCTGCACACCACCGGTCGAGAGCGGCTCGTATTACCGGACAAGTTATTACGGCGACCCGGCCTTTGCAAACCATCCGGTCATCTGGGTCAGGCAGGAGCAGGCCGCGGAATATTGCCGTTGGGCCGGGGGGCGGCTGCCCAGCGAGGCCGAGTGGGAATACGCCGCCCGCGGACCGGAGGCGCGCATCTTTCCCTGGGGGAACGAATTCGATGGCAGCCGCCTGAATTACTGCGACCGGAACTGCGATGCCGGCCCGAACGACCCTGCCGTGGATGACGGATATGCCGATACGGCACCGGTCGGCTCGTACCCGGCGGGTGCGAGCTGGGTGGGGGCGCTCGACATGGCCGGGAACGTGCGCGAGTGGGCGGCGGACTGGTACGGGAAATACCCGGACGGAGAGCAGGTTAACCCCCAGGGGCCCCAGAGCGGCGAGGGGCACATCCCGCGCGGCGGCGCCTGGCTGGACAAGCCGGACGATGTCCGCAGTGCAAACCGGGGCGAGAACAGCCCGGATTACACCCGGCACAAGGTCGGTTTCCGCTGCGCCATGGATGCAGTGAATGAATCTTCACCTGCTTTTCTCACCCCGCAGCCCGCTTCAACACCAACCGCAACCACGGCGGCGCACAATACGTATTATCTTGGGCTGGGGCCGCAGATGGGCCAGCCCTGCCACCTGCTGTATTACGACGACACGCTCAAATTAGAGCCGGACTGTCCCCTGCGCCTGACCCTGAGCGACCGCGTCGGCGTGACCCGCTATTTCGGCGTGAGCAGCCAGGCGGGAACGTTCAGCATGACGCCAGATGTGGAAGGCTACCGCGAGCCGAATTTCGCCCTGCTGGCCTGCCCTGTCGTGCAGGTGGATGATAATATCTGCGTCTTTACCCTGTCGGACGGGAGCGGGGATTACCGGCTGGAGATCCGGGTGACGGGGGTAGATTGAGGCGGTGGATGCCACCAGTCACGAAAAAAGAAAGCGTCCCGCAGGCTGGCACCCGCGGGACGCCAAATGCTAGGGCGCGTAGTACTCAACGATCAACTGCGGCTGGCTGGCAGCCGGCGCATTTCCACTGTACAGACTGAGGTAGTTGGCGATATTGTTGTTGTTATCATCCAGCTTGAAGGACAGGCGGATCTGGGTCAATCCATGGTTGGAGTATAGTTTGTTGATGTAGCTCCTGGCGCCGGTCAGGTTGATAGTGTACCAGCCAGAGGTTAATGTGGGTGTAAACGGGCCATAGGTCTTGTCGGCCCCAGCCTGGAAGTCGGCCAATTCCAGGGCCTGGGTCGTCCCAAAGATACCCTTTTTGACCGCTACCATAAAGCCCTGGAATTTCGTGACGGGGTCCCCGCCGCCGGTGATATTGTATCTCCTGACCTTCAGTGTGATCCTGGTGATGATGGCATCATCCGGCAAACTATTCGTGCAGAAGGACAGAATGGAGCGAAATTGTTTATTTACCACATCATCACCCAGGCGCAGGGAGGTGGCAGCAGTATCCATTGTGCCGCCCATGTCTGTGTTTTCACCAGATTCCAGCACCCAACCATCCAGGCTGTCCATAGAACGAAAGGCGTCGGAGAACTTATGCTGGATCACCACGATATCGCCGCTTCCGACATATGCATTCAGAGGCGCTTTTCCGCCGGGTCCATTCCAGGCGTCAGGGCTACTGCCCACTACGTGCAAATTTCCGCTGATGGCCATGCCGTCGTCCCAGCCTGTCGAACCGTAGAAAGTGTGCCATAGATAGGTACCTGTCCTCTTCAGCGCGACCACCACGATGTCATAATTCCCGGCATGTGCATTCAGCGGTGCGGCCGGACCTGGCCCGTTCCAACTGGCGCTGCTATGGCCTGCCAAGTAGAGATTCCCAAAAATATCGCTGGTCATGGCTGCACCATAGTCATAGCCTGACGAGCCATAGAAAGTGTGCCATTGGTAAGCACCTGCTTTGTTCAGTTTGACAACCACAATGTCGGTGCCCCCGGCGTATGCATGAAACGGTGCAACCCCTCCAGGCCCAGCCCAGGTATTGTCACTGTTACCTGCGACATAAACATTCTGGCTCGTGTCGCTCGTGATGGCCCTGCCATAGTCCTCACCCCCTGAACCGTAGAACGTGTGCCACTGGTAGGCGCCGGCACTATTCAGTGCAAACACCACGATGTCAACATACCCGGTATGGGCATTCAGCGGGGCGGCTCCGCCCGGCCCCTTCCAGGCAGTATTGCTGTAGCCCGCGACGTAGATATTCCCGTTCGCACTGCTGGTGATGGCACCACCACCATCCCAGGTTGTCGAGCCGTAGAAGGTATGCCACTGGTAGGCGCCGGCGTTGTTCAACTTGACAACCACGATATCAAAGGTTCCGGTATACGCGTGCAGAGGTACCGCTGCACCCGGCCCGTTCCAGGCAGCGTTACTACCGCCAACCACATAGACATTCCCATTTCCGTCATTGCTGAGGCCATGGCCAAAGTCATTGCCTGTCGAGCCAAAGAAGGTATGCCACTGATAAATGCCGGCACTGTTCAGCTTGATCACCACAATGTCGTAGAGGCCCGAATGTGCATGCAGTGGCGCAGCCGGACCCGGGCCGTTCCAAGCGGCATGACTATGGCCCGCAATATAGATATTCCCATCCGGGTCGCTGGTGATGGCATAGGCATCGTCACCATCTGCTGAGCCGTAGAAAGTATGCCACTGATAAGCCCCCGCCTTGTTCAGCTTGACCACTACAATGTCATCATTGCCGGTATATGCACGCAGGGGGGCGATCCCGCCCGGCCCGTTCCAGTTCTTGTAACTGGAGCCTGCCACATACAGGTTCCCGTCTGCATCGTTCGTGATGGCTCGGCCGCGGTCAGTACTTGTTGAGCCATAGAAGGCATGCCAGGCATATATGGGGTCAATGGTCAGGGTGCAGGCCGGGTCGTATGCACCTACAGCAAAACCCACCTGGCCATCATTCAGGACGAAATGCACGGACACCGCCAGATGTCGTCCATCTATCTCCTGGAAGGCAACCGGTGCACTCTCGGTCATCTGGCCGCTTTCGAAGGCGAAGCGCAGCGCGCCATCCTGCATTAATTCCACCGGCACGTTGTACTGGAACTGGATCCATGCCGGGTCTGCGCCGGGCTGGACAACGTAAGTACTCTCCACCAGGCCTCCCTGCGCAGCAGTGTAGATCACGTCCACCCCCGGCCACATGTCTCGATAAGTGACCTGTCCCAAGGCAGGCGTATGATCAACCTCCGCTGATGAAGCCGCGGCCTGCCCGGCTGGCATCTGTCCCTTGGTGCCGACAAATTCGACGGTCAGGGCGTGGTCCAACCCGGCGAGGAAAACCTGGTTCGTGGCAAAGCCCAGTATATGTCCTCCGAATGTATATTGCAGGATGGCTGATGTTCCTGCGGCTGGCCCGAATCCCGCCAGCGGTGCGGCTCGAGCGAGCCCTGCCAGCGAAAGTGAGAAGATCAAGACAAATGAGAGATAGAAAATTCGAGAGGCCGGCTTTTCAGCAAACATGGTAACCTCCAGACGCGGCAAGAACCTGGTGGTATAGAACGATTGCCCCCCTCAGAGATTGTCTACTTGAACACACATATCTTACGCTTTTCGGGGATGCTTTTCAAGTAGATGTCCTCTTGTCACCGCGAATCACCATTCGCCACCACATACAAAGAGAGCTGAGGAATGGCCGTTTGATTGTCGTCCCGCAGGTTCTGCACACCCGTTACACGAGGGCGATCAACCTATGGCACGTAATACGTGATCGCCAGCAGCGGCCGGTCATAGAGGGCGGCCGCATCCCCGCTGTAGAACTTGAGGATATCGGCGCCTCCATCGTCGTTATCGTCCTTGGTAAAGCGCAGACGCAGTTGGGTCATGCCCGTAGTATTGACGAATGGATAGGCCTTGCTCATCAGGCTGGCCTGGTACCAGTTGTTAGCATCCGGCAGGTCCTTGATGACGCCGATATTCGATCTGCCGGCTGCCGCCTGGAAGTCTCCCGCCTGCAGGGACGCACTGTCACCGAAGAAACCTTTCCGGATGTCAACCTGGATGTTGCCATGCGTGTTGAAAGGGTTCGTGCCGATGAGGGTCTGTTTGCGAATGCTGAGCGTTATGCCGGTGACCACGGCCGCGTCCGGAAGGGTGGATGTGTCGAAGGAAAGGATGGCCCGGTATTGCCGGTCCTGGATGTTGTCACCCAAGAAGAAGGTGGCGGCGCTGGCATTCAGAGTGCCGCCCGTATTTGTGTTCTCGCTGGATTCCAGCACCCAACCGTCCGGTCCCCTGGCCGAACGAAAGGCATCGGCCGCACTGTTGCTGTACAGCCACAATTCCCTTCCTGCCCCGTCATTGCCATCGGCTTGGAAATACAATCCGCCGTTATATGCGGCCAGGTGAGCGGGATATGAACTGCCGGTACCGGGATAGATATCTGCCACGCGCTGGGCACCATTGGCAGGATCATACTTCCACAACTCCCAACCGGCATTATCGTACCCCTCCTCAGCGCTGAAATACAAAGCGCCATTGTAGACAACAAGATACTGGTAGTACGAATCATTTGGGCCGGGGTATATGTCAACCACGCGCTGGGCACCATTGGCAGGATCATACTTCCACAACGCATCGCCAGCCCAGTCCCTGCCGTTTGCCCAAAAGTACAGGGCGCCAGCATAGACAGCGAGATACCGAGGGGCCGAACTAAAAATGCGGGGGGAGATATTTTCCACCCGGCGGGCGCCGTCGGTCAGAGTATAGGTCCACAGCTCAAAGCCTGCCCTATCTCCTCCGTTTGCACAAAAGTACAGAACGCCATTGTACACGGTCAAGTATGAGGGGTACGAACCCTCGCCACCTCTGTTGACATCGGCAGCTTGCCGGGCGCCACCAGTGGGGGTATACATCCACAACTCAACTCCTGCACCCCCACCTCCACCACTTGCTCTAAAGTAGAGCGCACCATTGTACACGGTCAGGTATCCTACATATCCAACTCCAAAGCACGGATTCCCGGCACCGCTGCAGTCATCGGCCACGCGCTGGGCACCATTGGCAGGATCATACTTCCACAATGCAAATCCTGTCCCATCTCCCTCGTTCGCCGCAAAGTAGAGCACACCGTTGTACACAGTCAGGTATGCAGGGTCCGAACTCCCGGCACCGCTGTTGATATCGGCGACACGTAGTGCACCGTTTGTTAAGTCATATTTCCACAACTCGGTACCCATTCCATCTCCCCCGTCTGCTGCAAAGTAGAACACACCGTTGTACACGGTCAGGTATGCAGGGTCCGAACTCCCGGCACCGCTGTTGATATCGACGACGCGGTAAAGTGCGACGATGGCTGCTTCTGGTGGCTGGTCCTGTCGAGCCTGGCTGGGAACAACGCCGGGGAAGATGAGTGCCATCAGGACAATAAGTGCCACGATGATCGAAAAACGCCTGAACATGGCAACCTCCTGAGTGACCCATGAGGCATATACACCATCATAGCAAAACGGGCAGGCGGATTCAAGGCCGCGGCGACCCATTTTTGCTGTGGATCACCTATCGCCAACACACAAAGAGAGCTGCGGGATGACCATCAAACGGCCATCTTGCAGGTTTTACATGGCCCAGCACAAGAGAGCAACCCGTCTAGGGCACGTAATACGTTACATCTAGAAGCGGCCGGTCATAGAGGGCAGCCGCGTCGCCACTGTAGTACTTGAGGGTATCGGCACCATTATCATCATTATCGTCTTTGGCAAAGCGCAGACGCAGTTGGGTCATGCCCGTAGTATTGACGAATGGATAGGCCTTGCTCATCAGGCTGGCCTGGTACCAGTTGTTAGCATCCGGCAGGTCCTTGATGACGCCGATATTCGATCTGCCGGCTGCCGCCTGGAAGTCTCCCGCCTGCAGGGACGCACTGTCACCGAAGAAACCTTTCCGGATGTCAACCTGGATGTTGCCATGCGTGTTGAAAGGGTTCGTGCCGATGAGGGTCTGTTTGCGAATGCTGAGCGTCAGGCCGGTAACCACAACCGCATCGGGCAGGGTGGAGGTGTCGAAGGAAAGGATGGCCCGGTACTGCCTGTCTTGGGCGTTGTCCCCCAGGAATAACGTGGCTGCACTGGCATTCAGAGTGCCGCCTGCATTTGTATCCTCTCCGGATTCCAGCACCCAGCCATCCGTTCTCTTGGCCGAACGAAATATATCTGTCGTACTGTTGCTGTACAGCCACAATTCCGTTCCTGCCCCGTCATTGCCATCGGCTTGGAAATACAATCCGCCGTTATATGAGGCCAAGTAAGCAGGAAATGAACTGCCAATACCAGGATAGATATCTGCCACGCGCTGGGCACCATGGGTGAGATCATACATCCACAACTCGCAACCGGCATTATCGTGGCCGCATGCGCTGAAATACAAAGCGTCATTGTAGACGGTAAGATAGCTAGGATACGAAGACAAAGGGCCGGGGTATATGTCAGCCACGCGCTGGGCACCATTGGCAGGATCATACTTCCACAACTCATCGCCAGTCCCATCGTTTCCGTTTGCCCTGAAGTACAATGCCCCGGCGTAGACAGTCAGGTAAGAGGGATAAGAACCGCTACTGCCAGCATAAATATCTTCCACGCGTTGGGCACCATTGGCGGGATCATACTTCCATAACTCTTTGCCGGTGTCATCACTCCCGTCTGCCGCAAAGTAGAGTACGCCGTTGTACACGGTCAGGTATCCAGGATACGAACTCCCGGCACCGCTGTTGATATCGGCGACGCGCAGCACACCGTTTGTTGGGTCATATTTCCACAATTCTTTACCCACTCCATCGCCTCCATTGGCCGCAAAGTAGAGTGCGCCGTTGTACACGGTCAGGTATTCAGGGTACGAACTCCCGGCACCACTGTAGATATCGGCGGCGCGCTGAGCGCCACCAGCGGGGGTATACATCCACAACTCATTTCCTGTCCCATCTCCCCCGTCCGCCGAAAAGTAGAGCACGCCGTTGTACACGGCCAGGTATGCAGGGTACGAACTCCCGGCACCGCTGTAGATGTCCGCAACAGGCCAGGCGCCATAGGTGGCGCCATACTTTGGGTCATATTTCCAAAGTTCGTTGCCTGTATAATCATTCCCCAAGGCGCTAAAATACAACACACCATCGTACACAACCATGTGCCTGGGGAATGAACTGGCGGCGCCGCTGTAGATATCGGCGACGCGATAAAGTATGATGAGGGCTGCTTCTGGCGGCTGGTCTTGTCGAGCTTGGGCGGGGAGGATGACGGGGAAGGTGAGCGCAACCAGGGTAAAAAGTGCCACGAAGATCGAAAAACGCCTGGACATGGCAACCTCCTGAGTAACCTGCGAGAGAACACACCAACCATCATAGCATAAAGAGCAGGCGGGTTCAAGCCCGCTCAGCCCGGCTTCACTCCAAATCACCCCGGTTCAGCATATGCAAAAAGCCCTGCGGGGTGGTCGTTGAGGATCATCCCGCAGAGCTCACAGGTTTGGTTTTTCCCGATTCCAGAGGGAGCCGGGTTTACGGCACGTAATAGGTGATTGCCAGGATGGGCCGGTCGTAGAGGGCGGCCGCGTTGCCGCTGTAGAACTTGAGGATATCCGCGCCTCCATCGTCGTTATCGTCCTTCGTAAAGCGCAGGCGGAACTGGGTGACACCGGCTGCATTGATGAATGGATAAGCGGTGCCCAGCAGCTTGGTTGTGTACCAGTTTGCCGGGTCGGGGGTGTTCTTGAGCGTGCCGATGCCGGCCTTGCTGGCAGCCGCTTGAAAATCCCCGGCTTGCAGGGCGGAATCGGCGCTGAACGGACCGCTGCGGATGTCGATTCTGATATTGCCGTGGGTGGTGAAGGGGTCGGTGCCTGCCAGGCTTTGGCGGCGGATGGCGAACATGATGCCGGTGACCACGGCCGTGTCGGGCAGGGTGGCTGTATTGAACGAGAGGATGCTGCGGTATTGCCTGTCCAGGGCGTTGTCCCCCAGGAAGAAGGTCCCGGCCGCCGCATTGAGCGTGCCGCCCTTGTTGGAGGTCTCGCCGGATTCGAGCACCCAGCCGTCCAGGCTACCGGTGGAACGGAAAACCGCCGTGGAGGTGTTGTTGTAGAGCCATAACTCGGCCCCGGCACTGTCACCGCCATTGGCCTGGAAGTACAGCGCCCCATTATAAACCGCCGGATAAGCAATATTCGAGCCGGAGGAACCGGGGTAGATATCGGCTACAAAGTCGGCGCCGTTGACCGGATCATACTTCCACAATTCCCTGCCAACCCCAGCGTGCCCCTGGGCGCTAAAATACAAAGCGCCATTATATGTGACCAGGTAGGACGGACTGGAACCAGTGCTTCCGGGATAGATATCGGCTACACGCTGGACGCCGTTGACCGGATCGTACATCCACAATTCCGAACCGGCGCCATCGTTACCGTTCGCGGTGAAATATAACCCACCGGCGTAAACCGTCATATACATGGGGAAGGAACCAGTACTGCCATCATAAATGTCTTCCACGCGCTGGGCGCCATTGGCGGGATCGTACTTCCACAACTCTTTGCCAGCGCCATCATCCCCACTCGCACCAAAATACAACGCGTCATTATAGGGCCTCAGGAAATTAGGGGTTGAACCTGAGGCGCCGGCATAGATATCGGCGACGCGTTCGGCACCCCCACCGGTGGTATACCGCCATAATTCGGCGCCGGCCCCGTCACAACCCTCCGCGCTGAAGTAGAGGGCATTGGCATACAGGGCCAGAGAAGAGGGACTCGAACTGCCCGCGCCTGCGCAGATATCCGCCACGCGCTGGGCGCCTCCGGCAACGGTATACTTCCAAAGTTCCCGCCCTGCCCCATCGCCTCCGTCGGCGCTAAAATAAAGGGCAGCGCCATATACGGTGAGATAGTAAGGATTCGAACTGCTGAGATCTTCATAAATGTCGGCTACACGCTCGGCACCCGAGGAATCATATTTCCATAACTCCCGGCCAGTCCCGTCGTTGCCATTGGCACCGAAGTACAAGGCCCCGGAAAATACGACCAGGTCTTCGGGGGAGGAACCAGTCGCACCACTGTAAATATCTGCAACACGGTACAGTGCGACGATATCTGCATCCGGCGGCTGCCCCTCCCGAGCGCGGCCGGGAGCAACGCCCGCCAGGGTGAACAGGAGTGTGCTGAAAAGGGTAACGAGTATGAGTAAACGCTTGAACATGGGGGCCTCCTGGGGTCGAGAATGCGTTGGAAAATCTATGCTTGCACTTATCTTAACAGAAAACGCAACCAGATGCAATGAAAAGAGCTGTTCCGCAGGGGGGCTGCGGAACAGCAGGCGGTCGAAGCTAGGGAATGTAGTAGGTTATTTCCAACAATGGACGGTCAGAGAGAGCAACGGCGTTACCGCTGTAGAACTTGAGGAGATCGGCGCCGTTGTCGTCGTTATCATCCGTGGTAAAGCGCAGGCGGAGCTGGGTGATACCTTGGGGGTTGATGTAAGCATGGGCAGTGCTGAGCAGGCTGGCAGCGTACCATTTGTTCACATCGGGGGAATTCGTGATGGTTCCAATGTTCGGTTTACTGGCGGCAGCCTGGAAGTCTCCGGCCTGCAGGGCGCTGGTGCCAAACGGGCCTTTCCGGATGTCCACCTTGATATTGCCATGCGTGCTGAAGGGATTGGTACCGGAGACAGCCTGGCGGCGGAGGCCGAGTTTTATCCCGGTCACCACGGCCGTATCCGGCAACGTGGAGGTATCGAAGGAAAGGATGGCACGATATTGTCTATCCTGGGCATCATCGCCCAGGTTGAAAGTAACCCCAGCGGCATTGAGGCTGCCGCCCACATTGGTGGTCTCACCGGATTCGAGCACCCAGCCATCCAGGCCCTTGACCGAGCGGAAGGCATCCGTGGTGGTGGTGTTGTACATCCAGAGTTCAGCACCCGCACCGTCATTCCCATTGGCAGAGAAGTACAAAGCGCCGTTATATAACGCAAGATACAGGGGTATCGAACTGACATTTCCAGTGTAAATATCCGCCACACGCTGGGCGCCGTTGGCGAGGTCATACTTCCATAATTCCCTGCCGGCACCGTCACTCCCCTCCGCGCTGAAATACAAAGCACCGTTGTAGACCGTCAACTTTCCTGGATAAGAACCATTCGTGCCGCAGTTAATATCCGCCACGCGCTGGGCGCCGTTGAGGGGGTCGTACTTCCACAACTCGTTTCCGGCCCCATCGCCTCCATAGGCGCCAAAATACAGGGCGCCGGCGTACACAGCAAACGGGCCGGCGCCTGAACTGCCAGAGCCGGTGTTGATGTCTTCCACCCGCCGGGCGCCGTTGGCGGGATCGTACTGCCATAATTCTTTCCCCGCGCCGTCTCCACCATCCGCAGAAAAATACAAGGCGCCATCATGGACAAAAAGGTCTGCAGGGTCTGAACCGGAAGTACCAGTGTAAAGATCGTCCACAAGCTGAACGCCAGAAGCGGGAGCATATTTCCACAACTCAAAGCCGGTTTCTTCGGTAAAGGCGCCGAAATACAGGACGCTCTCATACACAGCCAGGTATGAGGGGTATGAATCCACAGCGCCGGTGTTGATGTCAGCCACGCGCAGGGGGCCGCCGGCAACGGTGTATTTCCATAACTCCGCACCATCCCCTTCGCCTCCCTCTGCCTGAAAGTACAAGGCGTTGTTATAGACAGCCAAATGTGAAGGTGACGAGTTGCTTATGCCGCTGTTGATATCCGCGACGCGTTGGGCGCCGCCGGCGGCAGTGTATTTCCACAATTCGATCCCCGCTCCATCATTTCCATTGGCGCCAAAATACAATGCGCCATCGTACACGGCCATGTAACGCGGGGATGAACCGTTCGCGCCGGCGTAAACATCGGCAACGCGCTTCAGGGTAATGACCGCCTCTTCGGGCGGCCGGTTCCCCTCGGCACGGCCGGGCATGGCGCCGACAAGGGCGAGTACCAATGTGCAAGTGAGGGCGATGCAGACGAACAGGCGCTGGAACATGAGGACCTCCTTCCGGGTTGGGAACAACTGTCCATGTCTATATGATAGCAAAAAGGTTCGGTGTAAACAATCATGCTGAGGAACTATCAGAAGAAAGAATGAAGGAAAGGAGATGGCGACAGCGAGACGCCGGCAAGCCGGCGGACTGCACAAAGGATGAGAATGAAGGGGAATATCCCGCAAGTCTGAGGAAGGCGCGGAAGGGCCTGGAGGAGCCTGCAGGGCGAGGAAGGTTCACTTATTTTCCAGCAGCCAGCAGGCTGCCTGGTGGCCGGGCTCCACATCAACGGCGGGGGGGCCCGCGCGCGCCCAGGGCTCGCCGGCGCCGGGGCCGCGGGCGCGGACGCGACCCCCGCGGGCAACTTCGGCGGCGTTGGGCGTCTCGCCCTGCAGGATGATGCGTTCGCGGCGCAGGCGCGGGTTGGGGACGGGGACAACAGAGAGCAAGGCTTTGGTATAAGGGTGCTGCGGTTCCTGGATGACCGTCCGGGCCGGGCCGCTTTCGACGATGCGCCCCAGGTACATGACCGCCAGCCGGTCAGCAAAATAGCCGACAGTGCCGAGGTCATGGGTTATGAAGACGATGCTGACGCCGCGAGATTCGCGCAGGCCGCGCAGGAGGTTGAGGATCTCGGCGCGGATGGAGACATCCAGCATAGAGACAGGCTCATCGGCGATGAGCAGTTCGGGCTGGAGGACCATGGCCCCGGCGATGACAACACGCTGGCGCTGCCCGCCGGAGAGTTCATGCGGGTAGCGCAGGTAGAAATCCGAGGCGGGGCGCAGCCCGGCCTCCTCCAGGGCCTCGCGGACACGTTCGGCGCGTTCAGTACGGCCACGGGCAATGCCATGCACCAGAAGCGGTTCGGCGACGATCTCATAGATGGTGGAGCGGGGGTTGAGGGATTCGTAAGGGTCCTGGAAAATCATCTGGGCATGCTGGCGCAGACGCTTGAGGGCCATGCGCGGCAGGGTCAGGTGTTCGCGGCTGCCAACACCGCCGCCCGATTCGAGCGGAGCCAGGCCGGCGCGCAGGCGGCGTTCCTGCACGCCGATCCGCTCACCGTGGAAGAGAATATCGCCACCGGTCTGCTCTTCCAGGCCAATCAGGGTGCGGGCGATGGTGGTCTTGCCGCAGCCGGATTCGCCAACAATGGCCAGCACCTCGCCACGCGCCAGGGTGAACGAGACGCCATCCACAGCCTTGACAAATTTCGACGGGCGGCGCAGAAGCATATCCAGGAGAGATTGGCGGACGGGGAAATACTTGTACAGGTCGCAGACTTCGAGCAAGGCGGTCTGGTTCATTCGAAACGGGCCTCCACTCCCCGGCAAAGATGGCAGGCGGCATAGTGACCCGGCGAAATTTCCAGCATGGGCGGGCCGAGTTGGGCACATTTTTCGATGGACACATCACAGCGCGGCTGGAAGCGGCAGCCGGGGGGCAGATCGGTCAGGCGCGGGGGTGTCCCGGGGATGGAGGCCAGGGATTCGCCGGGCCGGTTGAGGTCCGGGAAAGAGGCGAGCAGGCGCTGCGTGTACGGATGCTGAGGGCAGTTGTAGATATCATCCGCCAAGCCGTATTCGGCCACCTTGCCACCGTACATGACTACCACGGAATCACAAACTTCAGCCACAACACCCAGATCATGCGTCACCAGGACGATGGCCAGCCCCAGCTGCTGCTGGATGCGTTTGAGCAGTTCGAGCACCTGGGCCTGGATCATAACGTCCAGCGCGGTGGTAGGCTCGTCAGCAAAGAGCAGGCTGGGTGAACAAGCCAGCGCCATGGCAATCATGGCGCGCTGGCGCATGCCGCCCGAATACTGATGCGGGTATTGGTCGGAGCGGGAACTCGGGATGCCGACCAGTTCGAGCAGTTCCCCCACGCGCCGGTCGGCCTCACTTGCCTCCATCAGATTGTGCAGGAGGATGGGTTCACGGATCTGCCCGCCAACCTGCATGACCGGATTGAGGGCATTCATGGCGCCCTGAAAGACAATGGCCATTTCCTTCCAGCGGCAGGCGCGCATCTGGCGTTCGGACAAGGTGAGCAGATCTTTGCCCTTGAAAGAGATGCGCCCGGCGACGATACGGCCATTGGCAGGCAGGAGGCGCATGACCGCCATGAGGGTGGTGGTCTTGCCGCAGCCGGATTCGCCCACCAGGCCAACGGTCTGACCGGGATGGACATCAAAGGAGACATCTTCCAGGGCACGCGCCACTCTGCCATCCAGCAGGATGAACTCGGTCGTCAGGTGACGGACACTGAGGATGGGCTGGTCGTTCATTCAACAGCCTCCGGCCCGCGGCGGGGAGCAGGTTCGGGTTCGCTGATGGCAATCATGTTTTGCTCTCCTTCCAGGTGATGGCCCGTCAGGCGCGGGTTGAGCATCTCTTCCAGCACATTTCCGAGCAGGACACAGCCAAGTGTGACCCAAACAATGGCAAAGCCGGGCGGGAGGTAAAACCACCAGGCGCCGTTGGTGATGGCGCTGCGGTCGAAGGCAAAGTTGAGCATGGTGCCCCAGGAGGGCTCGGTGGGATCGCCCAGGCCAAGGAAGGCCAGGCCGGATTCGACCAGGATGGCCGTGGAGATGATGAGCACGGTATTGGCCACAATGAGCGGCATGATCTGCGGAAGAATGTGGCGGCGGATAATGTGGACATGACCGGCGCCGATGGCGCGAGCACGCGCCACAAACTGGCGTTCCTTGATGGTCAAAACCTGCGAACGAATGAGGCGCGCAGTGCTGGTCCAATAGAGCAAGCCGATGACCAGGATGAGCACCAGCAGGGGCGAAACGTGCAGGTCCATCTGGCGCAGGGTGGCGACCAACACCAGCATGAGCGGCAGGTCAGGGATGACGAGCAGGATATCGGTGACGCGCATCAAGAGGGTGTCGACACGCCCGCCAAAATAACCGGCGAGGATGCCAAGCAGACTGCCGATGAACATGGCGATGAAGCCGGCCAGGAAGCCCACCATGATCGAAACACGTGAGCCAAAAACCAACTGCGTCCAGACGTCGTGGCCGGCGTCATCCGTGCCGAGGGGAGGATGGATGGAGGGGGGCGTAAAGGTCATGCCGCGCCCGTTCGCGTCGCGGACGATTTCGGTCGGTTCGTACGGCGTCAAGAGGGGGGCAAAGGCCGTCACCAGCAGGGCGCTGACTACCAAGAAGGCTCCCACCAGTCCCAAACGGTTACGGCGGAAGGTTTTCCAGAAATCCAGCAGGTTGCGTTTAATGAGTATCCAGCGTTCGTTCAAGCCATGACTCCTGATGGTAGGTGAGGGGTATGTACTGGAGGCAATCCAGGTAACAGGAGATTGCTTCGTCGGCCAAAGAACGCCCTCATCGCAAGGACATAAAGTAGTGATGACATTGGTCAATTCGTCTTGATGCGCGGATCGAGGTAAGTGTAGAGCAGGTCGGCAAGCATGTTGGCAACAATCACGCTGACTGCCAGCAGGAGAAAGGCGCCCTGCAGAAGGGGGTAGTCCTGTTTGACCAGGGCGGTCTGGAATAATTTGCCCAGGCCGTCATAAGAGAAGACCGTCTCGATATAGATGGCGCCGGAGACGGTGAATCCCAGGTTGAGGGCAATCAGGGTGACGATGGGCAGCATGGCATTCTTGAGAGCGTGCTTGCGCAAGACCTGCCAGTGACTCATGCCTTTGGCCTTGGCGGTCAGGATGTAATCCTCGCTGAGCACTTCCAGGATGGAGGAACGCATGATGAGCATGTACTCACCCAGGTACAGGATGGTTAGAGTCAGCGTCGGCAGGGCAAGATGACGGGCCAGGTCGGGGAGGACAGTGTAGAGCGGCTTGCCGGTGTTGGCGGGGCTGACGATGCCGCCAGTGGGCAATCCCAGCCAGGTACTGCCAGCCGCCAGCAGGATGATACCCAGCCAGAAAGTGGGGATGGCCCAGGCGATCAGGGAAAAGGTCAGCGCGGCCACATCGATGGCGGTCTTGCGCTTCCAGCCGGCCAGCAGGCCAAGCAGGACGCCGAAGAGGATCGCCAGCACCTGCCCCAGGCCAATCAACAAGAGGGTGTTGCCCAATTTGGAAAGCAGTATTTCACTGACCGGGCGTCTGAGCGACCACGAGACACCCAGATTGCCGCGCGCCCACTGGCCGAGCGTATCGAAGAACTGGTCTGGGAAGACGGGTTTGTCGAGGCCAAACTGCTGGCGCAGGGCCTGCTGGGTTTCGGCTGAGATGCGGATATTCCGCCCGATGACGGCACGCACCGGGTCACCAGGCAGGACGCGGAAGAGCAGGAAGTTGATGATGACGACCACAAAGACCGTCAGGAGGGAGAGGCCAAGTTTTCGGAGGAGGTAGTCGCGTCGGTTCATGGGTTAGATATGAATGAGTTTCCGATCGTGCAGAGACAGAAAAGGCAGAGGCAGATGGCAGCAGGGGGCTGCAAGGGCCAGGAAGAACACCCAACCCTTGCAACGACATCCCCGGAGGGGTGAGCCTGCTTATCACATCGTGGCACAGGCCGAACGGAACCCTAAAAGGGCGCTACGCGGGAGCATCACCTGATACGTATGGCAGCGGCACAGTACAGGCAACGACACAGCGGGCAGGGTTACTGGACCGGCGTGACATTCAGGAGAGAGAGGCCAGACTCGATGCCAATGGGGGATGGAATGAAGCCGGTGAAGCGGTCGGAGCGGTAAGCCTGCAGCTGCTTTTCGTAATACAGGACGATGTAGGGACGGTCGTTATAGACCATCTCCTGCATCTTCCAGATGATCTGCTGGCGGGCGGCGTCATCCACTTCCTGCTGCTGGTCCAGGTACAACTGGTCGTATTCCGGGTTGTGGTAGCCGCTGTCACTCCAGCCGCCGTCAACAAACTGTTCGGTGGTCATCACGCTGAGGATGAAGTCCGGGTCGGGGTCCGGGCCCCAACCCCAGATGACCAGGTCGTAATCGCCGGCCGGGGTGGTGGCAGCCACCAGTGCGTCCGGGTCAACAGCTTCGGGATTGGCCTTCATGCCAGCCTGCTTGAACCAGTCGGCCATCATATCGGCAATGCGCGGGGAGACGGCCGAATCGGAGGGGAACTGCAGGCGGAACTCGAGGCGCAGGTCACCTTTCTCGCGGACACCGTCTGCAGCGGGCAGATAACCGGCCTCTTCCAGGATACGGCCGGCTTCCTCAACGTCGAAGGTCACATCCTTGATGTTCGGATTGTTCCAGAAACCGCCGCCCAAGGTGGGCGGGACAATGGTAATGCCGGGCGAGCCCAGCCCCTGCAGGACAATATCGACAATATCCTGCTTGTTAATGGCTGTGGCAATCGCCAGGCGCACGGCCGGGTCGGCCAGGGCCGGGTTGCCGGTGGGCGCCGGGTCATTATTGGGGTCAACCGTATTAATAATCAACTCGTTGAAATAGCGACCCTCCAGGGCCAGGGCTTCCACATTCTCGAACTCCGCAACGGTGTTAAAAGCACTGGCCGGGACTTCGTTGACCAGGTCGACATCCCCGACCTTGAGGGCCTGGATCATGGCGTCCGTGTTGTCGAAAGTCTGGAAGATGATCTGGTCAATCTTTGGAGCACCGTCGAAATAATCCGGATTTGCATCCAGGATCAAGACACCGGTATCCTTGTCGAAGGTGTTCATCTTGAACATGCCCGTGCCGACGGCCTCAAAGTTGGTGAAGTTCTGCAGGTCTTCGGGCGTGGTGAAACCTTCGAAGTCCGGGGGGTAGACTGCGTACAGGAAAGAGAGGCGGTACTCCATATTGGCGATGGGGTACTCGGTCACAACCTGGACGGTCTTGTCATCCGGGGCAGTCACTTCCTGGAAGCCGCCGACATACCCAGAGAGGGCGGCCCAACCATCCGGGTCAGCCATGACAGCATTGATCGTCCAGGCCATCTGTCCGGCCTTGAAATCCTCGCCGGTGTGCCATTTAATGCCATCCTTGAGGATGAAGGTCCAGGTCAGGCCATCCTCGGAAACCGACCATTCCCTGGCCAGCCCGCCGACATACTCACCGGTCGGCGCTTCGGTGGTCAGCGGGGTATAGATGAGGTCGAAGATGGTGTAGGATTCGGTCAGGAAGGCATAGGCCGGGTTGAGCGTGTCCGGCTTGCCAATCCAACCAAAGTTCAGGACGACCGGCTCGGCAGGTGCCTCAGAGGCGGCCGCAGGCGGCTCCCCGGGCAGAGCCGCAGGGGTGGCAGTCTGGCCGCCACAAGCGGAGAGCAGCAGTGCCAGCGCCAACAAGAGATACAGGGCAGAATGTTTCGGGTTCATTCTTTCCTCCTTTCAGGAAATCGAACAGCCCTAAACGACATGACGCCACAACAGAACCTGTCGTGGCGTCATTTGCAAACAAGGTATGGGGGAAACCATTCGGGGAAAAAGGAGACTACTTCGATACAAAAAGTGCTCCTCGCAGTGACACTGTCGAACGATGATGATACAATTTTACAATATTTCTAACAAAAATGAAAGCAAACGCCCGATAAAAAAAGGATTCAGCATGGAAAAGCCCGTCAAGGTAACTGAAAAATATGAGCGCAACGGCTGGCCTGCACTGGCCCGGCCAGACATCAAGCCGCCGCAAGGCTGGAGCCTGGCGCTGATCACATCGCTGGAGCGCATCCGCAGTCACCGGCTATCACCGGATGGGAGGCGGGTGGCCTACATCAAGGACAGCGAGACGCTCTCTGACGTTTACGTGCTGGCGCTGAACGGGCAGTGGCCCGGCCGCATCAGCACCGAGCGCGAGCTGGCGGCCTTCTGGGACGACGAGATCCCGCAATGGTCGCCGGATGGACAGAGGCTGGCCTTTACGATGGGCGGACACGTGCACATCGCCCCGCTTGAGGGGGGGCTGCCAAAGAAAATCACCGATTTCACCCATGGGGCTGCCGACCCGAAGTGGATGCCGGATTCCAAAGGATTGATCGTGAGCGTGACGCGGCACGAAGCCGAGCAACTGGTGCTGACCGACCGGGATGGCAAGTGGCCGCGCGGCCTGACCGACACAGCAGACGGCGACCACTGGGACGCACAGCCGGCGCCGGACGGAAAATCCGTGGCATTCCTGTTCAGACGCTTCGACGACCTGAACCGGCTGGACATCTGCCTGATCGACCTGGAGAGCGGGCAAATCCGCAGGCTGTACGGCAAACCCAAGGTGCGCACGCACAGCCCGCGCTGGTCGCCGGACGGCCAGTGGCTGGCGTTCATCAGCCAGGAGGCCGGGCAGGACGACCTCTGGATGGTGAGGCCAGATGGCGAGGGTCTGCACCAGGTGACGAAATTTGGCTACGACATCGCCCAACTGGCCTGGTCGCCAGACGGTACCCGGCTGGCCGTGACGGTGGTGCGCCAGGGGGCGTTCGACCTGGGGCTGGTGGAGCCGGCCACGGGAAGTCTGACCCTCCTGCGGGAGGGGATGGGGGTGCATGCCAACCCGAACTGGTCGCCGGATGGGAAGTTCCTGACGTTCGAATACGAAAGCCCGGTGCTGCCGCCCGACCTGTACCGGCTGGAGTTGGCCAGCGGGGAAGTGACCCAGTTGACGTTCTCGCAATCCCCGGCCATGGCGAAGAACCGGCCGGTCCTGCCGGAAATCGTCTCTTACAAAAGTTACGACGGGCTGGAAATCCCGGCTTTCCTGTTCCGCCCGGAGAAGCCGAACGGGGCGGCAATCCTGCACCCGCACGGCGGGCCAGCGTCCCTGTATGCGGCTGAATGGGATGCGCTGGCACAGTACCTGACCGCCAAGGGTTACACGTTCATCGCGCCCAATTACCGCGGCTCGACCGGCTACGGGGTGGCGTTCGAACACGGCAATTACAATGACTGGGGGGTGGGCGACACGCAGGATTGCCTGCACGGGGCCAAATACCTGACCAGCCTGCCCGGAATCGACCGGGAGCGGCTGGCGATCATGGGCGGCAGTTACGGCGGTTATATGACCATCTGCTGCCTGTCACGCGACCCGGAATATCTGTTCGCGTGCGGGATCGCCAAGTACGGGGATTCGAACCTGTATTCCTCATGGGCGCAGTGCAAACGCGACCTGCGGCTGTACTCCGAGATCTTCCTGGGGCACCCGGCCAAGAACCGGGAAGCCTATCGCAAAGGCTCACCGATCACAGAGGCGGCCAACATAAAAAAGCCGGTGTTGATCCTGCACGGGCTGCTGGATGACGTGGTACCGCCGGAGGCGTCCGAAGAGTGGGCCGAGGCGCTCAAGGTGCACGGCAAGACGTTCGAATACAAGACCTACGCCAACGAGCCTCACGGTTTCCTGCGGCGGGATGACCAGATGGACGCGTATGGGCGGGTGGAGCGATTTTTGGATTGGTATTTGTGGGTGGAGGGGAGTAAGGGATGAAAAGATAAATAAACTGATACGCAGCCGCAAGGCAGAAGCGTTTGCAAAAAACGGGTCTCTGGCGTAAACTTAACTTGTTATGGGCACACAGGAGTCTCTCGGCAAATTACGACCGCTCTGGATCCAGCGCGTTTCACAGGCACTGGCGCGCGGCAGTGAGGTGCGCGAAGTCTTCCAGGCGGAGCTGGAACAGTTCTACGATGCGCTCGAGCAGGCCGCGGCGACGGGTGACCCTGCCTGGCTGGACCCTCTGATGATGCGCTGGGCCGGCTCGCCAACGTTAACCGACCTGGAAGAGGGGCAGAACAACACTTCCTTCATGCTGAACCAGATGATCCTCATCACCCAACAGGCTGCGCGCGAGAGCCTGAAGCCGGAGGAAGCGCTCGATCTCCTGTTGAGCCTGCTGCCATATCTGACCTATGGGCTGGAGAAGGCCGCCCGCCTGGAGATGGAGATGCGGGTGGGGTACATGTCGAGGGAGCTGGAGAACACCCGCCAGGAACTGGAGCGGCTGGACCGGAGTAAATCGAGTTTCATCGCCGTGGCGGCGCACGAACTCAAGACCCCCCTCACCCTGGTGGAAGGCTACGCCTCGATGATGCGCGAGCAATCGCCGGGTGACAAACAGGACGAGTTCGATCCCTTCATCCAGGGTATCAATACCGGCGTGCGCAGGCTGCGCGAGATCATCGAGGACATGATCGATGTCTCGCTCATCGACAACAACCTGCTGTCGCTGAACTTCCAACCGGTGCTCTTCAACCACCTGTTCGGCCTGCTGAAAAGCGAGTTTACCGAAGCCACCAAACAACGCCGCCTGACCCTGGAAGTGCGGCCTTTCCCCGGCTGTGAACAGGTCAATTACGGCGATCCCGAACGGCTCTTCCAGGCTTTCCGCAACATCCTGCTCAACGCGATCAAGTACACACCGGATGGCGGCCGCATCCGGGTGGACGGCCGCAGCCTGCCGGGTTTCCTGGAGGTGACGATTGCCGATACCGGCATCGGAATCTCACCAGAGGACCAGACGCTCATCTTCAAGAAATTCTCCCAGCTGGGCAAGCCCTCCCTGCACTCGAGCGGCAAGATCAAGTTCAAGGGCGGCGGGCCCGGGCTGGGGCTGTCCATCGCACGCGGCATCATCGAGTCGCACGGCGGGGCTGTCTGGGTGGAATCCGAAGGCTACGACGAAGTCAAATGCCCCGGCTCCACCTTCCACATCCTGCTGCCGATCCGGACCGAGGCGAGCGACCCGAAACTGGTAAAATTATTCGGCGAACAGTCCACCACAAAGCCTGGCCGGACGCAATGATGCGGACCAGGCCGGAATCAATTCACCTGTGAGAATCGATGTCCAAACGAATCCCTGAACCCACCAAGCCACCCGTCGAACGCGCCTTCCTGGTAGGCGTTGAAATCCGCGGCCAGGAGCAGAACCTGTCCCTCGAAGACTCGCTCAGCGAACTGGCCCTGCTGGCAGATACGGCGGGACTGGAAGTGAGCGGCGAACTGACCCAGCGCCTCGACCGCCCGCATGCCGAGACTTTCATCGGTTCGGGCAAGGTGGAGGAACTCAAGGCCCTGGTGGAGGAGACTCTCTCCCAGGTGGTCATCTTCGATGATGAACTCAACCCGCGCCACCAGCGCGAACTGGAAGAAGACCTGGGGAAGGATGTGCGCGTCCTGGACCGCACGGCCCTGATCCTGGATATCTTTGCGCAGCATGCACACACGAGTGAGGGCATGCTGCAGGTGGAACTGGCTCAATACGAATATTACCTGCCGCGGCTGACCCGCCAGTGGACGCACCTGGCCCGCCAGGCCGGCGGCGGGGGCGGGCGCTCCGGCTCGGTGGGCGGGGTGGGCCTGCGAGGTCCCGGCGAGACCCAGCTGGAAGTGGACCGGCGCCAGATCCGGACCCGGATCTCACACCTGAAGCGGGAACTGGAGAAAGTGCGCGCCCACCGCCAGCGTTACCGCGTCCAGCGCAAGCGGGCCCGCCTGCCGGTAGTCGCCCTGGTCGGTTATACCAATGCCGGCAAGTCCACGCTGCTCAACCGGCTGGCACGCGCAGATGTGTACGTGGCCGACCAGTTGTTTGCCACCCTCGACCCCACCACCCGGCGCGTGGAACTGCCGGGCGGTTACCAGGTGCTGATGACCGATACGGTGGGGTTCATCCAGAAACTACCCACGACCCTGGTGGCGGCCTTCCGCGCCACCCTGGAGGAAATCACCGAGGCCGACCTGCTGCTGCACGTGGTGGACGTGGCTCATCTGAACGCCATGCAGCAGGCCGAAGCAGTGCAAAAGACGCTGGATGAGATCGAAGCCGGGCACATCCCGGTGCTGACGGTGTTGAACAAGATCGACCTGCTGGCCGACCCGGCGGCGGCGCGGCGCTCGCTGGAGGGCCAACCGCAATCCGTGGCCATCTCGGCACGCACCGGGGAGGGCCTGCCCGACCTGCTGGAGGCGATCCGAGGCATGCTCTACGAAACCTACACGCCGGTCGAGGTGCGCCTGCCTTACCAGCAGGGGCAGTTGATCTCGCTCTTCCACGAGTTTGGCCAGGTGGAACGCATCGAACATGAGCGCGGCGGCGTGCGCATCCAGGGGCGGATCCCCGGCCGGCTGTGCGCGCAGTTCATGCCCTGGCACTACAAACCCCAGGAACCGTCCCAGGAGACAGAGGAAGAGGAAGAGGAGGAAGAAATCTGATGGAACAGTTTTTTTCGGAGTTGGTTGACAAGGCTTCGGATTATTTCGCCCGCCGCAAGGGGCTGCTGCCGCTGATCGGTGCCGGCCTGGTCTTCCTGAACTACATCGTCCAATTCCTGCCGCTGGGCTGGTTCGGGCAGAGCAACCTGCTGCTGCACCTGGGGGTGATCGTGATCGTGATCGGCCTGCTGGTATCCTGGAGCCTGTAGACGACAGCAAAATTCCACCAGATGATCCGAAAATTCCTGGCCTATCCGCGGCGGGAGCGCGCCCTGCTCGGGGAAGCCCTGGCCTACCTGGGGCTGGCGCGGGCGCTGCTCCTGCTGCCTTTTCAATGGGTTGCTCCCCTGCTGGGCAGGCAGGTGCCCGGGGAGGCTGTCCCGCCCCCCGCCATGAGCATTCCACCGCAAGAGGCGCGGGAAATCGGCCAGGCGATCGAGAGAGCCTCGGCGCACACCCCCTGGAAAAGCGCCTGCCTGGCACAGGCCGTGGCGGGAAAGCTGATGCTCAAAAGACGGCGCATCCCCAGCCGGCTCCACCTGGGCATGCGCCGGGATGAAGCCGGCAAATTACAGGCTCACGCCTGGCTGGAAAGCGGAAATGAAGTGCTGGTGGGCGGCGGGGAGAAGCAGAAGGATTTTGGCGTGCTGGCGGTATTTGTGGAATGAAAACAATATGATCGGAGACAGATGAGAATCCATGGCGGCGGTTGGCTGGCGGCGCTGCGCGGCGGGGATGAACGGCCGAGGAGCATGAACAGGGAGCTGCTGCTGCGCGTGCTGGCCTATGCGCGGCCTTACCGGAGGCACATCGCGGGCATGCTGGGGACCATCCTGCTGAGCACCGCCATCTCGCTGGTCTCGCCGCTAATCCTGAAGCACTTGATCGACAGGGTATTGCCTTCCAAAAACATGAGCCAGCTGGCGCTGATGGCCGGAGCACTGCTGCTGCTGCCGATCCTGAACGGCGGTGTTTCGGTGATCCAGCGGCGCCTGAATGCCAGCGTGGGCGAAGGGGTAATCTACGACCTGCGCTCGGCGCTCTTCGGGCGCCTGCAGCGGATGTCGTTCCGGTTTTTCACCAACACCCGTGTGGGCGAGTTGATGTCCCGCCTGAACAACGATGTCATCGGCGCGCAGAACGCGATCAGCAACACCATCGTACATATCGTCACGAACCTGGTCCAGGCAATTGCCATCCTGGCGGTCATGCTGACCTTCGAGTGGAGGCTGACCCTGCTGAGCGTGGTGATCATGCCGCTCTTTTTCCTGGTTTCGCGCCGGCTGGGCCGGGTGCTGCGGGAGATCACCCACGAGTCGATGCAGTTGAACGCAGAAATGAACGCGCACCTGAACGAGACGCTGAATATCGGCGGTGCCTTGCTGGTAAAGCTCTTTGGGCGGGCCAGCGAGGAGGGAAACCGCTTCCAGCAGCGGGCGGCAAATGTGCGCGACATCGGCGTCAGGCGAGCGGTGATCGGCTCCTCCTTTTACGCAATCCTGGGGCTGGTGAGCGCAGTGGGCACGGCCCTGGTCTACAGCCTGGGCGGCTATTACGTCATCCAGGGGGCGCTGACGGTGGGGACGATCGTGGCCTTCGGGTCGTACCTGGGCATGCTCTACGGGGCGCTGTATGGGCTGGCAGGGGCGCCGGTGGAGTTCATCTCCAGCGCGGTCTCCTTCGAGCGAGTCTTCGAGGTGCTCGACCTGCCGCAGGACATCACCGAGAAAGAGCCTGCTGCCAGCCTGGAAAACGCCAAGGGGGAGATCGAGTTCGAGCGGGTCTGTTTCAATTACAACAGTCTCGAGACCCCGCTGTTGAGCGATGTGAAACGGCACGGCAGCATGGAGGCGGTCAAGGCGGTGCTGTCGCTGGAGGGAAGTGAACATGGTTCGCAGGGCGACGAAGGATCCACCCGCGCAGCCCAGCCGGAAGAAAGCCAGCCGGGGACGGATGAACCGGAGGCGGCCTCCCAGGCGCGCGAGACCACCCTGGAGAACATCTCCTTCAAAGCCGCGGCCGGCAGCCTGGTGGCGCTGGTGGGGCCATCCGGTGCAGGCAAGACGACCATCACCTACCTGATCCCGCGCCTGTACGACCCGACCAGCGGGACCATCCGCATCGACGGGCACGACCTGCGGGACTTGAAGCTGGATTGCCTCTCCGCGGCAATCGGGATGGTGACCCAGGAGACGCACCTCTTCCACGATACGATCCGCACGAACCTGACCTACGCCAAAATGGATGCCAGCCAGGCGGAGATCGAGGCGGCAGCGCGGGCAGCCAACATCCACAATTTCATCGCGGAGCTGCCGGACGGGTACGACACCATCGTGGGCGAGCGCGGCTACCGCCTGAGCGGCGGGGAGAAGCAGCGGGTGGCACTGGCGCGGGTGATCCTGAAGGACCCCCGGATCCTGGTGCTGGACGAGGCCACCAGCCACCTGGACAGCGAGTCCGAGGCGCTGATCCAGGAGGCCCTGAAGCGCGTCATGGCGGGCAGGACGAGCATCGTGATCGCCCACCGGCTGAGCACCATCCTGGCAGCGGATTTGATCCTGGTGCTGGACCGGGGGCAGATCGTGGAACAAGGGACGCACCAGGAGCTGCTGGGGATGGGCGGCCTGTACGAACATTTATACGAGACACAGTTCGAGGGAAAAGTTCACAGCCCGCATCCCAGGCCCCTCAACGATACCTCCCTCCTGTAAATAAAAGCCGCCAGTCTTCCCTGGCGGCTGGTTTGTTCGAATGCCAGCCGGTGCCGGTGTCAACCGGCGCCGGCCTTGGGGATTCAATCTTTCTGACAGATTTCGATGTTGGCAGTTTTCAAGAACTGAACGGCGTTTTCATCCTGGCGGTAGGAAACACTGTAGACCAGGCGCACAATGCCGGCGTTGATGAGGGCCTTGGTGCAGTTGATGCAGGGGAAGTGAGTCACATAGCAGGTGGCGCCCCGGGTCGAGACGCCATGCAGGGCGGCCTGAATGATGGCGTTGGTCTCGGCGTGGATGGTGCGGACACAGTGGCCGTCCACCATCAGGTGGCCTTCCTCGTCGCAGTGCGGCTGCCCGCTGGGAGAGCCATTGAAACCGGTGGTCAGGATGCGCTTTTCCAGCACGAGCACGCAGCCCACAAACGCCCGATCACAGGTGCTGCGCTCCGAAACAGCATAGGCAATCTTCATGAAGTACGAGTCCCAGTCAGGGCGCATGTACAGGCCTCCAGGAGTGAAATGAACGGGCGCGGTTACCTGCCGCGCAGGAAGGAGATGACGGCCCCCATGGCGCCGATGAAGCCCAGAGCAAGGATGATCAGGCCCATCGGGACGCCGCGCCGGGCCGTGCCGGAGGCATCCTCGAAGGTCGGGATGGCCAGGGGCGCGGCCGCGGTGAAGGTCGGCAGGCGGGTGGGGGTTTCGGGGACGATAAAGGCCGCTGCAAGGGTCGGGTCAATGGTGGCCGTCACCAGCGGGGTGGGCGTGGGCGGCGGCTCGACCACCGGCAGGTTGGCACCGGGGGAAATCTTGACCAGCGGGGCATAGACCCAGCCCCGGTCACCCGGCACACCCGGGTAAATGATCTGGATCCAGTCCCCGCCGGTGGAACGGCCGACAGCAGGAGCCGTCTGGCCGGCCAGGAGAACGCCCACGGCCGGGTAAAAGTACGTGCTCGGGCCGCCGCGCACATTGATCTGTTCCTGGTCGAGGCTGACTGTGATGAAAGGCCCGCTGGGGGTGCCGGTGACGGTTGGGATGGAACCCGTGGGCTGCTGGGCCCGGGCAGGGGTAAAGGAAGGGACGGCAAAGGCCAGCACGGCCAGGCCGATGACAAACAGGCTGAGGGAGGTTATTCGGGTATGGAAACGGGACATGAGAATTGCAACTCTTGGGCGGGATTTTCGTTAATTACCTAAAGAAGGTTATAATTTACACACGAACAAAGCAGCCAATCATATAACGGAAAGATTATAATCGAAAATTATGGAACAGAAATTTTTTCACGGCAACATCGACCCGATCGACGTAGCAGAAACGCTGGTCGCTTATTTCAACCAGGCCAACCTGCGCGCCCAGACCTTTGGCGAGAGCGGGAAGCTGGTGGTACAGATCGCCACCCGCCCGGGCGCCCGATCCGGCGGGCAGACCGCGCTGACGGTCAACATCCAGCGGCAGGCCGACGGCGTCCTGGTCCAGGTGGGACAGCAGGCCTGGCTGGGGACTGCGGCAAGCCTGGGGGCAACGGCCTTTTCGGTGCTGCGCAACCCGCTCTCGGTGCTGGGGCGGATCGACGACCTGGCGCAGGACCTCGAGAACCTGCAGTTGACCGAGAAGGTCTGGCAGATCGTGGGCCAGGTCAGCCGGGCTACCGGTGCTTCGCACGAACTGAGCGAACGGCTGGCGCGCGTCGCCTGCGATTATTGCGGGACGGCCAACAAGATCGGGGAACCGGCCTGCATCGCCTGCGGGGCGCCGCTGGGGGAGGCCCACCCGACCACATGTGCCAGGTGCGGCTACGTGGTCAAGCAAAGCGATACAGTCTGCCCGAACTGCGGCAACAGCCTGTAATCCAACCCGGCCGAGAACCAATTTTCGAACTCAACCGGCCCTTCGATGACAACGTCGAAGGGCCGGGCCGCTGCGGGGCGGCGACCCTCCAACGCGCTCCATCAGGGCAATGCCACCTTGGTGGGATATGCATCCCTTGCGAAAAGGCCTTGAGGCCTCTATAATACAGTGCAAGGGATTTCTGCACACATATGAAAGATAAACTTGGTACACTCGAAGACCGCATCCGGGCTCTCATCGAAGTCCGCCTGGTCAGCGTCCTGCCCGGCCACAAGATCGAGCAGGTGGTAGCCCAGCAGCTGGCAGCCGCCATGCTGGCCCACGACCCGGAACAGGGCGGCCCAGAGACCTTGCCGAACGTTTACACGCTGGTTGCGAACCCGGCAACGGTGGAAAAATGGCAGGCCATCAGCGGATTTGCAGATACCCTGCTTGAAATCCTGACCACCGCCGCCAAAGAGTCCGGGCTGCGGCTGTCTGCTCCACCCGAGATCACCCTGGCCACCGAAGAGACACTCGAGAACGGCGAGGTGCGCGTGATCGCCTCCAACAAGGTGGACCTGGTCGTCGAAACGAAAGGTGTGCCGGTTGAAAATGCAGCGGCGGTCGATACCAGCGAGCCGCTGCCGAGCAACGCCTTCCTCATCGTGGACGGCGTGAAAGTCTTCCCGCTGACCCAGTCGGTGGTAAACATCGGCAGGCGCCAGAACAACCAGCTGGTGGTGGATGACCCGCGCGTCTCGCGCAATCATGCCCAGCTGCGCGCCATCAAAGGGCGTTTCGTGCTCTTCGACCTGGATTCGACCGGCGGGACATTCATCAACGGGCAGCGGGTCAACCAGTCGATCTTGTACCCGGGGGACGTCATCTCCCTGGCAGGCGTGCCGCTGATCTTCGGACAGGACAACCCCACCCCGCAAGGCGGCGGAACGCAAACAGAACCTCCGCGCCTGCAGGCAGGGGAGCGCCCCACCGTCATCCTGCGCAATCCGGATTCACACCTGGCCGACACCCAGAAGAAATGAGCGCGATCATTTTTCTTGCCCTGCGGATCACCCTGGTGGTCTGCCTGTACGCGTTTCTGGGATGGGTGCTCTACACGTTATGGCAGGGCATCCACCAACAGGGCTTGCTGCTGGCAGCCCGCAAAGTGCCGCCCATCAGCCTGGTAATCCAGAGCAAGGGCCTGCCGCCGGCCTCCCTGTGGTTCTCACAGGCGGAGATCATCGTCGGGCGGGATCCCGGCTGCGAGGTGCCCGTAGCGGATGAAACCATGTCGGCCCGGCATGCCCGGCTGCATTACCACCACCGCCAATGGTGGGTGGAGGATTTGAACTCCACCAACAGCACGCGGCTGAACGATGAACGATTGGTCACGCCCACCGTGGTCATTTCCGGTGACCGGATCGCGTGCGGAAACACCACCATCAGCCTGCAGATCAGCGGCGACACACTGGCCTCGCCCACCCGACCCCTGCAACAGGAGGACAAGTGAACATTTCCCCAAAACTGGCCGTCATCGGGGGGTCCGGCCTGTATTCCATGCCCGGTTTGAAAGACGTCAAAGAAATCGAGGTCAGCACCCCCTTCGGGAAACCCAGCGCCCCCATCGTGACCGGGCTGCTGGGCAACGTGCCGGCGGCATTCCTGGCGCGGCACGGCATCGGCCACCAGATCCGGCCCAGCGAGGTGAATTACCGCGCCAATATCTACGCCCTGAAATCGCTGGGCGTCGAACAGGTCGTGAGCATCAGCGCCTGCGGCTCCCTGCGCGAGGACTATGCCCCCGGGGAGATCGTGGTCCCTGACCAGCTTTTCGACTATACGCATGGCCGGGAACGTTCTTTTTTTGGCGAGGGCCTGGTGGTGCACATCAGCGTGGCGGATCCTTTCTGCACCCGGCTGTCGGGCCAGGTCGCGGAGGCGGTCCAGAAGGCCGGAGGCAAAGTGCACAACGGGGGGGCCTTCATCACCATCGAAGGGCCGCGCTTTTCGACCAAAGCCGAATCGAACACCTACCGCGCCTGGGGCATGGCGCTGATCGGAATGACCACCTCCCCCGAGGCCTTCCTGGCACGCGAAGCCGAGATGTGCTATGCCGTCATGGCGCATGTCACGGATTATGACGTCTGGCACGTCAGCGAATCCCCGGTCACGGTGGAAATGGTCGTCCAGACCCTGAAAAAGAACACCCAACTGGCGCAGCGGGCGGTCAAAAATCTGGCCCAACGCCTGGAGCAGGAACGCTCCTGCGACTGCCAGAATGCGCTGGCCAGCGCCCTGATCACCCGCCGGGAGGCCATCCCGCCGGAGACGCGCCAGAAGCTCGACCTGCTGGTCAAAAAATACCTGTAACCGGCAACCCGATGAACACCCGACTGCAGGGCCGCCTGCTGGTACTGGCTGCCCTTTTCCTGTGCCTGTATGCGCTGGGATTGAGCCTGTCCCCGGCCGTGCAGGCGCGCAGCTGGGATGCAGAACTGCTCTGGAAACACTGGATCGGGGCCGCGGCCTGGGGCCTGGTCTTCGGGCTGGCATACCGGGAAATGCGCCGCCGCCTGCCCGAAGGCGATCCGTACATTCTGCCGGGGATCGCCCTGTTGAGCGGCTGGGGGCTGCTGACCGTCTGGCGGCTTTCGCCCGCTTTCGGACTGCGCCAGACGGCCTGGCTGGTTTTCTCGGGGCTGGTCTTTACGGCCGGACTGCGGCTGGCTCCCGGACTGGGCATCCTGCGCCGCTACAAGTATCTCCTGCTGAGCAGCGGCCTGCTCCTGACCGCCCTGACCCTGATCTTCGGCACCAACCCTGCCGGGGCCGGGCCGCGGCTCTGGCTGGGCTGCTGCGGGGTATATTTCCAGCCTTCCGAACCGCTCAAACTCCTGCTGGTGATCTTCCTGGCAGCCTACCTGGCCGACCGGCCCTCGGCCAGACTGCAGACCTTGACCCTGCTGTTTCCCGTCTTCCTGCTCAGCGGGACAGCCATGCTGCTGGTGGTGGTGCAGCGCGACCTGGGGACGGCCTCGATCCTAATCACCCTGCAGGCGCTGATGCTCTTCCTCGCGACCGGCCAAAAGCGGGTGCTGGCGCTTTCGGCCCTGGCCCTGTGCGCGGCCGGGCTGGTGGGTTACTTCTACGTGGATATCATCCACACCCGGCTGGACATCTGGCTCAACCCATGGGCAGACCCGGCGGGGAACAGTTACCAGATCGTCCAATCCCTCCTGGCCGCTGCCAACGGGGGCCTGCTAGGGCGCGGCCCCGGCCTGGGCAGCCCGGCGGTGGTGCCGGTGGCCATCTCGGACTTCATCTTTTCCGCCATCGCCGAAGAAACGGGTTTCCTGGGTACGACCGCCCTGCTGGTGCTGATCACCGCGCTGGTGGTACGCGGCTTCCACATCGCCCAGAACGCGGCCGGACGGTTCCCGCGCCTGCTGGCCAGCGGCGTTGCCACCTACCTGGCCGTGCAGACCATCCTGATTGTGGGCGGCAACCTGCGCCTCCTGCCCCTGACCGGTGTGACCCTGCCATTCCTGTCCTACGGCGGTTCGTCCCTGCTGACCTCCTTCCTGGCCGCCCTGCTGGTGCTGCTTCCCAGCGAGAACGTGGATTTCGAACCGGCCCCCCTCCCCCGCCCGCAGCCCATCAGCGCCCTGGCCGGGCTGCTGATGCTCGGGCTGGCCGGGCTGATGGCTGCCAACGGCTGGTGGGCCGTGGTGCGCGGGCCAGACCTGTTGACACGCACCGACAACCCGCGGCGCACGATTGCCGACCGGTATGTGCAACGCGGCAGCCTTCTGGACCGCAACAACCTGGGCATCACCGTCACACGCGGGGTGACAGCCGGATTCTACCGGGCGTACCTGTACCCCGACCTGGGGCCGGTTACCGGCTACACCCAGCCCACCTATGGACAGGCGGGGCTGGAAGCCTCCCTGGATGACTATCTGCGCGGCCTGAAAGGCAACCCGGCCAGCCTGGTCTGGTGGCACCACCTGCTCTACGGGCAGCCTCCGGCAGGCCTGGATGTGCGCCTGAGCATCGACATAAAACTGCAGAAGCAGGCAGACAGCCTGCTTGGCGAACACGCCGGCGCGCTGGTCCTGCTGGATGCCAAAAGCGGCGAAATCCTGGTGATGGCTTCGCACCCGACCTACGACCCGAACCGGCTGGATGAGATCGGGCAGAGCCTGCTTTCAGATGAGCGCGCCCCCCTGGTCAACCGGGCGGCACAGGGCAAATACCCGGCAGGAACGGCCCTGGGGCCCTTCCTGCTCAGCGGCACGGGCAGCCAGCTGCCCGAACTCCCCCAGAGCTTCGCCGTGGAGCTGGGCGGCCGGAAGCTGGACTGCACCCACCCACCGACAGACGAGGCAGACTGGGCTTACGCCGTGACCAACGGCTGCCCGGCGGCACTGCAGAGCCTGGGCAGGCAGATCGGCACGGGGGGCCTGCTGAGCCTGTTCGAGCGCCTGGGATTCTACACCGCCCCGCAGGCACGCCTGCCGGCAGCCACCCCGGCAGAACGCCAGATCGAGGCCGAAGCCGGCGAAGCCGTGCTCTCGGAGACGCTGAAGGTAAGTCCCCTGCAAATGGCGCTGGCTGCGGCGGCCCTGAGCAACGACGGGCTGCGCCCCGGGCCGCGGCTGGCCATGGCGGTGGACACACCCTCGCAGGGCTGGGTGGTACTGCCGGCCCTGAGCGAGCCGGTTCAGGTCTACCCGGCGGGCGCCACCGGTGTGAGCCTGCCGATGTTGACGGCGCCCGGACAGGCGGCCTGGCAGTCCAGCGGGCAGGCAGGGACGGGCGGACAGCCTGTCTGCTGGTACCTGAGCGGCACCCCGCCCGGCTGGCAGGGCACCCCCCTGGCGGTGGCCGTCCTGCTGGAGGAGGATAACCCCGAACTGGCGGAACACATCGGGCAGAGCGTCCTGCAAGCCGCGTTGTCCCAGAAACCGGAAACGGGCAGGTAACATGGTCAGCCCATGGGACATCCTGCTGGACGGCCTGACCAGCCTGAGGGCAAACCTGGGAGCGGCGGGCGCCCTCTTCACGGCCGTGACGGGCATGGGCCTGCTGGCCACCCGCCTGACCGGCAACGCGGGGGGCAATCCGGGCGCCAGACTCCTGGCCAGCCTGGGAATGGGCAGCGCAGCCCTGTGCCTGCCGTGTTACGCGCTGATCCTGGCGGGACGTTTCTGGCCGGCGCTGCTGCGGCCTGGCAGTATCGCCATCTTGGTCCTGGCCGGCCTGCCAATCCCACTTGAAATCTTGCTCTGGTACCGCCCGCGGGCCGCCGCAAAGCCCGCATGGCTTCTGCCGGGCAGCCTGACTGCGGCCGGGCTGGGCCTGCTGCTGGTCATGCGGCTGGCCTTCCTGACCAAGTTGATCTATCCACCGTACTCGGATTCGCCCATCCACTACCAGATCATCCAAGGCCTGCTGGACCCCGAAGTGAGCGGGGAGGCGCGCCTGTCGCTGGGGAGCCTCTTCTCGAATTACTACCACTTCGGCTTCCATGCCCTGGCGGCCTGGCTCTCAGCCCTGAGCGGGCTGGCGCCGGAGAGGGTCATTCCCCTGCTGGGGCAGTTCTTCCTGGTGTGCGCGCCCGTCTCGGCGGGTGTGCTAGCGTATCACCTGACCCAAAACCGGAACGCCGGCCTCTTTGCCGGGCTGCTGGCCGCCACCAGCTGGATGATGCCGGTCTTTGCGGTCAACTGGGGCAAATACCCGGCCGTGGGCGCGCTGGCCTGCCTGCCGGCCGTGCTGGCCGCGACCGGCGCAGGCTGGAAAGATAGAAAAACAAATCCCATGCGGCTGGCCTGGGCGCTGATCCTGCTGCTCGGGCTGACGCTGCTGCACACCCGCGCCCTGATCGCCGCCCTGCTGGCAGGCACCTGCCTGTGGCTGGCGAAGCGGGTGGAGCTCAAGGAAGAGGCGGGGTTCCCCTTTGCCCTGCGCCTGTCCAGCCTGTATGCGCTCTCCCTCTGGCCGCTGCTCAGCCTGCTGGAGGATTACTATATCCGCCTGCCCATCCTGATCGCCTGGATCCTGCTGCTGCCGTTCGCCTTCCAGGCCTTTCCCCGGCCGGGGCTGGCGGTCTTCTTTTTCACTTTCGCGGCCTGGCTGGCCACATTGCTGCCGCGGGTCGTGCTGGGATCGGGACAGGGACTGCTGGACCGGCAGTTCCTGGAAATCCTGCTCTACATCCCACTATCCATCCTGGGAGGGGCGGGGGCTGCCGGCCTGCTGAAGCAGCGCCTGGGCGGCAGGATCGGACGCGGGCTGGCCGTGGGCGCGCTGGGGGCCTGCCTGCTGCTGGCTTTCCTGCAGAACCGGACCTTCTACCCGGATGCCTGCTGTAATTACTTTCAAAAGGACGACCGGGCGGCGTTCGAGTGGATCAAGGGCCGCACTGCCCCGGACAGACTTTTCCTGATCGCCTCCTTCAAAGAAAGCGGGCAGGTTGCAGGCACGGACGCGGGCATCTGGCTCGAGCCGCTGCTGGGTGCAAACGTGAACAAGATCCCCTTCGACACCGACTGGAATTCTGCGGCGGCGGTCGAAGAACTATGCAGGACGGGCGCCAGGCAGACGCTTCTATACGCGGGGGGCAGGCTGAACAGTTTCAATCCAGCCGCGCTGGAGGCCAGCGAATGGACCCGGGAAGTGTTCCGGAGCGGGAATGCGGCGGTGTATGAGTTGGAGGGGTGCGGGGGGCCGTAGATGCGAGGAAGGGGGGGGTACACGGATTTTTTTGTGGGGGGAGGCGGAGGAGGGGAGGACGGGGGGGTACACGGATTTTTTTGTGGGGGGAACCGGGGAGGGTAG
>CAYLXB010000027.1:0-40192 GCA_964387495.1 uncultured Anaerolineaceae bacterium
TCTGGCTATTTTCCACCAGATGCTTGCTTTTGTCAAATACTTACTTTACGCTGTAATAAGGAGCCCTGTTATGGAAATCGAAATTCTGCACCGCCCATCCTATTCCCTGGCCGTCGCCAGGCTGGCCCCCGGTGAACGCATCCGCGCCGAACCGGGCGCCATGGTCAGCCACTCCGCCGGCCTCGAGATCGAGACCAAGATGGAAGGCGGCCTGCTCAAGTCCCTCGGCCGCGCCGTCCTCGGCGGCGAATCCCTCTTCCAGAACTTCTGGAAGGCCGGCCCCCAGGGCGGCGAAGTCACCCTGGCCCCCGAACTCCCCGGTGACATCACCCTCATCGATCTGGCCGGCGGCGCCATGCTCGTCCAGACCGGCTGCTTCATGGCCTCCGAGGTCGGCATCGAGATCGACGCCAAATTCAGCAGCAAGGCCTTCCTCTCCGGCGAGGGTCTCTCCATCCTGGAAGCCAGAGGCGCCGGCAAACTGCTCGTTTCCTCCTACGGCGCCATCTACGAAAAGGCCCTCGTCCAGGGCGAGAAATACATCGTCGACTCCTCCCATCTCGTAGCCTTCGATGGCACCATCGGCGTCCAGCCCCGCACCGTCGGCGGTCTCAAATCCACCCTGCTTTCCGGCGAAGGCCTCGTGATCGAGATGACCGGCCCCGGAAAACTCTACATCCAGACCCGCTCCCCCCAGGCGCTCATCAACTGGATCATTCCCCAGCTCCCGCACAAGGACAGCGACTGAACCCCATCGGGCTCCCGCAGGGGGCGGGAGCCCGCTTTCCCCCGGAGCAAAGCCCATGAGGAACGCCCATCAGGATGTCGGGTATAATCGTCCAGGCATAAACAGGCAGTCTGTTCACCACCGTGGTCATGAAAGGACATGGCTGAACCCACCAGCCGGAGGCAAGCATGAACATTCCTGAGTTGCCCGCACTGCGGCCCATGCGCATGGTCGAACTCCTCGACCAGGCCATCCGCCTCTACCGCCGGAACTTCTTCAAGTTCCTCGGCATCATCGCCATCGTTTACATCCCGGTCTCTGCCCTCCCCCTCCTCGGGTCGTGGCTCATGGTCTCCCCGGTGATGACGCCCACGGCCTTTGACTTTACAGGCGGCATGCCTGCCGGCTACTGGACCGGCATGGGCCTCACGCTCATTTCCGCCGTCCTGCAGTTCGTCCTGGTCCAGGGCCTGGGCACCGCCGCCCTCACCAGCGCCATCGCCGATAACTACCTGGGCCGGCCCATCAGCATTGCAGACGCCTACCGCCGCATCGGCGCTTCATGGGGCAAACTCCTCGGCGCCCTTGGGCTGGGCGCGCTGATCATGCTCGGCCTGGTGGTGGCCACCCTCCTCCCCTGCGTTGGCTGGCTGGTTGGGCCTGGGCTGCTCGTCTTTATCTCGATTGTCACCTTCCCCCTGATCGCCCCCGTCGTCGTCATCGAAAAGACCGGCGCCTCTGCCGGCCTGTGGCGCGCCTGGGACCTTTCCCGCCGGCGCTTCTGGTGGATCCTGGGCTATATGCTCCTCCTCAGCCTGTTCGGCCAGCTCATCGTCACCGGGCCGTCCCTCGTCGCCCGCTACCTGGTCACCGTCCTCGGCGGCGAGGGCAGCAACTTCATGACCCAGTCCATGCTTGGCGCCCTGGCCCAGATCGCCGTCCAGATTGTCACCGGCGTCCTCTACATCCCCCTCCAGCTCTCCGCCGTGACCATGGGATATTTCGACCTGCGCGTCCGAACCGAAGGCTTCGACCTGGCCCTCCTGGCCGCCGCCGATACCCAGCAAACCGGCCTCGAAGCCGCCTCCCAGGCGCCGGTCATGGCCGCGCCCCGCCCCCTCCTCACCTGGCAGGAAGCCGCTTATTTCCTGGGGCTGACCGTTGCCGCCACCGCGCTCTATGCGCTGCTCTGGGTGGTCCTCTTTGCGGTCATGATGGCCTTCATGGGCCCAATGCTGGGAGGCATGCCCTAGGCCTATGCGTCTCCGCCTGGCAGCCCTGCTCCTGCTGGTCTTCCTCCTGCCGGCTTCCGCCAGCGCCCGTGCGCAGGCCTCCCCGCCGCTGTCCCTCAACCGCTACTGGCTGCAGCTGCGCACCACCCGCCATGCCGTCTTCCTCATGAGCGGCCAGCCGGCAGGCGAGGTCCGCCCCCGCCTGCTCCAACTGGCCGTTGACTGGGAGGCCGTCACCCAGGTCGAAACGGCCGGCGGCATGCTGGTGACCCTCGACCACTCCCGGCTGGCGGCCCTCCTGCGTGCCGATCCGCCGGATGTACCCAAGGTCCTGGCCTGCCTGGATGGCATGCTGGCCGCCCGTGAACGCTTCCCCGCCGGGGTTTATTCGCAGGAGGATATCGCCTCCTTGCAGGCCATCCTGGCCCGTCCCGAATTCCGGTGGGAGCGCCCCGCTTCGCCCCTCCAGGAACTGTGGGATAAGTTCTGGGAAAAGCTCTTCGAGCTCCTCGAACGCCTCTTCGGCAAGCGCCAGGGGTCTGCAGATGTCTCCATCCTCCCCGTTCCGCCCTGGCTGTTCCCCGCCCTCTTCCTCCTGCCGGTGCTGGTCTACGCCCTGCGCGGCCTGCTCTCCGGCTGGATCAGCGAGGCAGGTCTCGCGGAAGGCGCCCGGGCCGAGGAACTGCTCACCGCCGAGACGGCCTTCGAGCGTGCCGGCGCCCTCTCGGACGGCGGCGATTACCGCACGGCCATCCGCTACCTGTACCTGTCTGCCCTGCTCTACCTGGATGAGCGCGGCCTGCTGCGCTACGACCGTTCGAAGACCAACCGCGAATACCTGCGCATGGTCGCCGCTGACCCGCCCCTGGCCCGCTCGCTGCGTGCCGTCGTGGAGGTCTTCGACCGGGTCTGGTATGGCTTCGAGCCGGTCGACCAGGCCGCCTACGCCGACTACCTGGAACACGTCAACGAACTGCGGAGGCAGAGGCCGTGAAGCTGTCCCGCGACACCCTCCTGGCCCTGCTCCTGCTGCTCCTGCTGGCCGGCCTGATGACCGCCGCCGCCTGGAAGCAGAACGCGGCGCAGCTCCCGGCCCTCTCCAGCACCTCCCCGGCTCCCAACGGGGCCCTCGCCCTCCGTCTCTGGGCCCGCGAACTGGGGTACCAGGTCTCCGACGGTGTCGACATCGCCTATACCCCTCCGAAAGAGGCCGCCCTGGCCCTCGTCCTCCAGCCGGACGAGTTCACCTCCTCGGAACTGTATATGCTCGACCGCTGGGTAAAAGCCGGTGGAACCCTCATTGCCGCCGGCGACAGCCCCGGCATGCTGACCCTGGCGAAACATTATGAGATGCCCATGACCCTGCTCGGCGCCCTCCTGGACGAAGCCCGGCCGCAGGCCCCCGTCCTGGCCTCCCCCCCGCTGGAGGACCCCGTCACCCTGCTGACCATGTGGGCCTTCGAACCCGAACGGGACGATTATGCCGCCCTCTTTGCAGGCCGCGGCTATCCGCTGATGGTGAGTTTCGAACTGGAACAGGGGCATGTCATCCTCTCCACCGCCTCCTACCCGTTCACGAATATCGGCCTCAAACAGGCGGGCAATCCCGAACTGCTCCTTAACCTGCTCTCCACCGGGCCGGCCGGAAGCCTCCTCTGGTTCGATGAATGGCACCACGGCTTCCGGACTGGCCGGCAGGTCATCGGCCCGCAGAACTGGCTCCGCTACACCGCGGCCGGCCGCTCCCTGCTCTTTGTGGCGGGGGTCATCTTCCTGGCCCTCCTGCTCGGCGGCCGCAATTTTGGCCGTCCCGCTCCCCTGCCCCATCAGGTCCGGCGCCGCGGCCCCCTCGACCACCTGAACGCCATCGCCAACCTGAACCGCCGCGCCGGCCACCGCGCCGCCACCCTCCGGCATTACCGCCAGCAGGTCAAACGCTACTGGGGCCGCCGCTACCGCCTTGACCCGGGCCTGCCCGATGACAGGTTCGTAGCCAGCCTTGCCGCCTGCAACCCTGGCCTGGATGCGCCCGCCCTGCTGGCCCTCCTCAGAGACCTTTCGACGCCCAATCCCTCGGAAGCCGACATGGTGCGCCTGGCCGCCGGGGCCTCCAAATGGCTGGAAGAATGAGAACCAAACCCTGATCCCTGGAGTGAATTATGATCCAACCTGCTGACATCCAATCCGTCTATCAGCGCCTGCGCGCAGAATCGGCCAAAGTGCTGGTCGGCCTGGAGGAACCTTTCGAACTGCTGGCCGTCGCCCTCTTCACCGGCGGCCATGTCCTCCTGGAGGGGGTCCCCGGCACCGCCAAGACCCTCATGGCCAAGACGCTCGCCCACATGGTGCAGGCATCCTTCACCCGGGTCCAGTTCACCCCCGACCTGATGCCTTCCGACATCCTCGGCACCAGTGTGTTCGATATGGGCACCAGCCGCTTCCATCTCAGGAAAGGCCCGATCTTCACCCAGCTGCTCCTGGCCGATGAGATCAACCGCGCCCCCGCCAAGACCCAGTCTGCCCTGCTGGAGGCCATGGAAGAGCGCCAGGTCAACCTGGATGGCGAGCGCCACGTCCTGCCCGCGCCCTTCATGGTCATCGCCACCCAGAACCCCATCGAATATGAGGGCACCTACCCCCTGCCCGAGGCGCAGTTGGACCGCTTCATGTTCAAGGTGCTGGTCCCCTATTCGCCGCTCGAGGTGGAGGTGGAGATCCTGCGCCGTTACCACCAGGGCTTCGACGCCCACAACCTGGAAGCAGCCGGCCTGCAGACGGTCATCAGCGCCGCTGAAGTCGCGGGCCTGCGCCAGGCCGTCCAGCAGGTCGTGGTCGAGGAGGGCATTCTGACCTACGTGGCCCGGATCAACGCCGCCAGCCGCACCTCCCCCGACCTGGTGCTGGGCGCCAGTGCCCGCGCTGCCACGCACGTTCTGCTGGCCTCCAAGACCTTCGCCGCCCTGCAGGGCCGCTCCTACGTCACCCCCGACGATGTCAAGTTCGTGCTCCCGCCCGTCTACCGCCACCGCCTCCTGCTCAAGCCCGAAGCCGAGATCGAAGGCCTGGACGCCGACACCGTCATCCAGCGCCTGCTCGGCCAGGTGGAAGTGCCCCGTTAGGTCGCTATGCTGCCCACCCTGCGCGCGGTCCTCATCCTGCTCTTCACAGCACCTCTCATGGTGCTCTCCACCTGGGTCCCCGGCCTGGAGTGGGGCGCCTGGGGCTATGCCGCGCTGGTGCTCATCCTGGTCGGGCTGGATTGGTTCCTGGCCGGCAAGGTCTCCCGGCTGGAGGCAGCCCGCCGGCACGATACCAAGCTCTCCCTGGGCGCGGAGAACCGCATCCGCCTCAGCCTGGAGAATCGCCAGGCGCGCCCCCTCCGCTTCTGGCTCCGCGATGAACCGCCCGAGGCCTTCCAGATCGAAAAGCGTATCTTCCAGGGCCAGGTGGCGGCCCGCGGCACCTGGCAGGAGGCCTATCACGTCCGCCCCCTGCGCCGCGGCGATTACCGCTTCGGCGACCTGACACTGCGCTGGCTTGGCCCCCTCGGGCTGGCCATCCGCCAGGGGCGCATCCCCGCCCAGGGCCCCGTGAAGGTCTACCCCAACCTGCTGGATGTGCGCCGCTACGACCTGTTGCTGCGCCGCAACCGCCTGCAGGAGATGGGCCTGCGCTCCAGCCGCATGTTCGGCGAGGGCACCGACTTCGAGCGCCTGCGCGAGTACCTGCCCGACGACGAATTCCGCCGCATCAACTGGAAGGCCACCGCCCGCCGCAGCTTCCCCATCACGGCCGAATACCAGACCGAGCGCAGCCAGAACGTCTTTGCCGTCCTGGATGCCGGTCGCATGATGCAAAGCCCGGTGGCCGAGATCGCCAAGCTCGATTACGTCATCAACGCCGTGCTGTTCCTGACCTATGTCGCCAGCGGCAAGGGCGACCGGGTGGGGATGATGAGTTTTGCCGACGAGGTCAGCCACTATCTCAGCCCGCGCCAGGGCCGCGGCCAGTTCTACCGCATGCTGGAACTCTTGTATGCCCTGGAGCCTCAGCCGGTCGAGCCTGATTACCAGAAAGCCTTCACCTACCTGGCCCTCAAGCAGCGCCGCCGCTCGCTGATCGTGATCTTCACTGACCTGAGCAGCGGGGCCAGTGTCAACACCCTGGTCAGCCAGGTGGCCATGCTGGCCCGCAACAGCCTGCCGCTGGTGGTCACCATCAGCGATCCCGAGATCCACGCGGCCGCCTGCCTGATCCCATCCGACTCCCACACCACCTACCAGCGGGCCTCTGCCATCAACCTCCTGGATGAGCGCCGCGTGGTGCTGGACAGCCTGCAAAGGCGCGGCGTGCTCACCCTGGATGTGCCTGCCAACCAGTTGTCTACTGCGGTCATCAACCGCTATCTGGAATTGAAAGGTCGTACGCTGCTATAGGCCCCGGCGATGTTTTTTCTCCCGCCCCGCCAGGATCAGGTAACTGTAAAACAGGATGCCGCTGCCGATGCCAATGCCCCACTTCACCGGCCAGGGAATGCCTTCCGCCGGGGAGATGAAACCCTCGATCGCCCCCGCCGCGACCAGGAAAGGCACAGCCCCCAGCAGCAGGCGCACGGCCTTCCCCGCGGCCTGGGTCAGCGCCTCCCGCCGGCTCAACATCCCCGGCCGCAGCAGGGCCCAGCCGAGCATCAGTCCGGACCCGCCTGCGATGCAGATGATGCTCAACTCGATCACGCCGTGCCCGATCACAAAGGTCCACAGGTCGAACCCGATCCCGTAATGGGAGGTCAACCCGGTAATGCCGCCCAGGATCAGGCCGTTGAGCACCAGCACCCAGACCGTCATGATGCCGCCCGTGATGCCGCTGGCAAAAGCCAGGAAAGAAACCTGGATGTTGTTTTGCATGATGAAGGCAGATGTGTACGGCCGCTCCTGCATGGGGATATCCGTCCACAATTCCCCCTGCTGGATATCCGGGATCAGGGTCTGCGTCTCGGCTGGCAGCAGCCAGGTGGCCGAGTCAGGCGCCATGTAAGTGCTGATCCCGGCCAACAAGGTTGGAACAAGAAAGAGCAGCATGGCCGCCAGTGTGAACGCAAAGGTCTCCCGGAAAAGGCGTGGGAAGCCGGCTGTGGCAAAATGGATCAGGCGCTTGAATGCCAGCGGTTCGCTGCGGTAGATGACCGCGTGGGCCCGCCCGACCAGCTGGTTCAAATAAGTCGTAACCGGCTGGCGCGGGAAGTCACGCTGGGCCAGTGCCAGGTCCGAAGTCACATTTCGGTACAGCCTGGCCAGCGTCTGGATATCTTCTGACGAGAGATGGGTGATGTCCTGTTGCCCCTTTTCGACCAGCCGGGTCAGGGCATCCCAGTCTTGCTTGCGGCTATGATAGAATTCTTCTGTGCGCATGTCCTGCCTGAGCGATTGGGATGGGCCTTGGGCACAAATCCCTTGGATGGCAGCGGGTAAGATGCTGCTATTATACCGGTGAGTTCACATGGATGAAACCCTGCAAATCGACACCCCGGAGAATGTCATCTTTGGCTATGCGGTGGCCGGCATCGGTTCCCGCTTCCTCGCCGCTCTGGTGGATACCCTGATCATCGGTGTGATCCAGGCGCTTGTCTATGGCCTGTTATTTTCCATCATCATAAGCAGTCAAAATGATCAGCTTGAATCCTGGCTGATTGCGCTCTTTGGACTGCTGGCTTTCGTGCTGCTGTGGGGATACTACGTTTTTTTCGAACTGCTCTGGAATGGCCAATCCCCCGGTAAACGCTGGGTCGGGCTGCGCGTCATCCGCACCGACGGCACTCCCATCGCCTTGACCGAGTCGCTGGTGCGCAACCTGGTCCGTCTCATCGACTTCATGCCCATGGCCTACGGCTTCGGCGTGGTGACCATGTTCCTCAATTCGCAGGCCCGCCGCCTGGGTGACCTGGCTGCCGGCACCCTGGTGGTGCACGACCAGGTGAAACTATCCCTGCAGGATGTCAGGCCCGTGCAGATGAGTTACAAAGCCCAGTTGGCTGCGCCCGCCACCGACCTGCCGGTGGAACGCCTCTCCCAGCGTGACATCCTGCTCCTGGAAGAGTATTTCCAGCGCAGCGGCAACATGGTCCAAAAGCAGGGGCTGGCAGCCAGGATCCTGTCCAGCCTGTATGCCCACATGGATATCACTGACCGGCCTGCCATCCCGGAAGAAGCTGAAACCGCGCTGGCGGGCATCCTGAATGCCGTGCGCGGCCAGCAGGGTTCCAAACCCGAAGGCCCAAGCCTTCCCAACGAAAGGAGCACGTCATGAGTAGCAACACGAAGAAAGTCCTGATCATCCTGGGGATTGTCCTGGTTTGCTGCATCGTTGCAGGTGTGGCAGCCTTCTTTGCCGTCAACACCCTCACCAGGAAAGTGGCCGAGTCCGTCGAAATGGATCCGGCCCAGGCAGCCGCCGCTGCCAGGCAAATCGCCGACTACGACCTGCCCGCGGGCTACGGCGAAATAATGACCATGGACATGTTTGGCTACAAATATGTCATCATCGGCCCGGCAGGCGGCAGCACCGGCGGCATGCAGATCATGCTGATGCAGGTTGGTTCCTCATCCGGCCTGAGCCAGGAGGAAATTGCCGAACAAATGCGCCGCGCCCTGGAACAACGCTCAGGCCAGCCCGGCATGCAGATGAAGGTGGTCGAAACCAAGACCATGACCATCCGCGGGCAGGAGACGCAGGTAGTCATCAGCGAGGCCGCCTCACAGGGCTTTACGATTCGCCAGTTGTTCACCACATTCCCCGGCAAGAGCGGCCAGGCCATGTTGATGATCCAGGGAGCAGGTGAAGAATGGGACCAGGAGATGGTGGACCAATTCCTGGCCTCGATCCGTTGAATTGCCAGGAGAGGCAATGCTTGACGGAATACCATCCGGCCCCCTTCAATTGCTTTGGAGCGCTGGGCATACCTTATAATCAAACCGACTGGAGGCGACCATGACTGAAACCAAACCTCTGAACTGGAGCCCTGCACCCGGCATTGGCTACCGCGTTGTGCGCCGGCCGGATGGTGGGATGAGCCTGACCTTTACCGACCTCTCGGATGCCACCCTGCGGCACTGGTACGAATTTTCCAGCGAACACCTGCTCGGTTCCGACCGCCTGACGCGCAACCTGTACGACGTACGCCAGGTGGCGGAGATCCCCGAAAAAGCCGTGCGCACCGCCATCGAACTCAACAGCGACCCTGCCGCGCGCAACATCCGCCTGGCCGTGCTGGTGGCCAGCCAGGCCGCCGCCGATGCCATCCGCCGCATCGCCGCCGGCGCCCTGCCGGAAACCGCCGCGGCCATGAAGGTCTTCACCGACCCGGACGAAGCCGAAGCCTGGCTTTCCCGGCCCCTCGACCAGATGGCATGAAATCTCTGCAGGTCGGCCGCTTTACTTTCGAATGGGGAACCCGCACCTATGTGATGGGGATCCTCAACCTCACACCGGACAGTTTTTCGGGGGACGGCCTGCTGGCGTCATCCGCCCCGCCCGAAAACATCGAGGCAAGAGCCGTGGAACAGGCCCGCCACTTCATCACATCCGGCTGCCACATTCTCGATATCGGCGGGGAGTCAACCCGCCCCGGAGCACAGCAGGTCGATGCGGGGGAAGAGATCCAGCGCGTCATTCCGGTCATCCGCGCCCTGGCTGCCGCCTTCCCGGATGTGCTTCTCTCGGTGGACACCTGCAAGGCCGCCGTTGCCTGGGAGGCGTTCAAAGCCGGGGCGCACATCCTGAACGATGTCTGGGGCCTGCGCGCCGACCCCGAACTGGGGGCAGTGGCCGCCCGCCATCATGCACCGGTCATCTTGATGCACAACCGCAGCAACCCGGCCAGCGTGGAGGGGCGCGGCCTGCTGGGCAGCGCTTACCTCGGTCCGGAATATGTTGACCTGCTCGAAGATGTGAAACGCGAACTGATGGAAAGCGTGGCATTGGCGCGTGCAGCGGGCATCCCCGGCGGCAAGATCATCCTGGACCCTGGCATCGGTTTTGGGAAGACGGTCAGCCAGAACCTCGAGTTGATCAACCGCCTGGGTGAGATTCGTTCCCTGGGCTTTCCCATCCTGTTGGGGCCTTCCCGTAAATCCTTCATCGGTTACACCCTCGACCTGCCGCCCGACCAGCGCCTGGAAGGCACTGCCGCGGCGGTGGCCGTGGGCATCACCCGCGGGGCCGACATCGTACGCGTGCACGATGTCCAGCAAATGGCCCGCGTTGCAAAAATGACGGATGCCCTTGTCCGTCACCCGGCCTGACATGGACAGCAGATACGATAACGACCTTCTCCGCCAGGGCATCCTGCATTTCAAAAGCGGCGAGTACGAAATGGCCCGCCGCTTTCTGGAACGTGCTTTGATCGCGGCTGATGATATCGAGACGCACTTGAAAGCCAATTTCTACCTCAGCCAGATCGAAAGCGACCCGGCCAGCAAACGCAAATACCTGGAGGAAGTCCTGGCCGCCGATCCCTTCCATCCGGAAGCCCGGCGCGCCCTGGCCATCCTGGAAGGCAAACTCAAATCCGAAGAGATCATCAATCCCGAGAATCTGCCTGCAGTTCCCAACGGCACCATTTCTTCTCAGGCCGACCGTTTTACCTGTCCCACCTGCGGCGGGCGCATGGCCTTTGCCCCAGACGGCCAAACCCTGACCTGTGATTTTTGTAGCAGCCGCCAGAACATCTCCCCTGAGCAGGTGGGAGAGCAGGATTTCCTGCTGACCATGGCCACCGCCAAAGGTCACCTGCGCTCGGAAGCCATGCATGCCTTCCATTGCAAGGGCTGCGGGGCGGAGTTCCTGCTGGCCCCGGAGGCGATTTCGGCCACCTGCGCCTGGTGCGGCTCGAACCATGTGGTCAACCTGGACGAGCGGCACGAGTTGATCCCACCCCAGGCCATTTTACCGTTCGCATTCGACGGCCAGCAGGCAAACCGTTTCTTACTGGTCTGGCTGAAACAGACCTCCCTGCGCCTGGAGAGGAGGCCGGAGCCGCTGCGTGGTTTGTATGTTCCGATCTGGACTTTCGACATGGTCGCACAGATCCCATGGAATTGCCGGGTTGAAAACCAACTGGGCAGCTACGAGAGCGTACGCGGCGAGGCAGTCGAATATTTCGACAATGTGCCAATCTGTGCCAGTCGCCGCGTTCCGCCCGGTTTCAACGACCTGTTGAAAAGTTGTAGCCTTTCCGGCATGACAAGTTATGATCCGCGCTATCTGGCCAACTGGCCCGCCCAGACATACGAGATCAGCATGTCCGATGCCTCGTTGGAAGCACGCGCCTGGGCCGTGCAGCAGGAACGAAAAAAAGCTCGATTGTCGAATGTCGACCTTCCTGACAACGCAACCAATTTTCGCACCGGTGCCCCCAAAATCTCGGTTGCATCCTTCAAACTGGCACTTGTTTCCGTCTGGCTGACAGGTTATGAACTGGATGGCCGCTCTTATACCGTCCTGCTCGACAGCCAGACCGGCAGGGTCCATGCAGGGCAGCCCGAACGCAACGGTCTGCTGGGCTGGCTTGACAAAGCCCTGGATCTGTGAAAAAAGCCGAACGTCCCCGCCAATGTAACGGGGACGCTCGTTATCCCAAGGTAAGTCTCGGTCAGGCGTTCTGCTTCATGGCCTGCTTCTCAAGCCAGCCACTGCCAAAAGCAAAGAAGAGCATCCCAGCCAGGCTCAGCCAGCCGGCCCAATCACCGAGACGGGTATTGAGTGTCCCCTTGCCGCTGCCCAGTTGGACGTCCCCCACCACGGTCGCTTCCCCGCCCTGCGGGAAGGAAGCCAGTTCGACGATGCGTCCATAAGGATCCACAATGGCCGAGTCGAAACCGCCGTCCGCTTTGATCATGGCCACCCGGTTCTCTACAGCGCGAAAGACGGTGTGAGTGAAGTGCTTGTCAGCGATGGTGCTCCAGTCATTGGAAGGAACAGCGATCAACTGCGCACCCTGGCGGGCCAGTTTGCGGGCCGTATTGGTATAGTCCAGGTCATAACAGATGATCGTACCCAGTCTGCCCAGCGGCGTATCGTAGACAGGATAAGTGCCGCGCGTTGGGCTGGTCTCGCCGCCAAAGGTGACCGGGTGATCCTTTCCAAAGACACCCAGAAACTCACCCTGTGGATCGATGACGGTGGCCTCGTTTCGGAAAGAGGTCTCATCGATTTCAACCACATAGCCCGCTGCCAGGTACGCATTGCTTTCAATTGCCAAGCCGCGCAAGTCAAGTTTATCCTCCACCTGCGGATCCCAATTCATACCGCCCTCCGGCCAGACGATCACCTGCGCACCCTGTGCAGCAGCCTCACGTGTTTGTGCCTGCATGCGCTCATGTAATTGAGCTACAAGTTCAGCATGACCCTGATTGGCATTGATAATAGGCGAAGCTTTCGGCTGGATGGCAGCCACACGTATCGTCAGTGTGTTCAGTGGAAGGTTCAGCAAGACCAAACTCAGTCCGATCCAGGCAAAAGAAATCGTTGCTGCCCTCAGTCCCCACTTGCGCCACAGGGAGGCTGGAACTGGGAGGATGTCGGCGCCGAACTGCCAGCGGGCATCCAGCCAGTGCAATAGCCCCAGGGCAAGCGCCGCGTTGACCAGAGAGATCAACATTCCCTGGCCGATGATACCGAACACGCTAACCGGCTGGATCAGCCAGACCTGCCTGTACAGTGGGTATGCAATGAATGCCCAGGTTCCCGCAATCGGCAGGAAAAGGCGGATCATCTCGCTGCCGGCCCACCCCAAAATGCCGGAGAGCACAAACCAGCGGTAACCGGTGCGCTGCTGAAAAGTACGTGAACTTAGCTCCGTCAGCAGGGTAATCCCCCCGGCAATCAGCGGCAGCCAGACCATAAAAGTCCCAACTGGTGCAAAGACCGGTCCCAGATACCCCTGGAGCCAAACAGCAATGCCGACCGCCGGAGCCAGGGGGGAGAGTTTGGACGGCAGGATGCGGTATTGTGCGATCCAGACCGGGATCCAGCCGATGAAAATCAACGGCCAAATCTCATACGGCGGGAAAGCCAGTGTAAAGAGAACACCGCTCAGGATGGGCAAGGCCAGCCCAAACAAGGTGCGAACAAAGACAGGCATTTTGACAGGAAGTGTCATGAGATACTCCATAAAGGGGGATCAGGATTATAAAGTAGTCAGGGTATAGTCTCCGCGGCGGATGCGGGCAATAACATCTTCAAGCCAGCGCACCTGCGCAACGGTTTGCGCCACGCCATAGTCAACAGTCAAAAGCCAGAAAAAGCGCGCCCGGGGATCGTCTTCAGACATATCTACGTGGGTTTTCTCCGGGATGCTGGTATAGCCTTGCAGGTGCTTGCGCTTTAACTCAAGTTGGTACTCCAGCACGACCAGGATTTTCTGATCGCTCATCTGCCCGGCAAAAAAGACCTGGATCAGCCAGGCCAGGCGTGACTCTGCTGCTGGTTGGGGTGTTTCCAACCAGCGGCTCAGTTCATTACGACCCGCGTCGGTGATATGGTAAACCTTGCGCGGCGGGCGCGGCTCCTGGGAAATGGTTTCCACCTCCAACCAGCCGGACTGTTCCATCTGGGCCAGCGAACGATAGATTTGGCTCTGCACGGCCGGCCAAAAGTGCGAGACAGAAACATCAACCATTTTCTTAAGGTCGTAACCGGTCATGGGCTCATAGTTTAGAAAACCAAGTATGGCGTGTTCAAGTGACACTGAAATCATCCTCTGTTATATATAATACCTTGCATATATTATCAATGTGTTATATACTTGTCAAGGTCTGTAGAGAATTCCACTGGCAGGTCTGAATGGCCTGCCAGTGGAATTCTCTCACCCACAGATTTGGGGATTCTTGATCAACCCGCCTGGTAAATCAATGTTTCAAAGAGCCCACCGGTCAAAAATCAGTCAACAGTTCCCGAACTCTCTGTGCCATTCCCCTAGCCCGCAGCGGTGCATCCCCTAAATGCTGGCGGAAATCCATCAAGGAAAGGATCTCGTCAGCCGCAAGGTATTTCAAGAATTCAGCATCGCCGGTCAATGTTTCAAGTAGTGGATTGGGCCGGGCAACACACACAGCCTCCCATGCAGTCATCGAGTGCGTGCGGATGCGTTCGTGCATGGCCTGGCGGTCAGCACCTTTTTTGACAGCAGCCATCAGCACACGTTCGGTGGCGGCAAATGGTCCGTAAGCCGCCAGGTTGCGCTCCATGGCGGCTTCATCCACACGTAAGCCATCGATGAGACTGGCTGCAGTTTGGAGCAGTTCATCTGCAGCCAGGCAGGCTTCAGGCAACAGAATGCGGCGGTTGGCGCTGTCATCCAACGTGCGCTCCAGTAGGGAATGGGCAGCGTTGTCCCACGCCAGGCGCGGCAGGCTGGCCAGGTAGCGCGCCAGTGAATCGATCTTTTCGGCACGGATGGGATTGCGTTTGAAAGGCATGGCCGAGGAGCCGACTTGTTTGTTTCCAAATGGTTCAGCCAGTTCGCCAATGGGAGGGGATTGCAGCAGGCGCAGGTCAAAGGCAAATTTATATAGGGATTGAGCCAGGGCTGCTAAAGCAGCTATCACAGTGTAATCCTGCTTGCGCGGATAGGTCTGAGCGGCAACCGGGTAGAAAGGGATGTCGAGCCGCTCAGATAACGCGGCTTCAAACGATTCCAGATGCGCGCTGCCGATTAATTCCGCATAACTGGCACACGTCCCAACCGCTCCTTTGAATCCCTTGCCACGCAGCAGGCCGCGCTGGGTGCGTAGTGATCGGTAATCTTCGAGCAGGTCCTGGGCGTACATGGCCAGACGGTATCCAAGAGTGGACGGCTCGGCAGGCTGGATGTGGGTGAAGGCGATCAGGGGAGTATCCGCATATTTTTCTATCAGCAGGCGAAAAGCCTGCAGTAGAGACGAGAGCCTGACCAATAGCAGGTCCAGAGCCAGCGCCAGGCGCATGACATCCGCATTGTCTTCGATGTCCATCGAAGTAGCCCCCAGATGAATGATTCCACCGCCAATTTTGGCTTGTTCGGAAAAGACACGCACTTCGGCCATCAGATCGTGATGGATCTCAGATTCGATCTCGAGAGCGCGCGGGATGTCGATTTCATCCATATGCAGGCGCAGGTCGGAAACCTGTTCGGGGGTGACCAGCCCGAACCCACTCTGGACTTCGGCCAACGCCACCCAGATGCGCCGCCACAAACGGCGTTTCTCGTGCTCAGACCACAGCTGGCGCATGCCGTTTGAACCATAACGCCAGGAAAAGGGAGATTGATAGGTTTCGAAGTTGGTCATGGGATAATTCTCTTAGGAAAGGTATAATCATTTTACCATCAGCCCGAACCCTTGCCGGCCGTTGACGCTGGACGATTTTTACTATTTCTTTTGCCGCATCTTCCGATGAAAAGTGATCTCTACTTTTCCCATCCCCTGATGAATGCCGCCGGGATGCTCGGTTTCGCTCCCGACCCGCGCGCACCGGTTGCCTGGGAGGCCCTGGGTGCCTTTGTAACCAACCCGGTCAGCTTCGCGCCGCGCCGCCCCGCCGCTGAACCAGTCATGTTATCCTATCCCGGCGGTTTTCTGCTGCACAGTGGACTTCCCAATCCCGGCTTCAAAGCCGTCCTGCGCAAGTATTCAGCACGCTGGGCAGAGGTCCACACCCCGGTCATTGTTCACTTGATGGCAGCTGGACCGCAAGCAAGCACCTGGATGGTACAGTCGCTGGAAGGAAGCGAGAACGTACTGGCTGTGGAGTTGGGGTTTCCTCCCGAAGCTGGAGCAGCAGATGTGCTGGCGACCGTGAAGGCCTGCCAGGGGGAACTGCCGCTGATCATCACTCTGGAGGCACCTGCACTGCTCACAATCGGTTCATCCCTGATACGAGCCGGAGCCGCTGCCTTGAGCATTGCAGCGCCGAGAGGGACACTGACTCTGGATAATGGACGGCTGGTCACCGGCAGGCTCTATGGCCCGGCATTACTTGCACAGGCTCTGCACACCGTCCATGAAGCCGCCCGACTCAAACTGCCAATCATCGGAGCGGGCGGCGTGTACACACAGGAAAACGCCCAGGCCATACTCCAGGCCGGCGCACTGGCGGTGCAGGTGGATGCAGTACTGTGGAGAGATAGGAGCTTGAGAGTTCAGCCAAATGCGCAAGGTCGCGGAGACTTGCAGAGTCTTGCGTGATATATTCAGTCTATGTCCGATATCCTGCTCGCCACCAAACTGACCATTCCGCCAATCCGTAAGGGACTGGTGGTGCGGCCGCGCCTGATGGAACAGTTGAATACCGGCCTGGAGCACAGGCTGACCCTGGTCTCGGCCCCGGCAGGGTTTGGCAAGACCACTCTGTTGAGCGCCTGGGCCGCGCAGTGCACGCTTCCCACCGCCTGGCTGACGGTGGATGAGGATGACAACGATCCGGCCTGTTTCCAGCGATACCTGATGGCAGCAGCCAAGCAGGTTGGTATTCAGAGCAGATCGGAAAAGGCTGATGAGACGGCTATCCGGCCAGGAATGGAAGTCTGGCTGGCAGACTTTATCAATCAGGCCGCCGGTAACCGGCAGGATTTCCTTCTGGTTCTGGATGATATGCACCTGCTTACCTCTCAGCCGGTACATGCCGCCCTTGCGTTCTTGCTGGAGCACCTTCCGGATAATCTGCATCTGGTGCTGGCATCACGCGCCGACCCTCCCCTGCCACTGGCGCGTCTGCGGGCGCGTGGCCAGTTGGCTGAGATCCGCCTGGCAGACTTACGCTTTACGGCAGAGGAGGCCTCCACCTTCCTCAATCAGGCCATGCGCCTGGGATTGACTGCGGAGGATATCAGCGCACTTGTGATGCGTACAGAAGGCTGGATTGCCGGTTTGCAAATGGCTGCCATTTCCCTGCAAAGCCATCCGGATGCGACCAGTTTCATCCAGGCGTTCACGGGCAGTAATCGATACATTCTGGATTACCTGATGGAGGAAGTGCTGCAACGGCAGACGCCAGAAGTGCAGGATTTCCTGCTCAAGACATCGATTCTGGAGCAGATGTGCGGATCGCTATGCGAAGCCATCCTGCCCGGCTTGGAGAGCGGCCAGGGGCAGATCACATTGGAAAGGCTGGAACATGCCAACTTGTTCGTCCTGCCGCTGGACGACCAGCGCGACTGGTACCGCTATCATCGTCTGTTTGCTGACCTGTTGCAGCGCCAACTACAGCAGGCTCTGACAAGTGAAGTACAAAACTTGCACCGCAGCGCCAGCCAGTGGTTTGAGGGGCAGGGTCTGGTCGGCGAGGCCATCGAGCACAGCCTGAAGGCACATGACTTCGAGCGTGCCGCCGGGCTGATTGAAGCTACCGCAAATACAATGCTAATGACCAGTCAGACAGCTACCCTGCGGCGCTGGGTCCAGGCGCTGCCTGCAGAAAGCCTCCCCGCCCGCCCGCATCTGCACATCTATTATGCCTGCACTCTCCTGCTCGAAGGACAGGTGTTGGATGAAACAGAGCGCCAACTACAAACCATCATTGCAGCAGGGAACCTACTTCCAGCACATCTGGCACCTTTGAAAGCCTATCTGGCACTGTACTTGGGCCTGATGCCGGAGGCTGTGCGCCTATCCCGCCAGGCGCTCGAAGAACTGCCTGCAGAGGATCGCTTCCTGCGCAGTGTCGCCGAGTGGATCATCAACATCGCCAGCATCTACTCGGGTGACCGCAACGCGGCTCTACCGGTGTTGGAACAAGTGATTCAGATGAGCCAGCGCGCCGGCAACGTGATGCTGGCTGTAATGAGTGTGACCAACCTGGCAGATACGTATCTCTCAAAAGGTGATCTAAACCTGGCAAAACAATCTTACCAGCGGGCATTGGAGATGGCCGTTGACCTGCGGGGCAAGCCACTGCCCGTCTCCGGCCTACCGTTGGCCCGCCTGGGAGAGATCGCTCGCGAACACAATAATCTGGATGAGGCCGAAACCTTGCTCAATGAAGGGATCCGGCGCATGAAACCATGGAACAACATTGCCGCGAACTATGGGTTGGTATCCCTGGCACTGATCCAACAGGCACGTGGCAACACACAGATTGCCACAGAAATCATTCAAAAGGCCATTGAACGGGCATCCCAGACGGAAGCAACTCAGTTGGATGATTTACTGGTCCGATTGATCCAATCACGTCTTTGGCTGATGCAAGGGGATCTGACACGCGTTCGTGACTGGTTGGCGCAGCCCGAATCTGACGTGAAGTTTGGCGACCTTGAGCCTCACATGCGCATGCACGCCCATATACAACGCGCCCGGGCGTTGATCACGCTAGGCCGGGCGCAGGAGGCGTTGCCTTTCCTGGAGGCGCTTCCGCCCGCCCTCGAGAAAGCCGGGCGCAAACGCCGCATCATGGAAGTTCTCAACCTGACTGCCCTGGCCTACGCAGCGTTGGGGGAACAGACGCGTGCCCTGGATGCGTTGGAACAGTCGCTGGCCATTGCCGAAGCCGGTGGCTTCGTACGCACCGTGCTGGACGAGGGGGCGGCCATGCTCCATTTGTTGGAGCAGTCCGCCAAACGCGGCAATGTTTACGCACACAGGTTGCTGGAAGCAGACAGAGTAATAAAAACGCCGGGCGTGAACTCAGTTGGCCGGTCTTTTGGGAAAGAAGTACTCAGCCAGCGCGAATTGGATGTGTTGAAATTGGTCGCGGCAGGATTGTCCAATCAGGAGATCGCCGAGCGGCTGTTTGTCACTCTGCGGACGGTTAAGTTCCATACCAGCAACATCCTGGCAAAACTGGGCGTAAAGAATCGCATCCAGGCCGTGGCACGGGCGAGGGAATTGGGGTTATTCGATTTGTAACCCGAATAAATACCTGTACCATAACTGTACCAAAACCTGTACCCCGGACTGTCCAGCTGGACAGTCCGGTTTTAGTTGAGCAGGACTATACTGTAAGAGTACCGGTGACCCTGCCGGCACGGAGGCAGCATGGACAGGTATCGAATTCGTGTGCGCGGGCAACTCGACCCGCAGTGGTCCGAGTGGTTGAATGGGATGGAGATTACGGCAGAGACATACTCCTCTGAGAAGGCTGAGGAGCCTCCCCTTAGTACACTGGAAGGCACAATGCCTGACCAAGCCGCCCTGCGCGGAATTATGAACAAACTCTGGGATCTGAACCTGAATATCATTTTTTTTAGTATCGTTGATGAGGATGAATTGAATGCGTGACCACATCCAGCCAGCAGAAGAATGGAACACCAGCCTGAATGGGGACTATCTATGGTCCAATACCAATTTTGGTGAGGCCGTCGGTGGGGTGATGACACCACTCACCTGGTCGGTGATCCGCTTTACGCTGGCAGATTGGGTTTTTCTGCCGGGACACGAGACGGTGGGCAATATCGGCGGGCGCCCCTACGTGAACGCCAGCATATTTGCCATATTGTTCAACACGAGATGTAGGTACACGGCTCTCACATGCAGCGATCGTGGCCCGCGAGCTGGGCATCCCGGCTGTGGTTGGCTGTGGGGATGCCACCATGTGCTTACAGACCGGCGACCGCGTCCGGGTGGACAGCGCTAATGGAATTGTGGAGATTTTAAGACAGGAGGCTTACCATGTCACCTGAAACCATGACCCATTCTCAAGACTCGCCGGCACATATGACTCCCAACACAGCTTTAATCCGGACGCTGGCCAGCCTGCTGGTCTCAACCATCTTAACTGCGGCGCTGTTGTTTGGTGCAGCCGGACGGTTGGATTGGCCATTGGGCTGGCTGTTCGTCGCTGCCTGGAGTTTGCTAAAACTGGTTTTTATCATCATCTTACGCTGGCGTGATCCCGCGCTGATGGTGGAGCGTGCCACCCGCCATGAAAACGTACAGCATTACGACCGCCTGATCCTGCCGGTCTATTTCATACTGGCGTTTGGCACCATCCTGATCGCAGGGTTGGATGGTGGCCGCTTCCGTTGGTCTGGCGATCTGCCAGTAATACTGATCATCTTTGCTTATGTAATTTACCTGTTGGGGAATTGGCTGGCAGCCTGGGCAGTGAATGCCAATCCGTTTTTCTCGGCCGAGTCACGTCTGCAGACAGACCGGAATCAAAAGGTCACTACGAGTGGACCTTACCACTACATCCGCCACCCAGCCTATCTGACTGCCATTCTGCTCTGGCCGCCCACAGGGTTGATGGTGGAATCATGGTGGGCGGTCATCCCTGGTCTGCTGGCGGCTTTGATGATGTTCATCCGTACGGTATACGAAGACCGGATGCTTAATAAAGAACTCGCTGGCTACGCGGAATACGCCCAAAAGGTGCGCTATCGTTTGTTCCCCGGAATCTGGTAGTTCCCATGGAGGAAAAATGACTCCTTTCGTTCTCTCTCTCTCAGACCCACATGCAACGCTTGAAACCGTGGGCGGCAAGGGCTTTTCTCTGACCAAACTGGTCAATGCTGGGCTGCCCGTCCCGGCTGGGTTCCACATCACGACCGAGGCCTACCGCCAGTTTGTGACCGCAAACCATTTGCAGCCAGGAATCCTGGATGCTCTCGAATTGGTGGATGCCTCAATTCCCACCACGCTCGAGGCTGCTTCTGAAAAGATAAGCGCACTCTTTGCCAAGGGCAGCATCCCGTCCGAAATCGTGAGAGCTGTTACCACCGCTTACTCATCACTCGGAACGCGGAACGCGTTGCCCACCGCCGTGGCAGTACGCTCATCTGCCACGGCCGAAGACCTGCCCGGTGCGTCCTTCGCGGGTCAACAGGAGACCTATCTCAATATTCTCGGGACCGACTCTGTACTGGAAGCTGTGAAGAAATGCTGGGCCAGCCTGTGGACGGGACGCGCCATTGCCTACCGCATCCGCCAGAATGTCTCCCCGGAGAGCGTGGCCCTGGCCGTGGTAGTGCAGGAATTGGTCTTTGCCAACGCGGCCGGCATTATGTTCACTGCCAACCCCATCAATGGCAACCGCGACGAAGTGATCATCAACGCCGCCTGGGGACTGGGTGAAGCGGTCGTTGGCGGGATGGTAACGCCCGACACACTAACGGTCTCCAAGCAGACAGGCAGGATTATCCGCCGCGAGACTGCCGGGAAGTTGGTCATGACCGTTCGAACAGAATCCGGCACCAGCGAAGTACCTGTCCCCGATCCCTTGAAAAATGCCCACGTGCTCAACGATAAGCAAGCCGCTGAACTGGCAAAACTCGGAGCAGATATTGAAAAACTATATGAAATGCCAATGGATATCGAGTGGACACTGGTTCTCCCCTCTCCTGAGAGGGCAGAGGGCAAGTATGAGGGCTTCGCCATTGTACAGGCCCGGCCCATCACTGCCCTATCCGAACCACCACTGGCGTGGAAGGTGCCACACCCCAAAGCAGTACTGGCACGCGGCAGTTTCGCCGAGTTTGTGCCGGAGCCGGTCTCGCCTTTGTTTGCCACATTGGCCGTCCCCATCGCACACCAGGCCACCATAAGCCTAATGAAAGGGATAGGTGTTACAGAGGACAATAATTACCTTTTTGCGGTACTAAACGATTATGTTTATGTTGGTTTCGTCTTTACGCCCAAATTAACCTGGCAGATGATAATAGCCTCAGTGAAAATGTTCGGGCCGATCATGAAAACCTCCCGGCAACGAGAATCGCAGACGCGCAAAGAATTCCTGATGGTGGTGCAAAAGTGGCATGCGCGCGAAGCGGCAACACTTTCACCCTCGGAATTGCTGGCAGGGACGCGTGAAATTTTCACCGAAACGGCCAAATATTACAACATGGCTCAATCAGGACCCATCCCGACCTCCCTCTCCAGCGAAGCGACGTTTGGCGGTTTCTATAAACTACTGGTTAAGCGTAAAAGCGACCCGGAAACATCCGCCTTCGTCTTTGGCGCAGAAAACCAGGCACTGCGGGCTGAGAAAGCGCTCTATGACCTGGCCATGTGGATCAGGGAACAGCCTGAATTGGCAGACTATCTGAGCCGCACCCCGACGAACGCGGTCTGTGCAGCGCTTCAGACCGAATCTTCTCCCGTTCCCGCCATGAACGAATTTTCTACCCGCTTTGACGCGCACCTGCGCGAGTACGGACATTCCATCTACGACCTTGATTTTGCCAAACCGACACCATTCGAGGCTCCTGAGCCATTGGTGGATGCTCTGAAAGTCTACTTGGCCGAAAAAAACAACCCATACGAACGCCAGCAGGCAGCGATTGAACTGCGCGAGAAGGCAGCCGAGACGATTTCCCGGAGGCTTGATCCGCTGCGCCGGAAATACTTTTTGAAATTACTCAAGTGGGCCCAGGAGACTGCCCCCCTGCGTGAAGACAGCATCGCCAACCTGGGACTGGGGCATCCGCAAATCCGCAGATTGTTGGGCGAGTTCGGTAAGCGGCTGGTGGAGGGCGGCGCGATTGCCTGTGCAGAAGATATCTACTGGCTGAAGGCGGATGAAGTGGACGGGTTGGCAATCCTGCTTGAAAAAGGTGAGCCGTTGCCATCTTTCGATGAGATAATCGAGCGCCGCAAAGCCAAATGGCAGGCCATGCGGCGTATCATCCCGCCGGCTACCGTGCCAAAGGTTGGCTGGATGAGTAAATTCTTCCCAAGCAACGAGATGGCCGGGAATGTGATTAACGGGCTTGGTGCCAGCGCGGGCCAGGTTACCGCGCGAGCTTGCGTGATGCTCGGACCGGAAGATTTCTGCAAGATGCAACCCGGCGATGTACTCGTAGCAGGCATCACCACCCCAGCCTGGACTCCGTTGTTTGCACGGGCAGCAGGCATCGTGACTGACATCGGCGGGCCGCTCAGCCACAGCTCCATCGTGGCCCGCGAGTACGGCATTCCGGCGGTGTTGGCAACTGGGGTTGGCACGCGCCGCATCCAAGACGGACAGACGATCACAGTGGATGGGACTGCTGGGAAAGTAACGCTTCATGAAACAACAACAGGGACAGAGGAAGGCGTCGAAGAAGGTCTTGTCATCTGGGCGCCGCCCGATCCCAAGGGCATTTACATGCGCACCAGTATTGCGGACCTGATGCCCAAGCCGCTCAGCCCACTGTTTATAAGCATGGGCATTCCCATAATGGTGGACCAGATGGCACCAATGGGGAAGCGACTGACCGGTGGAACCCCAATGCTGGCTGATGACTACTTCATCGATATCAACTCCTTCGCATATATGAACGCTCATTTCCCGGCCAGGTGCTGGTTCTGGATCCTGTTCCACCTGCTCCCATCCTACCCGCATATGCTGCGCATTCTCGCCCCCCTCTGGCGTGATGAATTACTCCCCGCTTATCAGGCCTTCGTTGCCAGAAAACAGGACAGGTCCCCGGCGCAGATGTCCATGCACGAATTGTGGAATGAGATACAGGAACTCTTTACAGCAGCGGCCTACTATATGGACGGATTGATGTATGCCACCATGGGTGCTTCAGCCGGCTCAGAAGGTCTGTTGACCAAGATATATGACAGGATGGCGAAGCAGGATGGTGACCCCGAGGCTTCCACCCTGCTAATGGGCTGGAATAACATCCCTGTCCGTTCGGAGAAATCGCTTTACGATCTCGCCCAGTGGGTGCGTACGGATGAAAGCCTGGCAGACTACATCCTCAAGACCCCCTCGTCTGAATTGGCAGAAAGGCTGGCTGCGCCCGCATCTGTCCCGGCAGTCTCCTTCCCTGAATTTGCTTCGAAGCTGAAGACACATATGGACTCCTTTGGCCATATCGTCTTCCAGTTGGACTTCGCCGAGCCGCTGCCACTTGAACATCCCGAAATCATGCTGGAAAGCATTAAGATGTATCTGCGCGGCGAAGGGACGAATCCACACGAACGGCAGCGGGCCAGCGAACAAAAACGAATTCAAACCGCTGAAACCGTGCTCAAGCGGTTGAAAGGATTCAAGCGCTGGGTCTTCCAAAAGGCGCTCAATTGGGGCCAATCCATGGCTGCGGTACGTGAAGATGCCCTTGCTGAAATCGGGCTGGCATATCCCAGAGTTCGTGCACTGCTACGGGAAATGGGAACCCGGTTTGTTCAGGCAGGCGCCATCCAGAAAGCAGATGACATTTTTTGGCTGAAAAGGGATGAAATCAGCGCCTGTGTGGCAGGGATGGAAGATAGTCAGATGCTAAAGAATCTGACCTGGCGTGTGGAAGAGCGTAAAACATTCAATCAACGGCTGATGAAAATCGTGCCACCGCCGATGATCCCGATGAAAAAACGTATTATGGGCTTCAAAACAGATGTTATCATCGCACAAACAGAGGAATCCCAGGCCGGTAATGTACTCAAGGGCGTCCCTACCAGCGCGGGCAAAGTGACAGCTCCGGCGTGCATCCTGCACGGCCCGGAAGATTTTGACCGGATGCGTCCCGGTGATGTGATCGTCGCGGGCGCCACCACCCCCGCCTGGACGCCGCTCTTCGTCATGGCATCCGCAGTGGTCACGGACATCGGCGGGCCGCTCAGTCACGGCAGCATTGTCGCCCGCGAGTACGGCATCCCGGCAGTAATGGGTACAGGGGTGGCCACCCGGCGAATCCAGAACAGGCAGGTCATCACAGTGGATGGCAGTGCAGGGACAGTAACGTTGAGTTAAACATGCAGGCAACCAACCGTAAGAATCTCTATCTGCTTACATTTGCCCTGCTGGTGGTCATGCTGGGCTTCGGCATGGTCATCCCGGTTTTCCCTTTTTTCATCGAAAAATTGGGCGCCAGCGGCTGGGCTTTGGGTGTACTGGTTGCCACCGCCGCCCTAACCGAATTTCTGTTTGGCCCCATCTGGGGTAGCGTCTCTGACCGTACCGGCCGCAAGCCCATCCTGATGATCGGAATGCTGGGCTATGGCCTCTCGATGCTGCTGTTTGGGTTGTCCACCCGCCTGTGGATGTTGATTGCCTCACGGGCGCTTTCGGGGGTGCTCTCTTCGGCCACACTGTCCACCACCATGGCTTACATCGGCGACAGCACGTCTGAAAAGGAACGCGGCGGTGGCATGGGCATCCTGGGCGCAGCCGCCGGGGCGGGGACGGTCATCGGTCCGGGCATTGGCGGCCTGTTGGGCAGCGGTTCGCTTTCAACACCGTTCTTTGTCTCAGCAGCCATGTCTCTGCTCGCCCTGGCACTAATTGCTATTCTACTGCCCGAGTCGCTGCCATCTGAGAATCGCGCCCCTGCCGGCCAGAAAATCAAGTTGCTCCGCTTAACCGAGCTGTGGCAGGCCCTGCGTGGGTCGAGCGGTCTGTTGTTGCTTCTGGCTTTCCTGGCGACTTTCGGCACCAGTAATTTTGAGTCTATCTTTGGATTGTATGTGCTCAAAAAGTTCGGTTACGGCACCGAAGAGGTTGGCGGCATCCTGACCCTGTTAGGAAGCATCGCCCTTGTCGGACGCGGCGCGCTGACCGGGCTTGTCACCCAGCACCTGGGGGAAACAACAGTGATCAAAACATCGCTGCTTATCGGAGCAATCAGTTTTGTCCTTCTGCTGATGGCGAATACGTACGCCAGTGTCCTCATGACTACCGGCATATATACCTTTTCCATCACCTTCCTTCGCCCCGCCATCCACTCCCTGGTCTCGAAGCGCGCCACGGTTGGACAGGGTGCAGCTCTGGGAATGAGCAACTCCTGCGTCAGCTTGGGACGCGTGGCCGGACCATTATATGCAGGGGGAGTCTTCGATATCAACCTGAATTTACCGTATGCCAGCGGGGCAATTATCCTAATGGGTGTGTTCCTGATGAGTTTGGGTTGTTTACCGGCAAACAAAGATGAAACCCGGTCGACTTCCCCCTAGCCGGACGAAACGATCTCAGGCACTGCCTGCCAGATTCTGAGCCAGTGCAATTGCCCCCAATACGCCGGAAAGCCCGCCCAACCCTGGCGGAACAACAAAGGCTTCCATCTTTTCCTTGGAGTCCAACACCGGCACATAACTGCCCAGCAGTTCCAGCAGGCCATGGCGTACAAGCGGGAAGAGTAGGGGATTCTGCATCACACCGCCGCCCAGGATGATGCGCCGCGGGGAAAGCGCCAGCACAAACGTTGCCAGTGCCTGGGCTATGTATTCCGCTTCCAAATTCCAGAAAGAGTGCGCCTGCGGCAGGTCTTCTGCAGGGATTCCAAGCCGCTTCCGGATGGCTGGCCCGGCAGCCAGTCCCTCGAAGCAGTCGCCGTGGAAAGGGCAGGCCCCCGGGAAGGGATCCCGCTGTGGGTCCCGCCGCAGGCGAATATGCCCCATTTCAAGGTTGGACAGGCCGGTCAACGGCCGGCCTCGGATCAGATACCCTCCCCCAATACCTGTCCCAACGGTCAGGTACAGGCATGGGTCCAACCCTTGAGCCGCCCCCCAGCAGAATTCGCCCAGTACAGCAGCATTGACATCCAGATCGATGGCTACGGGCAGCTGCAGTTGCAGCTTCAGCATATCAAGAACGTTTATGTTTGACCAACCAGGCTTGGGCGTGGCAGTCACGTAACCGTAAGTGGGGGATTCCGGATCAATGTCGAGTGGGCCAAAACAAGCCAGGCCGATGGCCTGCAGTCTTCCCAGGTGCGGTATGAAAAAATCCACCACCCGCCGGAAAGTTTCCTCCGGTGTGGTGGTGGGGAAGCGGATCTGATCGACAATGTTCTGCGGCCCGCCTGCAACCATACAAACGAACTTTGTCCCGCCACCCTCAATACCACCGTATAAATCGCGCATTTCAACGCTCCAACCAGATGGTCACCGGACCGTCATTGTGGATTTCCACCAGCATATGAGCACCAAATTGTCCGGTCTGAGCCGGCACGCCTTGGGCACGCAGAAATTCGGCAAAGAGCTCTACCAATGGTGCGGCAAGTTCAGGCAGAGCAGCATCTGTGAAAGATGGGCGGCGCCCTTTGCGCGTATCAGCATAGAGCGTGAACTGTGACACAACCAGCGCTTCCCCTTTTACATCCTGGATGGAAAGATTGGTCTTGCCTTGCTCATCTTCGAAAATACGCAAAGTGGCAATCTTTTCGGCCAGGAACTGAGCCTTTTCCTCCCCATCACCGTGGCCAATGCCCAACAAGATAACCAGGCCATGTCCGATGGATGCAATGGCCTGGCCTGCAACTGTAACCCTGCCGTGTTTTACACGTTGGACCAAAGCGCGCATATCAAACTTATGCGTAACTCATAAGTGAATGATTTTATGGAAGCTGCACGGCAGCGCGCACTTGCCTCATTGTCTGTTCCGCAATCGCCCGGGCACGAACAGCGCCATCTTCAAGCACAGCCAGCACCTGGTCCGGTTTCGAGGCAAGTTCGAGGCGCCTGGTGCGGAAGGGTTCAAGCCCCTTGTTCAAGTTGGCAGCAAAGCGCTTCTTGCAGTCCACGCAGCCGATACCCGCCCGGCGGCACTCGATGTTGATCATCTCCACATCTTCTTTCGGTGTGAAAGTCTTATGCAGGGAGAAGACATTGCAGACATCCGGGTTGCCAGGATCGTCCCGGCGCATGCGCTGGGGATCGGTGACCATCATCATGACCCGTTTCTGCGTCTCCTCGGCTGTAGCCGCAATCTCGATCTGGTTGTCCAGGCTCTTGCTCATCTTTTCCTTGCCGTCAATGCCGATCACCTTGGGTACTTCGGTGGTTTTCATCTGGGCTTCGATGAGCACATTGGTTTTGTAGCGATAATTGAACGAACGCACGACCTCACGTGCGAATTCCAGGTGCGGTGCCTGGTCAATACCCACCGGGACAAGGTCGGTCTTATAGAGGGCGATATCCGCACTCATCAGCACGGGGTAACCAACCAGCCCATAGTTGACATTGTTCGGGTTCTGGCGGACCTTCTCTTTGAAAGTTGGCAGATCAGTCAGTTTCCCCAGCGGCGTCACCATCGAAAAAATGGTATGGAGTTCGGTCACCTGCGGCACATGACTCTGCACAAACAGGATGGTCTCCTCCGGGCGGATGCCGGCGGCCAGCAGGTCAAGAGCCATCTCGTAGGTGTTTTGTTTCAGATTGAGGGTATCCTCGACAGTGGTCAGCGCATGCAGGTCCACAATGCAATAAACGCATTCATATTCATCCTGCAGGGCAACATAGTTTTGGATAGCGCCCAAGTAATTGCCCAAATGGGCACGTCCGGTGGGACGGATGCCAGAAAAAACGCGGCCTTTCTTTGCCATAATCGCCTCACAAAAATTATTTGCTGATGAATTTCTCCACCAGGTCGAGCACCTCGCCCGGTTCAGGGTGACGGCCAGTGGCCAGTTTGGAATACAGCAACTGCCCATCGACCAGAACTTCAAAACGCCCTCCCTGCGAGGGAATGAGCGTCAGCATTTCGATTCTGGCCTCATACCGGTTCAACAATTCTACTGCCAGGCCCACGGCCCGGTCGGTGTAATGTCAGACAGCGCAATAAGTAATGCTCACCATATACATGCGAGACTCTCCGCTGGAAAGTGTGGAAGATTATATCACAGCCGTTTTTTGGTTCGAAAACCCGCCTGACACATTTTTTAGCACTCGCTCCCGGCTCTTGCTAAATGCAGACAGGCGCGCTATAATTCGGCCCGCAAGTCCGGAATTCAAAGAGGTTTGTATGCCAGTTTACACGTATCGCTGTGAAAATTGTGGCGTTCAGTTCGACCGCCAGCAATCCTTCAAAGACCAGCCGCTGACCCGCTGCCCTGAATGCAGTCAGAAGAGCCTGAAGAAAGTTATTGCACCGGTTGGCATTGTATTCAAAGGCTCCGGTTTTTACGCCACAGACCACAAGTCGCCTTCGGGGCAGACCAGCCGCAACGGAAAGAAAGAAGAAAGCAAGGAAGCCAGAGAGAACACTCCTGCCGGTACACCGAAGGAATAAAGCATCATATTCAGGATTGACAACCGCCCGGTAGATTCCGGGCGGTTGTTTTTTGGTTTGGATCGTAATGGGCCTATTGGACAAACTCCAGGCTGACCTGCGGGGTGGAATCGCCATTGCCCCCCACCCAGTATTCCTTCCCATCCGGCAGCCTGACCTTGACATAGGAATTATTGTTGTTATGGTTCCACAGACCCAGCAGGAGCATGGTATCGCCATATTCAACCATCATGTTCGAAACCGCACTTGTGCTGGGAATCTGGCGCACCTTGACGCCATTCTTGCGGATCACCCTGACCTTGACGTATTGTAAAACGCTGAAAAATTTAGTCTTGCCCACATTCTCGCCGCTGCCGGAGGGCATCCTGACGATCTCGCCGGTATCCCAGGCCGGCCAGGCCGGAGGCGGCGGCTGGATGGTGGGCGTTGTCGAAGTAGAGGTGACATATGTAAAGAGCACGGTTGCCGTCGGCGTGGGCGTGGCGGTTATGGGCCGAATAGTGGAAGTGGGGGTGGAAGTTGCAGTGGCAGGCGGCAGGGCTGAAGCAGTCTGGGCCGAGGCAGCCTGGGCTGTGAGTACAACTACGGTGTTGACAAAACCCGGAACAGGTGTAGGGAGCGGGGTAGGCAGGAAGGGTGCACAAGCCGGCAGGATGACCAGCAACAGTAACACATGAGCCGACCAAAACTTACGCGTGCGCATGCTTCCTCCAATTCAAACGGACTTGCTGTGATTATAACCCGAGATTCAAACCCGCCAGCGCTGGGGTAAGTCTCGTAAATTTACAATCAATCGGGATGCTTTCGGTTAGTGATCATGCCCCCAAAGGGCAAGTCGGTGTCCATTCGAAATAATGGAAGATTCTGGACATGAAGGCGTAGAGTGCCAGGCTATATTCCGCCAGTTCTTCACGGGTGTTTACATAATTGCCGACATTCCAGGAACTGATGCCAGAATCCATCCGGCATCACAACACTTTTCACAAAACGGATCGAATAAATCCGAAAACAAAAAAGTTTTGCCTTCCAAAAGGCAAAACTTTTTTCAATAGCTCCTGGCCGAGGATTTGAACCTCGAACCTAGCGGTTAACAGCCGCCCGCTCTGCCGTTGAGCTAGCCAGGAAAGCGAGGCGGATTATACGGTCAAGACGGCAGGGTGTCAAGCCTTCGCGCCCGAGGCCGAAGCCAGGGACAGGACAGGCTAATACTTGATGGAGCTGAGCCGGTTCAGCTTCTCCCAGCGATGCGTGGCGGTGATCTGCCGCACAGTGCCGGTCAAGCCGCGCACTACCAGGCTGTCAGTGCTGGCGCCATCACCAAAATATTTGACGCCGTCCAGCAAGGGGCCATCTGTAATGCCCGTGGCAGCAAAGAAGACATCCTCGGAAGAAACCAGATCATTCATGGTCAGGACTTTATCGAAGTTATAGCCTGCCTCACGTCCGCGGCGCAGTTCATCTTCATTGCGGGCATATAACTTGCCCTGTATCTCGCCGCCGATGGCGCGCAGGGCGCAGGCCGCCAGCACTCCCTCGGGCGTACCGCCGATGCCAATCAAAATATCAAAGCCCGAATCGGCAGGCCAGGCGGTCATCAGGGCAGCAGCCACATCGCCATCCGGGATAAGCCGGATGCGGGCGCCCACCCGGCGAATCTCTGCCACCATGCCCTCGTGACGAGGCCGGTCCAGCATGATTACAGCCAAATCCTCAACCGATTTACCCTTGGCTTTGGCAACGGCGCGCAGGTTATCCAATAATGGGGCATTGATATCCACCTTACCTTTAGCCTCTGGGCCAACCGCGATCTTATTCATGTAAACAAAGGGGCCCGGGTCGAACATGGTGCCGCGCGGCGCGACCGCCACCGTGGAAATCGAATTGGTGCGGCCATAAGCCAGCGGGCGCGTCCCGTCGATCGGGTCAACCGCCACATCCATCTCAGGCGGCTGACCGTTTCCAACACGCTCACCATTGTACAGCATGGGCGCATTATCCTTCTCGCCCTCACCGATGACAATGATGCCATCCATTGTCACGGTTTGCAAAACCAGGCGCATGGCCTGTACGGCGGCGTTATCGGCCGCTTCCTTGTCGCCGCGTCCCATCCAGCGTCCCGCCGAAAGCGCAGCTGCTTCGGTGACACGTGCCAAGTCCAGAGCCAGGTTGCGAGTAGGGGCATTATCCATGAGAAAATCCTCCTATGCTTTCAAGAAAAACCATTGGACCAGATAGAAGCCAATCACGGCAGCCCACAGCCATGAATCGATACGGTCGAAAAAACCGCCGTGTCCGGGAAAAACATTGCTGGAATCTTTCAATCCAGCCTGACGCTTGAACAAACTCTCCCCCAAATCACCCAGGGGAGTAAACGCAGCCATCACCAGCCCCAGCAGCGCACTGCCCAGGAGGTCCACCTGCGGTCCCCCAAGCTGGGCAAACAACCAAGCAAAGCCGGCCCCTGCAAGTGGCCCGGAGGCCACTCCTGCCCAATAGCCTTCCCAGGTTTTCTTGGGGCTCAAGCGCGGGCAGAGTGGATGCCTCCCAAAACGAGTGCCCACAAAATAAGCCATGGTATCGGCTGTAAAAACAGGAATCAGTGCCAGCATCAACCACCACAAACCACCCGGCAGGCTGCGCAGGTCCAACAGGTAGGCGCCCAGCCAGCCGAGATAAATCAGGCCGCCAAGGGTAACTGTTAAATCCTGGGCGGCCTGGTCGCGGCCTTTCTCATATTCAATTAGGTGGACCGTCACTGCCAGCAAGACAAGCCCCGCCAGCAATGGCCCGGCAGCCTGGGGTAAGAACATGCGCGCAACCAGTAAAGCCGCTGTTCCACCGGCCGTAAGTATCATGGAAGGGCGTGACTGGACTGCCCGAAAGATACGTGCATATTCCCAGGCTGCCCCTGTCACTAAGGTTCCGATCACAATAAAGTAGAAAACACCCCCAAAAATAACGGCTGGCAGTCCAACAAGCAACATGACCAGCGCAGTGAGTGTACGTTTAGCCAGCATTTTGATTCCTGGAATTCACTGTTGCAGTTATGCCTCCATACCGGCGGTCGCGTTGGATATAAGCTTCCAGGGCTCGCCGGTATTCCTCTTTGTCAAAATCAGGCCAGTAGGTTTGGGTGACATACCACTCAGAATATGCTGCCTGCCAGATAAGAAAATTGCTGACCCTCAATTCGCCCGATGTGCGGATGATCAGGTCGGGGTCCGGAACGCCCGCCGTGAAAAGGTACTGGTTGACTTTCTCAACGTCCACTTCTTCAGGTGGAATCCCATCCCGAAGCATACGCTGGATGGCACACACAATTTCATCACGACCGCCGTAGTTAAAGGCTACGCTCAAGACCAGGCGGTCATTATTTCTGGTCAACTCCACTGCATCCAGCACCTTTTCCTGGATTTTCGGATCCAGGCGTTCCAGGCGCCCAATGTGGCGCAGTTGCACACCTTCTTTATACAGCTCGCCCAACTCCCGGTCAATGACATCCTCTAGGATTCGCATCAACCCCTGGACCTCTTCCGGGGGGCGACCCCAGTTCTCGGTCGAGAAAGCATAGATGGTCAGGTATCTAACCCCAAATTCGACCGAGGCCGTTATGATCCGGCGTAGATTTTCAGTGCCGGCCCTATGTCCGGCCAGGCGCGGCAAGCCGCGCTGGATGGCCCATCGGCCGTTCCCATCCATAATGATGGCAACGTGCCGGGGCAGGCGATCTGCCGGAAAAGGATCGTTTTCTCCCATAATCAGACTTCCAGGATTTCCTGCTCTTTGCGCTGGCCGACTTTATCCACTTCCTGAACGAAGCGATCGGTGGCCTTCTGTAGCTCATCTTCACCGCGCTTCAGATCATCCTCAGAAATCATCTTTTCTTTCTCGAAATCTTCCATATCCTTCTTCAGGTCACGGCGAATGTTGCGAATGGCAACCCGTGCCTCCTCCAGGCGGTTATGCACCACCTTGACCAATTCGCGGCGGCGTTCCTCGGTGAGGGGCGGCAGGTTCAGACGGATTGCTTTTCCATCATTGTTGGGAGTTAACCCGAGATCCGAGGCTAAAATCGCCCGCTCGATTGCCTTTAGTGTGGAGGGATCAAAGGGCCGGATCAACAAGGAGCGCGGCTCCGGCACACTGACCGATGCCAGTTGTATGAGGGGCGTTGGGCTGCCAAAATACTCAATGGGGAGTCTTTCCACCAAGACCGGGCTTGCCCGTCCAGTACGGATGCCTGCCAGATCATTTTCCAACGATTGGATGGCGCTGTGCATCCGGGTTTCGGCGTCTTTGAGAATGTCCTTAATCATTGCGGCCTCCTGCGACTGCGGGGATGGTTCTTTATAAGGATACCCTAAAATGCAAAAAATTGCTACCTGCCCTATAAGGAAAAGAGAGGAAATGAGAGACGATTGAGAGGCTATCTGGCTCCCCGGCGGCCGAACTGTCTTTCGAGCATATCAACCGAAAGGTGAATCATTGTAGGTCTTCCGTGTGGACAGGTGCGCGGCGAATCACAAGCTTCCAACTCGGTTAGCAAGGCACGTTGTTCTTCTGGGGAGAGCACCTGTCCGGCCTTGATTGCCAGGCGCTTGCAAACACGTGCAGCCACACAACTTTCGACTTCATTCTGCAGTGGGGTCTCGTCTTCTTCAAAATCCTCCACCACGGCACGCAGAGCAAGGGCCGGGTCAGCTCCAGTAAACAGGGCAGGCAGGGCACGCACCTGAAAAGTATTTGGCCCAAAGGATTCCACCAGAAAGCCGAAATGTTCCAGTAATGGCAACTGGCCGGAGAGCAAGACGGATTGCGCAGGCGGCAACTGTACCACCGCAGGCTGTAACAAAGCCTGGGCAGGGATACTCTTCTGGGCATGCTGAAGCATCAATTTTTCGAATAGGACACGTTCATGCGCTGCATGCTGATCGATCAAATACAACCCATCCGGCCCTTCAGCCACCAGATAAGTCGCACCAATCTGGCCAATCAAACGCAGGAGGGGAATCGCAAAGGTTCCCATCCCTGGGCTGGAAGGTAAAGAAGTCGCAGATTCATTACCAACAGGCCGTTGTTCGCTGCCTGCCAGCTCCTGTTCTCCGCTTTCTCCATGACCGATAATCCAGCCTGCATCCACCTGTTGTCCGGTGGTTGTACCTTGTGGCCCGTGATCCGCCCCGGCCCACAAGGTCTGCGGTTGAACATGCGGCACCGGCGCATAAGCCAGAATAGCGCGCCGCACACCGCGCTGGACAAAGCCAAAGATCCGATCCTGTTCCCGAAAACGCACCTCTGCCTTGGCCGGATGTACATTCACATCCACATCCTCCGGCCGGATTTCCACGAACAGAGCTGCGAGCGGGTAACGCCCCACCATCAGTAACGTGTGGTAAGCCTGCAAGACCGCCGTCACCAGAGGGGTATCTTGTACCCAGCGTCCATTTACAAAAAAGGTAATGTCCTTGCGGTTGGAACGAGTCAATGAAGTGGGGCTGATGAAACCGGTTAATTTCAAGCCCTCATCCTCGGCCAGCACATCAAGCATTTGTTTGGCTACTTCCACGCCATACAAGGCAGCCAGGATCGAACGCCGATCGCCATCCCCCGTGGTTTGCAAAGTTGGCGTGCCATCATTTACCAGCCGAAACCGCACATGAGGGTATGCCAGGGCATAACGGGTCATGAGTGCATCAATCTGACGGCGCTCCGTCAGGTCCTGCTTCAAGAACTTCAGACGGGCTGGAACGTTATAAAACAGATCTTCCACCCGCACCACAGTTCCAACCGGCGCACCAACCTGCTCCAGCGCGCCGTTTTGCCCCCCCTCCACCCGCAGGCGCATGGCAACAGGTACATCGGCTGGCCGTGACGTGAGAGTCAACCTGGAGACCGATCCAATCGAAGCCAGGGCCTCCCCGCGAAAACCAAGCGTGGTAATATGGAATAACTCCTCGGCACTCCTTAATTTCGAGGTGGCATGCCGGGCGGTTGCCAGCGGCAGTTCAGCCGCCGGAATGCCGAGGCCATCATCAGCCACCTCAACCAGCCGGCGGCCAGCCTCGGCCACGGTCACCGTAATCTGGCATGCTCTGGCATCCAGGGCATTCTCAACCAGTTCTTTTACGACAGACGCCGGGCGCTCAACCACTTCACCGGCTGCAATCTGGGAGGCAACTCCAGGAGATAGGACGCAAATGCTCATACCGATATTATAATGTGCCTCATGCCATTCACCACCATCTTCTTCGACCTGGATGACACACTCTATCCAGCCTCCAGCGGCCTGTGGACCGCCATCCGGGGACGTATCACCCAATACATGCATGAACGGTTGAATATCCCACAAGATGAAATCCCGGCCATGCGCGAACGATTATTCCGGACTTATGGAACCACCCTGCGCGGGCTTGAAATGTTTTATCCGGTGGACAAACAGGACTACCTGGCCTTTGTACATGATGTGCCTGTGTGCCACTATTTAAAACCAGATCCTGCCCAAAGAAAAGTTCTGGCGACGCTTCCAATCCGCAAGGTGATCCTGACCAATGCAGATGCAGCCCACGCCCGGCGTGTTCTCACCGCGCTTGAACTGGAGAACTGCTTTGATGGCATCGTGGATGTGAACAGCGTACACCCCTACTGCAAACCACAGCCAGAAGCCTTGAAGATTGCCATGGCGTATGCTGGAGAGGGCGATCCTCATCACTGTGTCTTGATCGACGATCTGCGCCACACCACGCGCGCGGCGCGCGCGTTCGGTTTCTACAGCATCCTGTATGGTGATGGTACTCCTGGTCAGGATGCAGATGCAGCATTTACCAACTGGAGCTGCCTGCCTGGTCTTGTCGGTTTATAAAACATTTACAAATTTCATACGTATGAGGGATATGGATTTCATACATTTTTAATCGCCTGATGGTATCCTGATGACACTGTCATTCCATCTGAATGACATTTACTGGAGGTCCCTTTGAACAATCTGCTTCGCAATACACTGATCACCCTAGCCGCCTTGATTCTAGTTATTGGGGCGTTCTCTGGCGGATTTATGGTCGCACAGCTATATCCGCTGCTTGACCGTTCCAATGCTTCCATACAGAGCACCCCGCTTCCAGTGGTTGCTACCCCTGCACAAGCAGAACAGGCCACCCCGGAAGAACTCCAAACACTTTTTGTGCCCTTCTGGGAAACCTGGGAATTGGTCCACACACAATACGTTGATCAGCCGGTTGATGATATTAAATTAATGCAGGGAGCCATCAACGGTATGTTGGCATCCCTGGGCGATGAGCACACTTCCTATATGGATCCTCAGCAGTACAGAGACGCCAATATCAGCCTCGCCGGCGAATATGACGGCATCGGCGCGTGGGTGGACCCAAGCGGTGATTACCTTACCATAATCAGCCCAATGCCAGACTCACCTGCGGAAAAGGCAGGCCTGAAACCCGGAGATAAAGTCATTGCCATTGACGGCGAAGATATGACGGGTCTGGACGGTGAAATTGTCCGATTGAAAGTCCTCGGCCCAGCCGGTACTACAGTGCGCCTGACCGTCCTTCGAGAAGGTGAAAGTGAGCCGCTGGATTTCAATGTGGTACGTGAACACATCGTCGTTAAAAGCGTCATCGGCGAGATGAAGGATGGAGGAATTGCATACATCCAGATCACTACCTTTGGCGATAACACGACACGAGAATTGCGCGAGACCTTGAACACACTTCTGGATGAAAAACCAAGGGGAATTATCATCGACCTGCGCAATAATGGCGGCGGATACCTGCAAACTGCGGTAGAAGTAACATCCGAATTTGTTGGCAAGGGGGTTGTCCTGTATGAACAGTATGGCGACGGTACCCGCCACTCCTATGAAATCATTCCGAACGGCCGTGCAACTGAACTCCCCCTGGTTGTATTGGTCAATGAAGGGACGGCTTCAGCTTCTGAGATCCTGGCCGGGGTCATTCAGGATTACGGGCGCGGGAAGCTGGTGGGTGTCACCACCTATGGCAAGGGGTCGGTCCAAAACTGGGTACCTTTGTCCAATGACCAGGGAGCAGTGCGGGTGACAGTAGCCAAATGGCTGACTCCGGAAGGGCGCGCCATTCACAAACAAGGCCTGACTCCGGATTATGTAGTTGAATTAACAGAAGATGATTTTACGGCTGGACGCGACCCTCAGTTGGATAAAGCGCTCGAAGTCCTGCTGGAGATCATCAACAGCAAGTAAAGGCTTGAGGTGAAACATGTTTTTCGATATAGGTTACCTGATTTACATGCTGCCGGCCTTCCTGATCATGCTCCTGACATCCTGGTATGTCAGGTCGGCTTATAACAAGTGGGGGCAGGTGCCGGCCCGCAGCCGGATGAGCGGATATGAGGCAGCTCAACGGCTGATCGCCAGTGGTGGTCTATATGGGGTTCGAGTTGAAGGAACGGCCGGTGAGTTGACCGATCACTATGATCCGCGCGACAAGACCCTGCGGCTTTCAGCGGGGGTGGCCCGTAGTGCCTCGGTAGCATCCCTTGCTGTTGCAGCGCATGAACTGGGCCACGCCCAGCAGGATGCCGAAGATTATTTCCCTCTGCGCTTGCGTGCGGGGTTGGTACCCATGGTCAACATTGGCTCATACCTGGGCTGGATATTCATTATGGCCGGCCTGCTCCTGCGCTTGACAAACCTGGCCTGGATTGGGGTGCTCTTCTTTTCGGGGGGCGCGCTCTTTGCCTTGGCGACCTTGCCCGTTGAGTTCAATGCTTCGAAACGAGCAAAACAACTGCTGGCTGAAACCGGTATCATCATGGGCGAGGACGAACAGCGAGGTGTCAATACCGTTCTTAATGCGGCTGCGTTAACTTATGTGGCTGGCCTGGTGACCGCTGTCATGCAATTACTATACTATGTCTCGCTGGTCGGTGGATTAGGCCGCCGCCGCGATTAGTCCATTGGTACGCCTCCCGGCCTCGATCCTACGGGAGGCGTACCAATTCTCTTCCACCCATACAGCGAGACTCAGAGCAAATAACAATGCGCAGGTTATTGTTTCTGATCATTTTCTTTCTGGCTGCTGCGGTTGTAATCACCAGTTTTGGCGAACTTGAAGAAAGTGTGGAAACCCTTAAACGGGCAGATTTGTGGTTTCTGTCGCTGGCAGTATTGGTGGAACTCATTTGGTTATATAACTCGGCGCTTACTTATCAAGTGCTCTATAAGGTCATGGGGCTGAAGGACAGCGCTCTGCGGTTGCTACCGGTGGCAGTTTCTTCGACTTTTATCAATATCGTGGCTCCCAGTGGAGGTGTTGGGGGCGTAGCTGTTTTTGTCAAAGATGGCAACCAACACGGCCACCCATCTGGAAAGGTGCTCATTGGCGGTGTATTGTATGTGCTCTTTGATTATGCGGCTTTTCTGGTAGTATTGGCACTGGGAATTATCGTCTTGATCCGACGAAACGATCTGCACAGTGGGGAGGTCATTGCTTCGCTTTTCATGCTGGCCATTGCAATTGCATTAGCAACATTGATCATCCTGGGAGCTCGTTCGGCAGAATCGCTTGAAAAGGTGTTAGTGAAAGCCGCCAAATTTGTCAACGCGATCGTGCGCCCCTTCCTGCGCCGTGATTATCTGAGCAAGGAACGTGCCCATGAGTTTGCAGGGGAGGCAGCGGAAGGATTGTCCGCCTTGCGCGGCCAGACAAAGGGACTGGCTATTCCCATGCTGCTGGCTTTGAATAACAAGGCGTTGTTGATTTGTGTACTTATGTTGACCTTTCTGGCGTTCAGCGTACCATTCTCTGCGGGCACGCTGGTGGGTGGTTTCTCCATTGGGTACCTATTCCTGATCGTGTCACCCACCCCTTCAGGCATCGGTATTGTGGAGGGCATTTTGCCGGTGGTCTTCAAATCCCTGCGCGTGAGCTGGGAAAATGCTGTGATTGTTACACTGGCTTACCGTGCGGTGACTTTTTGGCTGCCATTTGGGATTGGAGCAGTCTCATTCCGCTGGCTGCAGATACACAAATAAATAATGAGGGCATCAACCGCCCTATCACACATTGGGGTTATTTCTTTTGCGGAGTGATAATATAAACACCCCCATCCCTGTTCTCAAAAAGCGTTTCCAGGTGGAGTACCTGCCCCAGTTCATCCGGGGTATAAATATAATCATGGGTAGGCGGGCCAATCCAAACCAGGTAAGTCACTTTGCCGGGTTGGAATAAGTCCGGATAATAGTTTCCCAGGGGTAAGAGTTCATTGCCATAAGGGCCAAGGTATTTGACCGGCGAAGCCCGGACAACCTCCCAGGTTTGGAAGGCCAGGTATGCAGGAGAATTGGCAAACACCAGGGAATCTTCCGGCGGGGGGTATGACTTCCAAAACTTGATGACTGAATGGTTGTTCGCCTTGTCGGAATTGAAAATATTATTCGGGTCAGCAACACCGTGCGCATACGAATCGGCCAGTATTGTCCTGGTCTGTGCCATGAGCGGGGCATTAACAAACATAAATGCGCCAATACACATCGCTACCGCCGATCGATAGAGATTTTTATTCCCATGCTGATGGACATATCGTAAAAACACGAGTATTGTGAGCAGGAACAGCAGGATCAGTGGAATGTATATCGGCAGAGTAAATCTGCCCACGAGGCGGTTCACGTATTTTAGCCGGGCCGAAGCAAATAAGAAGACCAAGTAAACCACTCCCAGGCCCATCACTGGCATGCTATTGTGATTAAAGACGCGCCAGCGCCATCCAACCAGCAGCAGGAAAAACACCAGGCTGCTACAGACAACCCATGGTAAAAGGAAAAACAAGGATGGGTGTTCATTGATGGTATCAGAAGAAACAAACCAATTGGCAATCCCATGAGAGAACCGTTCAATGTCCTCCAGAAACGGATTCGGGCCGCGGGTTGCATTTGCATTCGTTACTTTCCAGGTGAACAACACCCATGCCAGGGCTGGAATTGCAGTCAGTCCCAAACATAGACTCCGCCCCAAACGCCGCAATGGGCTATCCCTGCCTGCTAGCCAGACCACAAGGACTCCAAAAGCTGTAATGGAAACACCGACAAGCCGGAGCAGCGGTGCCAGGAGGCTGACCAGTATCAGCGGATATAAACGATGTGAAGCAGGTTGTTCAATATAGCGGGTCGAAAAAACCGCGAAACTTGTAACAAGCGCCAGGAAAAGATAGTCCGTTCCTACCATGAGGATAGTCGGGATGATTACCGGGGCTGAGTCAAGCATCAACAATGCTACCGCGGCCAGCCAGTATGGCGTTCTCAAGAAAGCGAGTTTGTCGAGATGAGCAGGTTAAAAGCCTCTTG